>JBPPMT010000047.1:0-2840 GCA_051306195.1 Solirubrobacterales bacterium
AGTTCGGCCAGCGCTATCGCCAGATTCGCGTTGTAAATGTTGCTGCCGGTGCCGCGCAGGAGGTAGCCGTGAAATATCAGGATCTTCATTTCCGGATATTCTCCCAGTATGGACGACGTAAAGGTTGAGCAGATGTACAGACTTCGTGCCCCGGTCTCTGGCCGCGAAGGATTCGCGCCGGCCGAAAAGGACGTCGTTTACCGCGACGCCGAGACCGGTGAAGAGCTCGAGCCGGTGGCCCAGGTGCTGCCGCTCACGCCTTCGGCTTCACGTCTTCCGCGCACTCCGGTGAACCTCAGGGTCTGCCGCCGATGCGAGCAGCTCACCGCCCGCGACCTCGCCACTTGCGAGTTCTGCGGACTGCCGCTCAGCTGAACCGCAAACCAGGGACTACGAAGCTTTACTTGCCGACGATGGTCGCCGTGTAGAGCAGGCGACTCGCCTTGTAGTAACAGGCGTACCGCTTGATCGAATTGACCTTCTGCTGCGGGTGACTGCCATCGACGCTCTTGTGGGTCTCTTCCACGGTGTCGCCGCCGAGCAGGCATTTGTTGGGTCCGCGGCTGCCGCGCCAGGTGAATTCCTCACCGTAATCGGCGCAGGCGTTTTCATCGATTAGGCCACCGAACTCCGACGGGTCACAGGCACGGGGACGCCAGTAAGCGGGTGCCCAGGTCGGAATCGTCAACGCGACAACCTGATCCTTGATCACGTTGAGCGGGTTAGTCAAAGCGAAATGGACCGTGGAGCCGAAGTACGGATTCAGGGTCTGGGTCGGACTCTGTCGCACCATCTTGTAACGGGGCGGACCCTTCTTGCGCTTCTGCACCTGACGGAGGACGGAAATTCGGGCCTGGGACGGTGAGCCGAAGTAGAGGTTGAAGAAAGGCAGCTGGGCATCGCCCGTGGCAGCGGTCGTCTTGCGGGTCGGATTCGCGAGGGAGATCGACCAGGAGACGATCTTGCCCTTGAAAGGCACGTTGAAGCTGCGCTTCTGGTTCGAGCCCTTGGCGAAAACCTGGTACCCGGTGACCCGGCCTTCGGCTACGCAGAGACGGTCGTTCTCCTTCTTGCCACAGTTCGGCTCGAGCTTCTTCGAAGTCTTGCCGAGCGTGATGCGCTGGCCGGAAGCGGCCGACGCGCTGTCGGCGGCCACGAAGAACGGCATGAAAGCTGCCATCGCAAGCAGGAATGCGGGGACCACGACCTTTAGGAAAGTCGCAGAAAAATGTTCAGAAAGTGTTAGCTTGAGGTTAAGCATCTCTGTCCAGAACACTCCGGCGGCCCATTGGTTGCGCCCTGGTCCTTTATTGGCCTACTTGTAGCGGTAAGTGATCCGGCCGCGGGTGAGGTCGTACGGCGAAAGTTCGATCTTGACCCGATCGCCAGGCAGGATGCGGATGTAGTGGCGGCGCATCTTGCCGGAGATGTGCCCGAGCACCTCGTGGTCGTTGTCGAGCTTGACGCGGAACATCGTATTCGGGAGGGCTTCGGTGATTTCGCCCTCCATCTCGATTTTTTCTTCTTTAGCCATGCGACGAGGAGCGTACTAGGCCTTGTCAGCCGAGGAAGCGACGGGCGAACTCCACAGCTTCGCTTGCAGAATTGACCTCCCCGGCATATTGAGCTTCCGCCAGGGCGTCGATCACATCGCCGAGTTCCGGACCCGGCTCGATCCCAAGTTCGCTGGCCAACTCGTTTCCCGGCAGGAACGGAGCCGGAGGGCCCGTTCGGCGCCACTCGAGCCCATCGGCGACCATCTCTGAAGCCAGTTCCAGGTGGCCGGTCACCATCTCTTCGCTGGCCACACTGCCAGTTCCCCGGGCCCCCAGCCGGTCGGCCACGGTCAGCAGGGTGACGTCGATGCTCACCGGATCGGTGTGCTTCAGGTAGTGGAAGACCTGGCCCTTCTCGAGCGGCCGCTGCGGCACCATGAAACCGAGGATGAGGTGGTGCCTCGCGAGGTCTGCGACGTAAGAAGTCAGGCGATTACTGGCCTTCAGCCGTTTAAATATCCCGGTGATCAGATCCGCCCCCTGGCGGTCGTGCCCACGGAAGCTGATGAAGCCGTTCTCGTCTTTTTTCGTCTGCGGCTTGGCGGAGTCGTGGAGAAGCGCCCCGAGCCGCAGCCCTGTCGAGCGCGAGACGCCATCAGCGAGGTCTTCGTTCAGCAGTTCACGGACCTCGTCGGCGCTGTCGCCGACAAAGCTCCCGAGATCCGATTCGATCCGGAGGACCCCTTCGAGTACTTCGATCGTGTGTCCGTAGACGTCGCGATGGTGGTTCGGTCCCTGTTCCACGCCCTGCAGGGCACCCACCTCCGGCAGCACCGACTGGAAGAGCCCCAGTTCGTCCATCGCATTCAGCCCGGCCACCGGGTCATCGGCCGCCATCAGCTGGCAGAGCTCGGCGAGGATCCGCTCCCCGGCCGGCTCGGCTGCGTACGGAGCCGTATCGAGGCCGAGGGTCACAGTTGCGGGGTCGATCCGCCAGCCAAACTGGGCGACCAGCCGGGCCGCCCGCATCAGCCTGAGCGGGTCGTTGCTGAAAGTTGCCGATCCGACCGCCCGGATGATTCCGACTTCGAGGTCTCCCAGTCCGTCGTAAGGGTCGAAGCCGGCGCCGGTTTCGAGGTCCACCGCCACCGCTCCGACCGTGAAGTCACGCAGGGCTAGGTCGGATTCGATCGATCCTTCACGAAGCGCGGCGAAGTCGACCTGCCAGGTCCCTTCACGATCCCGCGCCCTCCAGGTCGGGTATTCGGAGGAAAGCTCGAAGGCGAATCCACCAAGCGCGTCGGCTACCCGCCGGGTGGCTGCTTCGGGGGATCCGTCGATCGC
>JBPPMT010000040.1:0-15021 GCA_051306195.1 Solirubrobacterales bacterium
ATGTGTATAAGAGACAGGTTAAGACATGCCCTTCAAGCACAACAGAGAAAAGGACAAGCGTGAGGCCGAACGTCCCGTCGATGAAGCAGGTGGTGGACAGGCCGAAGGATTCGAATTGTCCGAGAAGGCCCTTCGTGAGCAGGCCGAGAACTTCGACCGGGGCAGGAACCCCAAGTACGACGCCGGCAAGGTCGAAGCCGAGCGCGCGGATGCCACTTTCGGGGAAGCCGACCACGAGTATTCGAGCGAACGCGCAGACACGGACCACTGAGGCATGGCGAACTACAACGTCACCATCAAGAGTCCGCTGAGCCCCGACGAGGCCTTCAGCTATCTGGCGGACTTCACGAATACGACCGAATGGGATTCGAACACGGTTTCATCCAAGCTGACCAGCGGTGATCCTTTCACCGTCGGAGCCAAGTACAAGGTGGTCACGAAGTTCGGTGGCCGTGAAATGGAACTCACTTACGAGACGGTCGAGATCGACCGTCCGAACCGGGTCAGACTGACCAGCGGCAACAGCACCACAGACATCGCCGACACGATGACCTTTACGCCCTCAGCAACCGGAACTGAGGTCAACTACGACGCGAACATTGTGCCGAAAGGCCTGGCCAAGGTCCTCGATCCCGTCCTCGCACTCATCTTCAAGCGGGTCGGTGGTCACGCGGCTGAAGGTCTGCGTAAGACCCTTAAGGCCGACGAAGCAAAATGAGCGAGGTCGGTCCGCCGGTCCTGGTCGTTGGTGCCGGCCTGGCCGGGCTGAAGTGCGCGTCCGAGTTGGAGAGTCACGGCATCAAGGCGGAGATCCTCGAAGCCTCTGACGGAATCGGCGGCCGTGCCCGGACTGACCAAGTAGACGGCTTCAGCCTCGATCGCGGATTCCAGGTCCTTCTAAAGGACTACCCCGAAGCGATCAGGACATTCGACTACGAAGCCCTGAACCTGGGGAGCTTCGTTCCCGGGGCGATGATCCGGGTCAACGGTTCGTTCAGCCGGTTCGGGGATCCACTGAGGATGCCTCGCTCCGCTATCGGTTCGGCAGCTTCACCAGCCGGGACCATTGCCGATAAATGGCGCCTGTTCCGGATGAAGCGGGACCTTCTCGAAACCGATCCCCAGGAGATCATCCGACGGCCGGAGATGACCTCGATCGAGTCCCTGCAGCAGCGGGGCTTCACGACCGAGATGATCGAATACTTCTTCCGGCCCTTCTTTGGCGGGGTATTCATCGACCCCGACCTCACGACTTCAAGCCGACTGATGGAAATCTTCATGCGGTGTTTCTCGAGCGGCGACGCCGCCATTCCGGCAAGCGGGATGGGCGAGCTGGCCCGCCAGCTCGCCGACCGGATCGATCCCGCATCGATCAGGCTGGGGACTCCGGTCGCGAGCATCGAAGAAAAAGCAGTGGTGCTCGGGGACGGCTCCCGGATCGAAGCTTCGGCGGTTGTCGTGGCTACCGACGAGAGATCAGCCTCCGAACTCTGCGGCCTGCCCGAACCGACTGGCCGAAGGGTCACCAAATGCATTTACTTCGATGCCCCCGAGACCAAGATCGCGGGATCCTGGCTGGTGCTCTCTCCGATCCAGGACGGACCGATCAACGAGCTGGCCATTCCGAGCTCGGTCGCCACGGGATACGCGCCCGACGGACGTTCCCTGGTTGCGGTCAGCGTCATCGGAAGTGAAACCGACCGGGTTGACCTCCACGAAGCGGTGGTCAACGAACTCGGCGAGTGGTTCGGCCAGGAGACCGTCGCGGAGTGGAACCACCTGCGCACCTACACGATCGAAGCGGCGCTGCCCGCCTTTGACCCCGGACGCCACCAACCGGAAGGCAACCCGCTGCAACTTGGTTCCGGTATCTACCTCTGCGGCGACCACCGCGAAACGCCATCGATTCAGGGAGCGCTCGTTTCCGGCCGGAAGGCTGCTGACGCGGTGACTTCGGCCCTCGGTGCGGGACTGGCCGCAGCCGGTGGCACGACATGAACCCTGCCCGCCAGATCCTCAGCTCGCTCCCGATTCCGGGCTTGTCTTCGGGAGACCACGAACAGGCTTCCGAAGTCGACGGCTTCTTCCCGGCAGGCAGCATGATCAGGAAGCTCCACGGTCAGCGGCTGATCGCCTTCTCGGGAATCCGGGCGCTCCTGATGCAGTCCTGCGACCCACTCGCCGTTGTCGGGTTCGACCGCCACTCGGTGATCTTCAGCGACCCCCGCAAGAGGTTGCTCAGCACTGACGAACGGATGAGCCGGATGTATTTCGGTTCCGAGGACCTGGCGACGAGCACCGGAGCACAGATCCAGAGCATGCATTCCCGGGTCCGTGGCACCGTGGACGAGCAGTACGGACCAATCGCCCCTGGCACCGCTTACGCGGCAGACGACCCCGAACTGATGCTCTGGACCCTCGCCACCCTGGCCGACTCGGCCTTGGTCTACTGGGACCGGCTTTTCGGTTCGCTCGACGACGGCGAGCGCGAGGCTTACTGGTCGGACTACCGTCAGATCGGGATGCTCCTCGGCATGCCTTCGAGCACCATCCCGGATACCGAGCCGGAGATGCGTGATTACGTGAAGGGCCGGATGAACGACGAAAGCCTCTACATCTCCGACGACGTCCGCGATCGCTCGAAATCAATCATCTTCAACCCGCCTTTCCGCGGCTGGATGAAGGTGGCTGTGACACCGATGACCGAAGCGATCAAGCTGAGTTCCGTTGGGTTCCTGCCCGAAGAAATCCGGGATCTTTACGGCTTCAGCTGGGACCCGGTCCGTGAGGCTGTGCTCTCGACCTCGATCCTTCAGGTCCGTCTCGGCCGTCCGCTTTGGCCGGACGCGGTCCGGCAGCACCCGGCAGCCCGGTACCCGTCGGGCCTGGCCTTCGGCAGCACCCGGACATAGCGGCCCGGCACGGCCGGATATATGCTCGGTCAATGACATCTTCCGCTTACGATTACGTAGTTCGCAAAGACGACATCCGGGCGGGCACGATCGTGCCGGTACCTGCCGCAGACGAGGTCGATCTGGCCCCCGGACAGGTACTTCTCGGGATCGACAATTTCTCGATCAGCGCCAACAACGTCACCTACGCCGCGATGGGCGAAGCGATGAATTACTGGGAGTTCTTTCCTTCCGGTGATGAATCAACCGGTCGGGTTCCTGCCTGGGGCTATTGCGAGGTCCTCAGGTCCGAGCACGGCGACCTTCCAGTCGGCAAGCGCATCTACGGATACATGCCGATGTCGACGCACTTCGTGGTCGAGCCCACCGACATCACTTCCTCGGGCTTCGTCGACGGGGCCGCCCACCGATCGCAGCTCCCGGCGGTCTACAACCGCTACGGCTACACCACACCCGAGGACAGCGAAGGCGAATCGCGCGAGGCATACATCGCCCTTTTTGGCCCGCTCTTCCTGACTTCGTGGCTGCTCGCCGACGAGATCGAAGAGGAGAAGTTTGCCGGGGCGACCCGTGTCATCTGCTCCAGCGCATCAAGCAAGACCGCGCTCAGCCTGGCCTTTATGGTCAAGCGTGACCACGCGGAAACGATCAGCCTCGTGGGGCTCACTTCGACCGGCAACAAAGGCTTCGTCGAAGGAACCGGCTTCTATGACGAAGTGGTCGCCTACGACGAACTCGGCGATCTTGATCCGGCCGAGCCGACCCTTTACCTGGACTTCGGTGGCAGCGCCGAACTGCGCACCCGTATTCACAACCACTTCGGAGAGAACCTGGTCGCGAGTACCGTCATCGGTGCTGCCGACTGGGAGGAACTCGCGATTCCTGAAGATGCCGACCCCCTGCCCGGTCCGACGCCAGGATTCTTCTTCGCGCCGACCCGTGTCGCCAAGCGGAACGAAGACTGGGGAGCCGGTGAACTCCGCCGGCGGATCGCCGCCGACCAGGAGGCCTTCATCGATTCGAGCAAGTCGTGGATGACCATTCGTACTGGCGAGGGACCCGAAGACCTCCACCGGACCTTCGGCGAGTTCCTCGACGGCAAGGTTGATCCCGCCGAGGGCTGGAACATCAGGCCTTGACCTGACCCGAAGTTCGGGGAGGGTGACGGCAGCTTCCGCGCCGGAATAACATGGCGGACATGGACAAGAGCTCGAAGCAGAAACTTACGATTGTCGGCGTCTTCCTGATCCTGCTGGTCGTGATCGCAATTCCGATCTACCTGAGCAATCAGAGCGACGACGATGGCGGCTCGGAGCCGGCCGAGGCCGAAGTCGGCTCGATCAGCACCGACCTGGAAACCAAGCCGAAGATCGAGCCTTCAAGCGAGGAACCGACTGAACTCGAGACGGCTGACGTCGTCGAAGGTGAAGGGCCCGAAGCCGTAGAAGGTGACGACGTATCTGTCCAGTACGTCGGAGTCCTCACCGACACCGGTAAGGAATTCGATTCTTCATGGAGCCGTGACAGCGAGCCCTTCGAGTTCAAGCTGGGAGAGGGAGGCGTCATTCCCGGCTGGGACCAAGGCATCCCCGGCATGAAGGTCGGTGGACGCCGCGTTCTGGTGATCCCGCCGGACCTCGCCTACGGTACGCAGGGCAGCCCTCCGACCATCCCCGGCAACTCGACGCTGACCTTCGTGGTCGACCTCGAAGCGATCAAGTAACGCTAGAAACGTTCCTTGCGGATCGTGGCCTTTCGGCCCTTGATCCGGCTTGATCGCATCGCCTTGATCACCTGATCAGCCGCTCCGGTCGGGACTTCGACCAGGGAGAAGTTCTCCTTGATCTCGATCGTCCCGATCTGCTGGCCGCTGATGCCGCCTTCGTTGGCGATCGCGCCGACAAGATCCTTCGGCGCGACGCTGGCGCTCTTGCCGACACTGAAGAACAGGCGGGTGTGGTCACCGACGGGCTTGCTGCCCCTCGGGTTCTTGCCTTTGTAACCGCGAGGCACCGATCCACCGTTCTGGCGGGAACCGTTGCCATTGCCGTGAGCGTTGTTGCTCCGGCCGTTGCCCTTGGACCCGACCGGCGGGATCTCCCGCTCGTCGATCGCCAGGCCTGAGTTCTCGTGGGCCAGCTTCGCGGCGGCGGCGGCGATCTCTGCGGGGTCGAACTCCCCGGCGTCGACCAGGGACTGGACCAGATCACGGAAAGGTGCCATCGCCTTGGCCGCGGCGGGCGTTTCGTTCGCGGCAACTACCGAGTCACGCAGGGCGGTCCGGGTGATCTCCAGGCGCTTGGCCTTGAGCTCGGCCACCGTTGGCAGGTCCCTGACCTCGATCTGGCGCTTGGTCAAGCGCTGGATCGCCTTGATGTTCCGCTGCTCGCGGGGTTCGGCGATTGTGATCGCGATGCCTTCACGACCGGCCCGTCCGACCCGGCCGATGCGGTGGACATACTGCTCGGGTGAGGTCGGCAGCCCGTAGTTGAAGACGTGGGTCAGGTGATCGACGTCGAGGCCTCGGGCAGCGACGTCGGTGGCGACGAGGATCGTGGTCGAGCCGGCCCGCAGGCGGCCCATCGCCCGGTCGCGCTGTTCCTGAGTCATGCCGCCATGAAGAGAGTCGGCCCGGTGCCCGCGCTGGCCGAGGGTCTCGGTGAGGCTGTCGACCTCGTGGCGGGTCTTGCAGAAGACGATCGCTGACTTCGGCTGTTCAAGTTCGAGAACCCGGCCGAGGGCGGCAGGGCGGTTCTGGCGATTGACGAGGTGGGCGGTCTCCCGCACCATCGGAGCCTCGCCTTCCTCGACCTCATCGCGCTTGATGCTGATTCGTACAGGATCGTTCAGGTGACGCTTGGCCATGGTCGCGATGCGAGGCGGGATGGTCGCGGAGAAGAGCATTGTCTGGCGCTCCTCAGGGATCGCCGCCATGATCTCTTCGAGTTCGTCAGCGAAGCCCATGTCGAGCATCTCGTCGGCTTCGTCGAGGACCAGCACCTTGAGCCGACTGACCTTCAGTGACTTCCGGCGAATATGGTCGAGAGCGCGGCCGGGCGTTGCGACGACGACGTCCACCCCACGCTTCAGCGGGCCGAGCTGCTTGTTGATCGGCTGGCCGCCGAACACGGCCAGAATCCGGGCGCCGACTCCGAGGGCGTAACCCTGGGTCGACTTGTGGACCTGGATCGCAAGCTCCCTGGTCGGGACCAGGATGAGGGCGGTGGGCTGGTCGCCGCCGCCATCACGAGCGATGCGTTCCAGCACCGGAAGAGCAAAAGCGGCGGTCTTTCCGGTGCCGGTGGCCGCCTGTCCGAGCAGGTCACGTCCCTCCACCAACGGCGGAATCGCTTCCCGCTGGATCGGGGTCGGCTCGCCGTATCCAAGACCGGTGATGGTCTTCAGGAGCGGAGCGGACAGGCCGAGATCGCCGAATCCGGCCTCCCGGCTGGAAGCCTGCTCAGGGGCAGGGGATTTTTTCGTGGCAGCGGAAAGTGCAGTGTTCAAGGGAGGCCTAACGGGAAGAAGGGGGCAAATCTGGAGCCCGAGGCGCTTGCCGGGGGCTACGAGGGGCCAACCAAGGTAACAGCTGAACCCCGTTTATTCCAATGCAGGCCGGGTTCCGGTGGTGCGCACAAGGGTCCGGGCCAAACAAATAAGGTGCGGGGCGTGGACGTGATCGATGAACTTCTCGCGAACAATCAGGAATTCGCTGACTCCCTGCCGGAACAGCACCTCGACGTGGAGCCGAGCCGCCGTCTGGCGATCGTCACCTGCATGGATTCCCGGCTCGACGTCTTCCAGGCGCTTGGCCTCGAACACGGCGAGGCCCACATCCTGAGGAACGCCGGCGGAGTGATCACCGACGATGTGATCCGTTCGCTGGCCGTCTCTCAACGTCGGCTTGGCACCAGGGAGATCATGCTGATCCATCACACGGACTGCGGGATGCTGAAGATCACCGATGACGGGTTCCGGGCAGAACTCCAGGACGAGACCGGAGTCGCCCCCGCCTTCGCAATCGAATCCTTCGTTGACCTCGACGCCGACGTGCGCCAGTCGATCCTCCGGGTCCGGCGCTCGAACTTCCTGCTCCACACCGATCTGGTGCGAGGATTCGTCTTCGACGTCGACCAGCATCAGCTGCGCGAAGTCAGCGCCGACTAGAAGGGGATGCTCTCGGGCTGGTCGACCTCGGCTGGAAGAGCAGCTCCCGGCGCGACCTGGCGGGCCCGGTCTTGCTGGTCGCTTCAGTTGTTACGGTGGGCGGGTCCACAGGAGCTACCTATGAACGCTATTCAAGTCGACCAATGGCAATCACCGTCTACGAAAAACCGTCCTGCACCACCTGTCGAAACCTCAGGGACCTGCTAGTCGAACGTGGCGTCGATTTCGAGCCAGTCGAGTACCAGGTCGAAGGCCTGACCGAACCGGAACTTCGCGGACTGCTGGGCAAGGCCGGTATCAGCCCGGAAGAAGCCCTCAGGATGCGTGAGCCCGGAGCGAAGGACCTGAAGGGTTGCCCGGACAACAAGATCATCCTCGCGATGGTCGATCAACCGGCACTGCTTCAGCGACCCTTCGTGGTCAACGGAGACAAAGCGGTTCTGGCACGCCCGATCGAGCGCGCCCTCGAAGTGCTCTGACCCCGGCGGTCGGGGTACGGAGCGGTAGGCTGCCGCGAATGAATGAAGAGCGCCTTCAAATAGCTGTCGAAGACCACGTCGCCGTTGTCACCCTGGTGAGAAGTGACAAACACAACGCGCTGGACGGGGACATGTTCGAAGCGATCGCCGCAGCCGGCGAACGCCTCGCAAACGAGTCCGGCGCACGGGCAGTCGTGATTCATGGAGAAGGACCGAGTTTCTGTTCCGGAATCGACGTCGGCTGGCTGGCCGGCGGGCAGGCGGAGGGTTTCGCCGAAAACGCAATCATTCGGGACGACTTCGGAGCAAACCTGTTCCAGCGGGTGGCAACCGCCTGGATCGAGGTGCCGATTCCGGTGATTGCCGCGATCCACGGGAACTGCCTCGGTGGTGGCCTCCAGATTGCGCTTGGCGCCGACATCCGGCTGACTACGGCCGACGCCAAGCTGAGCATCCGCGAAGTCCACTGGGGACTCGTCCCCGACATGGGAATCACCTCGACCCTTCCCCACCTGATGCCGCTCGACGTGGCCAAGGAATTGACCTTCACGGGTCGCGTGGTCAGCGGAGAAGAAGCATCGACCCTCGGACTGGCTACAAGAGTGGAAGCGGACCCGCTGGCAGCGGCCCTGGCACTTGCGAAGGAGATCGCCGGGCGCTCGCCCCATGCGGTCCGCTCGGCCAAGCGCCTCTACTCCTCGGCCTGGCAGGGTCCGGTACCGGCCGGCCTCGAACTCGAATCAGAACTTCAGATGGCGCTCCTCGGTTCACCGAACCAGATGGCCGCCGTGATGGCCGGGGTGACAAAAGAGCGCCCGGAGTTCATCGACCCGGAATAAGGCACCGGTATTCCTGAACTGGGAAAGCCGGCGTTTGCTGCAGCGAAAGCCCGGGAATACCTAGGCCTGCTTCACTCTCACCTTCGCTATTGACGTCATGCTTTGGTAGTAGATGTCCCTGTCCCAGCCGGGAGCCGGGAAGAGGAACGCCTGACTCGGTGAAGGGATGTCGACCCGGGCCTTGTCGATGCCGGTATCGAGGTCGACCACGACCAGCTGGTCGTATCCGATCGGCTTCGAGAAGCGGCGCACCGTGGCGAACCGGCCGAGGTGCCTGAGGACCGGCCGGATCGCCCGCCTCAGCTTCGGCCGGCGAAGCAGTGCCAGGTCACGAAAGTCCTGAACCACCAGCTCGCGAGTATCGGGATAGACGATGAGGTGGCCGGCGTGGGCAAAGTCATCGCGCCGCCAGAGCGGTTCGAGTTCATCGCCGACCAGCTTCCAGGCCCGCAGCACAGCATTGCCCGCGTCATAGGCGATGACAACTCCGTTGACCGGGTCCCAGGCCGGCGGGTTCGACTCGGTCCCAAACGGCAGGCCGCTGATCTCCACCGATCGGACCGATGAAGCATCATCTCGCCTGGCCCACCAGAGTCTGACCGGGTCAGGCGAGTCACCCGTGTCGCGCATCGTCCAGTCGGTGGAGTTGCGACCCTGATCCATCCAGAAGACATGTTCATCGCTGATTACCGGGTCCCAGCCGTAGCTGCGTCCGGGGGCCGGCCCGAAACTCGGCTTCCAGGTGTCGTCGGTGTCGATCTGTCCGGCCTCGCGATCCAGGCTCACCCTGAAGACCGTCTCGGTTCCGACGATGACCACGTTCTCGCCATCGGAGGCGAGGCGGGCGATGCTCGATTCCGGAAGTTCCAGCTCGGGCGCCAGCGATTCGAGCGTCACCGGATCGAGGATCGAGATGGTCGAGAGCGCGCGGCCTTCGGGGGCATCGCAGTCCTTGGTCACGATCTCCCCGCCGTCCAGGATCACGAAGGAGTTGTACGGGCGGTCGACCGGAAGTTCTCTGGAGACCATCACTTCCAGGTCCGGGGTCAGGCGATGCGCCCACCGGCCGAACACCATGTAGATGTCGCCGTTGGCGTGGACGGCAATCCCGCCGGGCCAGTACCGCCCCGAAGGGAATCGGGGAGTCGATTTGACCACCTCGAGAGTGTTTGGATCGAGCTTCTCTACCCACCCCTCGACCTGACCGGCGAGTGGATCACCAATGGGAATGTCGTGCCGGAGTGAATAAAGCTCCCCCGGTTCCCTGCGGATGAGCATGTCCGACGCAAAGGCATCACGGAACGACTCGACAACGAGGTGCTCGCCCGGACGGATCGCCAGACCGGCCTGCCCCGCCGGATTGCAGAGGCGGCGCGGGCCGCCGTCTTCGCAGGTCCAGGGCCGGGGCCAGTAGCCGGCCGAGCCGGCGCCCGGGTTCATGAGCGGTTCAGTTCCCGGCGGCGTAAACGAGGTTCGAGAGGATCAAGCGGCTGTCAGCGAGTGCGTTTGTCCGGTGCACCGTGATCTCCAGGTAACCGGGATCGGTCACCATGTTCAGGAAAGCCTGCCGGGAGGGGTACTGGACCAGGATGGTCGTATCCCACTCGGCTGCTGCCGGACCGATGATGCTGTCCTCGGTGTCCACTGCAACCAGGATCTTCCCTCCGACACCGTCGAGGAAGGGTGCTACCGCGATGCCATAGCGCCCGTAGGCTTCCCGGCCGCTTACACCGGCGTCAACCCCGTCGGCTTCGTCCTTGTAGCGCAGGAGGTTGACCATGACTATCGGCCCCTCATCGGTCGACGAAGTCAGCTTTGCGATCTGGTCTGCATCAGGATCGATCGACGGTTCAGACATCAGGATTCCTCTCGTATTCGACTGGGTGTTTGCCCAAGGGGCGATGCTTCTTGATTCAGCGGCAGTTCGAACCGCGGCATTCGGTGAGTCTCAGGGCGGCCTTTTCGAGCTTCGCGAGGGTGGTCGCGTAATGCGGATCGGAAGCGAGATTGACCAACTCGTCGGGATCCTTCTTCAAGTCGTATAGCTCGATGTTGGAACCTTCGAAAGACCAGTGGATGTACTTGAACTGGCTGGTCCGGACGCCGTAATACGGCAGGTCGAAGGCGGTGATCGGTGTCGAGAACCGGAGCAGGGGTCGCATCGCCTGGAGTGGGATGTTCCGGTTCGGCAGGCCCTTCCTGCCCTTTGCCGAAGGCAGCAGCGAGATTCCGTCCATCACACGGCCGGGCTTTACATCAGCCGCGTCGAGGATCGTCTTTGTCAGGTCGATGTCCATCGTGGGCCCGTTCAGGGTCTTGCCGGCTCGCACGCCGGGACCGCTCATCACCAGCGGAATGCGGATCGAGTTCTCGTACGGCAGGAACTTCGAACTGCGCAGGCGGTGTTCGCCCTGCATGTAGCCGTTGTCCGAGGTGAAGATGATGAAGGTGTTTTCCAGCTCACCGGAACGGCGGAGTTCTTTGCCGATCTTGCCGATCTGGTCGTCGACCGAACGAACGGCTCCGAGGCGGCCCCGGTAGTTGTCGGTGATCTCGCTGACCTGGTCATCGGTCAGCAGCGGCAAGCCACTGAGATTGCTCGCCTTGTCCGAGACATCGGCTTCGTTGAATGAGGCGGGCTTGGGAAGGGCGGCGTCGTCGTAGGTGTCGCGGTATCTGGCCGGCGGCCTGGGGTCGGGCTCGGGGGCGCCAGGACGGAATCCCTGGGCGTGGTTGGTGTCCTCGGCGTGGGGCCCGGGGGGCGTGTAGTAGAGGAAGAAGGGACGCTTGCCCGGCGCGTAGTTTCGGACGAAGCGCGCGGCGTACCCTCCGCCGACGTCCATCGTGTAGGCGCTTTCGTCCTGAGTTCCGAAGTAGTCGCAGGGATCGAAGGCCTTGCAGAATGACTGGAGGAGTTCGCCGAAGTTCTCCGGCGGATCGTTGGCGTTGTCGGTCGCGAGGCTCATCTGTGCCTCGGCGTATTCAGGGTCGCCGTAGAGCTTGACCTTGCCATCTACGTTCATTCCGTAGTTGAAGTAGTCGTAAGTCGAATTGTCGAGCAGGGCCGCC
The DNA here is from genome assembly GCA_051306195.1 of Solirubrobacterales bacterium. Classification (GTDB taxonomy): domain Bacteria; phylum Actinomycetota; class Thermoleophilia; order Solirubrobacterales; family 70-9; genus 67-14. Next base: position 11,467 of record JBPPMT010000040.1, read on the forward strand.
CAGCGATCCCAGCCCGGCGGCACTTCGGTGCGGCCGAGCGCGCCGTACTCGTTGAGATACTTGCCGACCATCCCGGTCCGGTAGCCCGAGCGGTGCAGCCAGGGTCCGAGCGAGTTCTTGTGGTTCAGCTTGCCCGGCAGGTTCTTGAAGGTGTAGTGACCGCCTTCGTTCGACCGGAAGTTGCTGAGCACCTGATTGTTGTGGGAGAGCTGACCGGTAAGCAGCGCGGCTCGGGCAGGACCGCAGAGCGGATACGGCGCGACAACGTTCGAATACCGGGTGCCATTCTCCTGAACGAGGCGCCGCAGGTTGGGCATGAAGCGTAGATCGCTGCGAATTGCGTCATCGGACTGGATCAGAACTATGTTTGGACGCGCCTTCATGGCACCGCGAACCTTGGCTTCGACCGGCATCGCGGTCGCGAGCACAGCGAGGAGGGCAAACAGCAGAGCGCCGGCGAGTGCAACGACGAGGCGGGCCGGGCCCGAATGTCCGAATGTCTCCTCCCATGTCCTCACAAGCAAATCCTCTCCGTCAAAGCGTTATTGGCACCTGCCCAATGTAGAACAGGCTACTCCTGAAGAAGTTTCTGTGTACAGACCCGAACATTTTTGGCGATCGCAGTAACCGTGCCCCTCCAGTCCGGGTTCGCGGTCCTATCACGGGGTGCCGCCAGGACGGTTCGACCGGACCCATCGGGTGCGAGCTCGACCGCCTGCCAGGCCAGGAGGGCGAAGTCAGGTGCCAGCGAGGCCCGAGCGCCCCACGGTCCACGTGTCACCGGCCGATCACGCAGAGCACCGTGCAAGGGCCGAGCAGGAGCGGCAGCTGAGGACCCGGATGAAGGTCGCATCGCTGCCCCCGTCCAACTGGATCAAGCAGCGCTGCTAACCCTTGGGCCCGATTCAGCGTCCTCCGTTCCGCCCGATCCCTGCACCGGGCGAAGCCTCACCGTTACCCGGTCAGGCCCCGGGCTTGATCACCATCAGGAAGATGGAAGCGACAATCAGGAGTCCGGTGACGACCCCCATGAAACCTTCGGTGCGCGACATCGTCAGGTATTCGTCGGAGAGTTCGAAGTCGCCATCACCGGCGGCGGCAATCTCTTCGGTGACCATCTTCTCCAGCTTGCGATCGGTCGGCATGAAGTACATGCCGTTGATACCACCGAGGAGGATGACGATCACGATCGTGCTGCTGATCCAGAAGGATCCGAGGTCCCAGTTGCCTTCAGCCACCTGGTAGAAGCCGGTGATCAGGATCACGAGAAGCGCCGGGTTCGCAAAATACCGGTTGAGCACGGTCTGGACCCGGTAGACGACGGGCAGGTGACGCTTGTCGACCCCCAGGATGACCGGCAGAAGGATCGACTCGGCGAAGGTTGCGCCTAGCCCCACGACCACCGCAGTGATGTGGATCCAGAGCGAGATGTTGTATCCGGTGATGGTGGCAGCGATATCCATGCCCAGACCCTAACCTCCCGGCCGACTCAATCCCGTGGGGGGAGCGGAATGAACGCGCTGGTGCGGCGCACGTACTCCTCGTAACCGGGCCGGCGGGATGACAAGTCGGATTCGAGCATCGTCACCCCGGACACCCGCAGGATGAAGAACGTCATCACGATCGGTCCGATCGCTGTCCACCAGGCGGCACCGGATCCGACTGCGACCAACCAGAGCCCCCACCACACGGTGACATCACCGAAGTAGTTCGGGTGGCGGGTATACCTCCAGAGTCCACGGTCCATCACCTGGCCCTTGCTGGAGGGGTCCCTCTTGAACGCGGTCAGCTGGGCGTCACCGATTCCTTCGAACGCCAGACCGACCGCAAACGCCGCCACGCCGATCCAGCTGAACCAGCCGATCGAACCCGGCGGCTCGGCACCGAGTGACTGAAGTGGCGTGGAAACGACGAAGGCCAGAAATCCCTGGAGGAGGAAGACGCCGAACAGCGACCAGATCCAGAAGGATCGGCCCCGCCTTTCACGCATTTTCGTATATCGACGATCTTCGTCGTGCCCGAGATTCCGGCGCCCGATGTGGATCGCCAGCCGAAGGCCCCAGGCCGTGGTGAGGATCGCTCCGAGCAGCATTGCGTCCGGACCGTCGCCGGCAAAGTACGAAGCCCAGGCGATGACAATGAAGGCGAGGCCCCAGGCGATGTCCGCGATCCCGGCGTCACGAATGGCGAGGCTGATCAGCCAGAAGACGGTCATCAATGTGGCTGCCGCGAGGATCGCGGGTCCCGTGACGGCAAGGTCCATGGGTTAGTTGTACCCGGAACCCCGGGTTTCAGGCGGCTGGCACTCGTGGAACCCCGCCGCAAGCGAGACAAACCGGACCCGTCATAGTTGTCAGTACATGAAGCGACTGCTGACCATCACCGTTCTGGCTCTGATCACGTTGACTACCGGAGTTGCTTCAGCCGCGACCCTGAAACCCCTCGCCGGGGAAGGTGCCTGGAATTCACCGCCCATCTTCGCCACGGCGCCACCGGACGATCCGCGCGTATTCGTCGTCGAGCGTGGTGACCCGGGCACCAGCACCGCTGACATCCGGATATTCGAAGACGGCGCATTGAAGCCCACGCCTTTCCTTTCGCTCGACAACGTCGACCTCGACGGAGAACGCGGATTGCTCTCGATGGCATTCCCCCGGGACTACGCCACAACCGGACACTTCTACGTCTTCTGGGTAGCTGACGGCGACGATGCGATCGATCCGGCTGGCGCAAAAGGTGACATTCGCATCGTCGAGTTCTCGAGGTCAGGCAGCGACCCCGACATCGCCGATCCGGATTCCGGTCGACTTGTCCTGAAGACGGCCCACTCGGCCACGAACCACAACGGCGGCTGGATGGGGTTCGGACCGGATGACCTCCTTTACTTCACGATCGGTGACAATGCAAGCTCGGCAAACGCACAGGATCTGGCGAATCTATTCGGAAAAGTCCTCCGAATCGATCCGTCCGGTGACGCCCCCGGGGAGTACACCAATCCTTCCGGAAACCCGTTCGGGGGTCCCTTCGATCCGTTCCCCGGAGCCCGGGAGGAGGTCTTCATCAGCGGCCTTCGAAATCCCTATCGGGCCTCGTTCAGTTCCGCCGGGCTGACAATCGGAGATGTCGGAGCCGGGCAGACTGAGGAAGTCGACGTCCTCCCCACCGACATCGCCGCCGGGAAGAATCTCGGGTGGCCGAACTGCGAAGGATTCTGCGACGAGCCGAACCCAGCGTTCTTCGAGCCGTTCTTCACCTACGAACACGACAACAACAACGCGAATCCCGCACCGCTCACGGGCAACGTGATTATCGGCGGTTACGTGGTCCGGGACCCCGACCTCAACGGTCTCACCGGGCGCTACCTTTACGGCGACAACAACCGGGCGGATCTACGGACGCTGAACCTCTCGGTTCCGGGCGGGGACCCCGTCGATCCGGGGCTCAGCGTCGATCAGTTTTCGTTGCTCTCTTTCGGTGAGGACGGTCGCGGCTGCACTTACGTGATGGCCGGTGGCACCGTCTTCCGCATCGCCGCAAATGCCGCCTCGACCACCG
>JBPPMT010000070.1:0-6904 GCA_051306195.1 Solirubrobacterales bacterium
GGTGTCCTGGATGATCGTCGGCGCGGAGTAGATGCCGGTGTTGATTCCGGTGATCTGCTGGAGGATCGCCAGTCCGATACCGACCACCAGCGCCGCCTTTACCGCGGGGCGCAGCAGGTCCCTCCAGCCGCCGGTCTCGACGCCGTGGGACATCGAAGTCTTGATCTCTTCCAGTTCGGATTCGATCGCGGCCTCGCCGCCGGGGCGGACCTTCCGGAGGGCCACTGCCGCATCGTCGTGGCGGTCCTGCATGATCAGCCAGCGTGGGCTCTGAGGGAGGCGGAGTACGCCGAAGAACAGGAAGGCGGCGGGTACGGCACCGAGGCCGAGCATCCAGCGCCAACCGTCGTTCACGTCAGAGAAGGCGAGGCCGACCAGGTAGGCGACGAGGATGCCGACGGTCACGGCCAGCTGGAAGAAAGTGACCAGCCGGCCGCGCATGTCCGAAGGGGCGACCTCGGAGATGTAGACCGGGGCAATCGCGGAAGCGACACCGATGCCGAAGCCGATCACGACACGGGAGGCGATCAGGAGGGCCGACTCCTGGGCGAGGGCGGAAACGATCGCACCGACGATGAAGATCACGGCAGAGGCGAGGATCAGGCTGCGGCGGCCGTACTTGTCGCCACCGCGGCTGGCGAACCAGGCGCCACCGACCGCACCGATCGGAACAGCACCCACGACCATTCCGGCCTGGAAGCTCGAAAGCTGGAAGTCGGGAGTGATCGTCAGCAGTGCGCCGGCGATGATTCCGGTGTCGTAACCGAAGAGAAGTCCGGCCAGACCTGCAATGGCAGCGGTGACCACGACGTTGCGCTTGGCCTGCGCGTCAGTTACCTCGCTCCCCTTCACGCCACCATCCTTCCATGAATGTCGGACGATTGCCAGTCATGATGTGCCGGTGCCCCCGAACCCACCGAAGAGGCTGAGTCAGGCGCAGGCCCGCCGCGTCGCGCTGGCTGCCCAGGGCTTCGCCAAACCACGCCCCACGGCGCCGGTGACCATGCGCCAGGTGCAGGCGACGGTCGACCGGATCGGCCTGATCCAGATCGACTCGGTCAACGTCGTGGCACGGGCCCATCTGATGCCGCTGTTCTCCCGGCTCGGCCCATACGACGTCGATCTCCTGAAGCGGGCCTCGGAGGCAAGACCCCGCCGGCTGGTCGAGTACTGGGCCCACGAGGCTTCACTGGTCCCGCCCGAGACCCATCGCCTCCTTCGCTGGCGGATGGAGCGTGCCGACCGGGAGGCGTGGCGGAACGTTCGTGCCGCGGCCGAGGACCCGGAGCTCCTCCAGGCGGTGTTCGACGAGGTCGAGAGGTCCGGGCCGATCACGGCGGCGGAGTTGAACGAACGGGTCGATCCCGACCACGTTCCGAGCAAAAAGAACTGGGGGTGGAACTGGCCACCGGTCAAGAGTGCGACCGAATACCTCTTCTGGTCAGGACGGATCACCGCGGCTTCGCGCACGAATCAGTTTGCCCGCCGCTACGACCTGCCGGAACGGGTGCTGCCGCAGGCGGTCCAGTCGGCCGATTCGCCGACCGAAGACGCGGCGATGGTCGAGCTGATCGAGATCTCGGCCCGCGCCCACGGAGTCGGAACCGCCAGATGCCTGCGTGACTACTTTCGCCTCGGGGCGAAGGACGCGGCCGTCGCGATCGAGGTCCTGGTCGAGTCGGGCGTGCTCTTGCCGGTTGACGTCGAGGGCTTCTCGGGGGTGGGCTACCTGCATCACGAGGCCAGGCGGCCGCGGAAAATCATGGCGCGAGCGTTGCTCGCGCCATTCGATCCGCTGGTCTTCGAGCGGGCGCGGCTGGAGGAACTCTTCGACGTCCACTTCCGGATCGAGATCTACACGCCGAGGGCGAAGCGCAAGTTCGGCTACTACGTTCTGCCATTCCTGCTCGGTGAGAAGATCGTCGGCCGAGTCGATCTGAAGTCCGACCGTGACAACTCGTTGCTGCTGGTCAAGGGCGCATTTGCGGAGGACGGAGCGCCAGGGGAGACCGCCGCCGAACTCGCCGCAGAGCTCGGGTTGATGGCCGGATGGCTGGGCCTGGACCGGGTCGTCGTCGAGTCGAACGGGGACCTCGCCGCGGAGCTGGGGAAGGCGATCGCGTGAGCACGCCACCACCCGTTCCCACCGGCCCCGGGCGCTACGCGCCGAGCCCCACCGGAGAGCTCCACCTGGGCAACCTGCGCACGGCACTCCTCGCGTGGCTGTCGGCCCGTGCCCGCGGTGCGGAGTTCCTCGTCCGGATTGAAGACCTCGATCGCGGCAGGTCGAGGGAACATTGGATCGATACGCAACTCAGGGAACTCGAGACCCTCGGCATCGACTGGGACGGGGAGCCGGTCCGGCAGAGCGATCGGGACGAGCTATACGCCGATACCGTCAGTCGCCTCGAAGCCGCCGGTCTGATCTACGAGTGCTTCTGCACCAGGGCCGAGATCCGCGAAGCATCTTCGGCCCCGCACGGCGAGCGTCCGGAGGGTGCCTATCCGGGCACCTGCGCCCACCTGACGGAAGCCGAGCTTGTCGAAAGGCGCTCGTTGGGACGGCCGCCGGCGCTGCGCGTCCGCGCGGGAGGAGAGTCGATCACCTTCCACGACCTCGTCCTCGGAGAAACGACCGGAATCGTCGACGACTTCGTGGTCAGGCGAAACGACGGCGACCACGCCTACAACCTGGCGGTCACTGTCGACGACGCCGACCAGTCGATCGATGAAGTGGTGAGGGGAGCGGACCTGCTCGATTCGACGCCACGGCAGCTCTGGCTGTTCGACCGGCTCGGCCTCCGCCCGCCGGCTACCTACGCACATGTCCCCCTGATGCTGGGGGAAGACGGCGACCGGCTGGCCAAGCGCCACGGTGACGTGACCCTGGAAGAAAGAATGAAGACCGGCGCGACTGCCCCGGAACTGGTCGGCGAGATGGCCGCCTCGGTGGGACTCTGCGAATCGGGCCGGCAGTTCAAGCCGGAGGAGCTGGTGGCTCAGCTTTCCAGCTCAGCTTCAGCTTCCATCTTCTCGAGACGCGTGTAGTAGTCGGCGAACTCGTTGAGGTGGGCCAGAGCGATCTTGGCCGTCATGGTCGGGTCGTCGCCGGTTACATCCGTGGCCGGATCGTGCGACCCGTGCTCAAGTTCCACATCCATTCCCATGCGGAACTGTTCGACGTCGAAAGGTGCCGTCGACCAGTCGATCCCGACGCTTTCGCCCAGCTGCCGGGCATCTTCAAGGCTGAATTTCTCTCCGTGGTTCATGAAACGAGGCTAGCACCAGCTGCCGGAAAAGCCCTAGCCGCCGCCCAGCTCTGACTCGTGGCGCTGGGCCCAGAGGGCGGCCTGGGTGCGGTCCGTTACGTTCAGTTTCTGGAAGACCGCGGAGAGGTGGTTCTTGACGGTCTTCTCACTGATTTCGAGCCGCAGGGCAATGATCTTGTTCGGGTGTCCGGCAGCGACCAGGCGAAGCACCTCGATTTCCCGGGACGAAAGGGCCTCGGCACCGGCCGGGCCGCGCCTGGTGGCCAGGACTTCGCGCGCCGCCCGAGGATCGAGCGGTGCCTGTCCGGCGGCCGCGGCGTTCACCCCGCGGACCAGTTCCTCCGGATCGGCGTCCTTGAGGAGGTAGCCGACAGCGCCGGCGTCGAGCGCATCCATGATCCGGGTCCGGTCCGAGAAAGAGGTGAGGATCACGACCGGCACATCGGGCAGTTCATCGGCCATTCGTCGAGCCGCCTCGACCCCGCCCACCTCGACCATCGACAGGTCCATCAGCATCACGTCGGGCGAGTGTTCGCGGGCACAGTTGACTGCCTCGTTGCCATCGCTGGCCTCGCCGATCACTTCGATCCCGGAGGCTTCGAGCAGGGCACGCAGCCCCGCCCGGAAAGTCGGATGGTCGTCGACGATGCAGACGCTGGTCATGTGGCCGGGACCTCCACCCTGATCTCGGTTCCCTCTCCCGGGGTGGAGTCGAGTACGAAAGTGCCACCGGCATCGGCGGTCAAAGACTCCATTGCCTTCAGGCCCAGGTGACCGGCCGGGACAGGCGTCTGTTCGGACACGTTGAACCCCTCGCCGTTGTCGCGCACGTTGATCGCCACCCGTCCATCGGCTCGGGAGACTTCGATCCGGACGGAACTCGCGGCGGCGTGACTGACCACATTGCGGGTGCTCTCCTGGGCGATCCGGAAAAGGAGCGATTCGACATCCGGGGCGAGTTCAAGTGAATCGTCGAGATCGAGTTCGACCTCGATTCCACGCCGTCCGAGTTCCTCAGCGAGGTCCGAAAGCGCGGCCGCCAGCCCCTGTCGGTGGAGCGTCGGCGGGTAAATGTTGACCAGGGCGTTCCGCAGGCCGCGCGTGATCTGACGGCCCGAGGCCGAGATCCCCCGCAGGCGCGATGCACCTTCCTCATCTCCCCGGGCCTCTGCCGCCCGCGCTTCCGCGGCGACCGACAGCGAAAGGCCGTTCATGTCCTGCACGACTCCGTCGTGCAGGTCGGCGGCGATCCGGCGCCGCTCCCGTTCAGAGGCGTCCATCGCGGCCTGAAGGTACTGCTCGCGCTCGGCCCGGGCGCTTCTGACCTGGTTGACCAGCCGGCGGGCCAGCGGCAGGTTGACCAACTGAAGCAGGATCAGGCCGCCGATCAGGGCGGGGATGAAGGCGAGGGTGAGATCACGGGTGGTCTCGCTGATCACTGAGGTCGGCTGGTACGACTCGAACATGAGGCGTTCACCGTCAGGAAGGCTCACCGGCAGGTAGACCTCGAGCAGCTCCCCGTGTCCGCGCTCGTACCGGTTTTCGGGGGAATCGAGATCGCTGACCTCTGCCCGGACTTCGTTGCTTCGGAGGGCTTCGAGCTCTTCTTCGTTGACCGAGGTGTCCATGCCGATCGCCCGGGGTTCGTCGGAATAGATGACCGTGCCGTCGGCCTTCCAGATCTTGACCCGCACGATGTCCGAGTCGGCGAGGACGCTGCGCCTGACAATCCGGTCGAACTCGGCGATGGCGGCCGGTTCACCCTTCTCGATTCCCGGGTTGAGTCCAGGCTCGACGATTGCCGATGCCGTCAGCCGGGCGAGATCCTTGGCTTCGTCGAGCGCCTGCTGCCGGGCTATTTCGCGGAAGGCGAGTGAAGCGATCAGGCCGATGACCAGCACTCCGAGCAGGCCGGAGATTGCGAACTGCCAGACGGCTGAACGACCTCTCATGCACCCATGATGCCGATCGCAGCAGGTCCCGGAGGGGTCCTAGGACCAATTACCCAATGACAACGGGAATCCTGTGCTTGAAGATGGCTACATGGAATTTGCTTACCAACAGAGCAACCCCCCGTGGGTGACCACCGGGAAGAGGGTACGGAAGGAACACTGAAAATCAAATGATCACCATCAAACGAGGAATCTCAACAGCTCTCGTGGCGACACTCGCCCTCCTGGCAGTCGCCATTGTGCCGGCGACGGGAACCGCCAAGTCGGATTCGGCACTCCGTAGCTATCACGGCAAGGTGACCCGGATCTCCCAGGAGAACAACGCCTTCCGGATGCGCCTGAACAGCGGCTCCAGCAAGCGCTTTCGGGTGAACGGATCGACCCGGTTCGAGCGTATCGCCGGCTTCGGTGGATTGGCCAAGGGCCTGCGGATCGAAGTCAAGGCCGTGAAGGGCAGCAACCTTGCCCGTAAGATCGAGCCGGAGAACGGCACTTCAGGCGGCGGCGATGACCGTGGTGGCGCGTCCAAGGGCGTCAACAGTTCGGACGACCCGTCCGGTGACGACCACGGCAGCGGTGGGCATGGGTCCGACGATCCCCCCGGTGATGACCACGGCACCGATGACGGTCCGGGCGATGACCACGGGAGCCATCACGGCGACGATGACGACGATGACCACGGAAATCATCACGGCGACGATGACGACGACCACGGCAGCGACGACTAGGACGCATGGATCAGCGAGTTTGGCGACGGCGGCTCTCGGGCCGCAGTCGCCAGTGCAGAAAGCCTCAGACGATCGGCGGCGGATCGCCCTCGGCGCTCGAAGCGAGCTTCGGATCCCACTCGCAGACGTCGCAGGCGTGCTGGAAGATTGTGCGGGCGAACTCGAGGACAGTGCCGCGTGGGTCGTTGCTCGCGATGATGTCATCCCAGTCGAGCACGTATTCGCCCAGCTCGTCAGACCAGCGCCCGCCACCCGGGGGAGTCACACCGGGGAAGCCCTCCCGGGCCGGGTGGGCGTAGGCGTAGAAGGCTGCCTTTCCGTATCGGGCATCGCCCGGCCACCAGCCGATCGCGACCTCCTGGACGTCCATCGCGTTTCGCATGATGAATTCGTCCGAAGGCGGTGCCGCGGGCTGTCCCGAGAACAGGTTGACCGCCAGGTCGAATGAACCCCACCAGGCGTTGACCGGGGTCGAGCGGCCGCGGAACGGTGCCCGGAATTCGGCCAGCGCGAGAGACGCTTCGGTTGCGGCGATGAACCAGTCGGAGGCCTGCGCCGGGTCGTAGTGGATGTGCACTTCGTCTTCGTCGAGGGGCACGTCCCACGCAACTTCCTGCGGGTTCATCGCGATCTCGACCTCCCCTGCGAGGGCACCCACGGCCTTCAGGATCTCCCTGGTCAGCTTGCCGGTCGATACTCCGGGGGTCAGCGAGATCCTTTCGTGCAGACCGCCGCTGTGTTCGATCACTGCTTCGTGGGTGTGGAAGTCAAGCGCGACGACGATCGAACCGGAACCATCAGGCGCGGGCAGGGCCTGGGTCTCCCAACCGCGAGCGGTCAGGCGCTGAGCCGCGTGCTGGAGCTGGGGCTCTGGAGGCGCCAAGGCCACGGCGAGTTTGCCGAGGATCTGGGTGTGAGCGTGGAGAGTGTCGCAGCACTCGTTCCAGTCGTCATA
>JBPPMT010000122.1:0-6900 GCA_051306195.1 Solirubrobacterales bacterium
TCACGGACAAGTGGAATCAGGCCACCGAGGAAGTCGGACAGGCGATGGAGGACAACCTCCGTCAGCTGAACCCGATCTTCATGATGGCCAACTCCGGCGCTCGTGGTTCGTTCAAGCAGATCCGCCAGCTCGCCGGCATGCGAGGCCTGATGGCGAATCCGAAGGGCGAGATCATCGAACGTCCGATCAAGTCCAACTTCATCGAGGGCCTGTCGGTCGGCGAGTACTTCATCTCGACCCACGGCGCTCGTAAGGGACTTGCCGATACCGCGCTACGTACCGCTGACTCCGGCTACCTCACCCGTCGTCTGGTTGACGTCGCTCAGGACGTAATCGTCCGGAACGAAGACTGCAAGACGAAGGACTTCATCGAGATGCCGGTGATCGACGCAGCTGGCGAAACCAACACCAACCTGTTGGGCCGCCTGGCCGCGAAGAAGTTCGCGACCAAGCGTGGACGCGAGCTGCTCAAGCGCAATCAGCTGATCACCAAGATCGAGCTGGCCGAGATCGCGGATGCCTACGACGGCGACGCGACCGTTCCGGTCCGTTCGGCCTTCAAGTGTGAGGCCGAGCGTGGAGTCTGCCGCTCCTGTTACGGCGTTTCACCCGCCACCGGTTCGCTGGTGGAGATCGGGGATTCGGTCGGAACCGTTGCCGCACAGTCGATTGGCGAGCCGGGAACCCAGCTCACCATGCGTACCTTCCACACCGGTGGTGTCGCCGGACAGGACATCACCCAGGGTCTGCCCCGAGTGGTCGAGCTGTTCGAGGCCCGCAAGCCGAAGGGTCTCGCTCAGATGAGCGAGGTCGCCGGCAAGGTGCTCGCCGAGCAGTCGGAGAAGTCCGCAACGATCACGATCACCGAGGCCAACGGAGAAGAGAGCGCTTACACGTTCCCGCCCCGTACCCGCCTAACGGTCAAGACCGGTGACAAGGTCGAAGTCGGTGCCCAGCTCAACGAAGGCTCGCTCTACCCGGCCGACGTTCTCGCGATCCGCGGACGTACCGCGATCGAGCAGTACCTCGTGGCCGAAGTCCAGCGCGTCTACACGGCTCAGGGCGTGGAGATCGACGACAAGCACATCGAAATCATCGTGCGTCAGATGATGCGGAAGGACGAGGTCGAGACCAAGGGATCGACCGACCTGCTCCCGGGTCAGCTCGAAGATCGACATGAGCTAAAGAAGATCAACAAGCAGGCAAAGGCCGACGGCGGAACTGCTGCCAAGTCCAAGGAGCGGATCCTCGGAATCACCAAGGCCTCACTGGCGACCAAGTCGTTCCTCTCGGCGGCCTCCTTCCAGGAGACCACCAAGGTTCTGACCGACGCCGCGCTCGAAGGCAAGCGCGACCGCCTGGTCGGACTCAAGGAGAACGTCATCATCGGCAAGCTGATCCCGGCCGCAACCGGGCTCAAGCGTTACCGCTCGCTCACCATCGAGCCGGCCGAACCTTTCGCCCCGGCGGAAGAGACGGTGCTGCTCGAGGAAGACGAGCTCGGAGGCGATTCGAACGGAGGCACCAACGGTGCCGACGCATTCGGAGAGTCATTCGCCGGTGAGCTGGAAGAGATCAACCAGGAAATCGACGGAGCCACCAAGGCCGAGTAGTGCTTAGTGCGGCTTGATTATGGTGTTAGAAAGGGCGGCCAGTCGGCTGCCCTTTCTGTTTCTCTTGCTCGGACTCGCCAGGTGACTGGCTTGGAACGATCCGAGGAGGATCTTCGCCAGCAGCGGTACCGGTTCCTTCCGGTTTTTCTGGAGCATCGCTCGATTCGGGCCAGGAGCGTTCTACAACGCTTACTCGTAGCTGCTCCGGAGTTTCTGCAAGCGCGCCTGTATCGACATTTCCCTCCGGCCAAGCGCGTAAGCCCCCGGCAGTGCTTTTGGTGAGCCGAAGGTTTGACCATATCCGGAGAGATAATCGTAGGTTCGGGTGTGGGGGTTGGGGTAGGAGTCGGAGTAGGGGTTGGAATCGGCGTAGGAGTAGGGGTAGGTGTCGGAGTCGGAATAGGTGTTGGGGTAGGAGTTGGAATCGGTGTTGCCGGGTCCTGCTCGATGACCTTGACCAAGGCTGTCCACGCCGGTTTGGGCACACGAAAAACGTCGAAGAGCCCTATTTTGTAACAAAAACCGCAGGAGACCACCTCGTCCGGCAGATCTTTCCAAGTGAACCAGTAGACAGCCTTGATCTTCAGATCCGCACGAATCGCCTGAAGTCGGGTATAGGCCTCGGTCAGTTTCAGCGCCTGGGCGGCCAGGGAACCTGTGCCGAGAGAAGGTCTCGAATCCGACCCCCAACCCATCTCGGTCACATAGATTCCCTTCGAATCGTTTCCCCAGTCGTCAAGGATCTTGCGCACGCGCTTGATTTCGTTGATCGCCGAAGTGACAGTCCTCTCGTAGGGGTGAATCGCGGCGAAGTCGAAGCTCGTCCTGAACCCTTCGACCTGGTAAAGCGCGTTCAGATAGTCGACGGCTTCCATGCCGGCAGCTGGTTGAGGCGTGGCGAAAAGGCCCGAAAGCATGACTTTGGCATCGGGGTCTTGGCTGCGAATGGTTTTTGACGATTCGATGACCAGCTTCGCATATTCGGCTGGATCTACAGATTCTGTGAACCAGACGGTGTTGACTTCGTTCCAGATCTGCCATATCGAAATCGGTTCCTTCGGAACCGTAGGATTCGCCTGCCAAAAGGATCCCGAAGGACCGTAGCGTTGCACTGCCGCGTTCAGCATTGAAGTCCAATCCGCTATTGCAGTCGCCGAGGTGGGCATCAACCTGAAGTCGGCGCTCTCCCAACGCGCCGAGCCATAGAAAGTCGGCAGGATCGAGATGCCATTGTTCGCTGCGTTTCGGACAAAAGTGTCGAGGTGGGTCCAGTTGTAAACGCCGGGCTTCTGGCTCACCTTGTTTCTCGAGACCGCGACGCGGAGTGACTCGATTCCGCCAGCCTTGACGGTGGCCACATCCGAGGCAGACATGTCTTCCTGCGGCAGCAATCCATAATAGTCGTTTGCCGCCTGGGCGCCTGTAGGAGCGGCTACCGACACGAAAAGGACCAAGCAGACAAGGAGGCGACGGATCCCGCGTGCCGGTGCACGAACCGCGGGTACGATCGACTCATCTGTTGAGTTCCTGGCTCCCAAGTTTCACCCCATTAGTTTCCAGCAGGCACACGCGGACTCTAAAGGCGTGAAGATATCACGAGTCCTGCGGTCTTACCCGAACTTCCCGCGGAGCCAGCCCGTCAACGAATCAAGGTCGAGCGCGGGGCAAAGAACTCCGGCCGAATCCCGGTGACCATGCTACTGACGGAAACCGGCAAGCCGACCATCAGGAAGGTCGTCAAAGTAAAGGTGCTGCGTCCCAAGAAGGTGACCTGCCCGGACAGCCCGCCAATCGACTCCGACATTAAGTCAACCGACTGGCAAACCTCTACACTCGTGGCCATGAGACGAGAGGCCGGGACAAACACAGGGCTGGCAACATGAGCAGCAGCAAGGTCTGCGTTATCGGCGCTGGGTCCTCCGGCATCACCGCCTGTCAGAAGCTGGCCGCAAAAGGAGTCGATTTCGACTGCTTTGAAAAGGGCTCGACGATCGGTGGCAACTGGCGCTACGAGAACGACAACGGGATGTCGGCTGCGTACCGCTCGCTTCACATCAATACCTCGCGGGAGATGATGTCTTACGCCGCGTTCCCGATGCCGAAGGACTACCCGGACTATCCCGACCACTTCCAGATCGCCGCGTACTTCGATCAGTACGTCGATCATTTCGGGCTCCGGGAACAGATCGACTTCAACACCGAAGTGATCAGCGTCGACCCGGTGGACGGCGGTGGCTGGAAGGTCACGATCGAGACCCCTGGAGGCAAGAGCGAGACCCGCGACTACAGTGACGTCCTGGTCTGCAACGGCCACCACTGGGATGCTCGCTGGCCGGAGCCGGCGTTTCCTGGCTCAGACACTTTCGAGGGCGAGCAGATGCACGCCCATGACTACCGGACACCGGAGATCTTCGACGACAGGAATGTGCTGGTCCTCGGGATCGGTAACTCGGCCACCGACATCGCGGTCGAGGCATCCCGGGCATCGAAGAAGACCTTCCTCGCAATGAGGCGCGGCGCCTGGATCGTGCCCAAGTACATCGGCGGAGTGCCCAGCGACAAAGCGACCACCGGCCTCATGACTTACGCGCCCCTGGCCGTCCAGAGCGCTTTTATGCGTCTGACCCTGCGCCTTTCCGTCGGCAAGCTCACCGACTATGGCCTGCCGAAGCCGGACCACCAGCCGCTGCATGCCCACCCGACCGTCTCTGGTGACCTGATCGGCCGCCTCGGCCACGGCGACATCACCGTCAAGCCGAACATCGAGAGGTTCGAAGGCGACTCGGTTGTCTTCACCGACGGCACCCGCGAAAAGGTCGACCTGGTCATCTACTGCACCGGCTACCGCATAACTTTCCCCTTCTTTGACACAAGCGTCATCAGCACCGAAGACAACCAGGTCAATCTCTACCACCGGGTGGCCTCGATCGATCACCCCGGCCTCTACTTCATCGGACTGATCCAGCCTCTCGGTGCGATCATGCCGCTGGCCGAGGCACAGGCGGAATGGGTTGCCGAGCTGGTCGACGGCGACATCCCGCTGCCGGACCGCGCTTCAATGGCACGCGAGGTGGCGCGTGAGCAGGCGGAGATGAAGCGGCGCTACGTCACGTCCAAGCGCCACACGATCCAGGTTGACTTCGACCGCTACTTGCGAACGATCTCGCGCGAACGGTCCCGCGCACGAGCCGCCTCGAGCTGACGGATCCGGCCTTCGTGCGGGGCCTCGGCCACCGGCCGAATTCCGCCGCCGTGGGGATCACGTCGCGGTCCGCGAGGGAGCCGGGGAGGATTGCGCCGCCGTCGCCCGTGACCGTCTGTGCCTTCATCGTCGGCGGCTTCAACCTCGGGAGGCCGGGCCGCCCAATAGAGCAGGTAGATCATCCCGACGATCGGAACCTTCAGGATAACTGCCAGAAACAGAAATGGCCAAAGACCTTCCACGTTTCAAGTGTACCCGGCGCTGACCGTCCCAACCCACAATTCCATCACTTCGACGTGCCCTTCCTCGAGTCCGAGCTCCGGTTCGGTCGGGACCAGCAGGGTGGGGACCCCGCCCTCTTCCCGCTCTTTTGCCCAGGTGAAGCAGCTTTCATCGAGTGAATCGTCGATCCAGGCAATCGGCCGATCGGCCGCGTAGGCATCGAGTGGCCCGAGCTTCCAATGGGCCGAATCGAACCGCCCAGGCGCCTTCGAGCCGTCAAATGCGATCACCGGAAGCGGACCCACCCCGATGATCGTCGGCAGGTGGTCATTCGCCCGATCCTGCCATCCGGTCGCCCAGACCAGCTCGAATGAATCAGCCAGCCGGACGAGCCTCTGGCCGGCCCCAACTGAGATCACATGCGGAGTTCCGTCGATCAGCTCGAACCGGAATCCGGGTCCGGAAGGAGTCCCTTCGAATCCGAAAAGGCTGATCACCCCGTCAATATCCACGGCAAGTATCGGCTTGGAACTCATGAACGCATGATCACAGTTGCAGGTCTGCCGCGAGGGGAGTGGTTACCTTCAAATATTCCTGTAGTATCTGCCGCCGTGCCTAATACCAATCAACTCGTACGCAAGGGCCGTAAGCGCCCCAAGAAGAAGGTCACTACCCCTGGCTTGAAGTCGGGGCAGGGCAACAAGAAGAAGGTCTCCGCTCCCCAGAGGCGTGGAGTCTGCACTCGAGTTGCAACAGTGACTCCGAAGAAGCCGAACTCGGCTCTTCGCAAGATTGCGCGTGTTCGACTCGCTCACGGTATGGAAGTCACGGCCTACATCCCCGGTGAAGGTCACAATCTTCAGGAGCACTCCGTCGTCCTCATTCGTGGCGGCCGAGTCAAGGATCTCCCGGGTGTTCGTTACAAGGTCGTGCGTGGCACGCTTGACGCCGCCGGCGTCTCCGACCGCAAGCAGGCCCGTTCCCGTTATGGAGTGAAAGCAAGTTAATGGCACGCCGTTCAGCAGCAACCATCCGGCCGATCGAGGCCGACACCAAGTACCGCAGCCGTCTGGTTCAGCAGATGATCAACAAGGTCATGCTCCACGGCAAGAAGTCAACTGCCGAGCGCATCACGTATGACGCCCTCGCAATCGTCGCTGAACGCTCCGGGGAAGATCCCGTCGAGACGCTCGAAGAAGCGATCAAGCAGCTGACCCCCGCCCTTGAAGTCCGGTCCCGCCGAGTCGGTGGCGCCACCTATCAGGTCCCGGTCGAAGTTCCGTCGCGCCGGGCCCGCACCCTCGCCGTCCGCTGGGTTGTCGAGTTCGCTCGCAACCGCAACGAATACGCGATGTCGGAACGTCTCGCAAACGAGATCCTCGACGCGACCAAGCAGCAGGGTTCAGCCTGGAAGCGCAAGGACGACATCTTCCGCATGGCTCAGGCGAATAAAGCCTTCGCGCATTACCGCTGGTAGACACGCCGCCTCGCGGCTGAAGCAGATACCTCCGAAAGGGCGGCCCTGGTGGTCGCCCTTTCTTTTGCATGGGAGTGTGAGGCGGGTCGCGGCGCCTGGCCGTGGAAACGCCGAGATCCCGATTCTCCGGCTCGCTCACTGCTCGCCAGCCGAACCCAGGACCGTCCCCGTACACCACCCTCATCGGTGGAACGGCCGAGTCTCGGCAGCCCTCCGTAGGGAACCGATCGCGATAGTGCCGAAATAGTCGGCACAATCGCGATCGGTTTAGTCGGCACTATCGCGATCGGTTCCCACTTTGGGGTCGTACCAGGCCAAGACTCGGGAGCCACATTCGGAGGTGCCTGCGTTTTTGGTGCGGACTGCGCCGTTATCGCAGGCACCCG
>JBPPMT010000124.1:0-4940 GCA_051306195.1 Solirubrobacterales bacterium
CACCTGGGCCGAGCTCGACCCGGTGGCGACCACCGCGGTGCTCGACGCCGTGATCGAACTGCGCCCGTCGGCACCGGTCAATCGACTTCCGCACCTGGGCCATTACCCCCAGCTCGAGGAACCCGAGGCGATCGCGAACGCGATCCAGTCAGCCGAAGGATCTACCTGACCCAGGCCCCCGCAACAGGACGGTCTCCGGTACGGCCATAGTTGAACACGTATTCACCGGAGCCGCCGGAATTCGAGTCCCGGAGGTACCACATGGAACCTCGGACCATTCCCGGTGTGTCGCGACCGTCTGCGTTCCAGTCTCCTGCCACAGGAATGTCGCCCGCACGCCCGTAGTTGAAACTGGCGTCGGCTGATCCTCCTGAGTTCGAGTTTCGGAGGTACCAGACGGACCCTCGGATCATTCCTGGTGTATCAACTCCGTCGCCGTTCCAGTCCCCCGACACCGGGAGATCCCCGGGACGCCCGTAATTGAATGCCGCGTCGGCGGACCCGCCAGAACTCGAATTCCGGAGGTACCAGACGGACCCTCGGATCATTCCTGGCGTATCAACTCCGTCGCCGTTCCAATCCCCCGATACGGGAATGTCACCCGGACGTCCGTAGTTGAAGGAAATCTCACCCGAACCAGGCGTATTGCTGTTTCGGACGTACCAGACCGAACCGCGCACCATGGCAACCGTGTCTACGCCATCGCCGTTCCAATCTCCGGCTACAGGAATGTCACCGGCGCGGCCGTAGTTGAAACCTATGTCCGCTGACCCGCCTGATCTCGAGTTGCGGAGGTACCACATGGAACCACGGATCATTCCGGGCGTGTCGTCCATCTTGCAGTGGCCGCCCGTGTACCAATTGGGCACAACTACAAGGCGTGGAAATTGGACCGCGCTGATCCTCACGCACCGACGCGCCAGATAGACGCTCCTCGAGTAGACAGCCATGCCCGCGAGCGCATTAGCAGCCGCCTGAAACCACGGAAGCGGCACTGTTCTCACAAACGTGTGGGCGTAGTTTGCGTTGTTCCCAAGCTGGTAGGTCTCTGACCGGTTCAGCAGCACACTTTTCGCCGGACCAAAAGTCTGCACCTGAACGGCCTTGGCGGACTCCGCCCCAGTTGAGATCAGGACCACGGCAATCGCGAATGATGCGGCTAGAAGTGCGATTCGCGACGGCGCGAAAGAAGTTTGAGTTCCAACTGCTCCCATTGTCAAAGCCTCCTGCTTTCACTGCATTGGACGAGGATCACGAAAAACCTGAGCGTGATTCTACCAGATTATCAACCGATAGCGACACCCAAGTCGGTTCGGACATCCGGCCAACCGCTAGACCTTCAACCCTTGATCCGCAGGCGCCAGCCGAATTAGACTGGAATCGTCTGGTCCATCGACGGAGGAGAACTTTGCGGGTCAAGCTGGGAGTGTTGGTGATCGTGGTTGCCGGTGTTCTGATCGGCTGTGGTGGCAGTGATGACTCCGATGACGGTGGGCTCGCGACTGTCGACGGACAACTCACCGCGGAAGCGATCAAGGACTGCCTCGATGAGAAGGCTCCTAAGCCGATGAAGATCGAGGACCCGGAATTCACTCCGCGTGTTGTCGGGGACATCAGCGACGGTGGCACCCTGGCATCGTTCGTTCAGGTCAGCGTCTACGAAAACACCAAGCAGCCCGCCCGCCAGGTGGCGTACGAGAAGGACCTCTACAAAGGCATGGAAGGCGCACCCGTGGCGAAGGTTGCCAACGCGGAAAACGTCCTGCTCAGTTACCAGCAGGACATTTCGAAAGCTGACCTCGCCCTCCTGAATTCCTGTACCACGCCCGAGTAACGTTTCGGGCTGGCTCCGATAACGCAACTAGCGTCCGGGAGCGGGGTTTCCACCTTCAGAGACGGCTATGTATGCAGTCATCTCGAACCAGTCATCAACTTGTGGGAGACAATTGAGCGCATTCCGAACGATTCCGGTGCTTGTTGGCTTCATGTCAGTGGCCCTCCTTTCACTGGCCGCTACCGCCTCAGCTTCCTTTGAGCCGGCGACGCATTTCGCAACCGGCGACGAACCCGTCTCGATCGCAACCGCCGACCTGAACGGGGACGGCTTCAAGGATCTGGCCGTTGCGAACGCCGCCTCGGATGACCTCACGATCAGCATCGGAATCGGTGACGGCACTTTCGCCCCACCGGTCAGTTACCCGGCCGGCGATGAACCGAGCGCCGTCGCGATCGGCAACCTGACCGGGAACCAGCACCAGGACATCGCAGTCTCGAACCGTGGCTCGAGCAACATTTCGGTCTTCACCGGCAACGGTGACGGAACCTTTGACGCCGCAGAGCAACTCTCTACCGCTCCGGCCGCCGGAATCAGCGATGTCGCGATCGCGGACATGAACCTGGACTCGCGGAGGGACCTCGTATTCACTGGCGGCAGCCGGGTCGGCACGATCATGCAGGATCAGAACGGGGACTTTGGTTCTGCGCATTCGATCGACTTCATCTTTGCCGTCGACAAACTTGCGGTTGGGGACCTCAGCGGAGACGACCAGCCGGAGGCAATCGTTACCCGACCGGCACTCAACATGGTGATGGTCCTGAACGCCTTGGAAGACGGCACCTTCTCCGGTGATGCATTCCCCGGGAACTATTCGACCGGCGTCGGCATTGCGCCGAGGGATGTTGCCATCGGAGACCTCGACGATGCAGGCGGGCCCGAAATCGCAGTCGCAAGCAGGGGTGATGAGACTCACAGCGGCAGCTTCACGATCCTCCGCCCACCCGAAGATGGGTTGGGCTTCCTGTCGGTGAAAACCCACGATGTCGCCGGCCGCCCTGATTCCCTGACTATCGAAGAGCTGAACGGGGGATTCACCTCGAAGGACATCGCCCTGGCCGACAGCACCAACGATCGCGTGATGCTCGTGATCGGCAGCGGTGACGGCGAGGGCTTCTGGCCTGACCCGTCCACCTACCCCACCGGCGATGGTTCCGCTGCGATCGTGGCGGGAGACTTCAACATCGACGAACTGACGGACCTCGCCACCGCAGACGAAGACGCGGACCAGGCCTCGATCCTGTTCGAGATCGGCCCGGTGCCGGAATTCGATCCGGCCGGGATCACCTTCCCGGACAAAGAGGTCGGCAAGTACACGGCCCCGAAGTACTTCAATGCGACCAACTCGTCACCCGACTACTGGCTCGACTTCACCGACGTCAGGATCGTCGGACCCGACGCTGAGGACTTTGTCATCGAAGGCGCGGAGAACACCTGTGAAACCTACGTGATCGGCGGCCCGATGAGCTGCGGGACTCCGGTCAAGTTCAAGCCGGAGGCGATCGGTCCGGCCGAAGCAAGCCTTCAGCTCACCTACAAAGGCAAGGGATCACCGATCACCATCCCGCTCAGCGGCACCGGCACCGAACCCGGGGTCGTCTGCCCGGCGGTGCTCTTCCGCCAGGAGATCGCTGACTTCGGTCCAACAACGCCTTTCGGCAATGGTCCGAAGGTCAACGGCATCCGGGTCCAACTGACCGCCCCTCCGGGGATGATCTCCCGGATCAAACCGGTGATGAGGTACGGATCCGGCTCCAGGGAACTGACCGTCCACCTCAAGCACCGGACCATCCGGGTGAACGGCCACAACCGGATGCGCTTCCTGCTGCCCGCCGAGATCACCAAGCAGATCCGCGCGGAAGGAAAGCGGGTCAAAGGATCAACCATCCGGTTCCGTTTGAACTCGACCATCCACTACCCGGGTGGCGAAGAATGTGCGCAGACTTCCGTCCTGGTCCTGAAGACGAAGGTCGTCGGGATCTCGAAACGCGCAGGGTTGCGCCGACTCTTCAGGTGAGCGGGCCGGCCGTGCTGATCAAGCTGCCGCCCGGGATCGACTACCTGTCGGTCTTCCAGCGGAACTTCTGGTAGACGCTGCCCAGTCCGTCGCGGACGATCCGGGTCGAGCCGACCGAGGTCAGGGTGACCTTGCGGTTCAGCTTCTTGACCTTGAAGCGCCAGCCTTCGGGCAGGGCCATGCCGGGGTTCTCGTTGATCGTATTGAGCTTCGATTCGTTCAGCTCGGGATCGATCGTCCGGGTGTAGGCCTGCATCGCGTAACGCTTGCCTTCCGGTGAAATCACCTGACGCAGGTAACGGCCCTTCTTGTAGTTCCAGGTGGTGGTGCGATTGACCTTGAGCTCAGTGAACGGAACCGGCGCGAGCGAATCGGTCTCGAGCGTTGCGACCGGACGGACTTCGAGTCCGCTCAGGACCAGCGGCTCACCGGCCTTGGCACCACTGATCGCGTCGATCACCCAGCGGCGCGGGCCGTTGGGAATGGCGAGCAGGGCGCCCCGCTCTTCCTTGATCGCGTTGAAGTCGACCGCGTCCCACTGCTCGGCAGGGCAACGGTTGAGGCCGACCGTGTTGAAGACGTCAACCAGGAAACCACCCTCGGGATTCAGGTTCACAGTGAAGATCTCGCAGTAGCGGGAGTTGTAGAGGCCACCGAGCTGCTTGCCCGGCTTCTGGTCCTTCGCCCCGGCAGGGGAAACGAACAGGAGCGACGCCGAAATCACGGCAACGCCCAGCATCAAAAATCGTCCAGCCAGCTTCGAACTCCTCAACGGTCCCACCCTCTCCTGGTTTGGTCAAAACGCAAGACTTCTCACTATTGACAAAACGTCAGTATGACGATAGTTGCGCCGGACTACTAGAGGAGTTTCCTGATCGACCAGCGGTAGGTGACAGTCGGTCCGGTCAGTCCGTTGGCCTTGGCTCTCACCCGGAAGGAGTACTTGCCGGGAGCCTTGAGCCGCTTGTAGGTCTGCGGCGACTTGCAGGAAACGAACTTCTTCTTGCCGAACTGACAGAAGAACTTCGCCCCGGAAACGTTGGTCTTGAACTTGAAGAAGGCCTTCCGTGAGGTCGTATTCTTCGCGGG
>JBPPMT010000154.1:0-3257 GCA_051306195.1 Solirubrobacterales bacterium
TCAAGGAGGAGCGGCCCGACGTCCAGCTCGAGGACCGCGACGTGTGGGGGCGCGCCTACCCGCTGCCGATCGACTACGAGTCGACGCGCGCGATCGCGGGCGCCGAGCGCACGCTGGAGTTCGAGGCCGAGCTCAAGCGTCGCCGCCGCGACCACGTGATCCTGCGCGTCGACCGCGCAGACCTGTCGAAGAACGTCCTGCGCGGCTTCGCGGCGTTCGACCTCTTCCTCGAGCAGCACCCCGAGTTCCGCGAGATCGTGACGTTCATCGCCCACCTCGTGCCTTCACGACAGGACGTGCCGGAGTACGTCGAGTACCTCGAGCGCATCGAGGCGCTCGTCGCCGTGGTCAACCACCGCCACGGGACGACCGACTGGATGCCGATCGACCTGCGCGTCTACGAGAACTTCCCGGAGGCGGTCGCCCGGTACAAGCACTTCGACCTGCTCATGGTCAACGCGATCTTCGACGGCATGAACCTGGTGGCCAAGGAAGCCCCGGCGATCAACCTGCGCGACGGAGTGGTGATGCTCTCGGAGAACACGGGCAGCCACGAAGAACTCGAGGAGCACGTGCTGACGGTCAACCCGTTCGACATCCAGGACCAGGCCGACACGATCCACCGCGCCCTGACCATGGCCCCGGAGGAACGCCGCCGCCGGGCCGAGGGGCTGCGCGAGATCATCGTCTCCCGCACCCCGGGTGACTGGATCGATGACCAGGTCGTCGACATCGACCGCTGCATCGAAGAACGTGCGCAGGCAGCCGCCGCGGCCGACTAGGGTAGGGGCATGAACGTCAGACTGACAGTCGGGACCGGTGTCGCCTTCGTACTGCTTCTCTGCCTTGCTTTCCCTTCGGTATCTGCCGCTGGTTACGACGGGGCGACTACCTCGGCTCGACCGGCCACGAAGAAGTGCAACATCGGGGCCAACAAGCTTTTCCGCTGCGGGCACATCAAGGTCCCTGCCGTGCGCGGGGTTCCTAGCCTCGGCAAACAGAAGATCGGGTTTGCGATCCGTCCGCGCGGGGACCATTCCCGACCTTCGAAGGGGGCCATCGTCTTCATCGAAGGTGGCCCCGGTTACGCGGCGACGAATTACGACTCGATCAAGCCGATGGGTGCCGTATTCGCCCCGTTCCTCAAGCATCGTGAGCTGATCGCGATCGACCAGCGCGGCACCGGGCTTTCCAACCCGCTCAACTGCAAGCAGCTGCAGCGCGGCCGGGTGCCGCAGCAGAAGGCGCTCAAGGCCTGCGCCGGCAAGCTCGGCCCGAAGTACCAGGGATACACAACTGCCGAATCGGCGGCCGACGTGGAGGCTGTGCGCAAGGCGCTCGACCTGCCCAAGAAGAAGATGATCCTCTACGGCGATTCCTACGGGACCTACCTCGGCCAGTCCTACGCTGCCCGTTACGGCAAGGGGTTGAAGGCGCTGATCCTTTCTTCGGCCTACCCGGTCTTCGGCGAGAGCCCATTCTGGCCGAGCCTCTATCCGGCGGCACGGAAGGCGATTCGTCTGTCCTGCAAGCGTGACCCAGCCTGCTCCGGCAAGGCATTCGGGCGCTTCAAGCGGGTGGTTCTGCGGAGCGGACCGAAGTCGAAGTTCGTGAGCAACATCCTCGGCTACCTGATGGGAACCGCCCCCAGCTATTCCCCCAACGGCTATCGCAACCTGAATTACGCGATCTCCGCCTGGCTTCGGGGCAAGCGCAAGGAGCTCCACGAGCTGGTTGACCCGGGCTCGCCCGGCTCCGGCTCCCCCCGCTACTTCTCCGAAGGCATGTACGAAGCGGTCATCTGCAACGACTATCCGACCCCCTGGAACCAGAAGTCGTCGATCCCCGACCGCCGCAAACAGTTCAGCCGGGCGATCAGGGACTTCCGCCCGAAGGACTACTTTGCGCCGATCCCGAGGGAAACCTGGATGAAGGATCCGGCCAGCGACATCGACAACTGCATCACCTGGCCAGGCCCGACCAAAAACATCGATCCGCCGATTCCGTCCGGCACGAAGATGCCGGGCCGCCTCAATACGCTCGTCCTTGCCGGTGAGTTCGACGCGATCACCACGGTGAAGGAGGCCCGGCAGGTGAATCGCACCTTCCCCCGGGGCCGCCTCTACGTGGTCCCGAACCGCGGCCATGTTTCCGAGCTCTATTACCCGTTCAAGTCGAAAGCGACTCCGCGGATCCGCCATTTCGTGAGGAACGTCAAGTAGGGAGTTCAGTGTGGGGCGAACTCCTGTGAGCCGTCACCCGGAGGTTGTGGTGGCGGTGGAGCAGGTGCCGGGGCCGGTGGTGGAGGCGCGGGGGCAGGTGCCGGGACTGGTGCCGAAGGAGGTGCAGGAGCTGGCGTGGGTGAGGCCGTTCCACCGGAAGAATCGGGCCGATCAGGCTTCTGGTCAGGCGGTTCCCGGCGGTTTTTCGAGGGTCTTTTGGCGTTTTGGTGGAGAAGTTTTCGCGATTTGTCCCGCTTCAGCTCGTCCTTCTCTTTCCCGGCGGTGCGTCGGTCCGCTCCGGCCCTGCCGGATCGCCTGGAGTCACGATCGACTGGGGATGGCAGGGAAGTCCTGAGGGCAGCCTCGGATGGCATGAAACCCACATCCGGAGGGAGTTCCGGGGCTTTCGGGGTCTTCAGGAGCCCGGGCAGAATCGACAGTCCGAGCAGCACCAGACCGGCCATTGCCAGGACCTTGATCAGCCGGTCGCGATCGACTTGGATGTCCTTCATGGGAGTCTCAGGGCGGGGTCACGAAGTCTCGCCCCCCAAAGCTCGTTATAGTCCCGCGTCGATTTTGTCTGAAGAACCCCGCCAATACGAACTGGTCCTCATGCTCGATCCCGATCTGGCCGAGGAAAACCGCGAGAAGCTTGCGTCTGAGACGAAGGCTTCGATCGAGGCATCCGGAAAACTCCTCCACGAAGACAACTGGGGAATTCGCGAGATGGCCTACGAGATCAATCGCAAGAAGGAGTCGGACTACCGCTGGTTCCGCTTCGATGCTCCGCGTGAACTTCTCACGCAGCTCGACCACACTCTGAAGATCACCGACGGCGTCGTCCGTTTCCGCGTATTCAAGGTCAATCCCGACGCCCCTGTTCTTCCGGCCCCTCCGGCCACAGCCGCAATCATGCAGCCCACCGGCGATGACGATGAGCGCCGGGGCCGCGGCGGCCGCTACCGCGACGACTGATCGTCCCCTGGTACCTGCGGCCCGCCTGGCCCGCCAACGGGTAGCCGGCATGGACATGGT
>JBPPMT010000015.1:0-23444 GCA_051306195.1 Solirubrobacterales bacterium
ATCGAAGCGATGATCACCGCCACCGACCCGGCCCCGGTGACCCAACGGGTGGACCCCGAGAGGAAGCGCCGGAGCCCGAGTACGCCGTCACGGAACTCGAACTTGCCGAGCGACCCGAACATGCCGAAGTAGACCGAGAAGGTCTCGCCGTTCCGGAAGAACGCCTCGCGACCGAAGGCCGCTGTCATGCCAAAGGCGTAGATCGAATAGGCGACCGCCGCACGGGCAACGACCTCGGGATCGAGCCCGACCGAAACACCGTTGCCTTCGCCATAGATCAGCTCCAGCCAGACGAATCCGACCAGGCCGATCGCCGCTGGCCAGCGACCAAGTCGCTCGGGGTAGTCGAAATGGGCCGGTGCCCGACCGAGCACCTTGCGGTAGGCGAATCCAACTGGCGTAGCAACCGCCTTCCACGGATTGAACGCCGGGAAGACGTCACCGAAGAGGACCCCGAGCAGGGGGAAGCCCAGCCATGCGGTGACGAAGATCAGCGTGATCGAGACGTTGCGCTCCGGGGCGGAAGTCCCTTCGAACCCGGCATAGATCGCTACTCCGAGCAGGAAGATGCCGATCAGGCCGCAGAGGATCCGGACCGGAATCGATCCGATGACCTTCCCGAAACCCGGGGCTACCGGGCGCCAGGTGTCACCCTCGTAGCGGGCCCGGCGCCAACCCGCTGAGAGTGCGAAGAACGAAACTATGAGAACTACTGAGGCTCCCCATGCGAAGAGCCACGCCGGTATGGGAATGTCCTCGCCGGCGGCGAGGGCATGAGCGAGCGGGAGCTCTAGCAGGACGGGCTGACTCCGTCGAGCAATCTCCAGTTCGCCCTGAACGCTTCTTCAGCGGCGGCGACCATCTCGTCCTCGGAGAAGTCGTTCATGTGCCGCTCGATCAACTCGCGTCCGGCTTCGGCGTGGTGCACATCCATCGTCTCGTGGACGGTGAAGTACTGGTTGCCTGGTCCGTCGTGGATGTCGTAGTGGGCGGCGAGGCCCTCTGTCTTGGTCTTCGAGATCGCGGGCTGTCCGCTTTCTACGGCGTACATGCGGGCGAGCTGCCGGCCAAAGCCATCGGCCTTGGTCCAGGTCTCGACGCATTCGAGGGTCTCGGCATTCGGCTCGGCGCCGACGGTGCCGCCGACCTCGCGCACGAATCCGTCCCACATGGCAACGTGGCTGGACTCCTCTTCGGCGTGAGCCTGAAGTCCGGCGCGCTCACCCGACGGCGCGGCCGCAGCGATGTCCGAGCTCATCCGGGCTATTGCCTCGGTGGCGTAGCGGTACTGACCGGAATAGTCAGCCAGCTCTTCGCGAGTCAGCTCTCCGGCCGACCAACGCTGGTAGAAGGGATGCTCGAGGACGTTCCACTCGTCTCGTGCCTGCTCGATGCGGTCCCACATGTTCGAATTCAAAACAGCTCCTAGTCCGGGATGGCGGGACCTCGATCATACCGACCCCGGAGCCTCGACAACGTGATCTCTCGAGGACCCGGCCAGACCTTAGAATCCGCCCATCCTCCCGCTCAGAAATGACATCGCGGCACCGCATCTGCCCGCGGAAGCGACCTGGATCGGCCACGAGCCCGGCAAGATGGCTCCGCTGGCAGCCAAAGGCCCTGTCCTCGTCCACTTCTTCGACTTCAGCCAGCTGAACAGCGTGCGCACCCTCCCCTACGTCAACGAGTGGAATCGCCGCTATGGAGATTCGGGTCTCACCGTGATCGGGATCCAGGCTCCCCGCTTCGACTTCGGCGCTGATCCGGAGGCGGTCGAGACCGGCCTGAAGCGACTTGGGATCGAATTTCCGGTGATGATCGATGAAGGTCTTGCCCTCTGGCACATGTACGGGTGCGAAGGCTGGCCGAGCCTCTTCCTCTGGGGCCGCGGCGGGATTCTCCGCTGGTTCCATTTCGGTGAAGGTGATTACAAATCGACCGAAGAGGCGATCCAGGAAAGCCTGGCCGGCCCCGACGGCATGCCGGACTTCCCCGCCCCGATGGATCCGATCCGCCCGACCGACGTGGAAGGCATCGAAGTGATCGCCCCCGGAGCCGAATTGATCCCGGCCGAGGGCCGCGCCTGGACGATCGAGGACGGTCAGGTGTTCGACGTCGAGTACGAAGCCGGCGGGGTCCACACGACGGCCTCGGGCAAAGGAGCGCTCCTTCTCTCAGTCGACGCAGTGCCGATTGATGCAGTCGAGATCGATGGACCCGGTCTCTACACGCTCGCCGAGCACGACCGGCACGGCAGCCACCGGATCGAGATCGCCCTGGAAGGCGAACCCGAGATCTGGTCGGTCAGCTTTTCCCCGTCGGTCAGTTCTTAGGAACTGGGGACCATCGGGAGCGGCCGGATTTCCTTCGGCAGCATGAAGCGGACTGACTCTTCGACCGTGCGCAGTTCGGAGACGTCTTCAACACCGCGGTCGCGGAAGGACTGAACGAGGTCCTCGACCAGTTCTTCCGGGGCACTGGCGCCCGAGGTGATGCCGACGGTCGTGATGCCTTCGAGCCACTCGTCCTTGACCTGGGTGTGGTTGTCGATCAGGTAGGACTCAGATCCGTACTCACGGGCCACCTCGACCAGGCGATTCGAGTTCGAGGAGTTGGTCGATCCGATGACCAGCACGAGGTCGCTCTGCTTGGCCAGCTGCTTGACCGCGATCTGACGGTTGGTGGTGGCGTAACAGATGTCTTCGCCCTTGGCCGTGACGATTCCGGGGAACCGCTCACGCAGGCGATTGATGATTTCAGCTGTCTCGTCAACTGAAAGCGTGGTCTGGGTGATCAGCGCGACGTGGTTGGGATCGTCGAGCTCGAGCTGGTCGACCTCTTCGACTGTCTGGACCAGGACGATGCTCTCGGGGGCCTCGCCCATCGTGCCTTCCACCTCTTCGTGGCCGGCGTGGCCGACCATGACGATCGTGTAGCCGTCGGCGGCGAACTTGCGTGCTTCGACGTGGACCTTGGTCACCAGGGGGCAGGTGGCGTCGATCGTCTTGAGATTGCGTGACCTGGCGTTCTCGTGAACCGCCGGAGACACTCCGTGGGCACTGAAAACGACCATCTCGCCCTCCGGTACCTCGGTCTCCTCTTCAACGAAGATGGCTCCACGTTCGGCCAGCTCCTCCACAACGTGCTTGTTGTGGACGATTTCCTTGCGGACGTAGATCGGAGCGCCGTGCTTTTCGAGGGCGCGTTCCACGGTCTGGACGGCCCGGTCGACGCCGGCACAGTAGCCGCGGGGAGCGGCGAGGATTACCCGTTCGGGCCCGGTTGAAGCAGTTGAAGACATACGAACAGGGTACCCACAGTAAGGTGCGGGCGGAACCTGATGGAGCCACCGACACAACATTTGGACCGACTGACGGCGATCGATGCCTCGTTCCTCAGCAATGAGAACGAGAACAGCCACATGCATATCGGCGCCGCCCTGATCTTTGAGGGGCCGCCGCCGACCTACGACGACTTCGTCGCCCACGTCGAATCACGGCTCCCCTACGTGCCGCGTTATCGCCAGAAACTGGTCTATCCGCCCCTTGAGGCCGGCCGGCCACTCTGGACCGACGACACCGGCTTCAACCTCTCTTTCCACATGCGGCACACGGCACTGCCCTCCCCCGGCACCGAGTCAGAACTGATCGCGCTGGCCAACCGGATCTTTTCGCAGTCGCTCGATCGTTCAAAGCCTCTCTGGGAGATGTGGCTGGTCCAGGGACTCCAGGATGATCGATTCGCCGTGTTGATAAAGAGCCACCACGCGATGATCGACGGGATTGCCGG
Organism: Solirubrobacterales bacterium; assembly: GCA_051306195.1. Classification (GTDB taxonomy): domain Bacteria; phylum Actinomycetota; class Thermoleophilia; order Solirubrobacterales; family 70-9; genus 67-14. Next base: position 3,790 of record JBPPMT010000015.1, read on the forward strand.
AGTCGACATCGCGACCGTGCTCTTCGACGTCACCAAGAATCCCGAGCCGGCGGCGCCGACTGACGAATGGCGGCCGCGCTCCGAGCCTTCTTCTCTCAACCTGCTCCGCCAGAGCGCCGGTGACCTCGCGGGTACTCCCCTTCGGCTGACCGACCGCATACTGAACGCGGTTCGCAACCCGCAGTCGGTCGTCAACAGCGTCGGTGACCAGGCCGAAGGAGTCGGCGAGATCGCCCGCGCTTTCGCCGATCCCGCCCCGGACGTGCCGCTCAATACGGAGATCGGCCCCCACCGCCGCATCGCCTGGGCCCGGGCCGACTTCTCCGATTTCCGCCGGATCAAGAACGCTTTCGACACCACGGTCAACGACGTCGTCCTCGCGGTAGTCGCCGGATCGGTCAGGAACTGGCTGATCCACCGCGGCGTGGAGACCGACGGCCTCGAACTTCGCGCCATGGTGCCGGTCTCTGTTCGAACAGAAGACGAGCACGGTCAAGCCGGCAACAAGCTGGCCACGATGCGGGCTCCGCTGCCGGTTTACGAGCCGGACCCGATCAGGCGACTGGAGATCGTCAGCGCTGCCATGGACGGACTCAAACAGTCCAAGCAGGCTCTCGGAGCCGAGACGATCGCCCGCCTCAATGACTTCGCGCCTCCGACCCTGCTCGCGCAGGCGGCCCGCCTCACTTTCTCAACCAGGCTCTTCAACCTGCTGGTCACCAACGTGCCGGGTCCACAGATCCCGCTCTACGTTCTCGGCCGGAAGCTCCAGGAAACGTTCCCGATCGCTTTCCTCGCGAAGAACCACGCCCTCGCGGTAGGAGTCATGAGCTACAACGGGCAGGTCAACTTCGGCCTGCTCGGCGACTTCGACGCGATGCCGGACATCAAACTGATCTCCGACGGTCTCGGAGACGCGCTCGACGAACTACTGAAGATCAGCTAGAACCCGGGCTCAGAAGCCGAGAGCAAACTTCGCGTCCTCGGTCATCATCTCCGGCGACCAGGGCGGATCGAAGATCATCTTCGGGTGAACGTCACGGACTCCGTCGAGGTTTCCGACGAATTCCTTCATCTGCTCGGAGACCTGAGGGCCGATCGGGCAGGCCGGTGTGGTCAGCGTGAAAGTCACGTAGACGTCTGGTTGCTCGACTTCGACCTCGTAGACGAGGCCGAGCGAGACGAAATCGAGTCCGAGTTCGGGATCGATCACTTCTTCGAGCGCTTCGTAGACGAGCTCTTCCGAGGGCATCGTTGCTTGGTCTTCAGCCATTGGTCAATCCTACCGGGCCGGGGCTTTCGCCTCGTATGACCGGCCCGGAACCCGGAGCCTCTAGCCTTAGAGTCATGTTTGCGATTTTCCTAGCCCTGCTGATCATCTGGCCGATCGCCGAGCTTTACGTGATGGTCGTGGTCGCCCAGGCGATCGGTTTCTTCTGGATGCTCACCCTGGTTTTCCTTTCGACAGTGGCCGGCGTAATGGTGCTCCGCTACCGAGGAAAGGCCCACTGGGACCGCTTTCGGCAAGCGACGGCAGAACGCCGGCCGCCGGCCAAAGAAGCTTTCAACGGGGTGATGATCACCGCCGGAGCTTTCCTGCTGATCGTCCCGGGGTTCATCACCACCGGGATCGGCCTGCTGCTGCTCTTCCCGCCGACCAGGTACCTGATCCGGATCGTCCTCTTCATGCTGTTCGCAAGCCGCTGGAAGGTAGCCGCGACCAGCGCCACCTGGAGCGCCAAGGGTTACGGCGCCTACCAGAAACGCTCAGGGCGGACCGAATATGACGTTGAAGGCGAAGCGATCGACGTGACCGATTCTCCGGATGGAAACGCAGGGCAGGCCGCCCCGCAGTTACCCTCTCCGGAATCGAAGCCCAAGCCTTGAAAACGCACTCGATCGAGATCCTCGATCCTGCTTCCGGCCTCTTTGTAAGCCTTACGAATGGCGGATCCGGAGCGATCATGCTGGGCGATGACGTCATCGCCGCGGCGCCGATTCCCGACACGGGCCTCAACGGTCTGAGCGACGGTCCCCTCACGCTGGAGACCGAGCGCGGCTCACTCGAAGTCCAGATCGATTCGCAGGGCGAGCCGATCGTCTTCGACGGCGAGTTGACCGGCAAGCGGGAGGCAAGGCTTGCCCGGATGACCGGCAGCCTCGTCAACAACGGCGAGACGCTGGAGCTTGACTGCTCCGGTGTCCTCCATTCGCGCAGTGAACCTTCGGCCCCTTCCAACCTTCAGCGCGACCTGACGATCATCCTTTCCGACGGCGGTCTGATCTGTCTGGCCGCCGCGGCCCCGGTCGGGACCACGAGGCACAGCGACGAAGAATCGATCGCGGCGATCGCCCACCCGGGCGGATACGTCGAGTTCGAAGAGGTCCTGCTCTCGACCGAATACGACGGTTCCGGACGCCAGCGCCGGGCCACCCTCGAACTCTGGCCTGCTTCCGACGAGATCGCCGTCCTCCATGGCGCCGGGACGGTCATCACAGGCTGCACCGCCAAAGTCGGTGGTCGCCAGATCAACACAGCCCTTTTCCGCTGGTCACTCGACGGCCACCTCGGAATGGGACGCTACGAAACCAGTATCGAAAGAAAGCCGGGCACCTGATGCCGAAGATCGAAATGGTCATCTCCGACTTCGGCGGGGTCCTCACCACCCCGCTCGCCGAATCATTCCTGGCCGTTCAAGACAGGGTCGGAATCGCGCCTCAGGCTTTTGCAGCAGCGCTCAAGGATACGGTCAAGGCCACCGGCAAGAACCCGCTCTTCGAACTTGAGTGCGGGCGGATTACAGAAAAGGCCTTCGATGACCAGCTGGCAACCGCCCTCGAGCCCCATCTGGGTCACCGGCCCGACATCAAGCAGTTCGGCCTCGAACTTTTTTCCACCCTGGAGCCGAACCCCGGCATGCTCGACCTGATCCGTGAGGTCAAGCGCGACGGCTACCGGACCGCTCTTCTGACCAACAACGTCAAGGAATGGGAGGTTCTCTGGCGCGAGATGCTGCCGGTGGACGAACTCTTCGAGACCGTGGTCGACTCCGCCTTCGTTGGAATCCGCAAGCCCGATCCGGGCATCTACGAGCTGACCCTCGACCGGGTACAGCTACCGCCGGAAGCCTGCATCTTCATCGACGACCTGAAAATCAACTGCGATGCCGCCGCGGGGATGGGCATTCACGCGGTCCACTTCCGCGAGACCGCCCAGGCCCGGGCTGAAGTCCACGAACTCCTCCGGGAGTCCGAAGGCGACTGACCGGACCGGTCAGGCAGGATCCAATTCGGCGAAGGCAGCCGGACGAGTTCCACCACCTGCGGGGTTGCCTTCTCCGGAGAGCCGGAATTGAGCGGAGGCTCGGGGTCGTACTCGATGGCCAGCTGGACAGCCGCAGACATGTCGTCGCCGTACATCAGCTGGACCAGTCGCAGGGCCATGTCGATGCCGGAGGAAACTCCGGCCGCGGTCTTGATCTTGCCGTGCTGGACCACCCGGTCCAGCTGGACGTCGGCGCCAAGGCTGCCGAGCAGGCCACGCGAAAGCCAGTGCGTCGTGGCCGGCACGCCATCGGGCAGTCCGGCCGCGGCCAGGAGCAGCGAACCGGTGCAGACCGACGTTGTCCAGCACGTCGTGCGGGCCGACGATGTCCAGGGCGGTGAACCTCGGGTAGAGCAGGTAAGCGATCTGCATTGTCAACCCTCTCGGCGGGCCGAGCCCGCGGTTTCTGGTTCCCGCCGGAAGCGGGCTCGGTATTCGGCAGGCGAAACGCTGAGCCGCCGCGAAAAGGCACGTCGCATCGTCTCGGGTGTGCCGAAGCCGCAGGTGCCGGCGACGGCTTCAATCGGAACCCAGTCCCGTTCGAGGCTCTGGCGGGCTCTCTCGATCCGAAGGGTCTCGACGTAGGAACCGGGCGTCACTCCGGTCTCGCGGGCGAAGGCCCGGGCGAAGTTGCGCGGGCTCATGAGGACCACTATGGCCTTTCACGACATTGTCAGCAAGGACGACCACCGGACAATTACTGCCAACCGGCAACCACGCATAACCGTGCGAAGCACGGGAGCGAAGCGAGAGGGCACCAGGCCAGGTGCCTGCGATAACCGCGCAGTCCGCACCAAAAACGCAGGCACCTCCGAATGTGGCTCCCGAGGCTTGGCTGTTCCTCCGATGAGGGTGGTGTACGGGACGCTCCTGGGTTCGGCTGGCGAGCAGTAAGCGAGCGGGTGACGCGATTTGCCTTGGCCCGGTACCGCTCACGGGTAGGCCAGCCAATGCAGCAAACACCGAATTTCCCAGTTAGGAAATTCGGTGCCATGTTCCTGCGACTGACGAAGACCAGGCGGGCACAGGTCGTTCCCGGGCGCCGCCCGCCAGCCGTGACTTAACGAGAAAGGGCGGTCCGTGAGGGCCGCCCTTTCGGAAGTATCTGCTTCAGCTGCGAGGCAGCGTCAACCGCGGGGCATCAATTATCAGAGCCGATTCGGTCCCAGATGTATAGGTCCATCGCTTCGGCGGCGAGAGCCATCAGGCGCTCCGGGGAGAGCCAGCCGACTACGGTTTCGAGGGCGAGGTCTTCGGTCAGGCCCTCTTCGAGGACCTCTTCGCCGCGGAAGCCGGCGGCGAGCTTGAGGGCCTCGCGGCGATGCTCGCCGAGCGAACCGAAAGCACCCATCAGGAAGTCCCGGTTCGGAACTGGCTGACCGAGGTCCATCGATCCATGCCAGGCAGCGAGCAGCGACAGGTCGTCCTGATCAAGCTCGGCAAGTGCACGGGCGTACTGGGCTTCGAGTTCGTCCTCCGGGATCTCGTCAACCCATGCACGCAATGCCTCGCCAAGCAGCTGGCGACGAGCCTCACGGCCGACGGAATCGGCGATGACATGAATCGCATCTGCGGGATCAACGAAGCAAAGTGACATCAGGCGAGACCATCCTTCTTGTGGGAATAAGGTCACCAGTGAAGATAGAGACAGCACAGGACGTAAAAACTGTCTCCGCCAACCCGCAAATTGCGGATTACCAAAGCGTTTGCGTCAGGTTCCGGCCGCCGAGTAAGACACTAGTCTCAGCCAATGTCCCTGACCATCATCAAAGGCCCCCCGAATTCGGGCCGAACCGAAGTGGTTCGACGCGAGTACATCGACCTCCTTTCCCGAAAGCCGGTTCTGGTTGTACCGGGCGTCGACGACATCTTTGACTGGGAGAGCCGGCTCGCTCGTGGCGACGGGGCATTCCTCGGGTGCCGGATCGTCCACTTCAAGGACCTGGTGTCAGAGGTTCTCGGTCGAGATCCTGGAAGCTGCCCCCGAGTGGCCACGAGCCTGGAGAGACGGCACCTGGTGACCCTCGCTTTCAACGAGGCCTGGCCGAACCTCAAAGCCAGGATCTCCCGTCAACCGGGCCTGGTGGACGCCATGCTCAGGCTGATCGATGAATTCCGTCAGGACCTGCTCGACCCGGCGACGATCGAACAGAATTCCATCGACATCAACAGCGCGTACCTGGCCAGCATCATCGCCGTCTACCGGCACTACCTCTCCGGACTCGATGAACGCGGGTTGACCGACAACCCGGCCCTCGCAGTTGAGGCGACCAAGAGCAATCTCAGTAGCTGGCAGGGGCGGCCGGTGTTCGTGGCCGGATTCGACGATCTCACCGGGCAGCAACTCGAGCTGCTCGTGAAGCTCGCGGCCGAGACCGAAGTCACGATCGCGTTGACGCACGAACAGACCAACCCCTCGATGGCCGTGACCGAGAATCTTCTGGGGCGGCTTGAGAACCGGGGGGCCACCGTAAGACAGACCACCGATCGCGACGTCGTCGACGAAGCCAGGGAGCACGAGCAGGTGCTGCTCGATGTCGAACGGGACTTCCTGCGTCAAGTCAAGCCGCGATCGCTCGACCCTGAAGCAGGTGCCGTCACCGTCATGCACTCTTCGGGACTCCGCGGCGAGGCGGAAGGCGTGGCGGCCCGGGTCGCAAGACTCGTGGCCGACAAAGTCAAGCCCGGCGAGATCGCCATCGCGATCAACTCGCCAGCGAGCGAAGGTAAACGCTTCCGTGACGCCCTCAGGGAATACGACATCCCGGTGACCCTTGAGAGTGAGACGCCCGCCCCCGAAACTGCGATCGGCCGGTCGGTGCTCACGCTGCTTGATGCGGCCTCCGGAGCTGGCACCGCGGCTGACTTCATCCGATACCTGCGCGGACCCTCCGGCGCTGATCCGGACCTGCTCGACCAGCTCGAATACCGGATCGTTCGCGCAGCAACCGAGACAGCGCGGGAAGCCGCCGCCATCTTCGGGTCCCTCGGCGGAGAGTCCCCTCCCGGTTGGGAGGAGCTGACCGGCCTGAAGCCGGGTGAATCCGCGGCGGCCGGCGTCCAGGTGGCTTGTGATCTGCTGGCAGGGAACATTCTCGCGGCCGACCGCTCGGCCCTGCCCGGGGATTCCACCGTCATCGAAATTCAGATGGCCAAGGCGATCGGTCGGGCCTGCGAGGAGCTGGATTCGATCGGCGGCAGCGCTTCACCGGCAGAGATCACCGAAGCACTGCGATCCGGAGCGATCATGACGTGGGCGATTCCGACCCAGGGAACAGTTCGGATCGCCAGCCCTTACAGCCTCCGGGCAAAAAGGTTCGAGCACCTGTTCATCGTCTCCCTCCAGGAGAATTCACTCACCGGTGCCGACCGCTCGGGGCCTTTCCTCAATTCAGATGTACGCAAGGAAATCGGTCTGGCCGAGTTCGTGGACCCTGAACTCCAGGAGCTTTACCTTTTCTATTCATGCCTCAGCGTCCCGACAGACGGACTCTGGCTGAGCAGCCGGATCGCCGACGAGAGCGGGAAAGCTGAACACCCCTCCCCACTGGTTTCCGAAGTCGAGCGTCTCTTTCCGAAAGGATCGCTTCGACGGCACGGACGAAGTGCCGAACACATCGTCTTTCCGGTTTCGGAGGCCCCGAGCCGGAGTGAGGTGGCGCGATCACTGGCGTCAACACCGGACCCCGTCGCCGCCCTCAAGAACCATGCTCTGCGCTCCGACGAGGTCAACATTGAGGAGCTCGGCTCCAGACTTTCCGCAGCTGGAGCTACCGAAGAGAGCACTCGAACACTCAGATCCCTCGAGCACGAGCTATCACTGAAGGCGCTTTCGGAAGACCTCGATTTCAGCGCGACCTCACTCGAAGCGTTCAGAACCTGTCAGTACAAGTGGTTCATCGAAAGGGCTATGAATCCGCAGCGTTTCGGGCCCGAGCCCGAGGCAATGGCCCGGGGCAGCCTGGTCCACGCGGTACTGAAGGAAATCTACGACCAAGGTGACAACCAGCTCCCGAACGGCAAAACCATCAAGGACTGGATCGACAAAGTCGAGCCGACGGTCGAGCGCCTCGCAAAGCACGAGGACTATGGACTCGGCTCGGATTCGGTCCCCCACCAGATCGTCCGATTCAAGGCAGTCGAGGCAATCGTTGCCTACCTCAGGAGGGAGGCGGAGCGTGACTCGGCCTTCAGACCGCTCGAAACCGAAGCCGGGTTCGGCTTCGGCGAGGATCCGATCGACATGGGCGGCTGGTCTCTCCGCGGTTCGATCGACCGAATCGACACGATGGGTAACCGGGCAGTGATTTTCGACTACAAGACCGGGTCTTCCGGGGTCCTCAGCAGGTCAGACATCTTGAAACAGAAGCGACTCCAGCTCCAGCTCTACATGGCCGCGATCGAACAGCGGAAACCACCTCTGGTTCCCGTCGCCGCACTTTACGTCCCGATCCACAATGGAGCGAAGGTGCGCCCGCGCGGATTCGGCGATCCCGGGGCAAAGAGTGATCTGAAAGACCTCAACTTTTTCCCCGCTGATTTCAAGGATGACGTCAGCGGGGCCATCACGGCCGCGAAGGCAGACGCCACGGCCGCCGTCGCTGAGATCCGCGCCGGAATAATCGACCACGATCCCCTGACCTGCGTTGAGCACTTCAGGCATGCCGCTGTACCGGACTGGGCGCCAGATGACAGGGCCGGAGAGGACGGGGACACTGATGGCTGACGATCGCACAGACGAACAGAAACGGGCTATCGCGAGCAGGGAGAAACACATCCTGCTCGAAGCCGGTGCTGGCACTGGCAAGACACGCACGACGGTCGATCGATACGCGGCGCTCCTAAACGAGGGAGTCCCAGCCTCGAAGATCATGGTCTTCACCTTCACCGAAAAGGCGGCCAACGAGCTTCGGGAAAGAGTCCGGGCAGAGGTACCGGGTGAGGATGGTCAGGCGTTCTCGATGAGCCACGCCTGGATCGGCACCTTCCATTCGATCTGCGCCAGCATCCTGAGGGCTAATCCGATGGAAGCCGACGTCGATCCGACTTTCTCGATCCTCGACGACATCCAGTCCTCTCTGCTCAAGTCCGATTCATACGACCGGGCACTCAGCCGTTTCATGAGCACCGATGAACGCCTGAAGCTGATCTCCGGGTTCTACGCACCAAACTTGCAGAAGGGTGTGTCCAACGCCTTCGAGCAGCTCCGTTCCCGCGGACTTATAAGCCCGAAGCTGCCGGTTCCAAAGGGGAACGACCTCAGCGAGGCGATCGATGCCCTGACCCTCGAGTGCGCGAGGGCGAAGGCTCTTGGTGGTCCGAATGCCGCCACGATCGCCAAGATCGAGAGGCTTGAGGAATACCTAAGGAAGACCCCGGTCGACGAAGTGACTTTCAAGGGTTTCGGCAAGGAGGCATTTAAGTCAGGGTCCGAATACCTGACGAAGGTTCTAGCCACGATGAAAAGATGTCAGGCCGTTCTCGCCGAAAGGGAGTTCGGCGAGGAGAACCGTGTCGCACTCGCCGAGCTCCTCGAGACTTACAGCGAGGTATACAGCGAGGCCAAACGTGCTGCCAACGTGCTCGACTACGAAGACCTTCAGCTCAAGACTCTTGCCTTGCTGACGGACGAGAACTCCAAAGCCATCGGTGAGCGGTACCGCGCCCAGTTCGAAGAGATTATGGTCGACGAGTTCCAGGACACCAACCAGCTCCAGATCGATCTGATCGAAGCCCTCTGCGGAGAACAGACCCGGTTCTTCACCGTGGGGGACGAGATGCAGGCGATTTATGGATTCCGCCACGCCGACATCAGGCTGTTTCGCAAGCGCCGCAGGCAGGAAGGTCTGAACAAGCTCAGCCTGACCGCGAACTTCCGGTCGGAGCCCGCAATAATCGGCGCCGTCAACAGGATCGGACGCAGCCTCGATGGCAAGCTCGGAGAAATGCGGGGCGAAAATACACCGGACGAAGGTGGCACACCGGACGAAGATGAAGAAACGATCCTGGATCGACACGAATTCAAGAGCCTCAGGGCCGGCCGGGAAGTCGACTCCGAAGATGCCGTCCAGGTTGAGATCCTCTTCACCCAGAAGGAAGGCTGGACGGAGCTGAACCTGGGTCCCCTGTGGCGAGGCGCCGACCCTGCCGCCCCCGGGATGGCCGCCACCGCCGGTGGACCCGAGGCCGAAGCGCTCCTGCTGGCCCACCACATAAAAGCCACCCTTGCCGAAACTGGAATCAAGCCTTCCGAGACCGCGATCCTCTTCAAGGCCAAGGCACGGATGCCCCTATTCGCCGATGCATTGACCCAGGTCGGCCTACGGCCGTACATCATCGGAGGGTCCGGATTCTGGGAAAGCCGCGAAGGTGTCGACCTGAGATCGCTGCTTGCGGTTGTCGCCAATCCGCTTGATGACGAGTCGCTGATCGCGGCCCTCGCCGGACCGGCCTGCGGACTTTCAACCGACGCGATGTTCCTGCTGCGGAGATCGTCCAGAAAGGACCCGCTGTGGAAGGCGCTCGGCCATTTCGCCTCGAGCTCACCTGACGGTAATCCCTCTGCGGCGCTTGCCGGGTCACTCCCGGAGGATCACGAATTGGCCGCAACATTCGTCGACGCGATCAATTCGGTCCGTAACCGTGCCGCATCACTGCCGCTCGGCGAACTCGTCGAAGCCACAGTGACCGCCACTGGCTACGACCTGGTCAACCTGATTCGCGACCCGGAGGCCACCGGCCTTGCGAACATGAAGCGGATCGCCTCGCTTGCCTCCCGCTACGAAGCAGACGAAGGCCGTGACCTCCGGGGGTTTCTCCAGTGGGCAGATCTCAGCGCCCGCCTCGATGCCGAAGACGCTGTCGCAACCCAGGAAGAAGAGAGCGACGTGGTTCGGCTGATGACGATCCATAAGGCGAAAGGTCTCGAGTTCGAACTCGTCTGTGTCGCAGACCTGGGCCGTGGAAAAAACAACTCGGGCGAAACAGTCTTCTGGATCGGTCCGGACCCCGATAGCGACGATGACGAAGACGACCTGCTGTTCGGAATGAAACTTCCCCAGCCCGACGGCTCGAGCCTTGACCTCTTCGACTGGACCAAGCTGTCCGACGCCGCAAAGCGCGAACGGACCGAAGAAGAAATTCGCCTGTTCCACGTCGCCCTGACCCGTGCAAAACGACGGTTGGTCATGAGTGCAGTCGTTGACCTCGAAGATCCCAAGATGGATGACGGAACATCGCTGGCGTCAAATCTGGCCTGTGTCCTGAAAATCAGGAACGACACCCCCGAGACCATCGACGTGCCTGCGCCAGAGTTGCTTTCCGGTGCACCCGGTGAAGAAACCATGATTCCCGTGCGCCGGAACCTCGCCGATACAGACCAGGAAGCCCATCTGAGTCGCGTTTTCAATGCAGCCCCCGCCGTCGAGGGGGAAATGGAGGGTCAACCGCCACTCTGGCGCCCCGGGACCCCCGCTTTTCCCAACGTGCCGCTTTCTTTTACGGCCTTGAGCGAGTTCACGGAGTGTCCCGCTCGTTTCTATGCGAAACGAATACTCCGTCTCAGGGAACCAGACGAGCAGGCTCCCGAGATTCCCGAGCTGGGCCTTTCTTCGACAACTTCACCCGAGGAACAGAGTCTCAACGCCCGTGACGAAGGCACGAGGTTCGGCTCGGCCATCCACGAACTCCTTGAAGCCACGGCCGAACGGCGCTGGGTCAGACCTGCCGACGGTGAGATCGAGAAACGCCTGGAACGCCTCGGGGTCGACCTGACAGATGGCGAATCACTCAACCGGGCAAGAGACATGATCCACGGTTTCTTCGACTCCGACCTGGGCAAGCGCGTCCAGTCGGCCCGGTGCGAAATGGAGATTCCCCTTCTGGTCAGGGCCGGCCAGGTAACGATTCGCGGATTCGCGGACCTGCTTGTTCCCGACAGCGACCCTCCGCTGGTACTGGACTACAAGACCAACCGACTGGGTGCCAAGACGCCGGCCGGGAAGATGGTCGACTACGAGCTGCAACGGGATCTCTACGCCCTCGCAGTCCAGCGGGCGAGCGGAGTCGAAACAGTCGAGACTGCTTTCGTCTTCCTCGAAAGGCCCGCAGAGCCTGTCCTCAACGTCCTCGACAGGTCAGACCTCGAACTCGGCCAAGAGAAGCTGCTGGCAGTCGTCCGCGAGATCGAACTTGGCCACTTCTTCGGCGGATCGGTAGCCGCATACGAACCTTGCCGAGACTGCTGGGCCTGCGAATCCCTTTCTTCGCGGATCGCCGAAAGCTGAACCGCGGGGAACCGGCGGCCTAGAAGGGGACTTCGTCGTCTCCTGCTGGTGGTGCTTCTTCGATTGCCTCGGGGGCTGGCGGGGAGTCGGGGGTCGCGGCTTCCTGGCCCGAGGAGAGGGATTGGGCCAGGTCTTCGAGCTTCAGTTCCTTGAGTCCCTGGTCTACGGCGGCGAGTTCGGTGGCGCAGAACTCGATCAGGGTTTTGGCTTCGGCGCAGAGGTCGAGGGTCTCGCGGAGTTGGGCTTCCCCGGAGTCGAGACGACTGATTATCTGGTCGAGGCGGTCGACCGCCGATTCGTAAGTGCGCTCTTCAGTCATCTTCTTTCACGTCCTCGAACATTGATTGCTGAAACTCGTCTGGTTCCTTGGCCGGTCTTGATCTTGACGTTGTGCGCGGAGCCTTGCCGGTGTGGGCTTCGACCACCCCGTCAGCGAAGTGGATGGCCAGGTCCTTCGCCTTGCGAGCTGCCTTTCCGGTGATTAAGGGTTCGCCGGCCGAGTCTTCGACCCGGGCGTAACCGCGCTCGAGCGTCCGCTGCGGATCGTGCGCCCGAAGGGCCAGGGCGTGACGTTCAAGATTTACGCGGTGCCTTTTCATCTGCTTCTCCACCCGCCCTGAAAGCTGGCCCGGCGCGCCCTGTATCCGGGTCTGAGCCGCCTGGAGCGCTCTGGCCGCGCGTGCCGTGGCGTCCAGATGACGGACGGTGCTGGTGCTGAGGCCGCTTCGGCGATTGGTCAGGCCTCGTTCGGCTGACGCCCGGACCTCTCTGGTCCTCTGGTTCAGGGCGGTCCGCTGGACCTTTACCGCGCGGCCCGGTCCGGCGGCAAGCGCGACCAGGGGCGCAACTCGATCTCCAACCGCCGCCCGGGCGGCCCGGTCGATGACTGTCGCAGTTCCCGAAAGGTCATTCCGGGCCCGGATGCAGTCGAGCGGCACCGCCGCTTCGGCCGCGTGGGTCGGGGTTGAACAACGCACGGCGGCGACGTCGTCCAGCAGGGTCACGTCCCTTTCGTGGCCTACAGCGGAGATCACTGGCACCGCCAACATCGCCACGGTCCGGCACAAAGTCTCGTCGCAGAAGGCCCAGAGGTCAGTCAGGCTGCCGCCACCCCGGCAGACGACGATCGCCTCGACATCCGCGGTCGTGGCCATGTCAGAGAGCGCCCGGGTGATGGCAGGGGCCGCCTTCCTGTCCTGAACCGGGGCGAACCCCCAGACGATCTCCCCCTGCCACCCGCGACGTTCAAGCCCGGCCATGAGGTCCTGGCGGGCCGCTCCGCCCTCGGCCGTAATCACTCCGATGCGCTTCGGCAACCGGGCGCGGGCGAGCAGCTTCTGGGGCTTCAGCAAGCCTTCTGCTTCGAACTGCTTTCGCAGCTTCGCCAGCCTGGCCAGCAGGTCGCCTTCGCCGGCCGGCCTGAGCGAGGTGACCCGGAAGCTGAAAGCTGGAGAAGCATTCTTGCCGCCGGGGTAGTAGTCGGGTCCACCCCGGACTATCACTTGGGCGCCGTCACGGAGAGTCTCGGGCGGCAGGCCGGACTCGTCAAAGACGTTCTTCCACATCGCGCAGGGAACGCCGCCTCGTTCATCCCGGAGCTGGAAGTAGTACTGGACACGGCTGCTGCGCACGTCGGAAAGCTCGCCCGTGACCATCGCCCGGTCGAGGCCCCTGAGGTCAGCGGTCAGGCTCGCGGCATATTCGCCGACCGGTGTCGGGTCCGGTTGCTTCTTCGCGCCGGAGGTTGCTTCCGGGTCTGAACTGGCCGAGGACTCCACCTCTGCAGGATGACACCCGGGCAAGACGATCCGCCTAAACATCCCAATTCCGATCAGCTTGACGACCTTTCTTACCTCTTGACTCGACAATGCGCCGGAGAGCCTGCTAGTTTTTCGCGCTCTGCTTTCGTACTAAATCAATCAACAAAGTATGTTCATCTACAAGGGGGACTTACCCATGACCTTCCGGAACCAAAATAACTTCGCGCAGCGCTACAAGGTGCAGGGACTTTTTGTCCTCGCCCTGGTCGCCTTCGCCGCTATCTTCGTGGGCTGCGGTGGCAGCTCCGACAGTGACAGCGGCAGCAAGATCCAGCTCGTCGCGTACTCCACTCCGCAGACCGCTTACGAAGAGGGCCTCGAGCCCGGCTTCAACAGCACCACCGAAGGCGAAGGAGTCGACTTCAGCAACTCGTTCGGCGCCTCCGGCGACCAGAGCCGCGCTGTCGAATCCGGCCAGCAGGCCGCTTTTGTGAACTTCGCCCTGGAGACCGACGTGACCCGTCTGGTCGACTCCGGACAGGTGGCTGACACCTGGAGGGACAACAAGTACAAAGGCATCGTGACCAACTCGGTCGTCTCGCTCGTCGTCCGCCCCGGTAACCCCGAAGGCGTCGAGAGCTTCCAGGATCTGATCGACAAGGACGTCGAAGTCGTTACGCCGAACCCGTTCACCTCCGGTGGAGCCCGCTGGAACATCATGGCGATCTACGGAGCCGCCCTGAACGAAGGCAAGTCGAAGGCCGAAGCCCTCGATCAGGTCAAGGCAGTGCTCGAAAAGACCCCTGCCCAGCCCGAAAGCGCCCGTGTTGCGCTCCAGGCCTTTATTGGTGGTGCCGGTGACGTACTCCTCTCCTACGAGAACGAAGCCATCGCCGCGCAGACCGCCGGCGAGGACGTGGAATACGTCGTACCGGACGACACCATCCTGATCGAGCAACCCGCTGCCGTGACGGTTGATTCGCCCCCGTCCGCGACGGACTTCCTCAACTACCTCTGGACCGATCCGGCCCAGCAGATCTGGCAGGAACAGGGTTACCGTTCGGTCAACCCCGACCTCCTGGACGAGCAGAAGTACCCGATCCCGTCCGGCCTCTTCACCATCGATGACCTCGGTGGCTGGGACAAGGTCGCGACCGACTTCTTCGACGAGGAGAACGGTTCGATCGCGAAGATCAATGAAGAACTCGGAGTACAGGCGGAGTAGTGAGTTCCGAAGCTCCGACAGTAGATCCCACCGAAGTGGTGAAACCGACCCGGGCAGGCATTCGCCTGCCCGGGCTCGGTGATTCGCTGAACAAGGGCCTGGTAGTCACCTACCTGAGCCTGATCGTCCTGCTACCGCTCGCCGCGATCGCCACCAAGGCATTCGAAGACGGCTTCAGCGGGTTCTGGAACGCAGTCAGCTCTCCTCAGGCAGTCGCTTCCCTGAAGCTGACCGTGATCGCCTCGCTCATCGTGGTTGCGATCAACGCCGTGATGGGCACACTCATCGCCTGGGTGCTGGTCCGCGACAACTTCCGTGGCAAAGGATTCGTCAATTCGGTGATCGACCTGCCGTTTGCCCTGCCGACCATCGTGGCCAGCCTCACGCTGCTGGTGGTTTATGGCAAGGACTCCCCCGTCGGCATCAACATCGCGTTCACGCAGGTCGCCGTTGTGGTCGCCCTGCTTTTCGTCACCCTGCCGTTTGTGGTCCGAGCGGTCCAACCCCTGCTGCTTTCCCTCGACCGCGACATGGAATCAGCCGCCGAATCCCTCGGTGCCAGCCGGCTCAGGATCTTCTGGCGAATCATTTTCCCCAACCTCGGACCAGGTGTCGCAACCGGAGTTGCTCTGGCTTTCGCCCGCGCGCTCGGTGAGTTCGGTTCACTCGTGCTCATTTCCGGCAACGTGCCTTTCAAGACCGAGGTTTCTTCCGTCTTCATCCGCGGCCAAATCGAATCCGACAACCTGGTCGGGGCTTCTGCCGTCTCAGTGGTTCTGCTCGCGGTTTCGCTGATGATGCTCGCGATCGTCACCCTGGTCCAGAGAAAGAGCCTGCGCCATGACCGATAGCACCCGCCTTACGCGGTGGTCCCTCCGCTACATCGCGCTCGGCTACCTCGGGATGCTCCTTTTGCTCCCGATCGGCGTGATCCTCGTCCGTACATTCGACGAAGGAATCGGGGCGGTGATTGAAGCGATCACCACTCCCGACGCCCTTCACGCCCTGCAGCTGACCCTGCTCACGGTCGCGATCGCAGTGCCTCTGAACACGATCTTCGGGGTCGCCTGTGCGCTGATCATGGTGCGTTCCAACATGCGCGGAAAGTCGATAATCAACGCCCTGATCGACGTACCTTTCGCGGTGTCGCCGGTGGTCATCGGCCTCGCCCTGGTGCTGGTCTACGGCGAAGGCGGATGGTTCGGAGCCGACCTCGCAGCGATGGGCATCCAGGTGATCTTCTCCACCCCGGGCATTGTCATGGCCGTGATCTTTGTCTCCCTGCCATTCGTGGCCCGGGAGACGATCCCGGTCCTCCAGGAAATCGGTCAAGACCAGGAGAAGGCGGCTGAAACCCTCGGCGCCTCGGCCTGGCAGACCTTCTGGAAGATCACCCTGCCGGCGATCCGCTGGGGCGTTTCTTACGGAATCGTGCTGACGACGGCACGGGCCCTCGGCGAGTTCGGAGCTGTGACGATCGTCTCCGGAAGGATCTCCGGCGAAACCGAGACTTTGCCCCTCTTCGTCCAGAAGCAATTCGAAACCTTCAACTCGGTCGGGGCCTACTCGGCTTCACTCTTGCTGGCGCTCCTCGCGCTGGCCACACTCCTGGCCCTAAACCTCATGCGTCGCAAGGAGAACTGATGACGACAGAATCACTCAACCAGAACGGAACCGGAATCGACGTCGTCGGCGTCTCCAAGGATTTCGGAGACTTCCAGGCACTCAAGAACGTCGACCTGACCGTCCCGAACGGTTCGATGACCGCCCTGCTGGGCCCCTCAGGCAGCGGTAAGTCAACTCTGCTCCGGACGATTGCCGGACTTGAACACCCCTCCGCCGGCAAGGTTCTGATCGGTGGCGAGGACCAGACCCGCAAGCCGGTCCGGGCCCGCAACGTCGGCTTCGTCTTCCAGCACTACGCCGCCTTCAAGCACATGACCGTCTACGAGAACATCGCATTCGGACCGAAGGTCCGCAAGTGGCCGAAGGAACGGGTCAGCAAGCGGGTTTACGAGCTCCTGGACCTGGTCCAGCTGAGCGGCCTGGCCAAGCGTTACCCGTCACAGCTCTCGGGCGGCCAGCGCCAGCGCATGGCCCTGGCCCGGGCCCTGGCCGTGGAACCTTCAGTGCTGCTGCTCGACGAGCCCTTCGGTGCACTCGACGCCAAGGTTCGGAAGGACCTCAGGACCTGGCTGCGCAGGCTTCATGACGAAGTCCACGTGACCACCATCTTCGTGACCCACGATCAGGAAGAGGCGATGGACATCGCCGAACAGATCGTCGTGATGAACGAAGGTCAGATCGAGCAGACCGGGACCGCCAGCGACCTCTACGACGACCCTGCGAACGAATTCGTGATGGGCTTCGTCGGCGAAGTGAACCGCCTCGCTGGGAAGCTGGTCCGCCCCCATGACGTCGAGATTCTGAAGACGGCGGCTCCGGATGCCGTGGAAGCCAGAATCGACCGGATCGTCAAGCTCGGATTCGCCGGACGCGTTGAGATGCTGACCGCCAACGAGCACAGCGAAGTCTGGGCACAGCTCACCAGCTCCGAGCTGGAATCACTCCAGCTCGAATCAGGTCAGACCGTCTACATCCAGCCGAAGGGCGATGCCGTGGTCAAGGAAGACACCGGCAAACTGGACGAAGTCTTCAAGGATGAGGATCCTGCCAGTAACACGCCCATTGACGTAACGCCTGGATTGCCGGTCTGAGGGTCAGGCCCTTTTCAGTCAGTTCGTAGGTCACCTTCACCGGCTGGCCGCCTTCTACGGTCCGGTCCATGAGTCCGGCGGCTTCGAGTTCCCTGAGCCGCTGGGAGAGCAGGCGGTCCGAAAGTCCGGGGACGGCCCGCTTCAGCTCGGCGAAACGCAAGGAGCCATCCGAAAGGGACCAGATGATCGCCCCGCTCCAGCGTTTGCCGATCAGTTCGATCGCAGCGTGAAAATGGGGACAAACCTCAGTGAAATCCGCTTGTGAAGCAGGGCTATCCGCCCGGTCCAGATTGGCTGTTGTACCGCTCACCGTAGGTCCAGCTTACAAAACCGGCTGCGTGGGCCGGGGAAATCTACCGCGATGGGCGGGCAAAACCTGATCAGGAGAACAAGCTCTCGGTTTTTGCCCTCTCAAAGTCGTCACAGTTCTGAACAAGTCAGGAATGTTCCTTAACTGGGAAATTCCTGTTCGGTGACCTGAACGACTGAAGGTCAGCGGGCGCAGGGCCCGGTGCCGACCTCTGCATTCGCACCTTCGACGATTCGCCTTACCACCTTGTTCGGCACGGCCAGTCCTCCCGCCGGTCCCTCAGTAGTGGCGGCAAAAACAGTCCCCAGGACCCGCCCTTCCACGTCCAGGAGCGGCCCTCCGGAATTCCCGTGCTGAACCCTGCCGCGCAGGGTCACCATCGACCTTTCAAACGGACCCGCGCCGTAAGCGTCTTCTCCTATAACCCTCTCGGTCGCGCCGGCCCTCGCCGGAGTGATCCGCAGTGGCCCGTCAAGCGGATAGCCGAGGACCGCGGCGGAGGTTCCGGACGGCGCCCGGGCCAGCATCGGCAGGGCCGGCCGGTCGAGTCCGGCGGAAAGCACAGCGATGTCATTCTTCGGGTCGTAGGCGATCGGCGTTGCATCTGCCGAGAGCCCATCGAAGGTCTCGACGGTGGTTTCGGTCTGCCCCGCCACCACGTGGGCATTGGTGACGATCATGCCAGGGGCGACGACCCAGCCCGAGCCCATGACGCCGACCCCGCAGGCCTCGCCGGAGACCCGCACGACCGAGGAAATCGAGTTGCGCACGGCATCGGAGCTGCCTGCTCCGGAATCTGGCGCAGCGATCTCACCCGGAGACCGGGCGTAGGTGGGAACCGGGTCGATTCGATGGAGGGCCTGGATCAAGGGACCGGACGGCGGCATCACTTCGTTGATCTCGCCGAGCAGGATCGACTTCTGCGCGTCGCGCCTGAGCCCCTCGGCCCCGGGTGTGTAAAGGACCACGGCTCCGAGTACCCAAACGAGCCCGAGTGCGACCGCGGCGATCAACAGAGCTCCGCCAATCCCGTCGATCATCTCTCCGAACGGGCCCCGGACCGTGGCCTCCCGCAGGTGCGCACCGAGGTTCACGGCGAGGGCCAGAGCCAACAGACCAATCATGACGGCACCCAGCAGGGCGAACATCGGCGCGTACGCGGAATTGGATCCCCCTTCGAGCACAACTGGCGCCAGACGGGACCCGAGTACGGCTCCGATCGCCAATCCACCGAGCCCCAATGCACCGACGATCAGACCCTGTCGGAAACCCCAGAGAGCGAGCAAAAAGGTGAAGCAGGCTATGCCCCAGTCGATCGCGGTCACCTGGTCAATCTAACCACCGCGATCCCCGGTAGTTTTGTTGCCTATGAGTCGGCCTCCTACACGCCTCGAGCGCCAGCAGCGGCTGAAGACTCGCGCACTGCCCCTGGTCGCCGTCGCGTTCATCGCTTTCGTGCTTGGTGCGATCGAAGGTTGCCCCGGAAGCCCGAACCGCGACCTCGCAGAATCCTACGCCCAGGCCTGGCAGGAGCACGACTACGCGAAGATGCACGGTTTGCTCAGCACCAAGTCCCAGGAGGCCCTGCCCCTGGACAGGTTCCAGGAGCGCTACGAGAACGCCGAAGGAATGGCCACCCTGGAGAGCCTCGATTCCGATGAAGCCGAAGGTGACGAGACCAACGCAGACGTCCCGATTACTGCCACCACCCTCGCTTTCGGAACGATCAAGCAACCGCTGAACTTCACATTCGGATCCGATGGAATCGCCTGGCAGAGCAACCTGCTCTTCCCCGGCCTGAAGCTCGGCCAGGAACTGACCAGGGTCACCAAACTGCCGCCACGGGCGGCCATCCTGGCCTCGAACGGCGAACCCATGGCCGAGGGTCCTTCGCTGGCCCGGGAGCACCCGCTCGGCGATTCGATGATCGACGTGACCGGGGAAGTCGGGACTCCGGAACCCGATGCCGACACCACGAACAACCTGGCGCTCGGGTTCTCTCCGGGCGAGCCCACCGGGGTCAGCGGACTTGA
>JBPPMT010000017.1:0-2069 GCA_051306195.1 Solirubrobacterales bacterium
AGGGTGACGATCATCGCGATCCTCAAACGCTGACACCCTCGCCTGGATTCAGAACCAGTTACGGAGGTCCCAGACGACGGCGAGCAGTGGCTGGTAAAAGGCCTGGACGAAACCGCCCTTCCGGGCTGGCAATCCGGGGTTCGCTTTCGCCCAGTCCTTGCGGGTTCGGCGGCGCCACCACCAGTTGGCGCCGAGCAGGACGAGTACCCCGACAACGATGTCCGAGGTGCGGTCGTAGAGGAAGAGCCCGGAGACGATGCAGTAGTACCCGAGGAGCAGCAGCACGGCGCAGGCGAGCACCCAGAACCTCGGCCTCGTCCAGCGCCTGACGTCCCGGCCGAGGATGCCGTCCCGGTCGGCTTCGATCCGCGACATTGTTTCGGTGCGCACTTCGCTCGATCTCCCTCGTTTGACCTGACTCCACCGTAGTCCAAGTTCAGCGGCTCGGTCAAATCCATCGTGCAGCCCGGGATCCGTGTTAGGTTCGGGGCAGTGGGAGACCCCGGGCCTCAGGAGGATGCCGTGCCGATCGCCCACGCCCGGGTCGGGCGTGGTGATGATTTCCGGAAGCGCCTGTTCGGTCCGGTCTCGATCGTCGTCGCGCTGGCACTCATCGGCTTCTGCGCTTTCATGCTGTCGGACGGCGGCGGCCTCGATTCGGTGGCTTTCGTGCTGGTCATCGGGTTCACCATCCTCATCCGGCGAGCCTGGAAGAAGGCGACGAAGGATGCCCGCGATGACTTCTTCTTCTCTTACGCCGAGTGTCGAGGACTGGGGGACGCCGGCACCACGGAACTACCCCCGGCGGTGCCGCTCCTTCGCGCCGGTGACCGTCGCCAGTTCGGGCGCCTGATGAGTGGGCGCCTCGCGCCGAACTCGACCGGAACCCTCGGGCACTACGTGTTCGAGGACGTGGCGGGCAAGGATGAAAACGAGCGGGTGATCTTCCACGAATACTCGGTTGTCGTGATCGAGGTGCCCGAAGTCGGGGAACGGTTGAACGAGTTCTACTGTGAGGTTCGATCGGGCATGGACAACGACCGGGCCGCGGACTACCCCTTGCCCGGGACCGAGCGCTTCAGTCTCGAGAGCACGGCACTGGCGAAGCGTTACGACATGCGAGTCGGTATTGGCGAGGACGAGATCCTGCTGCGCCGGGTGTTTGCGCCGAGCTTCATCGTCTGGCTCGCGGAGCAGCCGCCTGACCGTTTCGGGTTCGAGTTATGTGACGGCATGCTCTGCTGTTTCGTGCCGCGGCTGCTTGATACAGCCGAAGGCCTCGACGGCCTGGTCGAAGCGGCAACGGTGGTCGCCGAGAGACTGGCCGGTGAGGTGCGCGAACTCACCCTGCGCTGAAGCGATCGCTTGCGAAAGAAGCGAAATGTGTCAGGTTCAGGTTGTTGCGGCGGCGTGGTCGATGCCGACGATCTTCATCAGCTCCTCGTAAGGTCCGGCGATGTAGGCGCGGTCGCCGGCTGCGAACTCGGTGTCCCGGCGGGGCGGGTATTCGAGGTCCTCGTCTTCATCGCTGCGGTTGATCGCGATCACCCGGGCGTTGGCACCGAGCTCGATCATCTTCACCCCGACCAGCCCGCCGCCTTCGCGGACCGTGAGCTTCGCTACCTGGAACGGTTCATTGCCGACGTAGAAGGTGGCGAGTACGCCCATGCCGATCGCACCACCTACGAACCAGGGAGCGGCGATTGCCGCGGTGGACCAGACATGACGGAACTCGAAGTTGTCCTCGAGGCGGTATCCCAGGCTGCGATCGAAAACGCGCAGAATCACCGGGATCTCCTCCCATCTCGCGCCCAGGCCCTGGCGGACAGCAAGGCCGGATTCGATGTTGGTCATGTCGTCGGAGGTCATGACCGCGACCGCCATGGCGGTATCGAGATTGGCGGCATCCAGGGTGCGCTTCAGAGTGGCGTCTCCGAGAATCACCCGGACCCCCATCAGGCGGACCTGGCTCGAATAGCGGTTGTCTTCGTCCCGCTCGATCACCACCCCCTCGACCCCCGTGTCCCGAAGGCCCTCCAGCACCCGCATGCCAACCGAACCGAGGCCGA
>JBPPMT010000054.1:0-23472 GCA_051306195.1 Solirubrobacterales bacterium
GGCGAGTTCATCACGACCGATGTCTTCGGCACCTTCGTACTGCTTGAGGCAGCCCGCGACGCCGGTATCCGCCACCTGCAGATCTCGACCGACGAGGTTTACGGATCGATCGACGAAGGTTCTTTCACCGAGAGTTCACCGATCGACCCCTCCTCGCCTTACTCGGCCTCCAAGGCCGGCGGCGACATGATCGTCTCGGCCTTCAACCACACTTACGGAGCCGACAGCCTGATCGTCCGGGCCTCGAACAACTACGGCCCGAACCAGCACCCCGAGAAGCTGATCCCGCTGGTCGTGCTGAACGCTCTCCACGGCGATCCGATCCCGGTCTACGGCGATGGCCTGCAGGTCCGGAACTGGCTCTTCGTGAGGGACTTCTGCGGCGCGATCGACATGGTTCTGGAGCAAGGCGAGGCCGGGCAGGTCTACAACGTCGGCGGACCCGACGAGAAGACCAACATGGATGTCGTTCGCACGATCCTCGAGATGGCCGGCCGGGATGAATCACTGATCACCCACGTCGAGGACCGCCTCGGTCATGACCTTCGTTACTCGCTCGGTTCGGAGAAGACGAAGGGTCTCGGTTGGGAGGCTCAGGTCTCCTTCGAAGAGGGGATCGAGCGGACCGTCAACTGGTACCGGGACAACCCCGAATGGTGGGGTGCACTCCGCTCCGGTGAATACCGTGAGTACTACGAGCGCCAGTACGGCACCAAGCTCGCCGACTGATGCCCCGCCGGATCGAAACCAAACTGGACGGAATCGTCCTGGTCGAGCCCGACGTCCACGGCGACGAACGCGGTTTCTTCGTCGAGACTTTCAGCCTTGATTCCTGGAATGAGATCGGCGTCGATGCCGACTTCGTCCAGCACAACCACTCACGCTCCGGCAAGGGCACCCTGCGTGGCCTCCACTTCCAGACCTCGCCCGGCCAGGCGAAGCTGGTGCGCTGCCCCCGTGGCGCGATCTTCGACGCCGCCGTGGACCTGCGAAGAGGCTCACCGACCTACGGCCAATGGGAGGGCTACGTGCTCGACGACGAGAAGCACCGCCAGCTCTACGTGCCGGTCGGCTTCGCTCACGGCTTCTGCGTGCTGTCTGACCTGGCTGACGTCGCCTACCTCGTCTCCAGCCTCTACGATCCGGCCACCGAAGCCGGTATCCGCTGGAACGATCCGGAAGTCGGAGTCGAGTGGCCAGTCGAAGAGCCGCTCCTCTCACAACGCGACATCGATGCCCCGCTGCTCAGCGAAATAGCAGCGGACCTCCCCTTCGAGGTCTAACCACCTACCGCTCACGGGTAGGCCGCTGACTTCTTCAAACACGGATTTCCCAGTTGAGGAAATCCGTGCCTTATCAGCGGCCTCTGGCCGCTGTAATTATGAGGCTCAACGCCAGCTTGGCGGCGATCCCGCAGTAGACCAGGACGTTCAGCGGCAGCGAATTTCCGGCGGCGTCGAACCTTCGGTAGAAGCGGCCCATGCCGCGGTGGAAGGCGACTTCCTGTTTGAAGCCGCGGCGCTTGCCGCTTGACCCGCCCTTGACGTGGAGGACCACCCCGGCGGGTTCGTAGAAGACCTTCCAACCGGCCATCCAGAACCGGCGGCACCAGTCGAGGTCTTCCATGTAGAGCCAGTAGCCCTCGTCGAGAGGCCCGACCTCCCCCAGAGCTTCAGCACTGACCAGCATGAAGGCTCCGTTGACCGCGTCGACCTCGCCGGGCTCGTCATCTCCGAGGTCAGTGGCCCGGTACTGCGACAGTGACTCCGACGCCCTCCTCATTCGGCCGACCCCGGTGAAGTGGGCGATCGCACCGAGGGGGGTGGGGAAGGAGCGCCTGCAGGCGTGGTCCAGCTCACCCGACTCCAGGACCAGCTTGACCCCGACCATGCCGATCGAGGAGTCGGACTCGATCCGTGAAAGGGCGGCATCGATTGATCCTGTGTGTACCTCGGTGTCTGGGTTGAGCAGCAAGACGTGGTCTGCCTCCGTGCGTTGCAGCATGATGTTGTTGGCTGCAGAGAATCCGATGTTGCCTCTGCGGATGAGTT
This sequence comes from Solirubrobacterales bacterium, assembly GCA_051306195.1. Taxonomy (GTDB): domain Bacteria; phylum Actinomycetota; class Thermoleophilia; order Solirubrobacterales; family 70-9; genus 67-14. The sequence goes on from JBPPMT010000054.1 coordinate 2,052, forward strand.
CCACATCTGGGAACTCATCTTCGATCATGTCAGGGGTGCCGTCGGTGCTCCCGCTGTCGACCACGGTTACCTTCATGCTCCTGGCCGGCGGGTGGGTGGCCAGCGAGCTTAGGCAACGGCGCAGGAGGTCCGGCGAACCATGACTGACGATTACGACTTCGAGGTTCAGAAAGCGCCGTCTCCGCGGATAACGGCCCTGGGGGTGCGCATCAGGATGGAGATGTCACCGGCGATCGTCAGGTTGTCGAGATAATCGCGCTCTAGTGCCAGCCGCTCTTCGAAGTTGAGGTTGCCGCGACCGGCCACCTGCATCGGTCCGGTCAGGCCCGGCTTCACGCTCAGCCGTTCGCGCTGGCGTTCGTCGTAGAGCGCGACTACCGCTTCTTCCTCCGGCCGAGGACCGACCAAGGACATGTCGCCCTTCAGCACGTTGATGAATTGCGGGATCTCGTCCATGCTCGAGCGACGAAGAAAGCGGCCGAACGGGGTGATTCTCGGATCGTGTCGGATCTTGAAAGCGGGCTCGTCGAGGGCATCGAGATCGATCAGAGAATCGAGTCTCGACTCGGCATCGGCCACCATCGTCCGCAGTTTGAACATCGTGAACCGCTTTCCGTTCTTCCCGATCCGGACCTGGCGGAAGAAAACCGGCCCCGGCGAGTCGATCTTGATCGCGATCGATGAAATCAGGAGGATCGGCGAGGTCAAAGCGAGGAGCGCCCCGGAAACGATGATGTCCAAGGCACGCTTCATCGCCATGGTCGATCGAGGTGGGATGCTGAAATGGAAGTCCAGCATCGGCACTTCGGCAATCCGGTTGAGCTCTGTGTCCGGACCGAGGACCTCCTGATTGGCCGGAACGAGGGTGACTGCGACCTCGGCGTGCCGGCAGACGTTGATGATCGAGCCGATCGCCCGCGAGTCGAGACCATCGTCGGCAATTACGACGCGGGAGATGTCGTAGTCCCGGGTGATCATCGCCAGGTTCTCGATGGGACCGAGATAGTTGGCGGCGAAGCCGTTGTGCTCGTCGTTGGTGCCAATGGCTGGCGCGGCTACAAACCCTGAGAGTTGGATGCCGGTCGTAGCTTCCTCGTTCAGTCGGGAGGAGACGAGTGCCGCCTTCGGACCTGATCCGACGACGATCGTCTTTTCGGGGTCGGCCACGATTTGGTAGAGCACCCTGACAAGGCCGCGAAGTACGAATGCAACCAATACCGCGATGCCGCCGATGACGATGATCGCTGCACTCGGGAAGATCGGGATCGGCAGGACCTCGGAGAGTCCCTTTGCGACCACGACGGTGATCGCTGCGGTCGAAAGGAGTGAGGGGATCTCCTCGCCGGTCCGGTGTTGAATCCGGCGGTCGTCCCGATCGTAGAGGTTGTAGAGCTTGCCAACAAAGACCCAGATCGGGACGATCATCACTGACCAGAGCAACTCCTCGCTGGAGAGCGTCCCCGCTTCCCACGCGATGACAATGCCTGCGGCGATGCCGGTCGTATCGGCAAGCGCAAGGGCCCAGCGACGCAATCGTCGAAGCAGTCGGGCCGAACTGCGTGTCGATTCGCGCGGGACCGCTCCCTGCGGCCTGGCCGCATTGGACGACTTCGGGCTTTCAGTTTTCGAACTGGGCGTGCGGCTCATTGGACTTCCCGTCGGAGCCAGTTCTGGACGAGACTGGACTGGTTCAACATCCCTATAACCACGCTGGTGGCCGATAGGTGCGCTCCCTTACCCATACTTTTATCGCAGTATCGGATTTGGTACGCGCGCTGGGAGCTTTGGTGGTGGTTCAACTGCACAAGGATCAGTTCCGACTTCCTACCCGGAAGTCGGCAGTCCGGAACCACGGAGGAGTAGCGTTTGCGGGTTAGGAATGGCCAAAAAAGCGACCCAGAATCCCCTTTCTCCTTTCAGTCCGGAGGTCCGTCGCTGGTTCGAATCCTCCTTTGAAGGTGCCACCAGGGCCCAGGCAGAAGGCTGGAAAGCCATTGCCAGGGGCAAGAACACCCTGATTTGCGCCCCAACCGGCTCCGGCAAGACCCTCGCGAGCTTCCTGTGGGGGATCGACAGTCTCGCCCGGCGCCCGGATCGCGAACCGGGAGTCAAGATCGTCTACGTCTCGCCCCTCAAGGCCCTTTCGTACGACATCGACCGCAATCTGAGGGCACCGCTCCGCGGGATCGGGTCCGACATCTCGGTGGCACTCCGCACCGGCGACACCCCGCAGTCGGAGCGCGCGAAGATGCGCCGGAACCCCCCGGACATCCTGATCACCACCCCCGAATCGCTCTATCTGATGCTTTCTTCGGGGGCCAGGGAGATCTTCCACTCGGTGGAGACGGTGATCGTCGACGAAATCCACGCCGTCGCCGCAACCAAACGGGGAGCCCACCTGGCCCTGACCCTGGAACGCCTGGACCACCTGGTCCAAAACGGCCTCCAGAGCGAAAAGGATTCTGGGTCGGTTTCTACTCCAGGTAGCGATGCAAACCGACCCAGAATGATTCAGCGCATCGGTTTGTCCGCTACCCAGCGTCCGCTCGAGCGCATTGCGAAGTTCCTTGCCGGACCGAAGCGTGAGTGCGAGATCGTCGATGCGGGCGAGACCAAGAAGCTGGATCTGGAAATCGTGGTGCCGGTCAGCGACATGAGTAATCCGGTGGTCAGTGATCAGGCGGTCACCGGGCCTGGTGAAGGTCACGCCCGTTCGATCTGGCCGGCGATTTATCCCCAGCTGCTTGCCTTGGTCAAGGAGCACACCTCGACCATCATTTTCGTCAACAACCGCCGGGCCGCCGAGAGGCTGGCCCAGCGGTTGAACGAACTCTACGAAGAAGGCGAGACAGAAGAGTCACCGAACCCGACCGCGACCGAGACGCTGCGGATCCCCGAAGGGGACGACGCCGGCCCGGTCCTCGCCAAGGCCCATCACGGCTCGCTCTCCCACGACGAACGCACGGTGGTCGAAGAGCAGCTCAAGTCGGGTGACATCCCCTGCCTGGTCGCGACCTCGTCGCTCGAGCTCGGCATCGACATGGGGGCGGTCGACCTCGTGATCCAGGTCGAGTCGCCGAAGTCGGTCAGCCGCGGCCTTCAGCGGATCGGCCGCGCCGGCCACGGACTCGGCGAGACCTCCAAGGGCCGGATCTTCCCCAAGTTCCGCGGCGACCTGCTGGAGAGCGCGGTCGTAACCCAGCGCATGCGTGACGGCCAGATCGAGGAGACGGTGATCCCGGTCAACCCGCTCGACGTGCTGGCGCAGCACCTGGTTTCGATGGCGGCGCTGGACCGCTGGACGACGGCCGATGCCTTTGAACTGGTCACCAGGACGGCACCTTTCGAAGAGCTGTCGCAGGAGAACTTCGAGAACGTGCTCGACATGCTCGACGGCCGTTATCCGTCGGACCGTTTCGCCGAACTCCGGCCCCGGATCGTCTGGGACCGGACCGAAGCGACGATCGAAGGGCGCAAGGGCTCGCTGTCGCTGGTCGTGACCAACGCCGGCACGATCCCCGATCGCGGCCTCTACGGCGTCCACTTGCCGGACGGTCGCCGGGTCGGTGAACTCGACGAGGAGATGGTCTACGAAGCGCGGGCCGGCCAGGTCTTCCTGCTCGGTGCGTCCAGCTGGCGGATCCAGGAGATCACCCGCGACCGCGTGATCGTGATTCCGGCCCCCGGTGTTCCCGGCGCGATCCCCTTCTGGCGCGGCGACGGAATCGGCCGCCCGGCGGAACTCGGCAAGGCGATCGGCGCATTCTCCCGCGAGGCGGTCAATTCGACTCCGGAGGAACTCGAGAAGTCGCATGACCTCGACCCGATGGCGGCGAAGAATCTGGTGGCCTACCTCCAGGAGCAGCAGGACGCCACCCGGGTGGTGCCGTCAGACACCTCGATCGTGATCGAGCGCTTCCGCGACGAGATCGGCGACTGGCGCCTCTGCGTGCTCTCGCCTTACGGTGGCCGGGTCCATTCGGCCTGGGGCCTCGCGATCGCCCGCAAGCTGCGGGACGAGCACGGCCTCGAAGCCGACGCGATCTATTCCGACGACGGCATCGCGATCCACCTGCCCGACGCCGACGAGCCGCCTTCGGCCGACCTCGTGATGATCGAGCCGGACGAACTCGAGGACCTGGTCGTGCGGGAGCTCGGCACCTCCGCGCTGTTCGGTGCCCGGTTCCGTGAGAACGCAGCCCGTTCCCTGCTGATCCCCCGCGCCTACCCGGGCAAACGCACCCCGCTCTGGCAGCAACGCCTCAAATCACAGAGCCTGCTCGAGGTCGCCCAGGACTTCCCCCGCTTTCCGGTGATCCTCGAGACCTACCGCGAGTGCCTCCAGGACGTATTCGACCTGCCCGGACTCGATGCACTCCTCCGCGGAATCCACTCCCGCGAGCTTTCGCTGATCGAAGTCGAGACTCAGACGGCGTCCCCTTTTGCCTCCTCGCTCCTGTTCGACTACGTCGCCACTTACATGTACGAGGGGGACACGCCGAATGCCGAGCGCAAGGCGACCGCCCTGTCGCTGGACCGGGAACTCCTGCGGGAACTGCTCGGCCAGGACGAGTTGCGGGAGCTGATCGAACCCGAGGCCCTGGTCGAAGTCGAGGAGTCGCTCCAGCACCTGACCGAGAACGGGCTGGCGACCGACCGCGACGGGCTCCAGCAGATCCTCCGCCGCCTCGGCGACCTGACCCTCGAAGAGGCCGAGGCGAGGACTCAGGAAGGCAAGTCGGCCAAGTCGATGCTCGAGAACCTGGTCAAGGAGCGCCGGGTGGCCGAGGTCAGGATCAACGGCGAGCAGCGCTTCATCGCCGGGGAGGACGCCGGTCTTTACCGCGACGCCTTCGGAGTTTCCCCACCCGGTGGCCTGCCGGAGAGCTACCTGGAAGAACACGACGAGCCGATGGTCACCGTGGTCTCCCGCTACGCCCGGACCCACGGCCCGTTCCCGACCGCCCAGCTTCGCGACCGCTACGGCGTCGATCCGACCCCGGCTCTGGGCCAGCTCGAGGCTTCGGGCGTGGTCATGCGCGGCGAGATCCTGCCGGGCGGAAGCCAGCGGGAATGGTGCGAGGCCGACGTGCTTCGGCGGGTCCGCCGGGCCAGCCTGGCCCATCTCCGCCAGGAGGTCGAGCCGGCCGATGCCGCGACCTACGCCCGCTTCCTCGCCTCCTGGCAGGGGGTTGACCGCTTCCGCCGCGCTGGCGCCGGTCCCGATCGCCTGCGGGAGATCCTGGTGCCGCTCCAGGGAGTCGCGCTCACCCCGAAGACCTGGGAAAGGGACGTGCTGCCCCGGCGGGTCGGTGCTTACAAGCCGGCCTGGCTCGACGAGCTCTGCACCAGCGGCGAGATCGTCTGGATCGGCGCCGGGGCGATCGGCCGGGCCGACGGCCGCGTGGCTCTCTACTTCCGCGAGGACGTGCGAATCGCCGGGCCGCCTCCGGCGAACGCCAAGCTCGACCGCCCGGAGGGTCCGGTCCAGGACTCGATCCGGGAGCGGCTCGAAGGTGGACCGGCCTTCTGGCTTGATCTTGTCGCCGAGCTCGATCACACAGCCGAAGAGCTCCACTCCGCGATCTGGGACCTGGCATTCACCGGGGAGATCACCAACGACTCCTTTGCGCCGCTGCGGGCACCGAGGCTCCGCTCCGTTCCGCGCACGGAGATCGGCCACCGACGATTCTCCCGCCGCCGGGCTGCGGCGAGCCCGACCGTTCAGGGTCGTTGGTCGCTGACCGAGCCCCTCTTCCGGAACGCGCCGGCGGTCGGGCCGAGGTACCGCGCCCAGGCCGAGTTGATGCTCGAGCGCCACGGCATCCTCACCCGTGAGATGGCGCTGGCGGAAGGGATTCCCGGCGGGTTCTCTACTCTCTATCCGGAGCTTTCCAACCTCGAGGTCCTCGGTTCCTCCCGTCGCGGGTACTTCATCGAGGGCCTGGGTGGCGCCCAGTTCGCTCTTCCCGGGGCGGTCGAGCGCCTGCGTTCCCAGCCGCTGAACGACGAGTCGCTGATGGTCCTCGCTTCAACCGACCCGGCCAACCCATACGGCGCGACCCTCAAGTGGCCGAAGCTGGAGAACCGTCGCCGGCCCGCCCGGACCCCCGGTTCTTACGTCCTGCTCCGCTCGGGCCTCCCGCTGCTCTATCTGGAGAAGGGCGGCAAGGGAATCCTCCGGCTGGATCCGGAATTGAAGGGCGACGAGCTGATCCGCCTGCTCGGCGAGTTCGCGCGCTGCGCCGAGGAAGGACTGATCGCCCCGCTGAAGATCGAACGCTTCGACGGCGAGCCGCTGATCGGGTCCGGCTTCGAAGGCTCCCTGGTCCAGGCCGGATTCAGCCGGCAGCCCCGCAAGCTGGTAGTTCCGGCCTGAGCCAGGATAAGAGGAGGCATGGCCGAAGGCGACTCCGTATTCCGCATGGCCCGCCGGGTCGAAGGTGCCTTCGACGGGCGCACGATTGAAAGCGTCGAGTCACCGAACCCGAGGAGCGGCCTCAGGGGATCCGGTGAGCGGCTGGTCGGCGAGGCATTGGAAAGCGCCGAGACCCGTGGCAAGCACCTGATCCTGAATTTCACCGGCGGCCTTTCGCTCCACGCCCACATGGGCATGAGTGGGGGCTGGTACGCCTATCGCCTGGGTGAGCCCTGGCGTCGGCCGAGGAAGACCGCCTGGGTGGTGTTCGGCCTGGGGGGAATGGATGTCGTCCAGTTCGGCGGGCCGACCCTTCGCCTGGTGCGAAAGGTGGAGCTTGGACGGGACGCCAGGCTCTCGCGACTCGGCCCGGACCTGCTCGACCCGGGCTTCACGGTTGAGGCGGGGGCGGGATCGCTGGCGGCAGCGGGCCCGGTTGAGCTCGGCGAGGCCCTGCTCAACCAGCGTCTGCTGGCCGGCATCGGGAACATCTTCAAGAGCGAGTCCTGCTGGGCGGCAAAGCTCGATCCGTGGCGACCGGTGGATTCGTTTGAGCCAGCCGAACTGGAGCTCGTGGTCGACATCGCGCAGAAACAGCTTCAGCACGGAGCTGAGACCGGCCACCGGCCAGGCCGCATCTACAAGATGGCCGGACGACCCTGCCCCCGCTGCCGAACCCTGGTCAAGTCCCAGGGACAGGGAGACGACAATCGAATCACCTACTGGTGCCCCACCTGCCAAAAAAGATGAGGAATCCAAGTCGACTTCGCCCGGTAGAAGAAGCGGATGGTCTCGCAGTGCGACTTGGATTGCGAGTACGCCGGATTCCGGTCTAAACCTTGTAACCCGGTCAGGGCAAATGGGCGGGCATTTGGTAAACCCCAAGCCATAGGGGATACTTCGCCTCGTGGCTTTGGTTGAGGAAAGCGTCGTCGGACTGCTCCGGAGTGTTCCCCTGTTCGCAGAACTGGATGAAGCCGAGCTGGAAAGATTCAGCCGGGTTGCTGTTCCGCGCTCCTATCCGGAAGGCACCAGGGTCTTTCACGAGGGCGACCATTCCGACGCCTGTTACATCGTCCGTTCCGGCACTTTTCGGGTAACCAGAGAGCATCCGGACGGCCGCGCGATCACCTTGGCGACGCTCTCCCCTGGTGACATCGTCGGTGAGTTGGCGATGCTCGACGGAGAAGTCCGGTCGGCCAGTGTCGAGACCCTCGGTGGCGATGGAGAGCTCCTCGCCCTGCCGGCGAGCGACGTGCGATCCCTGCTCGAGCGCCATCCGGAGATCACCGTGAAGATGGTCGCGGCCTTGACCCGCCGCCTCCGCGCCGCCAACGAGCGCATTTCCAGACAGTCTTTCCAGACGGTTCCGTCACGGGTTGCCGGCGTGCTTTCGCAGCTGGTAGATGAAGAAGGGGCCGATGGCAAGCGGGAAGTCACGATCCGGATGAACCAGGCCGACCTGGCCCAGCTCGCCGGAACTTCCCGGGAGAGCGTCAGCCGATTCCTCGCTGACCTCGAGCGATCCGGTGTGGTCCGGGCGGGGCGCGGCCAGGTGACGATCCTGGAACCCGCCAAGCTCGGCAACTACATATTCTAAGACCCAATGGCATCCGGTCTCTACGCACTCAACTTCTATTCGCCCCTGTTCGTCGACCAGCTCAAGCGGGGCCGGAAGACAGCCACGATCCGCCTCGGCGACAAATCCGCGAAGTATGAGCGCAGCCAGATCGTCTGGGTAACGGTCGGTTCCAGGCACTCCCGTCGCGAGAAGATCTTCTCCGCCGTGATCGATGAAGTCGAAGTCAAGCCGCTTTCAGATCTCTCTCCGCGTGACATCGAACGCGACAACCCCGAGTTTCGCCGGGTCGAAGAGACCCGCAGCTTCCTCGAGCAGATCTACGATCGCGAGATCGACCCCGACTCCCAGGTGACGATCATCCACTTCTCGCAGGTGGTTGAATCCGGCATCGGCGGCTTCGGAACTGTTCCTTCTCCCAACTAGGGATGTCAGGCCGGGGGTCAGGGTCGGCCTCGTTCGATTTCAATTCCCGCTGGCAGCTTTCGGTCGGACTGGAAACGGTCTGGGACGCCCTGATCGATTTTCAGAGCTGGCCCGGGTGGTGGCCCGGCCTCCAGTCCGTGGAAGAGACGGCGTCCGGCGGCCCCGACGGGATCGGCCAGCGCGCGACCTCCAGGTGGCGTGGGCCGGTCGGCTATTCGATCGACTTCGAGATCGAGACGATCGAGCGCGAATACCTGAAGAGCCTAAAAGGCAAGGCTTCAGGCGAGCTGACCGGATCGGGCACCTGGCACATCAGTCCAGTCGCCGATCCCGAGCAGCCTGGTCGGGTCTGGACCCAGATTGTCTACGAATGGCACGTGGTGGCTACCAAGAAGTGGATGCAGATCCTGAACCCGATCGCCCGCCCGGTCTTCGTCTACAGCCACGATCACGTCATGGAGCAGGGAGCCGAAGGCCTCGCCGAGTACCTGGAATGCGAGATGCGCAACTTCGCCACCGGCGAAGACGCCAAGTCGTAGCCAAACAGCACCGAGATCCCGAAAGTCACCCGTTATGCCGGAAAATCGGGATCTCGCAGCTGTTTCCTTGCCGACGGCTTCAGTCATGTAATCTCCCCGGAGGTTTGGCACTCTCATAGTCAGAGTGCCAGCGAAGCCCGAATTTCCTTTTACAGAACACATGACAACGGAGGTACGTATGAAGCTGAAGCCCCTCGGGGACAGGCTGATCGTTAAGCCCTTTGAGGAAGAAGAGACCACTGAAAGTGGAATTTTCCTCCCCGAAACGGCCAAGGAGAAGCCCCAGAAGGGAACGGTAGTGGCCGCAGGAGATGGCGCCATTGCTGAAGATGGAACCCGCCGCCCGCTCGACGTGAGCGAAGGCGACGAGGTCCTCTACTCCAAGTACGGCGGGACTGACATCACGGTAGAGGGCGACGAGTTACTCGTCCTGCGTGAGTCGGACATCCTCGCCAAGGTCCAGTAACCCCCTCTAACCAAGCCTTTCAGGAGGTACCAAGTTATGGCTCATAAAGAGCTGAAGTTCGCAGAAGAAGCAAGGGGGGCCCTGCAGGCCGGCGTAGACGCCGTTGCCAACGCAGTCAAGGTCACCCTCGGTCCCAAGGGCCGATACGTAGTACTCGACAAGAAGTTCGGCGCTCCGACCATCACCAACGACGGTGTAACCATCGCTCGTGAGATCGAGGTCGAAGACGTATTCGAGAACCAGGGCGCCCAGCTCGTTCGTGAAGTCGCAACCGCGACCAACGACGTTGCCGGTGACGGAACAACCACCGCCACCCTGCTCGCCCAGATCATCGTCCGCCAGGGCCTCAAGAACGTCGCCGCCGGAGCAAATCCGCTGGCGCTTCGCCGTGGCATCGAGAAGGCCGTCGACGTAGTCGTCGAAAATCTCCGCGAGAAGCAGTCCGCAGAGATCAACGGCAAGGAGCAGATCGCTCGTGTCGCCGCCATTTCGGCCGCTGACGACGAGATCGGCAACATCATCGCCGACGCCATCGAGAAGGTCGGCAAGGACGGCGTAGTCAACGTCGAAGAAGGCCAGACCTTCGGCATGGAACTCGAGTTCACCGAGGGCATGCAGTTCGCCAAGGGCTACATCTCGCCCTACATGGTCACTGACCAGGATCGTATGGAGGCTGTTCTCGAAGAGCCTTACGTCCTGATCGCCAACCAGAAGATCGGTTCCGTCCGCGACGTGCTGCCAGTACTGGAGCAGGTAATGCAGGGTGGCAAGCCGTTGCTGATCGTTGCCGAGGACGTCGAAGGCGAATGCCTCGCGACCCTCGTCGTCAACAAGCTGCGTGGCACCTTCACCGGTGTTGCGGTCAAGGCGCCGGGATTCGGCGACCGCCGCAAGCGCATGCTCGAAGACATCGGCATCCTCACCGGTGGTGAAGTCATCACCGAAGAGATGGGCCTCAAGCTGGAGAACACCCAGCTGACCCAGCTCGGTCAGGCTCGTCGTGTTGTCGTCTCCAAGGACACGACCACGATCATCGACGGTGCCGGCGAAGCCGAAGCCATCAAGGGCCGGATCAAGCAGATCAAGTCGGAAATCGAGAACACCGATTCCGAATTCGACCGCGAGAAGCTCCAGGAGCGTCTCGCAAAGCTGGCCGGCGGCGTTGCCGTGGTCAAGGTCGGAGCTGCTACCGAAACCGAGATGAAGGAAAAGAAGCACCGCGTCGAAGACGCCCTCCAGGCTGCCCGGGCGGCACTCGAAGAGGGAATCGTCCCCGGCGGCGGAGTTGCTTTGCTCAACGCTCAGGACGGACTCGACGTCGATTCATTCGATGACGCCGACGAACGCACCGGTGCGCAGATCATCTACCGCTCCCTCGAAGAGCCCGTCCGGCAGATTGCCGAGAACTCGGGTCTCGAAGGTTCGGTCGTGGTCAACGCGGTCCGTGGCATGAAGACCGGTGAAGGCTTGAACGCCGCCACCGGCGAGTACGGCGACATGGTCAAGGCCGGAGTTCTCGACCCGACCGTCGTCACGCGTTCAGCACTCCAGAACGCTGCATCGATCGCGAAGAACATCCTCGTGACCGAGGCGATCATCGCCGAGCCCGCCGAAGAAGGCGGAGCCGGAATGCCCGCCATGCCCGACATGGGTGGAATGGGCGGCATGATGTAAAGAAGTCTCCTTCGAGACTTCGCCGGAACCTGGGTTCCGGTAGGGAGAGGCCCGGGAGAAATCCCGGGCCTCTCGTTTTGCATCGGTCAGCGCCGGGCGCCCGTGTTCAAAAGGTACGGGCGGGACTGGCGGATCACGTCCCCGTCGCGTTCCCGTTCGGCGAATTCGATGAACGCTTCGCGGAATTCGGCCCGGTCCGGTTCGTCCATCGATTCGGCCAGCATCTTCGTCGGGCCGAACGCCCGGGACATCAGGTTCCAGAAGGCCTCTCCCGACTCGAGTACGAGGGGTGAGGTCAGGTCCTCGAACTCGAGGTCGAACGAGGTGCCGGAGAGACCCTGAACGGTTTCCCTCCGGCCCCACTCGAGCGGGTTGCCGACACCTTCCGGCGGGGGCGGCTGGTACTTCCGCATGAAATTGAAGAAATCGGCGATATCACCCTCGGGCCGCCAGGCGGAAATGGCGATCCGGCCACCGGGCGCGCAAACCCGGGCGAGCTCGCCGGCCGCCACCTGCTGCCGGGGAGCGAACATCACTCCGACCGACGAGCTGACTACCGAGAAAGTCCCGTCAGGAAACTGTAGGACCTCGGCGTCGCCGACCTGGTAATCGATGTCGAGCCCGGTCTCTTCGGCCCGCCGCTTCGCGGTCTCGATCAGGGCAGGAGCCAGGTCGATTCCGGTCACCTTCGCCCCCGCCGTAGCGGTTCGAGAAGAGACGCCTCCCGTTCCGCAACCGACGTCGAGCCAGTTCTCGTCCGACTGAGGTCCGATGCCGGCGACGACGGCGTCGTGCATGTCCGCTAGGTTGACCTCGGATCTCCTCGAACGGTCCCGATCCCCACATCGAACCCTGAGCCTGCTTCAGCTGGTCGAAATCCACGGTTACCTCCTGACTCTTCTTGCCCTGGATCGAGCCTTTCCCGTAATGCGTTCCGGAGATTCTGTTTCCGGGTCCTCCAGAGAAAAGGCAAGTCGGTAACTACTCTGGCATTGACCGGGAAATTACGGTGCGGACGCGGCAGCGGCAGGATCTCGTTTGCAGGAGTTCTCAGTTCGACCCGCGCCATGGTCTCGGTGGTGAGCGGCCGGAGGCTCTGGGGCTCCGGCAAAGGCAGCTTCAGGACCAAAGGCGAGAGGGGCTCGGCCAGCGTGAGGGGGACCGAGTGGCTGGTTGCGGATCGTTGCGATGACAACACCTTCTTCAAGGTGAAAACGGGTGTGGTCAGCGTGCGGGACTTCGTCGAGAAAAGGACGCTGACCCTGAGAGCCGGCGGGACCTACGTCGCCTGAAGTGGCGCGGGAATCAGGCGGCAAACCCGATGAGGACTGGCATCGAGGCTTGACAAAAGCAAGATCGACGGAATAGGATGTCAGCTGGAGCGTGGGGATTCGCTCCTTCCAGCTTCAGTGAAAGTGAAATCTGTTCATGAGAGAGAAGTTCACGACGAACTCGCGGGGGGCCATCCGTCGTCCTGTTCCGGATCGGGAACTAGGACTGGCGGGCGAGCGTCTCGAGACGATCCTCGAGCGGGTGGCTTCTTCGAAAGACTCGTTTGCTGCTGGCTCGGTGGCCGCACTCACCGTGACCTTCGCGGCTGCGCTCGGTGCCTCGGCGGCCAGAGCAGGCCCCGACGGCGACTCCGCCGGATTGGCTGCCCAGGCGGACACTCTGGAGATCAGCGCCATGAGGCTAGCTTCACGCAACCACGACGAGTACGGCGCCGTCCGGGCCGCCCTCGCAGAAACTGTGACAGGAGCGGATGGACGGATTGGCCGGACTCTCGAAGAGACCCTGGAGACACTCCAGGTGATCGCCAGGGATGCCACGGCAACAGCCGAACTGGCGGTCCAGATCGCCGATTCGACTGGTCCTGCCAGCCGCCCCGAGGCAGTCATGGCAGCCGTCCTGGCCGACGCCGCGACCAGGGCAGTGTCGTCCCTGGTCGATACCAATCTGCTAAGTACGGCTGACCATCCTGTGCGCGAAGTGGTTTCGGCCGAGCTGAAGGCATCGGGAGAGGCGGGGAAACGCGCAATCGCCTGGGAGGGGAGCTAACCGGTTGACCGGGCGTGGGGAGAATGGATTTCTGAGAGACCTGGGCGACGCGGAACTGGTCGCCCGGTGCCGCGAGGGCGAAGACGATGCCTGGACCGAGCTCGTGAACCGGTTTTCGAGGTACGTATGCGCGATCGCCGTCCAGGGTTTCCGCCTTTCGCAGGAGGAAGCCGAGGACGTCTCCCAGGAGGTTTCTATCCGGGCCGGCGGGCACGAAGTGCCGGTGGAGACTCTGCCCGAATCCGGCGACGAAGACTTTTATTCCCGGCTGGACGAAGCGATGAGTGTTCGGCAGGCGATGACCGGCCTGCCAGAACACTGTTCCGAGATCCTCGACCGCTTCTTCACCCGGGACCAGTCTTACCGTGACATCGGGGCCGCCCTCTGAATCCCCCCGGCACCATCGCGAGCCGCATCTCCCGCTGTCTAACCAAGCCAAGGACCAACTCCAGGAGCCACACTTCGAGGAGTCTCAATCTCGCCGCCCTTCTTGGTGTGCTCGCGGTCTTTGCGGTCGGACTCGGATCCTCGCCCAGCAGTGCATCGGCGTCTTTCCAGCCCGGGTCCATCAGTACCAGCTCGGATTTCACCTGCGCCATCCGCACCTCGGGCCAGGCGGTCTGCTGGGGCTACAACGGCAGTGGCCAGCTCGGGGATGGCACTGACACCACCCGGTACAACCCGGTTCCAGTCCAGGGTCTGTCAAATGCAGCCGAGATCAGCACAGGCGACGACCACACATGCGCGATCCGCACCTCGGGCCAGGCGGTCTGCTGGGGTGCCAACGACGAGGGCCAGATCGGCGAAGGGACATGGGACAACATAGATCGCCTCACCCCGACCCCGGTGACGGGTCTCTCTGACGCCAAGTCGATCAACGCCGGTGGTGACCACACATGCGCGATCCGCACTTCTGGCCAAGTGGTCTGCTGGGGTGACAATTACGAAGGTCAAATCGGTGACGGCACCAGAGAGATGCGCATCACCCCGACCGCGGTGCTGGGTCTCTCCGACGCCAAGTCGATCAGTGCCGGTGACGAGTTCACCTGTGCGGTCAGGATCTCCGGTCAGGCGGTCTGCTGGGGTGACAATTTCTGGGGCCAGCTTGGCGATGGCACCGAGAAGAACCGTCGTCTCGTTCCAACCTCGGTGCTGAGCCTGTCTGACGCCAAGTCGATCAGCGCCGGTCTGAATCACACCTGCGCGGTCCGAACCTCGGGCCAGGCGGTCTGCTGGGGGATCAACTACGACGGCCAGGTTGGAAACAACACCTGGGACAATGTCCTACTCGTCCCGACCGCCGTCCAGGGCCTGTCTGATGCCAAGTCGATCGGCGCCGGGAATCGGCACTCTTGTGCGATCCGCACCTCGGGCCAGGCCGTCTGTTGGGGTAGCAATGGTTCCGGCCAGATCGGTAACGGCAGCATCTCAGATGGGCTTTTTCTCACCCCGGCCGCGGTTCAGAACCTCGCTGACGGGGTATTCGTCAGCTCCAGCGAGCAGGGTTCCTGCGCGATCCGCACTTCGGGCCAGGCAGTCTGCTGGGGTCGTGGTTACCTCGGTGACGGCAACTCGATTCAGACCAGCCGCGTGCCGATTGAGGTGATCGAGGCCACTCCGACCCACCAGCTGTCGTTGACGAAGGCGGGTTCCGGCCTGGGCACGGTGTCGAGCACACCGGCAGGGATCAATTGCGGACAGACCTGCTCAGCTGCTTTCAATGAGAACACCAAGGTCACCCTCACGGGTACACCGTCATCAGGCTCCACCTTCACCGGCTGGTCCGGAGCCTGCTCGGGTACTTCCTCACCTTGCAAAGTGACGATGAGCGAGGCAAAGACTGTGACAGCCAGGGTCACGAAGAACGCACCTCCGCCGGTCAACCACACGCTTACCGTGACGAAATCAGGTACCGGTTCGGGCACCGTTACCAGCAGTCCTGCCGGTGTCGTTTGCGGCTCGGATTGCTCCCAGGCTTACCTCCAGGGAACACAGATCACCCTGACCGCAAGCGCCGCCTCAGGATCCACCTTCACCGGCTGGTCTGGAGCCTGCGCCGGATCCACGTTGACCTGTGGGGTGACGATGAGCCAGGCACGGACGGCGACCGCAACCTTCACCAAGAATCCGCCCCCACCCCCGAACCGCAAGCTCACGGCAAGCAAGTCCGGCACCGGTTCCGGCACAGTCACCTCCACACCTGCTGGCATCAGCTGCGGCGCGGACTGCTCCGAAGACTTCGAAGACGGCCTCCAGGTCACATTGAAAGCAGTAGCGGCGAGTGGGTCGACCTTCTCCGGCTGGTCGGGCGCTTGCGCCGGCTCGGGCTCGGCTCCGAATTGTCAGGTAACGATGAGCGAGGCGAGATCGGTGATCGCCATGTTCGCGAAGAACCCGACTCCGCCTCCGCCCGAGACTCGCACCCTCACGGTGACCAGGTCCGGGGCTGGCTCCGGCACGGTCAGGTCTACCCCAGCAGGCATCAACTGCGGCACGGATTGCTCCGGCGACTTCGAAGAGGGTATTCAGGTCACCCTGACTGCCGCTCCATCGAGCGGATCGACTTTCGCCGGCTGGTCCGGAGCCTGCTCGAGTTCCACCTCGACCTGTGTAGTAACGCTGAACAACGCCAAAAGCGTCACCGCCAATTTCAGGGTCGCGGTGAAGCCCCCGCCGCCCGGGAAGCCGGTCCTCGGGCCGCTGAAGGTGAGTCCCCGGTCGAAGACAGTAAAGCGCGGCAAGTCGACCGTCTTCAGGGTTCAGGTGAAGAACATCGGTGACGCGACGGCAACGTACATCAAGGTTTGTGCCACTTCGAAGATGGGATCGAGGTGCGCGAAGCTCGGTTCGATCGGTGCCGGCAGTTCCAGAACTGCCGCCTTCAAGGTGACGGTCAAGAGAACGGCAAAGAAGGGCGCAAAGTTGACCATCAGGTTCGCTGCCACCGGTAAAGGGGTGGCGAAAAGGACGGGCACAGCGAGGGTGAGAGTGAAGTAGTCGTGAGCCAGCAGATCAGCAGACGCGGTCTCGCGGGAAGCCTGAGGTTGATATTGCTCGTAGCTTGTGTGCTCGGTTTCGGGTCGCAGGCGAATGCCGCGAGCTACGAGGCTGTTTCGGCCGGTGGCTTTCACACCTGCGCCCTCCAGACTTCGGGTCAGGCGGTCTGCTGGGCTACAACGTCTTCGGCCAACTCGGTGACGGAACGGCTACCGACCGTCTCGAACCTACCCCGGTCCCGAACCTGAACGACGCCAAGGCGATCTCCGCCAGTAACAATCACTCCTGTGCCATTCGTGACTCCGGGCAGGCCGTTTGCTGGGGATGGAATGCCAACGGCCAGCTCGGTGACGGCTCGACCACCGATCGCGCCACCCCGACCTCGGTCACCGGCCTGACGGACGCCAAGGCAATTGCCGCAGGTTCCGGTCACACCTGCGCCATCCGAACATCCGGCCAGGTGGTCTGCTGGGGAGGTAACAGCAATGGCCAGCTCGGCGACGGCACTAACGCCGACGAACTCACCGCGGTTCCGGTGACCGGTCTGACTGATGCCACCTCGATCACCGCCGGCCTGTCTCACACCTGTGCGATCCGTACTTCCGGTCAGGCAGTCTGCTGCGGAGACAATGAGGATGGCGAACTCGGCGATGGCACCAGCACCAATCGTTTTACGCCTACGCCTGTCCAGGGGCTCGCGGATGCCACGTCGATCGCGGCCGCATCCAATTTCCACAGCTGCGCCATTCGCGAGTCTGGCCGTACGGTTTGCTGGGGGCACAACGTATTCGGGCAACTCGGCGATGGCACCAACACCTACAGGTTCATCCCGACCACGATTTACGAGGCAGTTCCACCCCCGGTCTCCGGAAAGAGCGTCAACCTGAAGCCAGTGAGTGGAGTCGTGACGACCAAGTGCCGCAGTGACCGGAAATTCCAGCGACTCGACGGGCGGACGCAGGTCAAGGTTGGATGCAAGATCGATACCTCCAGGGGCACGGTCAGTCTGACCTCGGCCAAAAGCAGGAAAGGAACCCAGACCGGCCGCTTCACAGGCGGAATCTTCAGGGTCAGCCAGCAAAAGGGTCGACCTGACACCACTCTGGCTCTGACCGGACCGACCCGTTGTCGACGAGCCGGACGCTCTATATTCGAAACCGGGACGCTGGCCGGGGCGAGGGTATCCTCGCTCTCGGGACGTCGGCTGTGGGGTAAAAGCAAAAAGGGACGCTTCACCACCAAAGGCAAACGGGGGGCGGCCAGCATCAGAGGAACCGAGTGACTGGTCGAAGACCGTTGCAACGGCACAACCTTCTTCAAGGTCAAACGAGGGGTGGTGAGTGTGCGGGACTTCGCTCGGAAGAAGACCGTGACGCTGAGGGCGGGCAGGTCTTACGTCGCCGGATAGGCTCGGGCGGTGCTTGCCGAGCGACTTTCAGCCCAGGCGATTTCGGGGCCCCCGCTGGCTTCGCCCGAGGCTGTGGCGGAGCGGGTTCTGGCGATCCAGGCGCAGGACGGGACCGGCGCGCGCCTTGCGGTGGGCGCCCGGACTTCCGGCCTCTCTTCGTCGGACGTAGAGCGCTGCCTGAATGAAGGCTCGCTGGTCATCAGCTGGCTGAATCGCGGGACCCTCCACCTCGTTCGCCGCGAGGACTATTCCTGGCTTCATGCGCTGACCGCGCCGCGACTGGTCACCAGCAACGCGACCCGTCTGGCCCAGGAGGGCGTCTCACCGGCGGCGGCCAGACGCGGGGTCGAGGCAGTGGTCGCGGCGATCAGCGACCGTGGCCCGCTCGACCGGCACGAATTGAGGGAGGTGCTCGAAGAGGCCGGCGTTCCGATCGCGGGTCAGGCCCTGATCCATGTCCTTATGAAGGCGAGCATCCAGGGCTTGATCCTGCGAGGCCCGCTCAAGGACGGGTGGCAGTGCTTCGTCCTGGTCGAGGACTGGCTCGGCAAACAGCCGGAGGTGGATGCCGATGCCGCGCTGGCGGAACTTGCCCGCCGCTACCTCGCGGGGCACTCCCCGGCCGATGAGCGAGACCTGAGCAAGTGGGCCGGCATCACGCTGGGCCAGGCTCGCAGGGGCCTCGAGGCGATCGCTCCTGAATTATCCGAGGCTGGTGACGGATTGGTTCGTCTAAAGGGCGGGGGAGTCACAGCAAAGGCACCATCCGCGAGGTTGCTCGGTCCATTCGATCCGATTCTGCACGGCTGGGCGTCACGCGAGTTCGTGATTCCTCACCAGCGGGAGCGAGCCGTCGTGACCACCAACGGCATCTTCCGGCCGACAATCCTGATCGATGGCCAGGTTGCTGGCATCTGGAGACGAACCGGCGGGATGGTCGAGCTCGAACCGTTTGTAAAACTCCCGGACAAAGTCATGAAAGGGCTTGAGGACGAAGCGGGGCGGGTCTCGGACTACCTGGGCGAGGACTGACGCGGGCGGTAGCCTGTCCGGATTCGCCGGTTAGAGGAAATTATTTCGCGACCCACGTTTGCGTGGTTCGTTCTGGGCGTGGCGATGGTCGTCTCGATCTTCGCGACGCTTTACTTCGGCAGGGGTACCACCTTTTCGGGTGACGAACTGGTCCTGGTCGTTACCAGCCCCGATTTCGACCTTCGAACCGCTTTCCAGCCGCATGCGGGCCACCTCGTGGTCATACCCCGGTTGGTTTACTACGCACTGCTCAACTTGTTCGGCCTGGACTACCTGCCCTACCGAATCCTCACCGTCCTATCGGTGTGTCTGACGGTCGGACTCCTATTCACCTGGTTGATTCGCAGAGTCCCGCGCCTGGTGGCGTTGGTTCCCTGCCTGATTCTGCTCTTCTTCGGGACCGACCACCTTCACATGCTTCAGGGGAACGGTTTCATCATCTGCTTTTCGCTCGCGATGGGACTCCTTGCGATTCTCATGGCAGAGCGAGGCGATCTGCTCGGCGATGTCTTCGCCTGTGGGTCACTCCTGGCTGCGGTGGCCACGTACTCTGTTGGACTTCCATTCGTCGGCGGTGTGGCGGTACTGGTTCTGCTGAGCAGGGAATGGCGTCGTCTTTGGGTCCCACTCCTTCCTCTTCTTGCCTACGTCTGCTGGCTTGCCTGGAGCAAGCGCCAGGGATTCGCCGGCGGTGGGGCGGAATTTTCTTCGATCGCCGGCTACCCTGCGTGGGTATTTCAGGCCAGCGGGGCGTCCATCTACGGACTCACGGGCCTGAGCTTCGATTGGTCGGGAGGTAAAGGTCTCGACCTGGTTGACTGGCGCGCGGCCATTCTCTCCACCCTTCTGATCGCTTCGGTGATCTTGTGCGTGTGGAGAGGACGGTCGACCAGAGCGCTCTGGGTGGCCGTCTCGATCGGCCTTGGTCTCTGGGGTCTCCAGGTGATCGTAAGTTCTTCAGGCGACCGGCTGCCAAACGATGCGAGGTTTCTCTATCCAGGCGCGGTGAGCTGCGTGCTGATACTGGGCGCAGCTGCTCAGGGCCTGCGATGGAGGAAGTCGGCGATGGCTGTGCTCTACGTAGTGGGCGCCATCGGGCTGACGGCGAATGTGGTTCTGCTGGAGCGAAACGGCGACTACTATCGAGACCGGGCGGTCGACTACAAAGTCACCTCAGGGTTGGCCGAATTGAATCTCGCGGCACTCCTTTACGGAGTCAGTTCAATTCCGGAACCCGTAGCGGTCGATGGTGATTTCGAGGCGACTCCGACGAACACCTTCCTGCTGATGGCGGGAGTGCCTTATGGCGACTTCGCAATTTCTCCCGATGACATGCTTCTGCTTCCGGAGGACGAACGTCTTGAGATCGACTCCCGGCTTGCCGAGCAGCTCGGCGTGAAGCGGTCGCCGGTCGAGGGTTCACCCGATGGCAAATGCGTCAGCGCCAGGGCCGACGGCATGGGTCAGCTTGTTTTGGAGGCCCCGAAGGGAAACGTGATCGTGAGTAGCGGGAGCGGCGTTTCCGACCTGAAGCTGGGTCGTTTCGCAGATGAACTCTCGGTCTCTCTGGGTCGCCTCCGCCCCGATCGCCCGGCAGAGATCAGGATCCCGCCCGATCAGGCAGACATACCCTGGAGGCTCGGAGGCTCGGGAGCAAACCTGGAAGTCTGTTCTTCGTCTTCGAACTGAACGATGCGCCTGCCACCGGTGTCCTGAATCAGGTGGGCCGGGAAAGGACATCCGCCATGCGGAGCGGCGTTACGCCCAGTGCCTCGACGTCGGCGGTTCCCTTGCTGGAGGTCATCGGGACCCGCATCAGTTCTGCCTCTTGCCAGGTTGCGAAAACCTTCTCCTTGAAGATCTTGTGGAGCGTGCTCATGCCGAGGTGGACCATCGGAAGCGGCAGGTGCCAGAGCCGGCGGGGGCGTCCGGCAAGCTGCCCGACCAGGACCGACATCTGCGAATAGGTGAGTGTTTCCGGTCCGACCAGATCCACGATCTCGTTGTCCGCGGGCTTATCGAGGGAGGCCATGACCGCACGGGCAACGTCGTCTGCCCAGATCGGCTGGTACTCGGACTTGCCGTCGCCGGAGATCGGGATCATCGGCAGGAAGGAGAGGCGGCGGAGAAGTGTGATCCAGGGATCGGAGTTGTCGAAGACGATCGAGGGCCGGAAGATCGTTGTTTCGAGCTCGGACTTGAGCACCGCCTGCTCGGCGACCCATTTCGCGCGGAAGAAGCGGGTCCGCTGGACCGCGGAGGCGTTCAGGGCGCTGAAGAAGACGAATCGCTTGACGCCAGCCCGCTCTGCCGCTTCCAGCAGGCGCACGGTGGCGAGCCCGTTCAGTTCTTCCACTCGGTAGGGCGGCTGGTCGCGGATCGAAGCCGCGAGGTGGATCACAGTGTCGACTCCCCGCATCGCCTGCCGGAGTAGGTAGGGGTCGGAGAGTTCCCGAAGGTCGCCCATCGTTATCTGGACGTTGACCCGCTGGTCGCCGAGGCGACGCGGCTCCCGGACGAGGCAGCGGACCTGTTCTCCGGACTCGAGCAGGCGGGGCAGAAGGCGCGAGCCGATCGAACCGGTCGCGCCGGTCAGAAGTATCAAGAGGCAGTGGGTGGTTGGACCAGCATGGAATCCATTGTATTGGGCGGCCACCTTGGGACACCCGGGACAACCATCCGGCTGGTTGAGGCTCTAAGATGCTCGCCTATGAGCTACGTCATCGCCGAACCATGCATCGGAACCAAGGACAATTCGTGTGTCGAAGTGTGCCCCGTGGATTGCATCCACCCGACCCCCGACGAACCCGACTACGAAAAGGTC
>JBPPMT010000103.1:0-3881 GCA_051306195.1 Solirubrobacterales bacterium
CCGTGGCTGAGCTGGTCGCCAAGGCCAAGGCGGCCGGCGCGCTGACCCTGATCGACGGCGCCCAGGCCGCGCCGAAGATGGCGCTCGACATGAAGGCCATCGGCGCCGACTTCTACGGCTTCACCGGGCACAAGTTCTACGGCCCGACCGGCATCGGGGTCCTCTATGGACGCCGCGAGCTGCTGGAAGAATTGGAACCCTTCGAAGGCGGCGGATCGATGATCAGCAAGGTCACCAAGAACAGGATCACCTGGGCCTCGGTCCCGGCCAAGTTCGAAGCCGGCACCCCGCCGATCGCCGAAGCCGCCGGCCTGGGAGCCGCAGTCGACTGGATCGAAGGCGTTGGACTCGACGCGATCGCCAGCCATGAACGCGAGCTGGCCGCCTACGCCATTCCCCGACTGCTCGAAGTCCCCGGCCTGAAGCTCTTCGGACCCGCGAACACCGAGGACCGTGAAGCGATCCTCTCTTTCGACCTCGAAGGTGTCCACCCCCATGACATCTCGGAGATCCTCGACCGACACGGAGTCGCCGTGCGGGCCGGACACCACTGCGCCCAGGTCCTGATGAAGCGCCTCGACGTCCCGGCCACCACCAGGGCGAGCTACGCGGTCTACAACACGAACGAAGAGACCGACCGCCTGATCGAAGCCCTCCACGACGTCCGCCGCATCTTCGGGCTCTAGTACCGGCAGTCGTTGCCGGCTACTACCCGGCAGGCCAGGTCTTCGATCGCGAATCGCATGTTCAGGGCCCTTTCCCTCCTGGCCGTCAATACGCCCGTCGGGAAATCTTCGATCCAGTAGTTGACCTGGTCACCGGCCTCGATCCAGGTGGCTCCTTCTCTCTCGAGTACCGGAAGGAGCTTCTCCGGCGCCGGGCCGAACGACAAAGCGAAGCTGGTGCTGATTCCGTCCTTCGTCGTGGCTTCGCCGATGACCAGCCCGGGGTGGGTTTCCGATTGGGGTTCGAGCTCGATCTTGTGGTTGATCGCTCCGGCCTTCTGCCGGAACTCGGCCGCGTTTTTCGCCCGGTCATCGTTTCCTCCGCACCCGACCATCAGAACACCGGTCACCAGGGCGATGATCACGCCCAGGCGCACCATCAGTCTTCGATCAGGGTCGGTTCGTATCCCTGAAAGAGGCCGGACTCGATCACTCCGGTGATCGACTTGATCCGGACTTCCAGGTCTGTTGCGATTCCGTCGAAACGGCAGTCGACGATCAGGTTGCCCAGCTCGGTGATGACCGGGCCATCCTTGCCGGTCGCCTTGCGTATCTCGACTTCGGTGGGGTCGAGCTTCTCCATTTCGGGCAGGACCACCGGCAGGGCCAAGGGCACGACTTCGACCGGGATTGCGAATTTCGAGCCGAGCTTTTCGACCTTCTTCGAGTCGTCGACGATCACGCGGCGGTCGATTGAAGACCGGAAGAGCATCTTCTCGCGAAAGAGCGCCCCTCCCCTGCCTTTAATCAGGCTGCCATCGGGGTCGACTTCGTCGGCTCCGTCGAACAGCCATGCAGGCGGACCGGCCGCGAGGTCGCCCACGTTCAG
This sequence comes from Solirubrobacterales bacterium, assembly GCA_051306195.1. GTDB lineage: Bacteria > Actinomycetota > Thermoleophilia > Solirubrobacterales > 70-9 > 67-14. Next base: position 1,555 of record JBPPMT010000103.1, read on the forward strand.
CCCCAGGTTGGCGATGGTCAGCTGAACCTCAATCGAAGTCGGGATCAGGGTGATGTCCTCGATCTCGCCCGCCTTGACCCTTTCCGCGATCGCGTGGATCGCAAGGAAGGATGTGCTGCCGGAACCGGCACCGATCACCTGGCCGGACCCGGCACCCGCCGCGAGGCTGCGGGCGACCACGAGTTTCGCTTCGTAGTTGGAAATCGAGTCGCGGTCGAAGGTCTCGAAAGGAATCATCGCTTCAAGCATGGCAAGTTGCCCGGAAATACGTTCAGCTACGCTCAAAGTGATGGAAGAGCTTTACCGCGAACAGATCCTCGAGCACTACAAACGACCGATGAATTTCGGCGTCCTCGACGATCCCGATCTCGAATTCGAGGATACGAACCCGTTCTGCGGTGACGAGCAGCACGTCACGATCAAGCTCGACGACGACGGCAAGGTCGCCGAGATCATGTTCGACGGCAAAGGTTGCGCGATCTCGACAGCCGCGACCTCGATGCTCACCGATGAACTGGTCGGCAAGTCCCAGGACGAACTGATCATGCTGCCGAAGGAGTTCGTGCTCGACCTCCTCGGCATCGACATCTCGGCGACCCGAATGAAGTGCGCCCTGCTCGGACTCAAGGTGGTCAAGGGTGCTGGACTCGGCAAAACCGCCGACTGGGACGACGAAGGCGAGTCGGGCGATCCGGCTCTCAGCGACCAGATCTAGTCTCCTGAGTCGGTCTTTTCCGCTTCCCATCACATTTAGGGCTCCCTAATCACGGGTGCCGGGGCCTCCGACCGACTAGAATCTAATTCCTAGTACCAAAGTCGGCTTAAAGTTTCGATTGTCACAACCATGAGCACTGAAGAGAACACGAAAATTTCCGTCTGCCCGGTCGCTGAACTCGGGCCTGGTGAGCGCAAAATCGTCGAATTCGACGGTGAGCCAATCGCTGTCTTCAACTGCGAAGGCGAGTTCTTCGCGATCGAGGACCGCTGCTCCCACGACGACGGCCCCCTGGCCGAAGGCGAATGGAACTGCGCCGACAAGACCGTCGAATGTCCCCGCCACGGATCGCTTTTCGACCTGCGCACGGGCAAGCCCACAACTTTGCCGGCCTTTCAGCCGGTCCGCACTTTTCCGGTGGAGATCACCGACGACACCATCACCCTGGAGGTTTGAGCATGGCTACAGCCGAAGCAATCGCCGAGAAAAAAGCAGTCGAAGGAATCAACTCCGACTACAAAGAGAAGTTCGGCTTCAGTGACTCCGAAGCCGGCTACGCCTACAAGGCCCCCAAGGGTCTGAACAAGGAAATCGTCGAGTCGATCTCCGACTACAAGAAAGAGCCGGAATGGATGCGCGAATTCCGCCTCAAGGCATATGAGACTTTCGTCGGAAAGCCGACCCCGCAGTGGGGCGCCGACCTCGACCAGATCGATTTCGACGACATCCACTACTTCGTGCGCGCTTCCGAGAAGAACAGCCGCGACTGGTCGGAAGTCCCCGAGGACATCAAGAACACCTTCGATCGACTCGGCATTCCGGAGGCCGAACGCAAGTTCCTCTCCGGCGTCGGTGCCCAGTACGAATCGGAAGTCGTCTACCACCAGGTCAACGAGAAGCTCGAAGCCCAGGGCGTCATCTTCACCGACATGGACACCGCACTCCGTGAGCACGAAGATCTCCTGCGCGAATACTGGGCGACGATCATCCCGCCTGCGGACAACAAGCTCGCAGCGCTGAACTCGGCCGTCTGGTCGGGCGGATCCTTCGTCTACGTGCCCAAGGGCGTCAAGGTCGAGATGCCGCTCCAGGCCTACTTCCGGATCAACACCGAGAACATGGGCCAGTTCGAGCGCACCCTGATCATCGCCGAAGAAGGTTCCGAGGTTCATTACATCGAGGGCTGTACCGCCCCGGTCTACTCTTCGGACTCGCTCCACTCTGCCGTGGTCGAGATCGTTGCCAAGCCGAGCGCCAAGGTCCGTTACACGACCGTCCAGAACTGGTCGCAGAACGTCTTCAATCTGGTCACCAAGCGAGCGATCGCCGAAGAGAACGCAACCATGGAATGGGTCGACTGCAACCTCGGTTCAAAGGTCACCATGAAGTACCCGGCGATCTACCTGACCGGTGACGGTGCCCACGGAGAAATCCTCTCGATCGCTTTCGCCGGCAACGGCCAGCATCAGGACGCCGGCGGCAAGATCATTCACGCCGCTCCGAACACGACTTCATCGGTCTTCGCCAAGTCGATCTCCAAGGACGGCGGGCGCTCGACCTACCGCGGCCTGCTGGAGATCGCCGGTGGCGCGACCGGTACCCGTTCGAAGGT
>JBPPMT010000121.1:0-21919 GCA_051306195.1 Solirubrobacterales bacterium
GGCAAGACCCCGAAGGGCATCGCGGCCCAGTACGCCGGATTTGTTCCCGCCCTGGAAGAAGTCCAGACCCTTCAATCCGCGCTTGATCCCGCCGAGTCCGTCACCGAGGACTGGGACGAGTACCTGAAGACCACGCAAGGTCTTCTTGATGCGTACGAAGCCGGCGCCGAGACAACCAGTGGCCCCGAACTGACCAAGGCCAACGCGGCTCTGGAAGAGGCTCTTTCGGCGACCTATCCACCGGCCGATGCCCTGGGACTCACCGTCTGCACCTTCACACCGGAACCGACTGTCGTCGAGACCGAGATGGAGAATCCGGAGACATTCGACCTGCCCAAGCCGACCAACACGGTCGAGCAGGCGGCGAAAACCTTCCTCGCTGCCGTGGGCAGTGGTGACTGCGAAAGGATCAAGGCGGAGGCCAACTCGGACGTCGGCGAGCTGAAAGCAACCAACTGCGAGTACCTCAGCACCACCTATGGAGGGCTGGATGTAGTCGGCACCCAGTCATACGGTCCGGTGGCACTTGCGGAATTCGGCGGTCCGAAGAAGGACCCCCGGAATGGGACCGTCGAGTTCGTAATCGACTCCGACGGAAAGCTCAAGTATGCGAGCGAATCGGTGATCGTGGGTGGCGGAATCCACCCGCCCAACGAAGGCTTTGACGCCCAGGAAACGATGGATACGGCCGTTGACTCGATCAAGAATGAAGACGGCGATGCTTTCCTTTCGATCCAGGGACCGGACAGCAAGGTGGAAGAAGTCGATGACCCCTTCCTTCGGGTCGGATCCGAGGAGAGCGGCAAGATCGTCGCCACCGCCATTCGTGAGAATCCCGACGTTGACGCGGTGATGATCGGGGCGAATCAGGCAGCCGCCTATTTCATCTTCGATACCGACGATCAGGACTTCCTCCTGGAGACGGGTCACAGCCCTGGCTCGGAGACCGAGTACCGGAACTTCGGCTACTGGGGGCTGCCGGCTTCGTAGGGCCGGGCGTCTGAAAGCCGGCTGCTCAAGTCTCCACGGCGAAGATCCGCCAGGGTCCGGGCACGCCTTTCAGCTCGTGCTCGCCGTGGTCGGTGAGGGTCTGACCTGAGCCGACCACGAGGTCCCGGACCGTGCTGCTGACCAGCACCTCTCCGGGGCCGGCGAGCGAGCTGACGCGTGACCCGATGTGAACGGCCATGCCGCCGACATCGCCGTCGGAAAGCAGTTCGCACTCCCCGGTATGGAGACCAGCCCGGACTTCGAGGTCAAGATCTTCGGCACGGCTGCTGATCTCCGTGGCACTGCTGATCGCCCGGCTGGGGCCGTCGAACAGGGCGAGCGCGCCATCGCCCAGTGACTTGATGAACCGTCCGCGGTGGCGTTCGACCTGGTCCTTGACCATGTTGTCGTGGCGTTCGAGCAGGGACCGCCAGGCGCCGTCGCCGAGAGCGGCAGCGCGTTCGGTCGAGCCTACGATGTCGGTGAAGAGGACCGTGGCAAGGACCCGGTCGGTGTTGACGGGTGGCTTCGCGCCGGTCAGGAAAAGCTGGATTTCGTCGGCGACCGCGTCGACCGCGCCGGTCCAGAGCGGCCCCGTGCCGGGCGTCTCGACGTAACAGGCGTTGGGTATGTGCTCGGCCACGTACCGGGAGTGGCGTTCGTCGTATTCGGCGTCGGCCTCCGGCCTGATCACCAGCGTCGGACACTGGATGCTCGGCAGGAGATCACGCACGTCAGTCTCGCCATGGATTGCCAGGGATTTGGCGAGTCCCGCCGGACCCATCGCCAGCCTTTGCCAGCGGTTCCAGTTCCTTCGTTGCTCGGCCTCTTCCGGCCTCACGATGAAGCGGTTGTCTTCGGCGTCCGAACCCCAGTTTTCCACCATGGCCTCGACCCGGATGTTTCGCTCTTCGACCGAAGGTGCCCATTCGTAACCTGGCCCGGCGACTGGCCGCGGGTTCGGTACCAGCATCACCTGGGCCCGGACCATCTCCGGGTAGGTGGCGGAAAAGAGCGTGGCCAACGAGCAGCCTTCGAGCATCGAGATGAGGGCGGGCTCTTCGGCACCGGCGTCCTTCAACACGGCAAGCACGTCGTCAACCTGTTCTTCAAGTGGAGTCTCCCCGGCGAGTCCATCCGACATTCCGTTGCCGCGCCGGTCGAAATGAATCAGGCGGGAGAAGGAAGCGATTCGGCTGAGGAACTCGGAGAAGAACGGGATATCCCAGCTGATCTCGACGTTCGAGGCCAGGGCGGGGACGAGCACGACGTCGAGCGGACCATCACCGATCACCTGGTAGGCGATGCGGAGGTCGCCACTCTTCGCGTATCGGGTTTCAGGTCGCTCCACGCCGCCAGTCTAGCCAGCGGACTTGGCTGGCCTACGAACCGAGATTCGTCCAGACCTGCTTCGAGATTCCCTGGATCGTTGAGATGCCGTAATCGAAGCCGAACGTGTCGCCGGTTCCGACGGGATTCCTGGTGGTGAGAACGCTCATGGCGTAGTCCCGGCCCTTGCCCCTGACCCAGCCGGTGCTGTTTACCTGCCAGGGGCACTGCGGGATCGGATCGGTGCAGGTCGGAAGGGTCTTCCAGCCGTTCTTGACCCTCACGGTTACGTCCGGGTCGGGGACGGCGAAGTCGGGCCGCTCGCAGATCGTGCCCCAGGGTCCGCAGGTGATGCCGAAGCGCTGGTCCGACTCGACGCCCTGCATCAGGCCGTTGGCGAAGTCCCGGGATGCCTGGCTGAGGATCGGGGTATTCGCCTGCTGGTTGAGCCTTCTCTTCACTTTGCGGGCGCAGGCCTTGCGCTTCGCGGGCCTGTTCAGACGCTTACATTTCTTCAGCGCCTTCTTTGACGCACCGAGCAGTACACGCTGGTTGCCGCCGTAGGCGTAAAGCTTCATCAACTTCAGCTGGTCGGCCGCCGTCGTTTGAGTGTTGCCCCAGCCGTAGTAGTTCGGGGATTCACAGATGACGTCGGTGTCGTTCATCGGGATCAGCTGATTGAAATTCGTGAGGGACTTGCAGCCGCCGCCGAAGTGGAAGAGAGCCGTTGCCGCAGCGTTGTCGCTGTTCTGAATCATCCTCGCCATCAGGTACTTGACCGAATAGGGGATGCCGTCCGGAATCTTTGTTCCCTGGCGCTGGTAGTTCCTCAGCCACCTGGCGAGGATGTTCACCTTGACGATGCTGGCTGTGTACTGGATGTCGTCGCCAGTGCTGAGGACGTAAGTGTCGTTCGTTCTGTCGTCGAAGATCGCGGCCTGCACCACTCCGTCGCGGGTAGCGAGGTAGTCACAAACGCCGTCGAAAGGAGCAGTTGAACCAGCGGGCGGCTTCGGTGTGATCTGGCAGTCCCCGTTGCCGAATCCTCCGGAGGTAGATGCCGCCGGCGCGGCGATGGAAGTCGAAGCGAATCCGAGAAAGGCCGCACAAGAAAGGATCAACAACGCCGCAACAAGCGGAAGCCGCGAGGGCGGGTGAATCCCGATGAAAGTCCTGCTAGTCAAGCTGTCCTGGCGCACGCGGCTGGTCCTCTCGTATTCATTACCCGTCGATCCGAGTATCCCTGAAACCCGGTTGGAGCTGGTTTGTATCGCTGCGGCTAATGCGCTGGTGGGACCTTCCGCCTGATTTCGTCGAGCCAGCGCTGGGCCAGCTCGCCTTGATCTTCTTCCGGCCTCGCCTGGCCCCCTTCGGGGGAGAAGTACTCGACGTGAACCTTGGGGCGCTTCGGGAATCGCTTCAGGACGGGGCTTCCGGAGACGGCCACCAGGACGATCGGCACCTCGGGGCATGCCTGGGCGAGGCGGGACACACCGCGGCGGGCACGCAGGTGCTCACCCCTGGAGAGTGTTCCTTCGGGAAAGATTCCGATCGTCTCCCCGCGTCCGAGCGCCGATACGGCAGCATCCATCGCAGGCAGGTCATTCTGGCCACGGCGGATCGGAATCTGGGCCGCCTCGTCGAGGATCCACGCAAGGACCCGGGACTTCCAGAGCGAGGACTTCGCCAGGAAACGAAGCTGGCGCTTTCGCCACATCATGGTCTCGATTATCGCCAGGGGATCGAGCCACGCGTCGTGGTTCGAGACAACCAGAGCCGGGCCCTGTTGCGGCAGGTTCTCCAGCCCGGAGGCTTCGACGCGGACCCACCACTTCAACCAGCGCAGAAGGAATCGGACGGTCTGGTAGATCCGCCAGCCGTCGCGTGGGTTCCCGGACTCAGAGTCTGAGCCCGGAGTCGCCGGGGTCGCAAGCATGGCCGGGAAGCCTAGCCAGTGGCAAGCGTCAGTTCTTCCTGCCGGAAAGCTTGATGCGTACGGTCTTGACTTTGCTCGTGGGCTTTCCGCCGGCCGGGGTGAAAGTGAACCGAACTTTCACGCGAAGTGACCGCTTCTTCTTGAGGGCCTTCTTTCCCGCAGGGGTCAGCTTGATCTTCAGCTTGTTCGGGCCGACTTTCACGGACTGCTTCAGCTTCTTGATCAACCGCACCGGCTTCTTCTTGGCGGCAACAGAGGCCCCGCTGACCGGGCCCTGGTTCGGCAGGATCTGCTCGGCGACAACCCGACCGCGGGCGTCAAAGGTGATTCTGATCAGGACCACGCGGCAGACCCCGGCGCAGGTGATACGCGGCACCTCCGTGAACCTGAAGTTGCCCGATGACTGCTTGCCGTCAACCGCGACCCCGCAGGTCGCGCCGGCGGTGGTGATGAACTCTTTGTCCACGCCGCTACCGTCGAGATTGGCGCGACCGATGTTTCCTTCCGGAGCGTCTTCGTCACCGCCGTATCTGGCCCAGTAGAGGTGACCGGAATCGACCGCAACATCACAGACGAAGTCGCCGGTGTCGAGGAAGGTCGGGTTCACGCCGCTGCCGTCCAGATTCGAGCGCCCGACGAAATCTCCGTTGCCCCAGAAAATATGACTGTCATCTACGGCCACTCCACTGGGCGGATCGTGGGTACCCGGGATGAATTCCTGATCAATCATGTTGCCGTCCAAGTCAGCCCTGCCGACCGAACAGCCGGGCGGACACCCGTAGCCCTTGTTGGTCCAATAGATATGGCCACCAGCGACTGTCGGGTGCTGGGGATTGATTCCACCGGCGATGAAGGTGTTTTCAACATTGCCGCCATCCAGAGTCGCACGGCCGATCCCACCCAGGATGTAGTTGTTGAAATAGATGTGGGAATCGTCCACTGCCACTCCGCAGTTCAGATCGTTGGCGGTCTGAATGAAGTAGTCCTGCGCCGCTCTGTTCGCCACGTTGGCTCGCCCGATGTAGCCGACGCCCTCGCCACCCGACCAGTACACGTAAGTGCCGTTCGTCGCCACATCACAGGGACTGACGATGGTCTCTACGAACTTGTTGTTGACCCCGGTGCCGTCCTGATTGGCCCGGCCGATCGAGTTGAACGCTTCGGTGTCATTCGGCCAGTAGATGTAGGCGCCGGCGGAAGACGGGACGAGAAGCGCTGCGAGCAACAAAGTTGTGGAGATCAGCAGAACACGAAAATGACGCATGAATTACCTCCCGATCAGTTGACATAAGTATTGCCGCGATGGCCGGGTGCGTCAAGGGACCGGGGTCCCGAAATATCGGTTAGGTTCTGACGATGCGATTTGCTCAGGATCGTCCGCTCGGTCTCGCCCCTGCATCCGTCCTCGACTACCGCGAACTCGCGCGCCGGAGGCTCCCCCGCCAACTGTTCGACTACATCGACGGCGGCGCATATGAAGAAGCCGCGATGAGGGCGAACGTGTCCGACCTCTCGGACGTCCTCCTGCGGCAACTGGTGATGCGGGACGTCTCGGTCCGGGACCAGAGCTGCGGAGTCCTCGGCCAGAAGCTGGCGATGCCGGTAATCCTCGCCCCGGTCGGACTGGCCGGGATGTTCGCCCGACGGGCCGAAGTCCAGGCGGCAAAGGCTGCGGAAGCTTCCGGTGTCCCTTTCATCGAGTCGACGGTCTCCATCTGCAGCGTCGAAGAGGTGGCGGAGGCGACGAGTGTTCCGCCCTGGTTCCAGCTCTATGTGATGCGCGATCGCAGCTACGCGGAAGACCTGATGTCGCGGGCCCAGGCGATCGGCTCACCCGTCCTGGTCCTCACGGTTGACCTGCCCGTGGTCGGAGCACGTCATCGCGACACCCGGAACGCGATGGTCGGGGACGCCTCGACCTGGGCGAAGGTCCGTCGCGGGGTCGATCTCGTCTCCCACGCCGGCTGGCTGGTAGACGTGCCGATCAAGGGCAAGCCACTCACCTTCGGCAACCTTGCCAAAGCTGTTCCCGGCGGCCGCAGCCCGGAAGACTTCAAGACCTGGGTCGACTCGCAATTCGATCCGAGCGTCACCTGGGTCGACATCGCCTGGGTGCGGGAGCACTGGAAGGGCAAACTTGTGGTCAAGGGTGTGCTCGACCCGGAGGACGCCCGGAGGGCTGCGGATGTCGGAGTCGACGGCTTGATCGTCTCCAACCACGGAGGCCGCCAGCTCGACTCGGTGCCGTCTTCAGCGATAGCCCTGCCCGGAGTGGTGGAAGCAATCGGCGACCAGGTAGAAGTCCTGGCCGATGGTGGTGTCCGCACCGGACTGGATGTCGTCAAGCTGATGGCCCTTGGGGCGAAAGCCGTGCTGGTAGGACGGGCGTGGGCCTGGGCGGTGGCGGCAGGAGGTCAGGCCGGAGTTGACCAGATGCTCGGGTTCCTCAGGGCGGACATCGACACCGCGCTCGGCTTGACTGGCCGCAATTCGGTCAACGATCTTGATTCAACGGCCCTCTACCGGGGAACCGAACGCGATTAGTGAGCTTAGGTCAGGCACCCCGTCGCGGATCGTCAAGCTGATGGGTGTTTACGACGAGGACGGGTCGGCAGATGTAGTGATGGACGGCGAAGCGATTGAAGCCAGTGACGGGGAAGTCGCCCCATTCACCGCTTTCCTGCTTTCAGTTCTTACGCCTGAAGACTAGCCCTGGGCGATTTCGCCGCGGGCTTCCGCAGCCCTGCGCTCACCGAGGTCGGCCTTGGCTTCGCGGTGGTCGATCACCGAGAGTAGTGGTCCGCATTCAAAGAAAACAAAGCATCAGGGTCGGGGGCGGATAGGCTGCACTTATCCGTTCTATCCGCCGACACCTGAGCTTTGCCAATGTGATTTCCGTGCTTGCGCTGTTCATCGCTCTTGGAGGAAGTGCCGTTGCAGTCCAGGTGGCCAAGAAAAACTCGGTCACTTCGAAGAGCATTCGAAACAACGCCGTGCGGTCCGTGGACTTGAAGAACGGTCAAGTCAAGGGTGCCGACATCGGTGACGGGCAGGTCGGGTCACCCGACATCGGTGACGGGCAGGTCGGGTCACCTGATGTCGCTGACGGCTCTCTCTCCGCGACTGACATCGACGTCAACAGTCTCGGTGACGCAACGACCGGAGACTCGAAGATCGGGGGGGTCCTCGTCTGCGAGCAGAATTCGACCAACTTTCAGGAGTGCTTCAGCAAGGAATTAACCCTCGAGCGGGCAGGGCGCATTTTCGCTACCAGCGATGGCTCCGCGGACTCGGGCATCCCGGCTGCGGTCGGGGTCAACACCTGCCAGATGACCGTTGACGGCACCTCGTTCACCAGCGAGTTCGTAATCGCTGCTGATTTCAGTCCCGGCGAGGCGTTTTCGTTCTCCGGCGTGACCGAACCGGTCGCCCCCGGAGTCCACGAGATCTCCCTCCAATGCAAGGGCAACGGGACGGCGCCGGCTCCGCGGATCTTCTTCCCGACCATCACCACCCTGACGCTGGGCAGCGGCTGAAGTCCGTTGAACTTCCGTCCCTTCATTGCTCCTTTCCTCATTGTCCTCGCGGTAGCGGTTCCTGCGCCGTTGGCGAGCGGTCAGATCAGCATCAGCGCCAGCAACTCCGACCGGCAGGTCGACACACTCACCCGGGGAAAGTGCCGGGTGAGTGGAAAAAAGGGGCAAAGGGACTTCTTCCTGACCGCGAAGTCCGACCAAGGCAAGTTCCGGCTGAGCGTCTTCATCGACTCCCCGGTCTTCACTGGGTTCGGCGAGTTCTATACGGCCTTCTACGGCGGCCCGGATCCCCAGATCTTCCTCCGGCGGCTTGCCGATGACGAGGTCTACAGCAATTTCAAGCTCCCGGGAACACCGTCAGGGACGGTCTTCGCCGGGGGTGTAGCATTCCGCAAACAGGGTCGGCGGGTTGGGGTCGGGCTCTACGGGGCGTCGAACAGGAGCGGGACGGAGGGGTACTCCTTCGCCGGTCCGATCAACTGCAGATACAGCAACCGCTGAGAAGCGGCAATTTCGCTTCTGCCCGGCTGTAGTCCCCGGGCAGGTCTGAAAGCGGGGACACCTACCGTGGCTCTCGCGGGCGAGGGTGGGGTAAGCCAGATGCTCGGCTTCCTGAGGGGTGACATCGACACCGCACCTGGCTTGACGGGGCAGACCTCGTTGACTGGCCTGGACCGGTCGGCGATGTACCGGCCCGAGCCGCCAAGTACATGGAGCTGGCGGGCTTTCTCCATGTAACCTTGGCCGAGAGCAATCGACCGGAGGAGAACCGCATGTCGACCATCGAGCACGGCTACGCATGACCAATTTCGCAACTCAACTTGAGTCAGCGGCCGCCGAGGAGCCTGAACGCATCGCGGTCAAACTTGACGACATCGAAGTCGACTACGCGACCCTGAACGCCGCTTCGACCCGTGTGGCGGGGCTGCTTCAAGAGCGCGGTATAGGGGCTGGCGACCGCGTCGCCCTCCTCATGCCGAACGTTCCTTACTTCCCGATGATTTATTTTGGCGCACTCCGAATCGGGGCGATCGTCGTGCCGCTCAACCCGCTGCTCAGGGATCGAGAGATCGAATACCACCTCTCCGATTCCGGATCGAAGATCCTGTTCGGCTGGAGCGGTTTTGATGACTCGGCGAGGCCTGGCGCGGAGGCAGCCGGGGTTGAATACCTGTCGGTCGCTCCGGGCGACTTCGAAGGCCTGCTCGCTGCAGTGACCCCGGTTGTGGGAGTCACCGATCGCGAAGATGGCGACGGCGCGGTGATCATCTACACCTCGGGCACAACGGGAAAGCCGAAGGGGGCGACCCTGACCCACTCGAATCTCTCGACGGGAGCCCGGGTCGGCTGTGAACTGGTCAATGCCAGCAAGGATTCGGTTGCGATCGCAACGCTGCCGCTGTTCCACGTCTTCGGAATGAACTCTGTGATGAATGTGGCGGTCCATGCCCGGGGAACGCTGACCCTGATCCCGCGCTTCGATCCGGAGGTAGCCCTGAAGGTGATCGAGCGCGACCGGGCCACGACCTTCGCCGGCGTACCCACGATGTACACGGCGATGCTCAACCATCCCGAACGCGAGAAGTTCGACGCATCATCACTCGAACTTTGTGTTTCGGGTGGATCGGCCCTGCCAGTTGAGGTCCTGCGCGGATTTGACGAAGCCTTTGGCTGCAAGGTGCTGGAGGGGTATGGACTCTCGGAATCGACCGGGATGGGTTCCTTCAACCCGCCCGATAGAGAGCGGAAGCCCGGCTCGATCGGCGTGCCGATTGGTGGTACCGAGTTCAGGCTGGTCGACGAGAATGACAAAGATGTGCCGGCTGGCGAACGGGGCGAAGTCGTCATGCGTGGCCCGTTCGTAATGGGCAGGTACTGGGAGAGGGAAGAGGACACGGAGTCGGCGATGCAAGGTGGCTGGTTCCACACCGGTGACATCGCGACCATGGACGAAGACGGCTACTACTTCATCGTCGATCGCAAGAAAGACCTGATCATCCGCGGCGGTTATAACGTCTACCCGCGCGAGGTAGAAGAGGCGCTCTACGAGCACCCGGCTGTTCGGGAAGTGGCCGTGGTTGGCATCGACCATGACGAACTCGGCCAGGAGGTCGGGGCTGCGGTTGGTCTAAAGCCTGAGGTCGCGGCGACGCCCGAAGAGCTCAGGGACTTCATCAAGGAGAGGGTAGCGGCGTACAAGTACCCGCGCCAGATCTGGATCGTTGATGAACTGCCCAAGGGACCGACCGGCAAGATCCTCAAGCGGGAGATCGTCGCGCCCTAGATTTCGAGATCGGTTGACCGAGAGGGAGCAGGGGCGGGGCGTAGTATCAGGTCAGATGCCTGATTCGCCCCCTGCTGTCGAGGAACTCAGCGCGATCGAAGTCGGCTCGCTGGCCGACTACCTCGAGGGGCCTTACGGCGAAGTGCGCCAGCAGGCGAGGGAATATCTGGCGCGACCGGATCTGGCGGCGGTTGATCCGGAGATCAGTACGGCCGAATACCGGCAACGGGTGCTCGACTGGTCGATGCTGCTGGCGAAAGAGGGCCAGACCACCCGTGGTTTGCCAACCGCGTACGGGGGCGGTGGTGACATCGGTGGCTCGATCGCGGCCTTTGAGACGCTGGCTTTCGGAGACCTCTCGTTGCTGGTCAAGACTGGCGTGCAGTTCGGCCTCTGGGGAGGGGCGATCCTCCATCTCGGTACAGAGCGGCACCACAAGGAGTACCTGGCCGACATCGCTTCTCTGGAACTCCCGGGCTGTTTCGCGATGAGCGAGTCCGGCCACGGCTCCGACGTGCAGGCCGTGGGAACGACCGCGACCTACGACCTCGACACCGAGGAGTGGGTGATCAACACGCCGACCGAGGCCGATCGCAAGGACTGGATCGGCAACGCCGCCGCCCACGGCCGCGCCGCCGCGGTTTTCGCCCAGTTGATCGTCGGCAAGGACAACCATGGCGTTCACGCCTTCGTGGTTCCGATCCGGAACAAGCGCGGTAGGCCATTGGACGGAGTTCGAATCGAGGACTGCGGCCGCAAGATGGGCCTGAACGGTGTCGACAATGGTCGCCTCTACTTCGATTCGGTGCGGATCCCCCGGGAGAACCTGCTTGACCGCTACGGATCGGTCACCAGAGCCGGGCTCTACTCCTCACCGATCGAAAGCGCCACCGGTCGATTCTTCACGATGGTCGGCACGCTGGTCCAGGGACGGGTCTCGGTTGGTGGCGCCGGGCTCTCCGTTTCCAAGGTCGCCCTGACCACCGCCATTCGCCACGGTAACCTGCGCCGCCAGTTCGGGCCCCCGGGCGGTGGGGAAGAAGTGAAGCTGCTCGACTACCGGATCCACCAGCGACGCCTCCTGCCCCTGCTTGCCCGCTCGTACGCACTTCACTTCAAGCAGTCCGAGCTGGTCGAAGAACTCGACTCGGTCTTCAGCGGAGAGGAGTCCGGTCAGGAAGCGCGCCGCGCGCTCGAGACAAGCGCCGCGGGAGTCAAGGCGATTGCCACCTGGCACGCGATCGAGTGCATTCAGACTGGGCGTGAGGCTTGCGGGGGACTCGGCTACCTCGCTTCCAGCGGGTTCGCAGCACGGAAGGCCGACGCGGAGATATTCGCCACCTTCGAAGGTGATAACACGGTCCTGCTCCAGCTCGTAGCGAAGAGCCTGCTGACCGGCTACCGCGAGGAGTTCGGGAACCTCAACCCGCTCGGGATGGCCGGCTTCATCGCCAACCAGGTGGTTGGAAGGGTCGTCGAACGCACTGCCGCGCGTGAACTCTGGGGACGGATCTGGGACGAGATCACTCCGGACTCCGAAGAGGACGGCGACCTCAACGACCGCGAGTACCAACTGGCCCTGTTCGCCTGGCGCGAGGACCACGTGCTCGACAGCGCTGCCCGCCGGCTCAAACGGGGAATCGACGAGGGCTATGACCCCTTTGTTGTTTTCAACGCCTGCCAGGATCACGTCCTGGTTGCGGCTCGCAGCCACATCGACACCCAGATCCTCGAAGCCTTTGCCCGGGGGATCGACGCCTGCGTGCACGAAGGCCACCGAAAGGTGCTCGACCGGGTTTGTGATCTCTACGCGCTGAGCGTTATCGAGCAGCACCGTGGCTGGTATCAGGAGCATGGCCGAATCTCATCGACCCGCTCGAAGGCAGTGATCCGAAACGTCAATGCGCTCTGCGAGGTACTGCGGCCCCACGCCGGGGAACTGGTTGATGCCTGGCGGGTGCCGGAAGTCGTGCTGCCGGGGTTCGGTCCGGGCGGAATCAAGGGCTGAGGGTCAACCGAGGGTCAAGGACGGGCTCAGGGGTTTTCGCCGAGAACTGCCACGGCGTCGGCGAAGGCCACCGCCTTCAGCGTGCCGAGTCCGGTGGCCAGGTCGTAACCCGGTTGAGCGGCTCCACCCGACGGTAACCTGCCGGCCGCCGAGTTCGGCTTCAGCGAACTCGTGCCTTTGATGATGTCGTAGAAGATCGATCCGTATTCTGGTCCGCGGGCAAGTTGGTAGAGCAGCGGGTTCAATGATCCGAGGGCAGGCCGGCCCGCCTTCTCCTCCTGCTGGAGGGTCAGGGCGACGATCGCCGCGGCCAGCGGCGTGCCGGCGCTGTTGCCGCCGCCGAGTCCCCAGCCGTCGGAGTCCTTTTGGAAAGTTGCGAGTCCCGGGGTGAATGAAGCCATTGAGGAGATGTCCGGGGTCAGTCGACCCGGCTTGCCGGACTGGATCTGCGGCCCGATCCCGGGACCGGTCTGGAAACCGGGCCGCGTCCAGGTCGGGCTGGCTCCTCCACCGGTGCCGACGGCCTCGCTGGATCCGCTGCCGAAGGTCGACCAGACGACTTGATCCCTGATCGAGTTGTTCGTATTCAGGAAGAGTTCAGTTCCACCGACTCCGGTGGTGAATCTCGAGCTGGCCGGATAGTCCGTGCCGCGGGCGCTGGTGAAGCAGGCGCGGAACCCGAGGTCACCGACGGCAGCCAATGTCGTGATCCCCATCGCTGCCGCTTCGGCGAGTTGGCGCTGGCCGAGTTGCAGCTCTGCCTTGGTGAAGCGGTCTTCGCACACCCCATCGCTCAAGGAAAGGATGTCGGGCAGCTTGTCGCCCTGGCGCGAAGGGTCGAGGGCCCCGAACATGAAGAGCAGGAATGAATTGCTGAAGCCCTGGTCGAGCGGAACGAAGATCGGTGTGATCCGGTCGAGGTCGGGAGCGAGCGTCGCGAGGGCCTCGACGTCGAGGACCGTTTCTTCCGGAGCGGTCCCGCCGAAGCCCGGCATCGCGAACTGCTTCACCTTGGGCGTTGGCAGGTTGAAGCACTTTGCCCAGATCTTGAAGCTGGCTGGATCAACCATCTGTGAGCTCAGCGTTACGACACGCACACCCCGTCCGTCGAGGCCACGCGCCTCGAGGCCGTCTACCCCGAATGCGGTGGAAAGCTGGTTCGGGGCAAAGGTGCCGTTCTTGATCCCGGCCGGGCATCCTTTCGGAGTCCCGGTGTTCTTCGACAACGGAACCGGGGTGGCCGACTTCTTTTTTGCGGGCTGGTAGACCGCACCGGCCGAGACCTGACGGACAGCGCCATGCAGGGGCTTCGGACGGCAGAGTCCCCGGGCGGGCATCGGCTTCGAGTTGTTGACGCAGAAGTATCGTGAGGCGGCGTGCGGGGTGACAACCGCGAGGGCGACCGTATGGCTGGCGTTCAGCCGGAAGCTCAGCACCCCCTTCCGTCCGGCCAGAAACCGCTTGACAGCCCGCTGGTTCGCGGCTGTCGCGGAGAACTGCTTTCGGTACTGGGCCTGGGTGAGGAACTTGCGGTACTGCGGTGAAGCAGGGGAAGAGACCTTCGAGGCAAACTCCTGCGGTTTACCTCGTCGCCGCAATCCGAGCAGAATCACCTGGCGGCCTTCGGGGCCTGCCGAGGTCGCGGCATCGTTGTCATTGGTTGCGACCGACTGCGCACTGGCCGGGGCTTTGCCGGGGTGGACACCGCCGAGGACCGCCAGCGCGCAGAAGGCAATTGCAGCCACCACGCCTGCCCTGAAGCCGAATGACGAATCGATTCCCACGGAGTCAACTATGGCACGTGGGGGGCGATTCGGGCAAGAAAAGAGGGGCCGCGTGAGCGACCCCTCTGATCTGATTCGTCCTGCGTGGGGGAGGGAGCTACGCCGCGGCAGGAACCTTCACGATCTCGAGCTCGGTGAAGACCGGGCCGTCGGCGGTGTACTTGACATTCGCCTCGGTGATCTCGACGCCCGATGCGAGATCTTCGAGCGAGCAGTTGCCGTTGCAGTCGCCACGATCGCCGTGACCCTGGCCTTCGTGCTCGGCTTCGTCGTCGGAACCGTGATCTTCGGTTCCATCGTCGTCACCCGATTCGTCTTCCGACTGGTCGTCATCTGACTCGTCGTCATCGGACCCGCCGGGACGATCGCCATGTCGATCGCTTGATTCAACCGTGGCCGAATCATCTTCGGTTG
Source organism: Solirubrobacterales bacterium (assembly GCA_051306195.1). Taxonomy (GTDB): domain Bacteria; phylum Actinomycetota; class Thermoleophilia; order Solirubrobacterales; family 70-9; genus 67-14. Next base: position 14,282 of record JBPPMT010000121.1, read on the forward strand.
CCGATTCGTCCTCGCACTCGACCTCGGTGTTCGCATTCACCGAACCGGAGATCTCGCCACCGGCGTAGAGGGAGACGGTCAGCGTCTGAGCCTCTGCGTCATAGGCGGAGATGATGCCGGCCTTTTCCTTCTTGTCGGTGATTCCGTCGTCATCCGAATCCTTGTCGCGCGGACTGGTGCCGGACTTGTACTCGCCGCGGTTCCTGAGCCCGTCCCTGTCCTGATCGAGCTTGCGCTGATCCTTCTTCAGTGAGAGCTTGTGAGACTTCTCCCACTTGTCCGGAATCCTGTCGTGGTTCCGGTCCTTGGCTGATGCCGCGCTGGGAAGCGAGACGGCGATCAGAGCGAGAATGGCGGCCAGAAGGATGCCGATTCGTCCTGCCTTGAATGCATTCATGAACTACCCCTTTTTCGTTGTGGCTGAACCTCTACGTCAAAGACCCGAGCGCGACGTGGAAGTCACGCGAGGCAATCGACGAGGCGCCGCCGGTCGACAGGTTTCTAGTCGTCGTCCGAGCCGGAACCGGAATCGGCGCCAGACGATCCCGAAGAACCCGATTCGGGCTTGGGGGCGGGAGGCGGCCTGGGGGCCACATAGTCGTCGTCTCCGCCGCTACCGGAAGAGCCGCTTCCAGACCAGTCTTCTCCATCGTCACCGCCGCTGTACGAGCCACCTCCGCCTCCGGAGGATCCGGAGCCGCCGCCGTCATCATCGCCTTCGTCAGGATCCGACGGGCGCGGCCGGTCATCGCCGGAGCCGGATCCCGACTCGCCGGACCCTTCGCGATGCGGTCGTGGCCCGTCGTGACCGGAGCCGCTGTGGTCGTCGTCGCCACCGGGGGGCCGTGGTCCGTCATCGTTGCCGGATTGGCCGTGATCGTCTGATCCGGAGTGAGGGCGGCCGCTCTCGGAAGAATCGTCACCCTTTTCGTCGTCGCCCGACCCTTTCTTCGACCCTTCACCGACGGAGCCGGAACCGTCATCGCCGTCGTCGGAGACGAGTGAGGTTGAGCCGTCGGAACCGCCCGATGAGCCGTTCGAAGAGATGCCTTCATTGGCCGAGGCAGTCTGTACACCGTTGTCGGAGGCTGAATTCTGCTGATGACGCTCGACGGCCAACCCGCCGGCCAAGGTCCCGCCGGCCACAACGGCGACGACCGCGACCTTGGCCGCACCTGTTCCCGCCAGCGTCGCGAGAAGCCCGCCGGTTCCCGCACCGCCTGTGGCTCCTCCACCCGACGCGGCCAGCGCACCGGCTCCCGCTGCTCCCGTCGTGGCGGCGCCGGCTGCGAATATCCCGACCGAGTCCGAAGCGAGCCAGGCGATGATCGGGAACGGGATCATGGCGCCGACGGCGTTCCTGAGGGTGAGGCGGGCGCGATAGATCAGTTGCTTGGTCGCTCCGGTGGTGAGTTTGAGTTCGGCTGCGATCTGCTCGTGTGTATAGCCGCCGAGTTCGTGGCCGACCAATGCCCGGCGCTGGGCGGCCGGCAGGTCGGCGACAGCGGCGACCACGGTCGCAAGCTCTTCCTTCTGCTCGGCGACTTCGTGCGGCTGGTTGACCCGGCTTTCGGTTTCGCCCAGCTGGGTGTGGCCGTGCTTGCGGTTGTCGCGGATGTCGTTGAGGGCGGTATTGCGGACCACGGTGTAGAGCCAGGGCTTCGGCTCGATCGCCTCATCGCCGCTGAGTGAGCGATGAGCCTTGACCAGCGAATCCTGGACTACGTCCTCTGCCCGGTCGCGCCCGGCGATCACACTGGCGTATCCGACCAGAGCTCCGCGGTAGCGGCGCACGAGTTCATCGAAGGCGGGATCGACACCGCGACGGAAGAGTTTCAGGAGACGACTGTCAGATTGCATGCGTAGCGAACCCTTGGCGAGCGGTCGGATGGGATTCGCGGGAGTTGTCTCCATAGCCTGTTCAGCTTATGCGGCCGGGAGCCGCGATCAAGAATAGATGCACCTGTAACCCGGACCGCAACAAAAAGTCACGGACCGTTTGAGGTATTTGCTCTGGCGGTCCGTGACCCAACTGTCAGCCCTTTGAGTAGCTGACCAACTCCGCACGGCCACCAAGGCCATCGGTGTGCACACTGAGTACCGGCCCGACGCCAGGCGCGTAGAACTTGAGTTCCTGAACCCTGGGCTCTGTCGGAACCAGATCGCGGGTCATCACCACGTCTTGATCAAAGAACCCGAAGGGCACCTCGACCATCTCCTGGTTGCGGGTAACAATCGCGCCTTCGTCTTCCGCTTCGCCCTTGTAGTACTCCTGCCGGTAGCTCATCCCAGGTTGCGGGTCTCCGGGCATCGCAACTCCGGCCTCGGCACCGTCGACTCCGGCCTCGAACGAGCCAGATCGGCTGGAAACCTTGCCGTTCGTGTATTCAGCAGTGGCCTCACCCAGGTACCAGACATTGCCGGCAGCGTCCTGGGCGTACCAGTCATCGGTGACTTCGACTGGTTCGCCGTTCTCGGTCACCGTGTCACGAACTACCCTGGCCTCGATGCCGTTGGCGATCATCCTGGTCTTGTCCGTCACCTCGACGACCACTTTCTCTTCACCGCCGGAGGTATCCGTCTCGCGATAGACCCAGCGGCTTCCCGGGGCCATCGGCCACCAGGGATTGTCGATTTCCGTCGTGAAGTCAGCCGGATTCAGCTGAACCGGCTCGCCGCCCTTCGGCAGAGCCGGCGCCACGCCGGTCGGCTGCTCGTCACTACCGCCGCATCCGGCGACAATCAGGGCCGTGATTGCGCTGAGTCCCACGATCAGCACCCTTCGCTGCTTGATTTGCATGCTTTTTCTCATGATCATCCTTTTGGTAGGAGTCGCCATCAGGGGCGATCGTTGGCGTTGACAAGAGGTACGTTGCTCCGCCAAGATGAAAGCCGGATGAGGAAAGCTGGCTCATTTACAGTCCGATCGGCTGACATAAGGTTCAACGGTGCATTCCGGTACCTCACCACCGGCTCTGACCACGCTCATCAACCGGTTCGACCGTGACGTCATCGACGTTCCGGGAGGATCGGCCCGGGTGCGACTCGGGGTTGAAGGGGTCTCGGCCTGGGATGTGTTGATCACCCCGGACGATGTCGCGCTGTTGCCCGCGGACGACTCCGAGCCGGATGCCGAACTCAGCGCAGACGCCGGGATCTGGCAGTCGATCGCCGGCGACGTCTACAAGGGAATGGACGCTTTCAAGAACGGCGGACTCAAGGTTCGCCGCAATCTCCATATCGGCGTTGGCTTCTTCGCGGCAACCGGAGGCATGGAGGGACCCGGACGTCTCGAGTTCGGCTCGATTGAGACCAGTCAGGGAAATATCTCCACGGTTTCTGCGGGCGAAGGCGACCCGGTGATCTGCCTGCACGGGCTGGGTGCGACCAAGGCATCGTTCATGACCACGATCGCCGCCCTCTCGGACGAGCGGCGGGTGGTCGGGATCGATTTCCCCGGGTTCGGCGATTCCGCCAAGCCCTTCGGCGCCGCTTATGACCCCACTTACTTTGCCCGGGTCGTCAGCGAGGTGATGGACGGGCTCGGATTCGAATCGGCCGCGCTGATCGGCAACAGCATGGGCGGCCGGGTGGCGATCGAGTGTGGCCTGCTCTTCCCCGACCGGGTTGACGGACTGGTCCTGCTTGCGCCGGCTCTGGCCTGGCTCCGGGACAGGCGGTGGCGTTGGCTGCTCCAGCCGCCGCTGCCCAAGCTGGGCTTCATCCAGCCGACTCCGCGGATGATCTACGAGCCCCTGGTCCGGGCAGTAGTCCCGGGTGGAAACGAAGGCTGGGTCGCAGCCGGGGTGGACGAGTTCCTGAGGGCCTTCCTGACCCAGAACGGCCGGGTCGCCTTTTACTCCGCTGCCCGGAACATATACCTCGACGAACCGCATGGGGAAGAAGGTCTCTGGACCCGTCTCGAAGGGTTGATGGTCCCTTCGTTATTCGTCTGGGGCAAGCACGACACGCTGGTCCCGATCGGTTTCCGCCGCCATGTCGAAGGGGTTCTAAGTTCTGCGCAGCACCTCGAGCTGGACTGCGGCCACGTCCCCCAGCTCGAGGAACCGGACCTGACCCATGAGGCGGTCAGGTCTTTCCTCGATTCAGTCCCGGTTCAGCCGCCGTTGGAGGCTTTGGCGTAATCCCGGCTCGGCTGGCCGCGGAGCGCGGTGGCCGGCGGCAGCGGTGTGCCCTTGGCGTCGGCACCGGCGAGCACCGGCAGCACCAGTCTCGAGGGCTTCTTGCCGCCAAGCAGGATCGTGTTCTTTTTCTTGCCCTTGTCGAGCGTCGCGAAGTGCCAGATCGCCCGGTCGCCACCGACGGCCGAGACAGTGATCCTCAGCTTCGATCCCTTGCGGAATGCATGGGCGGCAGCGAAGACCGGGATGCGAACCAGGCTGAACTTGCCCTTGGGTAGAGGGGCTGCGTCCTTTTTGAAGTGGGTCGGGAACGGATTGCTGACCGTTGACTGACCTTTGCTGAGCTTGCGGTGTGAAGCACGCAGCCAGCCGCTCTGGACGTAAGTCTCCTTGCCGTCAGGACGGACCTCGGTGAGGGTCGCCTGGAGGTCGGTGTCCTTCGCCGTGGACTTCAGCCAGAGGTCGACACTGGAGGAACCGGCGATGACGAGATCCCGAGGCAGGGCCGAACTGGTGAAGCCGAGGCCCTTGCCTTTGGCGATCGCTTCCCACTTGTACGGGGGCTGCGCGAGCCAGGCTTCACCACCGGCACGATCGCCGGAGAGCGTTGATACGGGACGGGCCTTCGGATCGGACTTGTAGGAGGCCCGTGAGGCTGCCTTCGGCTTCCTTTTCGACAGGAAACCCTTCTTGCCGAAGTACAGCGGGGTGGCCTTCGCAGACTTGACCGGCCAGGAGTTGAATCCCATCTCCCACGCGGCGCCGATGCCTCCGGCGTTTGCGGGGAGGAGGTCGGGCGCGGCACCGTTGTCCATCAGGATCCGGACCCGGGGGTCCTTCCGGAACTCGGCCTTCGCCTTGGCCAGGTCGGAGTCCGGGTAGTCGGCAAAACGGGACTGCTCGACCGGCAGCGACGGAGCCTTCGCCAGAGACTGATAGAGCAGGGAGCTCTGGGAGAGGATCAGTCCCGGAACCTTCGGAATTTGATCAGCGACGAACAGGTTCATGAACTCGACCCAGCGGGTGATTGAACTCGGGCCGAGCGAGTCGCAGTGGACTCCGTTCTGGAGGGTGATCCAGACGTTCTTGTTGTTCTTCAGCTTCGCGAGGCTCTCGACGAAGTGGGCGCTGGTCTGTTCATCCTGGAACTGGCCGAGCAGGAAGACCGGAACCTTGATCCGGCTGTACCAGGTGCCCGGTGAACGGTCCTTGAAGATTTCGCTCCGGTAAGGACGGCTGAGTGTCTGCTTGACGCCATCACGGGCCTGGAGGTGCATCTCCTGGTTCCTGATGCAGTTCTGGTCGGGACCGGGAATGGGCGAGTCGGGGTCACCGTTGGTGACGAGCTCCTTGGCCCAGGTCTGACCGCCTTCGGGGGCCGGGCGCGCATCTTCCCTTCTTTCCTCGAACCAGTCGAGCTGGAAGCCGTCATTGAAGATGCCTCCGGGGTAAACCGAAGACAGGTAGGCATCGTCGGTGACCGACATCGGCGAGATCGCCGCGAGGTGCGGCGGCTGCGTGCCGGCGGTGAAGAGCTGGGTGATTCCGGAGAACGAGATTCCGCCCATTCCCACCTTGCCGCCCTTGACCCAGTCCTGGTTGCCGACGGTCTCGACCGCGTCGTAGCCGTCGAAAGTCGTCGGCAATCCGAACAGGTCGAACGCGCCACCCGAGCAACCGCTGCCACGCATCTGGACGGAAACGGTCGCAAAGTTGAGCAGCGGACCGATGATCGATCCGACCGCGGTCGCAGTAGCCGGCGCGAGCGGATCGGAGACCCCCGAGAGGAAGGAGGCAAAAGCGTCATGGGGCGCAGCCGTCTGGTATCCGGAGTACTCGACGAAGGTCGGGAACGGCCCGTCGCTCAGGTCCTTGCCGGAGGGCAGGCGCACCGTCATCGCGAGCTCGGTGCCGTCGCGCATGGTCACGTAGTTGAGGCCTTCGTGGAGGTCCTTGGCGGCGTAGAAGGAATTCGGCGGGTTATCGCCCTGCTTGAGCACGGCGAATGGCCTGGAAGCAGCAATCTGCTTACCTTTGACGCTGAAGATCCGGTATCCGCCAGCGGGCTTCTGGTCGTAGAAGACTTTGCTGCCGAAGCGGTCCGACTTGCCTTCGGCGACGATGCCATTGGCCTTGTTGACCAGCAGGAGCTTGATCCCCGGGGTGGTGTCCTCGGCGTAGGCCTGGCCGATGCTTCCGCGGGATGTGAAGTTCGCGTTCGCGTTCGGCTTGGGCGCGCCCTTCAGCTTCTTCGAGGAGCTGCCTGGATCGGCCGCGGTAGCCGTGCTCGTGGCAACGCTGAACCCGCCGAGAAGAGCGAGCAACAACCCAAGCAATCCGGCGATCGACGTGCCCTTACGAATTCCGCGCATGTATCTCTCCCAAAGTTGATTTCCCGAAAGCCCCTGCCTTCAAGGCAAAGACAAGACTATCGCCCCAACGTCCGCCGCCGGAATGGTCGTAGGATCCGGGGCATGCAGAATCTGAAATTCCTCAAGGACTTCGACCTCCCGCCCGAGAAAGTCTTCGAGTATTTCTCCGAGCACGAGAACCTGGGAGGGGTGCTGGGCGCGGAAGTGACCCGTCTGAGCGACGGCACCGACGGCAGTCGCAACGGTGCTGGCTCGGTTCGGCGCCTCAAGCCGCCGGGACCGGTTCCGGCTTTCGAGGAGACGGTGATCCGCGTGGTCCCGAACGAGGAGATCGATTACAGGGTCACCAAAGGCACGCCGCTCAAGGATCACCTCGGCCAGATCAGGTTCACCCCGAACGGGTCAGGCACTCACATGGAGTGGAAGATCATGATCGACGCCAGTCTCCCGGGCCTCGATTTCGTGATCGGCAAGGCGCTCCTCCGCACGATCGGCAAGGGACTCGACGGGGTCAATATTCCCGATTGACGGCCCGCCTGGATGGTCTCGGGTGCCTAGCTGTGACGGCCCCTATCTACGGAGCCCGGTCCGGATGTATTCCACGCTGCGGGTACGGTTGTCCGAACTCGCGGTGACGACCACCGAGACCCAACCCGAATTGCGGCCCGGTCTGAGCTTGTCCCTGAGAAAAGCAGGGATGGTTGTGTAAACGATCACCGAATTGCCGCTCTGGAAACGGTTCTGAGCCCAACCGCTGCCGTTGTAGACCTTGTTCTGAAGGTTGAAGCGGATCCTGATCTGGTCAATCGAGCAGGTCCCACCGCGGCAGGTCACTTTCGCAACCGGCAGTTTTCGATTCGCCGGCACAGTGAGAACCGTGGCCGCCTGAGAACGGGAAATCCTGGGTGAGGTCTCGTGCGGAACTTGGCCCGTATCACCAGTGGGTCCGGTGGGTCCTGTGTCACCCGTGGCTCCGGTCGAACCCGTTGAACCCGTTGCCCCGGTTGATCCGGTGACTCCGGTCGAGCCCGTGGCTCCTGTTGAACCGGTGCTGCCGGTTGAGCCGGTGCTGCCGGTTGAGCCTGTTGAACCGGTTGAGCCTGTTGAACCGGTTGAACCGGTTG
>JBPPMT010000150.1:0-2070 GCA_051306195.1 Solirubrobacterales bacterium
CAACCGCGAGCGGTCAGGCGCTGAGCCGCGTGCTGGAGCTGGGGCTCTGGAGGCGCCAAGGCCACGGCGAGTTTGCCGAGGATCTGGGTGTGAGCGTGGAGAGTGTCGCAGCACTCGTTCCAGTCGTCATAGTCAACGGAGGGAAGTTTGGTGGTCATGGATCGACCCTAGCCGACGGCTTCTGTCGGCCCTTCGGGTCAGCGCCCGCGCTGCCGCCGGACCTCGTCGATGACCCCGCGGATCTCGCGGGTCACGAGGTTGGGCTGGTCGTCCTGAATGTAGTGCCCGCTCTTTTTCGCAATGACGTGCCGGGCGCCTGGAACGAGCCTGGCCAGCATGTTCTGCGAGGCCTGAAATGCCCGGTTCAGCCCCTTGATCGGAAAGCTGGGTGGGAAGTGGAACGGGTTCGGGTCAGTGCGCGAGTGGGAGAGGACCACGAGTGGCATCTTGCGCAGCGGGGTGTCGGTCTGCGCCTGGTGCATCTGGGCGGCACTCGGCGCGAGGTTGAGCAACTCCACTGCGGCGTAGTTTTTCAATCCCCGAGGCGGCTGAGGGTCAAGCACCGCGGCGATGTACACCTCGGGCGGGAAGAACTCCTTATAGGCGGCAGTGAAGTCTTCGTTCTGGGCGTCAACCGAGACCAGCCCGGCCATCGCGCCGGGATAGCTGGTGGCAAAGAGGCGCGCGACCATGCCCCCGAAGGAGTGGCCGGCCAGAACGTAGGGCCCCGGGATGCGGGTCGCCCGGAGCAGGGCGTGGAGGTCGCGAACGATGTCACGGGCGGTCCGGGGCATTGCGACCGGGTCACTGCGACTTCGTTTGCCCGGGATCGAGTAGGTGCCCGGCCGGTCGTAGGCGCAGACCCGGGTGAATCGGGAGACGGCCGGCAGGACCGCAGGCCCCGGGCCAAGCGGCGGTTTAGTCCAGGTCAGGGCCATGTCGCCGGTACCCGCCTCGAGCATCACCAGCGGATTGCCGCTACCGCGGCATTCGAGGTAGATCTTCCGACCGCCCCGGATCGCAATGCGACCGCTGAACCGTCCCTGGGCGGGGGTGGCGGTGCGGGCAAAGGAAACTGTTTCACTGGGAAATGCCGAGGCCGGGGACGTCGTGATCAGGCCACTCAAACACAGGGCTGAAATCGCTATGAGCGGGCTGAAGGCCTTCATACGCAAACTCGTCAGGGACAGCTCGATTGCGGATTCTTCAGATTGCCGTTCGGCATGATCGTATTGCAGATGATTGCTTCTCTGGCGAAGCCTTCACTGACCCTGGCGCCGACCAGTGAGGTTTCGCTCAGGTCGGCCCCTTTCAGCCGGGCGTGCCGCAGGTCGACTCCGTTCAGCAGGGAGGAGCTGAGGTCTGCGTACCTCAGGTTGGTCCAGGAGAGGTCGGCCCCGGTGAGGTTTGCCTCTTCGGCTTCGAGGCGACGGAGGTCCGAGCGGTTGAATTCGGCCCCGACCATGTTGGCCAGGCTGAGGTCGGCATCGACCAGGTTGGAGTCGTAGAGCTTCGTATTGACCAGGGTCGCGCCGACGACGTTCGTCAGGCTCAGGTCTGCGCGGTAGAGGCGGGCGAAAGCGAGGTTGCTGAAGGTCAGGATCGAGGATCGCAGGTTCGCCCACGGCAGGCGCGAGTAACTGAGGAAAGCCCCCTGGATGTCCCTCTCCCTGAGTCGGGCATGGCTGCAGAAAGTGGACGGCTCGATCACGCAGTCGTTGAACCGGGTGCCGGGGGGTGTGGGGGCCTTGCCGAAAGCCTTGAGCGCCGCGTAAGCCGGTAACTGAGGCGGGATGGTGAAAGTTGGTCCGGTGGAGGGGCCGACTTTCGGGATCGGGCAGTTCTCCTGCGGGTTACGAACGCTCCCGTCGGGCATGATCGTGTTGCAGAACCTGACTCCGCCGAGCCTTGCCCCTTCGAGCTTGGCCAGATGGAGATCGGCTATCGACAGGTCTGCTCCCCTGAGGTCTGTGTTCCTGAGGTCCTCTCCGGCGGCGATGCTGCCAGCCAGGTTCGCTCCGTCCAGCTAGGAATTCCGGAGGTTCGAACCACTGAGGTCGGCCAGATACA
>JBPPMT010000016.1:0-4850 GCA_051306195.1 Solirubrobacterales bacterium
TACTTCGGCATGTTCGGGTCGCTCGGCAAGTTCGAGTTCCGTGACGGCGTACTCGGGCTCCGGCGCTTCCTCTCGGGGTCCACCCGTTGGGTCACCGGGGCCGGGTCGGTGGCGGTGATCATCGCTTCGATTGGCACCACCACCTTCGACGGTGCGCAGGAGGGTGTTTTCAAGGACGGCGTCCAGTGGACACTCGACCGCTTCAGCGATGTCGGATTCGGCGCAACTGCCTCGACCCGCATGGCCAGCACGACCTTCATGGCGATCAGCATCGGACTCGTTGCCTTGATCTATCTGCTCGGTGTGCGGGGGATGGGGACGGTCCCGGGAGCACCAGACCGGAAGACCCTGTGGAGGAGCTTTGCTCACGCCCTCATCCCGATCGCTTTCGCCTACCTGCTGGCCCACTACTTCAGCCTCTTCTTCTTTCAGGAGCAGGCCCAGTTCACCTACCTGCTCTCCGACCCGCTGGGAAACGGCACGACGGACCTCTTCGGCACTGCGGCGTACGGCATCGACTACAACGCGATCAGCAACGACCTCGTCTGGTACGTCCAGGTGGGGACCCTGGTGCTCGGCCACGTGGCAGGCCTCGTCCTCGCCCACGACCGTGCCATCTCGACCTGGGGCGACTTCCGAAAGGCCGCACGTTCGCAGTACTGGATGCTCGCAGTTATGGTCGCCTTCACCTGCTTCGGCCTTTTCCTGCTCTCGGTCTCAAACGCCTAGTCCGAGCAGGTCGCCCGGCCGACGGGCAATCAGGTGAAGTGCTGTCGTTTGGCACGGTATTGCCGTGGCGATTCACGTCACTTCGGTTTCAGGACCGTTGAGCAGCCGTAACTGATGTTGCCCACCCGTGCTCGGGAAGCGAGCAGCCTTTCGGCATGCCCGAATCAAGGGATCTCGAGTCAGTTGCGCAAGCGATTTGCCGGCCGCAGCACGGTGTGGTCGCTCGGCGGCAACTGCTTGCGGCCGGGATACCCGGAACGACGATCGATTTCCGCATTCGATCCTTTCTCTTCCCGGTCTTCCCCGGGGTGTATGCGGTCGGCCGCCCGCAGGGCACGCAGGAGGGACTCTGGATGGCCGGGGTTCTTGCGGCCGGGGAAGGTGCTGTGCTGGGAGGACGCAGCGCGGCGGCCGCCTGGGGATTCATGAAGGTCAGGCCGGGGGTAGATGTGGTTCGTTGCGGCAGGCGGAGGTCGGCCCGCGGGTCCGTCGACCTGAATGGCCGGCAAATGTCAGTTCCTCTAGTCATAAGGGGCACTCGAAGCCTTCCTGCCCGGGACATCAAAAGGATCAATGGCATTCCGCTTGTCTCCGCGGCGAGAGCGCTACTCGATCTGGCGCCGACCCTCACCCCGACGTTGCTCAAATACGGATTCATCGAGGCCGATCGGCTCGAGCTGCTCGAGGACGATGACCTCGTTGATTGCCTTGAGCGCGGACGAGGACGGCCCGGCGCCGCGGCGTTCCGCTCTCACGTGCTCGGCAGGATTCCCGATCTCGACCGGGCCAAATCCCTTCTGGAAGGCCTGATGCTCGATGCCTGCCACCGCGAGGGAGTGGGGCCCCCGGAAGTGAATGTCGTGATCTGCGGCCACGAAGTCGACTGCGTTTGGCGTGATCGACGTGTCGCAGTTGAGCTGGACAGCTACGGATTCCACCGCGGGCTGGAGAAGTTCGAGAAGGACCTGGCGCGAAACAACCGGCTTTGGGCCGATGGCTGGATCCTTCTCCGCTACACCTGGCGCAGGGTGACGAGGGAACCGGATCAGGTGGTCAGAGAGGTGCGGGCGGCGTTGTCAGCGAGTCAAGAGGGTGTGACCTGAAGTGCAGTCGATTGGCACGGTATTCCCGTGGCAAACGACTGCACTTGGAAGATGCAAGACAGGGGCCCCGCTAGGCGGGGCCCCTGCACTACCTGGAAACTGAGGTGTTTGTACTGCCTGAACGTCCTGGCTGGATCAGCTCTTGCTGCCCTCGGGCGCCGGAACTATCCGGATGTATGGCTTGGGCTCGTCCCAGCCGTCGGGGTAGATCTCCTTGGCCTGGTCGTTGGAAACCGAGCCGGCGATGATCACGTCTTCGCCCTTCTTCCAGTTCACCGGGGTCGCAACCTTGTGTTCGGCGGTGAGCTTGAGCGAGTCAATGACCCGGAGTACTTCGTCGAAGTTCCGTCCGGTGGTCATCGGGTAGATCAGGATCAGCTTGATCTTCTTGTCCGGGCCGATCACGAACACGTTCCGGACGGTCTGGTTGTCGGCCGGGGTGCGGTCGGCGGCGTCGCCGGAAACTTCCGACGGCAGCATTCCGTATGCCTTCGAGACTTCGAAGTCAGCGTCACTGATGATCGGGTAGTTCGGGGCAGTGCCCTGAGTCTCCGCGATGTCCTTGGCCCAGTCCTCGTGCTTGCCGAGGGCGTCGACCGAGAGGCCGATGATCTTCACGCCACGAGCGTCAAACTCCGGCTTGGCGTTGGCCATGTAGCCGAGTTCGGTGGTGCAGACCGGGGTGAAGTCCTTCGGGTGCGAGAAGAGAACTCCCCACGAATCGCCGAGCCAGTCGTGGAAGTTGATCGTGCCTTCAGTGGTCTCAGCGGTGAAATTCGGTGCTTCGTCTCCTAGGTGAAGAGCCATGTGTTCCTTTCTTCAAGACTATCCATGTAAACCTGATCAGGTTTCAGTAATTACAACGCTAGCACGCTCAGGACGCGAGCAGGCGCCGTTTCAGCCGCATCTTCATTACCGGGAACATGCCGGCGGCGATCGCAAGTCCGGAAGCCACTCCTGCGGCCAACTGGGGGCGGCTGACCTCCGGGTCCCTGGCCAGTCGCCGGAGGCCGAGTATTCCGGTCGGAAGCAGAGTGAGCAGGGAGGTCGCAAGCCCGGGGTCGAAGCGACGGTTCTTCACTGCCCATCCGATGTGGAGTCCGGCGTTACCGATGTGGCTCACGTAAAGAGCCGTTTGAGGTGCCGCTGCGGCCGGTCCACCGAGGGTGGAGAGCGAAAGTCCCCAGCCCACGACAACATTGATCATGAAGCCGGTCTTGCGGTCGATCGGGAACTCGGGATCATCACTGCCGATTACCGTCTCGTTGATCCACGGGAGGAAGCCGCCCGGCCAGACCCACTCCTCGGTCTGGTGGGCGAAAAGGGCAGCAAGCGGGATCAGGCGAGGCTCCCGCAAGGACAGCACCGCGGTCGGAACAAGCGCCGCTCCGGCGACGAGCGGCCAGCGCCCGTGGGTGTCGAGCCGACCCGACAACCGAGCCAGGCTCCTAGAGAATCTCTTCGAGGCGGGCTTCTATTGCCGCGGAGATCTCGTCCCGGACCGGGCCTTCGGCCAGGCGTTCGACCAGTGCTTCGAGGAAGCCTTCGACCACCAGTGACTTGGCGTCGGCGTCGGGCAGCCCCCTCGAGTTGAGGTAGAAGAGCTGGTCCTTGTCGACCTGGGCGATCGCTGCCGCGTGGGTGCAGGCGACGTCGTCGGCGAGGATCTCGAGTCCCGGGATCGCGTCCGCGTGGGCCTTGGTCGAGAGCAGCATGTTGCGGCACTCCTGGAAGGCGTCGGTGCGCTGGGCCCCTTCGTCGACCTTGATCATTCCCCGCCAGACGGCAGTTGACTTGTCGGCGAGCACACCGCGGAAAGCGAGGTTGGAGAAGGTGTCAACTGCGGCGTGCTCCTGGAGCGTGTCGTAGTCGAGGTGCTGGCTGTTGCCGCCGGCGTAACCGCCGGTGACCCGCGCTGAAGAACCCTGTCCGGCGAGGTTGGTCGTCATGCGGACCTTGCCGTTGCCACCGCCGAAGCCGAGGGCGGCCCAGTCGAGGCTGCCGTCCCGTTCGATCAGGGCGCGCTGCGAAGAAAAGAGCCAGGACTTTTCGGAGAGGTCCTGGGTGTTGATGTAGTCGAGGTTCGCGTTCGGGCCGACGGCGATCTCGACCACCGTGTTCAGCAGGGCGTCGGTTTCGTCGGATGAGGAGGTGTAGCTCTCCCAGACTTCCGCCTGGGCGCCTTCTTCGAGCACGATCAGGGTGCGCCAGTTGACGGCGGTTCCTTCGGCGTCGAGGTTGATCTGCACCTTGATGGCGTCCTCGCAGACGACGTTCCGAGGAACGTAGACAAGTACGCCGTCGGACCAGGCAACTTCGTTGCGTGCGACAAAAGGATCTTCGGCGGGAACCAGGGAACCGAGGCGGTCACCGATCAGGTCGGAGTGGTCCTCGAGAGCCTCGGCGAGCGACAGGACTACGACTTCGTCGCTGCCACCGGTGATCTCGACTTCAGCCGAAGCGGTCTCGTATGAATCGAGATCGAGTTTCCTGAGGTCCGTGAACTCCCAGCCCTTTGTCTTCCGGTCGGGCAGGGGCAGGGACTCGACCAAAACGGCGCCGGTCTGGCGCCGCTCGGTAAGCCATTCAGGTTCAGACGTGAGCGTGCTAGCCAATGCTGCCTTCCATCTGAAGCTCGATCAGGCGATTCAGTTCGACCGCGTACTCCATCGGCAGTTCCTTGGTGACCGGCTCGATGAATCCGTTGACGATCATCTTTGAGGCTTCCTCTTCGGAGAGGCCGCGGCTCTGCAGGTAGAAGAGCATGTCGTCGCCGACCTTGGAAACGGTGGCTTCGTGACCCATGTCGGCGTCGGACTCGTCAACCTTGATCGTCGGGTAGGTGTCGGATCGCGAGTCCTCGTCGAGGAGCAGCGCGTCGCAGACAACCTTCGAACGGGTACCGGTCGCGCCACCGGCGATCTCCAGCAGGCCGCGGTAGGTCGAGCGCCCGCCGTCCTTGGAGATCGACTTGGCGAAGACCGATGAAGTCGTGTTCGGAGCGGCGTGAATGATCTT
>JBPPMT010000026.1:0-12466 GCA_051306195.1 Solirubrobacterales bacterium
AGAAGGTGCCGTCTTCCAAGGCGTTCAGGACCATCACCATGTTGAGTGCCGGTCGGGTAACGATTGCCTCCGGCTGGTCGTCTCCGCTGAGATCCCCAACCGCAAGCTTGTCGACGGGAAAGGTGAAGTCGATCGAATGCGCAGAACCAAAGTCCCCGTTCTGCTCCTGGATGATCGTGCCGACCCGATTGCCGCCAGTGAACACGAGGTCTCTCCGCGAGTCCAGGTTCATGTCGGCGATCGCGACATCGCTGATCCCGGCGGCCGGCGCGGTGGAGAGTTGCTCCGCGGCGTCAAAGGTCCCGTCACCGTTGCCGGTGAAGACAGAGATGTTGCTCGAGCCACGGTTCGAGACTGCAACGTCCTGGTGCTGGTTCCCGGTGAGGTTGCCGATCGCGACAGCGCTCGGTCCATCACCGGCCGGGTAACTGACCGGCGCGGCGAAGCTGCCGTCACCGATGCCGAGGCTGATCGTGAGGTCGTCCGATTCGGCGTTAGCGACGGCCAGATCATTGAAGCCGTCCCCGTTCAGGTCGGAGGTTGCGACTGAGACCGGCTCGATGCCGGTGTCGTAGGCCACGGGCGCCTCGAAGGAGGCAGAGGCGGGCGTTGCAACGATGCAGATCAGCGCTATGAAACCAAGAAGCACCGGAATCATTCGAATGGCTTTCAGGATTCTCCCACGAAATTGAATTGACTGGATTCGAGCGAATGCGAGGTCTCGTATCTCTGTACGGGAACCCCCTGGGGAGCGGCGAGTTGCGCTCAGGTACCCAAGGTAGCCTCTGCTTTGAGCACTGCGTTTGCGATCGCCTCGGGTTCCTCGACCTGGGGGTAATGACCCAGGTGCGGAAGGCGATTGACCGGTGCCGATGGTCGTAGTTCGATCACGGCGTCGAGCACCGAGGTGGTCGCCACCGGGTCGAGCTCGGCCCAGGTGAATGAGAGGTCGCCTTGCCAGTCGCGAATTGCCCCGTGCCAGCGGTCGGTCAGCTTCTCCCGCTCCTCGAGGTAGTGGATCAGCTTGTGACCGAGGGCCCGGCCACCGTTGTAACAGACCAGCGACCACTGGTCGGCGGCCTCTTCGGCGGAGAGCGGGTGGTCGGATGAGAAGATCGCGCCGAACTCCCTCGTAAAGAATCTCCGGCTGGATAGCCGGGAAGCGAGGGGGCCGAGCGGCCCGCGGAGGAGCTTCTGGCCGCGGGTCAGGGTCGCCTTTGCGAGCACGATGCTGCCGTTGAAGAGCATCGCGCCGGTCATCTCGAATCCGAGCTCCCCGCGGATGTCCCGGGCGAAGAGTTCTGTGGAGACGGAGGTGCCCATGTCGTGGCCGACCAGGAAGACCGGCTCATCCGGGAAGTGGCGGCGGACCAGTTCCTCGGTGAGGTCGGCCTGCCACATCAGCGAGTAGGTGTGGTCCTTCGGTTTGTCGGAGAGGCCGAACCCGAGGAAGTCGAAGGCAAGCACCCGTCGGCCGGGCAGCAACTCCAGCATCGCCTGCCAGTCGTAGGAGCTCGAAGGAAAGCCGTGGAGCAGGAGGATCGGAGTGCCTTCGCCCTCGCCCTCGTAGACGTGGATCTTCCGTCCCCGAAAGTCCTCGGTCTGCCCCTTCGAACGCCAGTCAATGACTCGATTAGTCAGTTCCATTTCTGCAACCTAACGTGGTCGGTCTGGAGAGAACCCCTCGCCCGATCCTAACCAGATCATGCCGACAATCCAACCAGGTTGCTACGCTTGCTACATGGCACGCACAATCCCGCATAGAGAGCTGCGAAACAACAGCAGCGCGATCCTTCGCGAGGTTCAGGGCGGAGAGACGATTAACGTCACGAATCATGGTGAAGTTGTCGCAGTCCTGGTGCCTCCGCCGGCCGTCAAGGGCCCTCGTCCACTCAGGGTGCGCAAGGCCAAACGGCGTGGTGGGTTCGACCAGATCAAAAGCGTGGAGATCGACCACCCGGTCCAGGAGGACCTTGACTATCTCCGCGGTGAGCGGTGATTGCCTACGTCGACACATCGGCGGCGGCTAAAACGCTGATCAGCGAACCGGAAACCCCGGCACTCAAGCGCTATCTCAACGAAGTGGTGGAAGACGACGGGGACCTGTTCTCCAGCCTGCTGCTCGAAACTGAGCTCCGCCGAACGGCGGTTCGAAATGGGGTTTCCCAGGAACTGGCAACTGACACCCTCGAACTATTCGACATGTTCGAACCAGACCCAACCATCTTTCGCGATGCGGGATTGATGCCTGGCAAGAACCTTCGATCCCTCGATGCAATTCATGTCGTGACGGCCTTGCGGGTTGACGCCGACGTCTACATCTCATACGACGGAAGTCAGGTGAAAGCAGCCAGAGCTGCGGGGCTTCGCACGGTCAGTCCCGGCTGACCGGGACCCTCGACCGCTCGGTCAGCGGCCGATCATCTTTGACTTCTTGATGCCGTCGCTTCCGGGGGCGAGGCTGTAGAGGTCTCCGTCGTTGGCCAGCCACAGCGGACCCTTGTAGCGGTCGGTGGCGTCGGCGAGGAAGACTTCTTCGAGTCCCTTCAGTGGCAGCGGCGGGACGATGTGGGTGATCGCGAGCGCTCCGACTCCGGCCTCACGGGCGGCGTCGGCAGCCTGGGGCGCGGTTGCGTGGTAGTCCTCGACGTCGGTCAGGATCTGTTTGCGGGCGGTGAGTCCGGCGTTGCCGGCGGCGTTCTCGACCAGGTTCAGCAGCTCGATCGACAGCGCGTCGTGGAGCAGGAGGTCGGCGCCCTTCGAGTTCTCGACCAGGTTCTCGCAATAGTTGGTGTCGCCACTGATCACGGCGCTCCGGCCCTGGAACTCGAAGCGGTATCCGACCACCGGCTCGACCGGAGGGTGCTCGACCGTGAAGGCTGTGACCTTGAGGCCGTCCTCCTCGAGCACGACCATTGAATTCCCGCCGTCGGGGAAGGAGTACTCCGTAGGTGTCATCCGGGCGCTCTCCGGGTTGATGATCTCGGGGCCGTGATGCCCGACCCGGTAGGTGTCGTCCAGCGCGTAGGCCTGGTTGAAGCCGCCGATCACCTTCTCGACCCCCGGCGGTCCGATCACCCGGAGGTTCGGGAGGGAGGCGTCAGAAACCCATCGCATCAGGTTGACACTGCCGAGCCCGCCGATGTGATCCGAGTGGTAGTGGGTCATCAGCACGGCGGCGATCCGGTCCGGGGCGATCTGCATCCGGGCCATTGTCTGCGAGGAGCCTTCGCCGGCATCGATCACGTAGACCTTGCCGCCGGCGATCACACAGACGCAGGGGTTGCCGCGCTTCGGGTCGGGAAGCGGCGAGCCGGATCCGACCACGGCGATGTGGAGTCCGTCACCCAGGTCCCCCACCGGGTCCGCGGACATCAGCTCCGGAAGCTTCTTCTTGATGATGGCCAGAGCAATACGCGAGCGAAGAGAATTTCCCATTCGTCAACCTTACTGTGAAAATGCCAATAAGCCCACCGGTACTAACTGTAAGGGCCTTTGTTATGTGCGGTAGCGTTTCGCCTGAAAATCGACTTGGTTCGAGAGGGAGCATTGGGAAATACGGGAAGCATTGGGAGGATGGCATTTCTTGCCATCGCCGCACTCGCCGCGATGGCGCTTTTCATCGGCATTGGCGGGGCCTCGCCTGCAACGGCGAAGACCACCTGGCTGTGCAAGCCTTCCCTCAAGAACGATCCCTGCGACACAAGCCGGAACGCGACCGTAATCAAGGCGAACGGTTCGACTTCGGTCAAGAAGTTCCCGGTCTCCGGGCGGCGGCCGGTCGACTGCTTCTACGTCTACCCGACGGTCAGCGGCCAGCCGACCGCCAACGCGACCCTCGACATCGACCCCGAGCAGGAGGCGATCGCGGCCCAGCAGGCTTCCCGGTTCAGCCAGGTCTGTCAGGTCTACGCACCCATGTATCGCCAGCTCACGATCGCCGGCATCGGTGGTTCCGCGGGCGAGTTCGCAGACGACGCCGATCCGGTCATGGCGTACCGGGACGTGCACGATGCCTTCCTCGAATACATGAAGAAAGACAATCACGGCCGCGGCTTTGTCCTCATTGGCCATTCGCAGGGAGCAAGGATGATCGAGGAATTGATTCAGCGCCAGGTCGACGAGCGGCCGAACGTCCGCAAGCGCATGGTTGCCGCTTATGCGATAGGTGGAAACATCACCGTAAGGAAGGGCAGTGATGTCGGCGGCGACTTCGAGAAGGTGCGCGCCTGCCATTCGGACAAGCAGCTCGGTTGTGTCATCGCTTACTCCGCATTCAATGAGCCCCCGCCGGCGGCCACGCTCTTCGGAAGGGTGGGCGCGGGCCCGGCTTCGGACGAGGACTCGGACCCGGCCACGGAGAAGGTGCTCTGCACCAACCCCGCATCGCTCAGCGGCGGCACCGGCAAGCTACATCCGTACTTCGGTTCGGATGAGTTCCCCGGCCTGCTCGGACTCTTCATCGACATCGTGCCGGACGTGCCGACCAAATGGGCGTATTACCCGAACCTCTACACGGCTACCTGCAAGAACGAAGGTGGCGCCCAGTGGCTGCAGATCGACGGTCCGGCCAATGCCGGTGATCCCCGGCCGATCGGCCGGCAGACGCTCGGTGACGACTGGGGCCTCCACCTGGCGGACGTCAACATCGCCTGGGGCAACCTGGTCTCGATCGCCAGGAACCAGATCAAGTCTTACGGCGAGCGGATCTCCCGAAAGCGCTGACTCACTTCCGGACCACCACCCGCTCGATCATCCCGACCGGATGTAGTTCGCAGAAGAACGTGTAGTTGCCTGGCTTGGTGAGCTTCTTGCTGAACGTGCCGCCCTTCCACAACCGGTCCGAGGAGAAACCCTCGGGTCCGTTGGCCAAGGTGACGTTGTGAAGAACGTCTCCGGGGAATGACCAGGTGATCGTGGAGCCGCGCGGCAGCGTCAGGTTGCCAGCTTCGTACGCGAAGTTGTCGGCCACGACTGTCGCGTCGCCATTCGAGTACTTCATCGCACCACGTGGCCCGGGCACCTCGATCGCCTTGCCTTTCTTGCTCCAGTCGTAGATGTTGATCTGCCTCGGTGGGACTTTCTTCCTGCCTTTGTGTTTCGTCTTCAGCACTTCGTAATCCCTGGGCAGGGGTGCACAGCTGGTTTCCGTTACCTCCGGATCGGGTGCCAGGTAGGCGACCATCAGCCCCATCGCGCGGGTGTGCGGATACTGGTTGTCGTAACGCGAAGTGAGGGTAAGCTTTTCGCCACCCGCGATCGGGATTCCGCGTGCCGATGTGAACTGGCTCATGTTGATCGGCCCCGGTTCATGAAGGACGGGTCGCACCTTGTAGAAGGGGTGGTTCTTGGCGCCCCAGGTCGGCCCCGACCGGTAGAGGGGCCGGTTGTCGCATTCCGGCTGGGAAAGGATGAGGCTCTTGGCTCCTCCGTGCACGTGCCCGAGTCCGGCCACAAGACGTCCGGAGACGGGAGCGGTGCGACTCATCTTGCGAACATCCACCGATCCCGGCTTGCCTCCGCCCGGCACGTCGAATACGAGACCCTGCCGGCGGTTGGAGGTGTCGAAGCTCAGGGGGATGACCGGCTTGAGCTTTTCGTCGGTGACGACGGTCATCGTGTACCGGATCTTCACCTGGTCGGATACCGACTGGTGGTTCATCAGCATCCAGACCCACCACCATTGCTCGTTCGGATGGATCGGGTATCCATATCCCTCCGGCAGGATCATCTTCGCCCGTTCCTCACCGTCGCCGTAGAACGGATCGACCCGCGGTGCGCCCGGGGCACCAAAATTCACGAAGACGATGTGGTGGAGCATGATCCGCTTGATCGGAACCGGCTTGCCTGTCTTGACATCAACCACGTCGACCGACATTTTCGTGATGTAGCCCTCGAGGTTCGGGGCGACCGGCGGCGGTACGTCCGGGTTCTGGAGGGCCACCTGGTAGGGACCGACCGTGATCGGTCCCGTCTTCTTGGTGATGACCTGAGTCTTTGCATCAGCCGGCGCGGATGCAGCCAGCGCAAAGAGGAACAGGGCAGAGACCAGCAGGCCGAACTTGAAAAGACGGCTTCCCGATGTAGCGGCGTCGTTGGTACTCATATCTCCCTTGATGCGGTTACCCGGACTGGTCCGATAAGCGTAACCGAGGATTGGGCGGACGAGTCAAATTCGGTTGCTTCGGGTACCTGCGGTTACACTCGAACCACCAGCTACCCAGAGGGGGAACACTTGCCATCACCCATCGATAAAGCCATTGACCAGCTCGAGAAATCAGTCGAGAAGATCCGGAAGCTTTCGATCAGCGAATCGAAGGCCGTCCAGAAGGCAGTGAAGGAATCATCCGAAAGCGCAAGAGCGCGGGTCGAGACCGACTACACCGCGACCAGGAAGCGCCTGCTGAAGGAAGCCAAGGACGCCGAGAAGTCGATCCGGGAAGCGATCACCAGACTGGAAAAGGCGATCGGGGATGCGAATCCCGTCAAGCGCGGATCCAAGCCGGCCGCGAAGAAGCGGAAGCCGGCAGCGAAGAAGAAGCCTGCCGCAGCCAAGAAGAAGCCAGCCGCGAAGAAAAAGCCAGCGGCAAAGACCGGCACCAAGGCCGCGTCAAAGGCCCGGAAACCAGCTGCCCGGAAGACAACGAGGAAGCCAGCTGCGAAGAAGAAGCCGGCTGCCAGGAAGGCCAAGTAAGGCGGAAGACTATGGCTCGACTCCGCGCCCTCCTGGCGGGGGCGATTGCCAGCTTGATGATATGGGTACCCACCTCGGCGTCGGCGGGTCCGAACCCGGACGTACACCGCTTTGAGGCGCAGGTGGTCGCCGCCGGAACCGCATTCGTCAACTTCGGGCGCGAGGGCAAGGATCCCACGATCACCACCGGATCGGGAGTCGACGGGACCGACTCGATGGGCTGGCGGTGGGAGACGCGCGCGGTTGCGATCTCGGTGGGCAACGGGCCCCTGGTGGGCACCGCCGAGATAATTCGGGAGCGCGCATTCCTTGATGCATCAGTGGTGTCCTGGGGAGTGCAGATGGGCAACTACGAGGAGGACTCGCTGTGCGATGCCCTGCAGGGGAGGACGACCTTCGTCTCCGATGATTTCGAGGGTTTGGGACCTGGGAAGTCCAGCCGAGGCGAGTTCGTCCGGGCGCTGAACGGCACGCCGCCCCCGAAGTTCCGCGATCCAGAGTTCCGGATCGGGAGCGGGGGCCTCAGCGTCTCCGGGTTCGGCTACGCGGGTAGTTTCACCTGCTTCCATGGTCCCTACGGGCACGGACTCAACTTTTTCGAGCAGGTTCGGGCCGGGCAGGCACCGGTGGCGCGAGGCGACTTCAACCCCCGCTTCGACCGCTCCTACCGGCACACCTTCACGGACAGCGCCAGGGTCGGCAGAGAGCACAGCAGCAGTGACCCGAACAGCGCCCACACCTTCGAGGGCCAGAGCCGGCTCACGGTTGAGGTCAATGCGATCTCGGAGCGCCGCTTCAAGAAGCTCAACCGCAAGTACAACCGCACCGCGGGCGGCGGTGCCGCGAGCAGCTACTTCGACTAGCGGAGGGGGAGGGATTCGAACCCTCGATACGCCTTTAGACGCATGCTGGTTTTCAAGACCAGTGCATTCAACCGCTCTGCCACCCCTCCGGGCGTCGGCCTGATCAAAACGCAGGCCGGGGCCGCCTAAGTCTGACACGGCGGACGTTGCCAGGTGCGGCCGTGCTGACAGGATGGGTCCGTGCGTCGTTTGCTCTTTCTTGCCTGCGCGGTCGTCTTTCTCGACGTCATGTTCTTTGCTGTCCTGACGCCGCTCCTACCGTCCTACCAGAGCGACCTCGGGGTCGGAGATGGTGCGGCGGGGATTCTCTCGGCGAGCTACGCCGCGGGGACCCTGGCCATGGCGCTGCCCGGAGGCTGGCTGGCGGCCCGGTTCGGTCCCCGTCGCACTTTGATCGCCGGGCTGGTCGGCATGGCTGCGTTCAGCCCGCTCTTCGGCTTCGCCGAGAACCTCTTGTTGCTCGACTCGACCCGCTTCTTCCAGGGAGCTTCGGGGGCGCTGATGTGGGCCGGCGCGCTCAGCTGGGTTGTCTCCGCAGCCCCCCGCGGCCAACGCGGACGAGTAATCGGCACCGTCATCTCGGCCGCCGTCGTTGGTGAGCTGCTGGGCTCGCCGCTCGGCGCAATTGCACACGAGGTCGGGACCGAGATCGTCTTTGGCTCGGTCTTCTTCTTCGCGATCGGCCTGATCGCGCTCGCTCTGACGATCCCCCAGGCAGCGGAGGTCGAAGGACAGCCGGTCCGGGAGGCGATCGCCGCTTTCAGGGGGTCGAACGTGCTGCGCGGCATGATCATGCTTGGCGGTCCTTCGATCGCATTCGGCCTGATGGTCGTGCTCGCTCCACTCCGCATGGACGAGCTCGGCGCTTCGCCGTTTCTGATTGCCGCGGCCTTCGGCACCGGATCGGTGGGCGAAGCAATCACGGGCCCGATCATCGGTCGCTACAGCGACCGGGTCGGCCGCACCGCACCCTTCCTGTTCGGCATCGTGGTGATTACGATCGGGGTCATCTTGATGGGTGTCTTCAACGTGCTCTGGGTCCAGGCCGCCTCGGTGGTTGCCGTCGCTTTCGGCGCCGGTCTCTCCTTCACACCAGCCAGCACCCTGATCACCGATGCAGCGACCTCGGCCGGCATCAACCAGGGCTACGCGTCGGGCACCTCCAATGTGGCCTGGGGTGGCGGGCAGATGATCGGCTCGGCCGGTGCCGGCCTGCTCGCCGGAGTCTCGGGATACCTCCTTCCGTCCCTGATCGTGGCGGTCCTGCTGGTCGGCGTGACCGCTGTCGCCCGCCGGACGATCCAGTCCCTGCCGGTCGATTCGCGGACTGACCACAAGGTGGTGTCGGGATGAAGCCGGCCATCGGAAACTCCTGGTCCAACTGGGCGGGCGGGCAGCACTGCTCGCCGAACCTGATTCTTCGCCCGGCTGGCCTCGGCGAGCTGACCGAGGTCGTGACCGAAGCAGCGGCCCGGGGCGGGCAGGTCACCGTCGCCGCATCCGGGCACTCGTTCAGCGGGGCTGCCCTTACGAATGACGTGATGATTGACGCCGGTGCGTTTGCAGGGGTGATCGACGTCGACCGGTCCTCCGGCCTGGTGAAGGCCGGCGGCGGCACGGTCCTCTCCGATCTCAACCGTGAACTCGATGCGCTCGGCCTCGCCATGCCGAACCTCGGCGACATCGACACCCAGACGATCGCCGGCGCGATCTCCACCGGAACCCACGGCACCGGGGCGGACCTGCCGAACATCCCGGCGCAGGTGGTGGCGATCGACCTGCTCACCGCAGACGGAATCCACCACACCCTGACCGCGGATGACACCCCGAAGAAGCTGCGGGCAGCGCGGGTCGCGGTCGGCTCATTGGGCGTGATCACCGCGGTCACTTTGAAGACGGTCCCTGCCTTCAACCTCCACCGGATCGACAGCCCGATGCCGCTCGACGAAGTCCTCGCCAACTTCCACGAACTCGCTGCCGACAACTCGCACATCGAGTTCTTCATCTTCCCTTACACGCGGAAGGCCCTGACCATCCGGCGGAACCGGACCTCGCGCCCGGCGGCTCCCCGAGGCCGCGTCGAGGAGTACCTGAGCGACGTTGTCTTCGAGAACGGGATCGGGGACGTTGCCCTTCGCTGGAGCGGAAGATTGCCATCGTCGATCCCGAAGGTGGCCCGGTTCTCCGGCCTCGCCATGAACCAGGCTGAGCGGGTCGACGTCTCCCACCGGATTTTCGCCAACTACCGGACGATCCGCTTCAACGAGATGGAGTACGCCCTGCCACGCGAGGACGGGCCGGAAGCATTGAACCGGGTGATCGATCTGATCGAGTCCGGGAAGTTCCCGATGGGCATGCCGATCGAATGCCGGGTGGTCGCCGAAGACGACGCCTTCCTCAGCCCGGCGTGCGGACGGGCCACTACATACCTGGCCGTCCACCAGTACCGGGGGATGGAGTGGCGGCCTTACTTCGACGCGATCGAAGAGATCTTCGATTCCTACGGAGGCCGGCCGCATTGGGGCAAGCGGAACTCGCAGACGGCGGCGACGCTCGCACCGAAGTACCCGGAGTGGGATGCCTTTCAGAAGGTGAGACAGAAGTTCGACCCGGATCACGTCTTCAGCAACGAATATGTACAGAAGGTCCTGGGCGCCTGAGCAAGCACCGGACTGGCAATGAAATTAGTCGCTGGGCGACCAATTTCATTGCCAGTGTGATGCTGGCCGGGGTGTGTGACTCTCCTCACTTATAAGCGGACTCATGGGTCCGTTTCTTTGTTATTATCCGGACCCATGAGTCCACTTATTTCAGATCGCCCCAAGCCGATGCGCACCCTCGCCATTCTCGGACTTGCCGCGCTTTCGTTCGCCCTCGCCCAGACCACCCTGGTCCCGGCCCTCGCAGAACTCGCGATCGAGTTCGACACCAACGCCTCGGGCGTTGCCTGGATCCTCACCGGCTACCTGATCGCCGCCGCCGTTTTCACCCCGATCTTCGGGCGGCTCGGCGACATGTTCGGCAAACGCCGGATGTTGGTCGTCGCTCTTGGAATCTTTGCCGCCGGCTCAGTTGTCTCGGCCCTCGGAAGTTCTGTGGAGGCGATTGTCGTCGGCCGCATCCTCCAGGGCGTCGGCGGCGGAATCTTCCCGCTCTGTTTCGGAATCATCCGCGACGAGTTCCCGAAGGAACGGGTCTCCGCTTCGATCGGCCTGATCTCCGCGACCGCCGGCATCGGCGGTGGGCTCGGTCTGATCGCCGGTGGCCTCATTCTCGACAATGCCTCCTACCACTGGATCTTCTGGATGGGTGCCGCAATGGCCACGATCGCCGCCGTCGCCGCGCACTTCCTCGTTCCCGAATCACCCAACCGCACTCCGGCCCGGGTCGACTACCGCGGCGCGATCGTTCTGGCGGTCGGCCTGATCCTGCCGATGTACGCGATCTCCGAAGCCAACAGCTGGGGCTGGGGGAGCAGCAAGACGATCAGTTTGTTGTTGGCGGGAGCCGCCATCCTCACCTTCTGGATCTGGCTCGAGCGCCGGACCAAGGACCCGCTGGCCGAAGTCAGCCTCATGTCCAGGCCGCCCGTGCTGATGACCAACATCGCGACGCTGTTGATCGGCTTCGGCATGTTTAGCTCCTTCGTACTGATCCCGCAACTGGTTGAAGCTCCGACCTCGACCGGCTTCGGTTTCGGCTACAGCGCCACCCAGGCCGGGCTGGTCATGCTGCCAGCCGCCCTGATGATGCTCGTCGCCGGGCCGCTATCCGGAATCGTCGGCTCGCGGATCGGCAACAAGTACCCGCTGGCCATCGGCGGAACCCTGGCCGGAATCGGCCTGGTCGGCATGGGACTTCTGCACGAGTCGGTGCTGTCGATCGTGCTTTGGAACATGGTCTCTGCGATGGGGATCGGACTGGCCTTCGCGGCGATGCCGAACTTGATCATGGAATCGGTGCCGATGAGTCGCACCGGTGAAGCGACCGGGTTCAACGCGTTGATCCGTTCGGTCGGATCTTCGCTCGGCTCGCAGGTGGTCGCTTCCATCCTCACCGCTGGCATCATCGCCGGGACTCAGCTGCCGAGCGACACCGCCTTCACGACTGCGTTCCTGGTCGCGGCCGGCGTGTCGATCCTTGCCGGAGTCATGGCACTGCTGATCCCGAGCACCAGTCACAAGCACAAGCCGGTCTCCGAGGAGATCGGCGCGGCTTCCCCGCTGGGTGAGCCCGCCTTATCAGGTGAGTGATGACGCCGAAGACCGCCACACCCGAAACCGACGAGGCTGCCAGCGAGGCCCCGCGTCGGGCCGATGCCATCCGCAATCGGGAGCGCGTGGTCAAGGCAGCCGAGGAAGTGTTCGGCGAGAACGGGATCGAAGCCGGCATACCGGAGATTGCCGAGAAGGCGGGCGTCGGTAAAGGCACCGTCTACCGGAACTTCGAGACCAAAGAAGACCTCGTCGCCGCGGTCCTTGCCACCCGTCTGGCTCGCTTCAACGACCTGACCGTCGAGGCCATCGACCAAAACGATTCCTGGGAGGCGTTCAGCGATCTCCTCCACGGCGCCATCCGCGGAAAGATGAAGGACCGGAACTTCCTGATCGGCCTGAACCACCAAGGCAAGAGCGAACTTCTCGAATTCGAGCGGGAGCGATCCAAGGTCCTGCTCGGTCAGCTGATGGACAAGGCGATTCAGCAAGGCAGGATGAGAAAAGACGCCAGGGCGGAAGACGTGAGTGTCCTGTTTGGCGGAATCTGCCGGGTGCTGAGCGAGCAGGGCCAGGAAGACCCCAAGGTGTGGCTGCGCCACGCCGATCAGGTGATCGACGCCTTCCGCGTCCGGTCCATCTGACGCACGGGACCTAAGAGCAGCCGGACTGGCAGTGAACCTTGAGATCACCGG
>JBPPMT010000072.1:0-4255 GCA_051306195.1 Solirubrobacterales bacterium
GGGCGGGCGCTGGAGCAGGCTACGGAGTCGGTGCCGGGGCTGGCGCCGCGGTGCTAGGGGCCGGCGCAGTGGTCGTCGGGGCTACATAGTCGTCCGTGGGCGCGACGTATTCGGTGTCCTCCGGAACTTCCTCGCCGGCGGCCTCGGCCGCAGCTTCGGCTTCGCGCTCGGCAGCGCGGGTCGCTTCAAGTGCCTGCCAGGCTTCGACAACGCGGGCCCAGATGATCGCGGGGTAGGTACCGCCATCGACCGGAGCTCCGCCGTATTCGGTCAGCATTTTCGTGTAACCCTCGGCGTAGCCGACCCAGACGCAGGCGGTGATCTCGGTGATCGCTCCACAGAACCAGGCGTTGGTGTTGTCGTCCGTCGTTCCGGTCTTGCCCCACTGCTCGGGGTCGCCGATATTGGCGTTCTTGCCGGTGCCTTCAGTTACCACCGTGTGGAGGATGCCCTTGGCCGTGATCGCAACGTCAGGGTCGATCACTCCGGTGCTGATGATCTCGTTGTCGCCACCCTTGATCGACTTGCCGTCTTCGTCGGCGACCTTGGTGTAACCCACCGGTGAATCACCGGGATCGGGTGCGAGCGTTCCGCTGACCCGGCGGCCGTCGTTGGCCAGGGTGCTGAAGGCATAGGTCCACTGAAGCGGGGTCACTTCGGAAGTACCGAGGACCATGGCCGGGTTCTTGCCCACGTGGTCGGAGACGCCCATCTTCTTGATCGTGTCCCGGACTGCCCTGGGGCCGCCCTTGATTCCTTCGAGACCGACCTGCGAGTAGACCGCGTTGTCGGAAAGTGTGGTTGCGTCGGCCAAAGTGATCGGGCCGTTGTAGAAGCCGCCGTAGTTCTTGACTTCAAAGCCGTTCTTCGCTTTGCCGAACTCGAAGTACTGCGGCGAGGAGTCCCAGACCGAGTCCGGTGAGATTCCCTGCTCGAGGGCAGTGGTAAGAACGAAAGGCTTGACGGTCGAGCCGGGCTGGCGATAGCCCTGCGTGGCCAGGTTGAATGGAGCCGTGTCGAAGTCCGGTCCGGCAACCATGGCGTCGACGGTCGCATCCTTGTTATTGATGATCACCACTGATGCATCCGGTCCGATACCGCCGATCGTGCTGGTCACTGCGTTCTCGGCAGCGGCCTGTGCTCCGAGGTCAAGGCTTGCCTTCACCTTGAGTCCGCCGAAGAAGGCGCGTCCCGCTCCGTAGCGGTCGACCAGCTGTTGGCGGATCCACTCGGTGTAGTAGGGGGCTTTGGAGTCGATGCTGGGCGGCTCGATGTCCTTCGAAGACGGCAGTGCTTCGGCAGTGCCTTCGTCGAACTGCTCTTCGGTGATGAAGTCCTGCTCGTACATCTTCTGGAGCACCGTGTCGCGGCGGATCAGGGAGGCATCGGGATTTTGCGCCGGGTCGTAGCCGTAAGGGTTCTGAATGATTCCGGCGAGCATCGCTGCTTCGGCCGGGGTCAGGAGCTCGGCGCAGGGCTGTTCATCCGTTCCGCAACCGGGGTGGGCGTTGCCGAAGTAGGTCCTGGCCGCCGCTTCGACGCCGTAAGCCCCGGAGCCGAAGTAGACGGTGTTCAGGTATTCGGTGAGGATCTTGTCCTTCGTCCACTCCTGCTCGATGTGGTACGCCAGCGCCATCTCGCGCATCTTCTGGAGCGGTGAGCGGTCGTTCTGCGCTTCGAGGGCCTGCTTGATCAGCTGCTGGGTGATGGTCGAAGCGCCCTGCTTGGCGCTGCGGGCGATGATGTCCTGGATCAGGGCTCGGCCGAGGCCCTGGTAATCAACGCCGCGATGCTCGTAGAAACGCGAGTCCTCGATCGCTACCACGGCGTTCTTCATATTCGGGGAGATCTGCTCCGGCAGGATCAGGATGCGGTTCTCGTTGCTGCTCAGGGTGCTGATGAACTCGCCCTGGCTGTCGGTGACGATCGAGTTCTTCGACTCCTTGTACTGCGCGTACTTCTCGATCGCCGGAAGATCCTGCGAAACGGCCATGAACATGCCGAAGAAGGCGGAGAACATGCCGAGCACCAGCAGCCCGAGCACGATGAAGAGGATGCGGAGCTTCTTGACCTTGGGCTTCGGCGGCTTGCCGGCCGGGGGGATCGCCGGGATTACGGGCGGTCCACCGTTGCCGTTGCCGCCACCGTTGCCGGCGCCGGGAGGCGGGATCACTATCGCGGTCGGAGCTTCGGGGCTGCTGTCCACGGGCGCTGCGGAGCCTTTCGCGGCATCCGCGCGGTTGCCGGACTTCGCGCCGCTCCGGCCGAACAGCTTGCGGCCGCGGCTTTTCTTCGGACTGCGGTTCTTCTTCACCGGGTCCCTGGCGGTGGTCTTTCCTCCGGGTGGACGCAGCACGCTTCCGCCACTGCCGTTGGCATTGGTCGGGGCTTCAGTTGCGTGCCCGTTCTCCCGGGGTTCGGTCCCCGGTGGATGCTTTGTAGATCGAGTAGCCATCAGATGGCGATACAGACCGGTGTCTTGACAAGCAGTATTGCTGTTGCCCCGGCATCTTTCCAATGCATGTAACACCCGGGGATCACCAAGTCGCGCTAGTCAGTCTAGCATTGGACCCGTGCCCACAAGAGCCAAAATGGACGATGATCACACAAGCGAAGCATCCGTCCAGCGGGCTGACGCGCTGAGCGCCAACGCAGTCGAAGCCCTGCCTGAGGGTGGGCTTGCCAGACAGCTTGACCGCGGAGAGTCCCTCAGGATCAAGCTGGGCATCGATCCGACGGCTCCGGACATCCACCTTGGACACACGGTCGTGCTGAACAAGCTCCGGCAGTTCCAGGACGACGGACATCAGGTCGTCCTGATCATCGGGGACTACACGGCCCGGGTTGGCGATCCCACCGGGCGCTCCGAGCAGAGGCCGATGCTCGACCCCGAGACGATCGATCAGAACGCCAGGACGTTTCAGGAGCAGGCCTTCAAGATCCTTGATCCCGACCGGACCGAGGTCCGCTTCAACAGCGAATGGCTCCGGATGGAACCAGAAGAGCTGCTGGGGCTCCTGGCCAAGGCGACGATCGCCCAGTTGCTGGAGCGCGACGACTTCCAGAAGAGGATGACCGCGGAGGAACCGATCTCCGCGCTGGAGCTGCTCTATCCGTTGCTCCAGGGCTACGACTCGGTGGCGATCGACTCCGACGTGGAACTTGGCGGCACCGACCAGAAGTTCAACCTCCTCTTCGGCCGCTCCATACAAAGCGCCTACGACAAACCGCAACAGACGGTGATGACGATGCCGATCCTGCCCGGGATTGACGGTGTGCGTCGCATGTCGAAGTCGTCCGGCAACTACATCGGGGTGACTGACGCCCCGGAGGAAATGTTCGGCAAAGTCATGAGCGTGCCCGACGCGAACACGGCCGAGTACTGGCGGCTATTGCTGGGGGAAGAACCGCCGGACGAGGCTCCGAATCAGGCGAAACGTGCACTCGGGCGCCGGCTGGTAGCCAGATTCCATGACGAGGCGGCAGCAACCGCTGCCGAAGAGCACTTTGACCGCGTCTTCGTGCGCCATGAGGCACCGGAGGAAATCGAAGATCACACGATGGGCGGGGACCCGGTTCACCTGCCGGCGGAGCTGGCCGACGCGTTCGGGATCAGCCGCAGCGAAGCCAGGCGCATGATGGGCCAGGGCGGAGTAAAGATTGACGG
The DNA here is from genome assembly GCA_051306195.1 of Solirubrobacterales bacterium. Classification (GTDB taxonomy): domain Bacteria; phylum Actinomycetota; class Thermoleophilia; order Solirubrobacterales; family 70-9; genus 67-14. The sequence goes on from JBPPMT010000072.1 coordinate 3,668, forward strand.
CGACGTTCTGCCCGCCGAGCCCCTCGATTACGCCGCCTCCGAACTTGACGGATGCGTGCTCCAGCTGGGAAAGAGGCGCTTCATGCGCTTTAATTCCGCAGCCTGAAGCCAAGCGCAAGATCGTCTCGACAAAGTTCTCAAAATCATGTATTGTCCTTCGTCCGCTGAGTCGGGCAGTTTGTGCGACTCAGGTGTCCCTTGCGATGAAACCCATCGCGACGGCGCACGCGGTCTTTGAAAACTGAGCAGCGTGCATTACTTCGGACGATTTACCTGTCCGAAGGAAATGTTCGAGCCCGATTTACAGTCTGAGGCGCCAGCGCCTCGGACGACAAGTTGTACCCCGTCATATCCGTTGCCCATATTTGTGTACTTGGGCAACATTTCGATATGACACAGCTCTACGTTGAATAGTTAGAGGAACCCGGATCTTTGGATTCGGGACGCTGGCCTTTCGAGGCCGGCATTGATACCTCGCAACATTTTTCACGGAGAGTTTGATCCTGGCTCAGGACGAACGCTGGCGGTGTGCTTAACACATGCAAGTGGTGCGACGAACCAGAGCTTGCTCTGGGGCAAAGCCGCGAA
>JBPPMT010000139.1:0-2509 GCA_051306195.1 Solirubrobacterales bacterium
GCGTTGTCGGTCATGTCCATCTGGACGAGCACGTAACCGGGCATGGTTCGCTTCTCGACCTGGATCTTCTGGCCGTCCTTGATCTCGGAAACCTGCTCGGTCGGGACGATCACCGATCGCACCCGGTGCCCCTGCCCCATGGTTTCCACCCGGTGCTCGAGGTTGTGCTTGACCTTGTTCTCGTGACCCGAGTAGGTATTGATGACGTACCAGCGATACATAAGTTGCTTGAAGTCTTTCCTTAGAGAATTCTCTGGACGATCCAGTTGGCGACGAGGTCGGCCACGCCAAGATAAACCGCTGCGACGATAACGAACACGATCACAACGGCCGTCGCCTGGAGCAGGGTATCCCGGTCCGGCCACTGAACTCGCTTGAGCTCGGCAACGCAGGATGCCAGGAAGCCGATTACTCCGCCGCGCTTGCGCTGGACCTTGGCCTGCTTCTGGCGTTTGCTGAGCTGCTGCTGTTCTTTCTTCTTCTGTTCGGGCTTCTGATTCTTCTCGGCCTGCTTTTTTTGACGCTTTTCTTCTTTGGAACTAAGTCCCTGTGATTCCGGAGTCTCGAGATCCTTCTCGCTCGCGCCGGCAGCGATCCCCGCCTCGACCGCTTCGATCTCGGCGATATCCCCGGACTTCGGCACCTGGGTGTCGTGCTGAGCCTGACTTTCGCCCTGCTCGCCCTTCGCCCGTGCCTCAGCCTCGCGCGCCCGGCGCTCGGCCTTGCGCTGTGCCCGGGATTTGGCCACTAGCGCGTTTCCTTGTGCGCCTGATGCTTCTCGCACCAGCGGCAGTACTTGCGCATCTCGATACGGTCCGGCGTATTCCGCTTGGACTTATTAGTCTGGTAGTTACGACGCTTGCAGTTCTCACACGCAAGTGTCACCGCAATGCGGACATCTCCGCGGGCCATATTTCCTCACAACTTTTTGCAGTATGGGACAAAAAAACGACCCCGGGCAGAAGCACGAGGACGGCAAGGGAGGATAGCGGTTTAGCGTGTTGGACGGTCGCAAGGTCCGAGGGTGATGGTATGGCCTACCTCAGTCCTTCAATCCAGTCGAGGCGCTGGCCGCAGAGCTGGGTCGCCTGGCTGGCCGGCAAGGACGTGACCTGGGTCCGGTTCTGGACCGGCGAGACAACGATCGGTCCGATGCCGAACGGGTAACCACCGGTTGCGGGTCTGAAGGGTCCACCATTCTCGTATTCGAGGGTCGCCTGCTGCTCGCCCTCGCCGAGTTCGAACTGGCCGAACTCGATGTACTGGGCGTTGTTATTGAGGCGATTGCGGATCGACCCCATCGGGATTCCACCGATCTCGAGCGTGACCTTGCCCCTGGCCGAGCCCCCGACAAAGACGTCGTATTCACCGCTTGCCGGCACCTGGAGGGAAGCCACCGCGGTTCCGTCGGAGGTCGGTGTGACGGTGCCATTTGCCGGGTCCGGCACCCAGCCGTCGGGGTAAGAGGTGAACTCGGCGACACCGTTCGGAGCCCGGGTCGCTGCTGCCACCCTGCCCCCCGGCCCGGCTTTGGCCGCGACCGCTTTCACTTTGGCGCAGGTCGGAACCTCGGCCGGATCGAGGACGTTGCCGAAAGGCACGTGGGTGATGATCTCCGACGGGTCGAAGTCCTCCGGTCGCTGCCACACCTCGTAGTAGTCGCCGCGCCTCACGAGTTCGTACGGGGACGGCGGACGGCTCTGTCCCGGGCTGCGCCTGAGAACCAGGGTCCGGTAGGTCAGGAGGCCGTCAACGTCCGGATCGAGCTGGAGTTCGTCGGTGTCAGCCCAGGCACCTTTCTCCGTCTCGGTCCCGTCGCGCCGGGGTATCTGCCTGCGGCGGAGCTCAGAGGCTCCTTCGGCATCCATCAGGCGTAGGAAATGGCGAACCCCGTAAGCCTGATATTCGGTCATCAGGGCGGGTCCCTGGCCGGCGTAGTCCTGGCCGATACCGGACAGCTCGGCGAGCTGATCACGTGGTGCCAGATAGGTCTCGTCATAAGCCAGGGCGTTCGACGCGAGCACCCCGATCGGCACAATCAGCAGCAGCGCTCCGATGCCTTTGAAAAGACTCTTCAACTGCTGGGTGCCCTCCACTTCCAGCCACTGACGGGTGGTCAGGAGCGCGCCGATCCCGACCATCGCGATGATCAGTACCGAGGCCGTGCCGGTGGCAAGAGCCTTGCCCTGTACCCAGGGCGAGCCGACGTACCAGACGAGGAAAGAACCGAGCCCGCAACCCCCGGCGAAGAGCAGCAGCCCCCAGGCCCGGGCCCTGATCGAAGCCCAGAGACCGAAGATCCAGGCGACGCATGTTGCCGCGACCAGGATGAAGGTGAGGAAGCCGGATTCGGGTTCGATCCGGAAGTCGCCCACGGGCCAGGGGCCGGCTACCTGGGCGAGGCTGAGCGTCCGGATCAGATTGCCCATCTCGGTTGTATTGGTCAGCGGGCCCTGATTGGGCGAGAAGAGTTCTCCGGCGGCAAAGACGGTTGGTAGGCCGATCGCGA
>JBPPMT010000086.1:0-21014 GCA_051306195.1 Solirubrobacterales bacterium
GTTCCAGAGGGTGAGCAGGAAACTGCGCATCGCTTCCGAGATCGCTTCGGTCGAGAAGCGGTACCCGGACCAGGGCTGCTGCGTGGTGAAGAGGTACCAGCGGAAGGCGTCGGCACCGAACTCGTACAGCACTTCCCACGGCGCGACCACGTTGCCCTTGGACTTCGACATCTTCTGGCCCTCGGCGTCGAGGATCAGGCCGAGGCAGACAACGTTCTTGTAGCTCGGCTCACCGAACAGCATGGTCGATTCGGCCAGCAGCGTGTAGAACCAGCCGCGGGTCTGGTCGATCGCCTCACAAATGTAGTCGGCCGGGAATCGCTCCTCGAACTCTTCTTTGTTCTCGAAGGGGTAGTGGAACTGCGCGAATGGCATCGCGCCGGAGTCGTACCAGGTGTCGATCACCGAGACGACCCGTTCCATCTCGCCGTTCCCGCACTTCTCACACTTCCAGGTGACGCTGTCGATGAAGGGGCGGTGGAGGTCGTCCGGCACCGAACCGGCACGGTCCTTCAGTTCCTGGACCGATCCGGCGCAGAAGGTCTCGTCGCAGTCCTTGCCGGAGCATTCCCAGATCGGCAGGGGGGTGCCCCAGTAGCGATCCCGGGAGAGCGCCCAGTCGACGTTGTTCTCGAGCCACTTGCCGAAGCGGCCGTGCTTGATGTGCTCCGGGTGCCAGCCGATCGTTTCGTTGCCGGCCAGCATCTGTTCACTCGCCTCGGAAGTGCGGATGTACCAGCTCGCCTTGGCGTAATAGAGCAGCGGGGTCGAGCAGCGCCAGCAGTGCGGGTAGGAGTGCTCATATTCGGTCTTCTTGAAGAGGAGTCCGTTTTCTTCGAGCCGGTTGATCAGCCGCTCGGTGACTTCCGGGTCCTTGACGAACTCGTCCTCGAAGCCGGTGACCCGGGCGTCGAAGTGTCCGTCCAGTCCGACCGGGTTGAAAAGGGGATGCTCGCCATCGACCGGGTCGTACAGCTTGTTGTCGATCGCGACGCGGTAATCGTCCTCACCGAAAGCAGGGGCGATGTGGACCAGGCCGGTGCCGTCGTCGGTCGTGACGAAATCACCGTTGATCACCTTGAAGACGCCCGAGGTCTCGGCCATGCCGGGGAAGGGTTCAACGTAGCGAAGCCCGAGCAGGTCGGCGGCCGGGATCCGTTCGAGGACTTCCACGCCTTCGCCGAGGACCTTCTCGACCAGCGGCTCGGCCACGATCAGGTGCTCTCCCTCGACCTCGACCTTGGCGTAGGTGACGTCCGGGTTCACGGCGACCGCGTAGTTGCCGGGCAGAGTCCAGGGGGTGGTGGTCCAGACGAGCAGGGAGGTATCGCTGCCGGTCAGTCTGAAGCGGACCCAGACGGACGGGTCGATCACGTCCTTGTACCCCTGGGCGACCTCGTGGGAAGAGAGGGTGGTGCCGCAGCGCGGGCAGTAGGGAGAGACCCGGTGGCCTTCGTAAAGACGGTTGCTGTTGTGGAGTTCCTTGAGCGACCACCAGACCGACTCGATGTAGTCGTTGTCGAGCGTGACGTACGGGTCGTCCAGGTCGATCCAGAAGCCGATCCGCTCGGTCAGCCGGTTCCACTCCTCGACGTAGGTGAAGACCGAGTCACGACAGCGCTGGTTGAACTCCTCGATCCCGTAGTCCTCGATTTCCTGCTTGGAGGAGAGGCCGAGCTGCTTCTCAACCTCGAGCTCCACCGGCAGCCCGTGGCAGTCCCAGCCGGCCTTCCGCGGAACCCGGTAGCCCTGCATCGATCGGTAACGCGGGTAGATGTCCTTGAATACGCGAGACAGGACGTGGTGGGATCCGGGCCGGCCATTGGCGGTCGGCGGTCCTTCGTAGAAGCTCCAGACTTCTTCGCCTGCCCGCTGCTCCATCGAGCGCTCGAACACCCGGTCTTCTTTCCAGCGCGCGCCGACCCGCTCCTCCATCTCGGGAAAAGACTGCTTCGGATCGACTGATCGGAACGATGACATGGAACGGTGATGCTATCGGGGGCGACCGGGCACCACTTGACAGGTACTCATCCCCCGGCGAGACTGACTACCTGGACTACAAACGCCGTCAAGGGAGATGCGATTTTGGCTGAATACCGATGGGGAGCCTTTTCGAGAGTTGCCGCTATGTTCGTGGTGGTTGCTGTGGCTTCCTCTGTATTCATGGTTGGCGCAGCGTCGCCCTCGGCGTCCTCTGAGCCAGTTGGACCCAGGTCTGCCGCTATCAGCGCTTCAAGCTGGAAGCGGTGTCAGGACGGGAAGCCCCTGGTCTGGAAATTCTCCGTGAAGAACGTCGGGTGCGCCGGTGCCTACCGGGTTTCCCGCCGCGCGTTCAAGAAGTACTGCCGACGTATCAACTGCCCGGTTCCCCTGGAGTCGTACAGAAAGGGTCACGTCATCGTCAACGGCTGGCACTGCAAAGTCACGGTGTATTCCGAAGGAGACACAGAGAGATGCCGGAAGGGCAAGCGCCGTCTGTACCGAACATATGGTGCCTGACTCTCTCGTCTAGTCCCACAAGCTTCAAAGCGCCGGTAGTCCGTACCATCCGCGCATGTCTCGGTATGACCTTGCGGGGAAAGTAGTCCTGATCACCGGCGCCGCCCGCGGCATCGGTTTCGAGACCGCCAGGATCGCCTACCGTCGGGGAGCATCAGTCGCCCTGATCGATCTTGACGAGAGCGAAGCCGCCGAGTCCGCGGCCGCGATCGGCCCCCGGGCGATCGGCATCGGCGCAAACGTGGTCGACGCCGAAGCGATGGAAGCTGCAGTCGCCCGCGCAAAGGCGGAACTCGGCCGGGTGGACGTTGTCATCGCCAACGCCGGCGTGACCCCGCCAAAGACCACGGCCCGCGCGATCTCGGACGACGACTGGGAGCGGGTGGTCAACGTCAACGTGCTCGGAGTCTGGCGCACTGTCCGGGCCGGCCTGCAGGAGGTCATCGACAACCGGGGGCAGGTCGTGATCATCTCGTCCAACGCCGCTCATGCAAACGGCATGCTGAACAGTTCCTATGCGGTCTCGAAGTCCGCGGTCGAGGCGCTCGGCCGGGCGCTTCGGGCCGAGCTGACACCACTCGGGGCCAGCGCGACCGTCGCCTACTTCGGCTATGTCAAGACTGACCTCATCTCCGAGGTGTTCGACAACGAACTGGCCGACGAGTTCAGGAAAGAGGTGGCGCCGGACTTCCTGACCAAACAGATCACCGCCGACAAGGCTGCCGCCGATCTCGTCAAGGGGATCGAGGCTCGTGCCCCGAGGGTGATTTCACCGAGCATCTGGAAACCGGTCTTTTACCTGCGAGGCCTGCTCGGTCCGCTTTCCGACCGGCGCCTGGAGACCAACTCGAAGGTCGCCGACTTTGTCCATCAGTTCGAAGCCCGGGACATTCCTTCCGATGTCTGAGACCGTTTACGACCTTCAAGGCAAAGTCGTCCTGGTCACCGGCGGTGCCCGAGGGATCGGGCTGGCGATCGCCAACGCCGCCGCTGCGCGCGGTGCTTCGATCGCCCTGCTCGACCTCGACGAAGACGCCACCCTCGAATCAGCGATGACAATCAACGCGGACGCGATCGGGATCGGCGCCGACATCTCCGACCGGGCTCAGGTCGAGGCTGCTTTCGAGAGAGTGGTCGAACGGTTCGGCCGGATCGATGTCGTCGTGGCCAACGCCGGCATCGCCCCCCAGACGACCACCGCCCGGGCGATCCCCCCCGACGAGTGGGAGCGGGTGATTCAAGTCAACCTCTACGGCGTCTGGTTCACGGTCCGCGCCGGCATGCCCGAGGTGGTCAGGAACGGCGGCCAGTTCGTCCTGATCTCGTCCTCTTACGCCTTCATGAACGGCGCCCTGAACAGCTCCTATGCAACCGCCAAGGCCGGGGTCGAGGCGCTCGGTCGGTCGCTCCGGGGCGAGCTGATCCCGCTAGGCGCCAGCGCCACCGTCTGCTACTTCGGCTGGATTACTACCGAGATGGTCACCGGGGCTTTCTCCGAACCCATAGTCGACCGGATGCGAAAGCTCGCGCCGGCCTTCATGACCCGCCAGATCCCGGTGAAGACTGCCGGCGAGGCCGTGGTCAACGGAATCGAGCGGCGTTCACCCCGGGTGATCGTGCCCCGCGAGTACGGCATCATCTTCTTCATGCGTGGGATCCTCGGCCCGTTGATGGACCGCCGCTTCGAAAGCGACGACCGGATCGAAGGAATAATCCGCGACGCCGAGCGATTGACGCTCGAACGCCGCGGCAAATAGCTACCTGGTGGAGCCGGTCTTACTCTTCTTCGCCTTGTAGAGCAGGGTCGTGGTGGCGATCAGCTTGCCGGAGGTGGCGGTGAGCTTCGCCCTTCCCTTCGCCTTCCCGGTGGACCTGATCGTGAGGACCTTCTTCAACGTCTCGCCCGGCTTCAGCTTCACGGTGGTGGCTTTCTGAACCTTCACCTGGGGGTTCGAAGACTTCAGGTTGACCTTGACGTTGATGGCTCGGCCCTTGGTCGCCGTCAGCTTGAGCGCGACCTTGCGATTCTGGCCAGCCTTGGTCTTGCCCTTCACCTTTACGAAGGACAGCTTCTTCAGCGTGGCCTTCGGGGCGACCTCGACGCAGTTGGGCGGAGTTCCGGTTTCCGGTGGCAGGCACTGCGGGATGTCGACGCAGTTGTCTGGGGCGATGCCGGTCTGGCCCTCGGGGCAGATCTGCTGGTCGCAGCGAGGGCTCCCGTCAGGACGGGCGATGCCGTTCTCGCAGAGGTACTTGGCGAGGGTGGTCGGCGAAGGGGTGTTGTATGAGTCAGCGCCCTGGGCGATCAGCTTGGTGTAGAAGGGGTCAGTGTCCTGGGTCGGATCATGGTCGGAACCCCAAACGAAGATCTTGTAACCGTCGTGGTCAGTCCAGGGCTTCAGAACAGGCACTGTGTCGAGCCAGACGTCGTCCACCGTGCCTGGCTTGTCGACAACCCTGAGTTGGTCGGGCGGTTCCACTGCTACTGGAGTCGGAACGATTGGCTGACCACTTATGTAGTCGACCGTTCCGTCCAGGCTGCCACCAAAGGAAAGATGCTCAGGGCGGGCGGCATGCATCTCCTCCAGCATTGACTGTCCGAAAGAGTTGATGATCACGTTTTCATCATGACCCGGATGGGACTTGAGAATTGCAGCCATCTCTGTAGCAGTGTCCGTTTCGTTCACTCCGGTGACCGCCTTCAACTCGATATTGATCGGTGTATCCGGGAAAGCGGCGAGAACCTCGTCGAAAGATGGGATCTTGAAGTCGTTGGCGGTGAATCCGGGGGGCGGGGTCACGTCGCCGGTGGCGATACCGCGATAGGGCGTAGTGCTTGAACCGTCGTGCGGACTCCAGTCGTAGGCGAAGTCGTAGGACTTGAGCTGGGCCAGGGTCAGGTCATTGATCTTGAGGCCGTCTTCCTGGGGGGACTCCGTGTTCTTGTAAATGTCGATGTCGTGGGTCAGGACGATCTTGCCGTCCTTGGTCACGTAGGCGTCCATGTCGATCATGTCGGCACCCAGGGCCATCGCCTTCTTGTAAGCAAATAGGGTGTTCGGGGGGAAGTCCCATTCACCACCCTGATGGGCCATGAGGATGAAGCCCTTGTCCTTCCAGTAGTCGGTAGGCGGTGGAATCGGATCACGGTCCGACGGCGAAGCAGCGGTTGCGGTGCCCACGGCAAAGAGGCCGATGAGCAGCGCAAAGACGGTGGCGATCGTGATGCGGTTCAGCATTTATTCCCCTTGTCCCTGTGGAGGGATCGAAATGACAAGAATCCCCGGTCGCCGGATTGTAGACGCTTAGCGGCTCAGTTCTTCCAGCAGATAGATGAAGGAGCCGTAGGGCTCTCCTGTTGCCCGCTCCATTCCCACTTCGCAGGTGCGGTTGGAGGAGATGTGGGTCGTCGTCGGGTTGGCCTTGACTTCGATCGCTTCCTGGGCGGTGGCGCTGGCGGTCAGCTCGGGATGGAGGAAGCCGCGGTCTCCGGCGAAGCCGCAGCAGGTGGCGGTGTCGGGGATGTTCACGTCGTCGGCCAGCTCATTGGCGATCCGGCCGAGGGCGCGGTCGAGGCCCATGTGGCGGCCGGAGCAGGTCGGGTGGACAGTGACCGAATCGGTCTTCTGCTTGATCTCGAGGCCGGGGAGAAGCAGTTCGGCCCAGGCGACCGAGTCCATGACCGTGATCTCCTGGTGGCGAGCTTCGTTCTGCTCGGTCAGCACGCCTGGGCCGAAGTCGGTGAGGCCGTGGCCGCAGGAGGAGGCGTCGATCACCAGCGGCAGGGTTCCGCCACCGGTCCAGCGCCAGATCCGCTCGACCGTCTGGTTTGCCTTGAAGGCGTGCGCGTCCTTGAAGCCCTTGGAGCTCCAGGGCACCGAGCAGCAGGTTCCTTCCACATCCTCGGGGATCCATACCGGCTTGCCGGCGCGGGCCGAGACGGTGACCATCGCTTCGGGAAGGGAGAGGTCTCCGTCGTCGCCTTTCGAGCGACCGAACATCCGGTTGATGCAGGCCGGCATGTAGACCGCGGCGGCACCGTGGGAAGTGGTTGTCGGCAGCTTCGGTGCAGCGGCCGGCGGCATCTTCTCGCCCCACTCGGGAACCAGGTCGTCGCTGATGAACTTCCTCGCGGCTTTGCTCAGTCCCCGCACCGCCCCGTCGGAGGCCACCTTCGAGATCGCGTTGCCGATCCTCAGTCCGGAGCGCGAGAGTTTCTCGACCCGGTCCCACCGCTCCGCGGCACGCAGGGCCATCTTCTCGGCGGCCGGGGTGTTCTGCTCGGCCCGGAACCCCTTGACGAAGGCCCCGGTGTCGATGCCGACCGGGCAGGAGAGCAGGCAGGAGCCGTCGGCGGCGCAGGTCTGGAGGGCGTCGTACTTGTATTCCTCGAGCAGGATCTTCCGCACGGCGGAGTCTTCGCCCTGCCGCACCATTTCGCGGCGGAGGACAATTCGCTGGCGGGGGGTGGTGGTGAGGTTGCGGCTCGGGCAGACCGGCTCGCAGAAGCCGCACTCGACGCAGGCGTTGGCGACCTCTTCCACCTGCGGGGTCGTCTTCAGGTCCTTGAGGTGGGCGGTGGCGTCCCGGTTCAGGATCACGCCCGGGTTGAGCTTGTTCTCCGGGTCAGCGAGCAGCTTGGTCCGCCACATCAGCTCGAGCGCTTCCTTGCCCCATTCGAGTTCGACGTACGGCGCCATGTTGATGCCGGTCCCGTGTTCGGCCTTCAGCGACCCGTCGTATTTGGTGATGATCAGGTCGACGAGCTTCTCCATGAAGACTTCGTAACGGTCGAGGTCCGCCTGGATCGCGAAGTCGGGGGTCAGCATGAAGTGCAGGTTGCCGGCCGACGCATGCCCGGCCACGCCGGCCAGGAACTCGTGCTCGGCGAGCAGCGCCCGCAGCTCTTCCGCTGCTTCGGCGATCCGCTCGGGCGGCACGCAGACGTCTTCGACGATCAGGGCCGAACCCGGCAGCTTCATCTTGCCGATCAGACCATGGAGACCCTCGCGGACCTTCCAGTTGATCTCGACCGTTTCTTCGTCGCGGCTGAATCCGGTCTCGAGGATCAGCGCGTCGCGGTCGACGATCTCGAAAGCCCGGGCTTCGGCAGCGTCGAGAGCGGCATCGTCGTCCCCGGGGAACTCGACCAGCAGGGCGGCCGAGCTGGGTTCGACGTCACGGAAGTACTCGGGCGCCCCGGGCATGTTCCAGCCGGCCGTGATCAGGGCGGGGGCGACCATCAGCTCGACCGCCGAAGCACCGGCGTCGACCAGTGCCTTGACCGGCTCGGTCGCGGTCGGGATGTCGGGGAAGTGGAGCCAGGCGAGGGTGGTCTTCTTCGGCAGCGGCACCGTGCGAAAGGTGACGTTGGCGATGAATGCGAGGGTTCCTTCGGAACCGACGATCAACCGGCGGAAGATCTCCACCGGGGTCTCGGCGTCGAGAAAAGCGCAGAGCCGGTAGCCGGTGGTGTTCTTGATCTCGAACTTCTTGCGGATCCTCGCGGTGAGTTCGGGGTCCGCGATGATCTCCTCGCGGATCTTCAGCAGGCCGTTGGCGAGGTCCGGTTCGGCTGCCATGAAAGTCGCCTCGACGTCTGGCTGGGTCGTGTCGATCACCGTACCGGCGGGAGTGATGAAAGTCATCGCTTCGATCGTCGAATACGAGTCGAACCTGACCCCGCAACGCATGCCGCCGGAATTGTTGGCGACCACGCCGCCGACCGTGGCGATGTCGGTCGAGGCGGGGTCGGGACCGAGCTTGTACCCGTAGGGCTCGAGCACCTTGTTGGCGTGGCCGAGGACGACGCCGGGACCGATCGAGGCCGACTTGCCATCGTCATGAACGACGACTCCACCGAAGTGGCGGCGCACGTCGACCAGGAGCCCGTCGGTCTGGCCCTGGCCGTTGAGGCTGGTGCCGCCGGACCGGAAGGTGACGCCGAGGTCGTTCTCTCGGCCGAACCTGACCACCTTGGAGACGTCGGTTGCGTCCTGGGCCATGATCACGGCCTTCGGCAGCTTCCGGTACGGGCTGGCGTCGGAGGCGTAACGAATGATGTCGCTCGGCCGGCTGAGGACCCGGTCCTCGCCGAGCAGCGCGATCAGCTCGGAACGAAGCGGCTCCGGCGTTCCACCCGCAACCCATTCCGGCGCGCGATCGCTCGCCGGTTCACTCGGCTCCGGCGTGATCTTCAGTACATCGGGCTCGAGCAGTGGCATGGCGTTCCCTCGACTAGAAGAGTGACATTCCCGGTTGGATCGGGACTTCGATCAGACGAGGCCTGGGGTCGGCAATCGCTTCCTTCAGCGCGGCCTGGACTTCGTCGGCGGTCTTGACCGTGGTGCTCTCGACTCCGTAACCAGAGGCGATCTTCGCCGACTCGAGGGCGGGCAGGTCGAGACCGGGGGATCCGGTCACCTGTTCGATCTCCGCGAACCACTTGAGGATCGCGTACTCCTCGTTGCGCAGCACCAAAAAAGTGACCGGCACGTTGTAGGCCACGGCGGTCCAGAAGGTCACCACCGCGTACTGGACAGAGCCTTCTCCGAGCACACAGACAACCGGGCGGTCCGGCTCGGCCATCTGGATGCCGACCGAGGATCCGAGTCCGAAGCCGAGGCCACCACCCGCCCCGAAGAAGTAACTCTTCGGATTCGAGATCCGCAGCTGGTTGCGCAGTGCCAGGGTGCTCGAAGGCGACTCGAGGACGATCACCCCGTTGTCCGGAAGTTCTTCGGCAAGGATCGAGTGGATGGTTGATGCGTTGAGCGGATCGGTCTCTTCCATCCGGGTCGGCTTCGGCCATTCCGGCGGGGCCTCCCGGTCGGTGCCGTCGAGGTGCTCGAGCAACGCGGTCAGGGTGAGCTTCACGTCGGCGACGATTGCGTCACCCATCGGGGCGCGGGCGGCTTCGTCCGGGTCGGAAGTGATCGCGACAAGTTCGGTTCCTTCGGCGAGGAAGGGGCCGGGGATGTTCGGGTAGTACGCGAAGACGGAAGAGCCGACCACGATGATCAGGTCGTGCTCCTTCAGGGTCTCTCCGACAGGGCCGACCGCGGGTGGCAGGACGCCGCGCCAGTGCGGATGGCTTTCGGGGAATCCGAGGCGGCCACCGCCCGTTGCGGGAGCGGCCCACACGCCGAGGTTCTGGTTCTCGGAGAGAGCGATCATCTCCTCCCAGGCGTCGGCGGCGTCGATGTCGGGGCCGGCGACGGCGATCGGGTTCTTGGCGGCCTTGATGCGATTCGCGAGGGCGGAGACCTTGTCCGGGTCGGCGGTCGCGCGGCCACTGACTTCACGGTTGATCACAGCGGCAGCCTGGGCGGCGTCTATCTCGACGTCCCAGTCGTCCATCGGCAGCGAGACCATCACCGGTCCCATCGGGGGGAGCGAGGCGAGGTGGATCGCGTGGGCGATCGCGAGCGGTACGTCTTCGGCGCGCGGCGGCTCGTAGGAGAACTTGACGTATGGGTGCGGCACGCGGATCGCGTCGCGGTTGGTCAGGTTCGACTGCATGGTGATCATCGCGCGGGCCTGCTGGCCGACCGTGATCACGACCGGTGAGTGGTTGGCCTGAGCGTTGAAGATTGCGCCGACCCCGTTGCCAAGCCCGGGGGCCGTGTGTAGGTTGACCAGCGAGGGCTTGCCGGTCATCTGCGCATAGCCGTCGGCCATGGCGACGACGGCCGCTTCCTGAAGGCCGAGGACGTAGTCGAAATCGTCCGGGAAATCCTGCAACATCGGCAGTTCGGTCGAGCCGGGATTGCCGAACATCCGGGTCATCCCCTGTCTACGGAAAAGGTCGTAAGTGACTTCGCGCACGGTAGGCATGTGCGGAGCCTATATGTCGCGCGTGAAAGGATTGGTGTGTGCGCACAACCCTTGCCATAACCATTGCCGCGACGGTCCTGATTCTCGGATGCGGGAGCTCGGAAGTCGACACCCCGGACGTCTGTCTGGAAAGCCCGGCGCAGGTAACCGCGGCACTTCGAAACGCGCCCGAGCCAGTCGTACTCGACTCCGATACGAAGATCAGCGACTGCCTTGTCCGTAACCAGCCGGAGGGTGACCTGGTGAACTTCGGGACGAACATGACCGAGGTTGCCAGCGGGCTCGGGGCCGACATGTCGAGGCCCGGTCCCGCCGGGACCAAGGCGGCGATCGACGCCGGCTATCTGGTCGGGGCACTCGAGCGGGGAGCCGAAAACAGCGAAGGAATCCACGCGACCCTGGTCGAAAGGGTGAGGGCGGCAGCAACCAACGGACTCTCCGATGCCTCAGAGCTGAAGCAGGCCCATTACGAAGCCGGCCTGAAAGCCGGCCAGGAAACCGGCTGAGCGGGTTGGTGAAAGACTTGTCTGAAGTTTTCGTCCAATCGATGAGAGGTTCCTTTGACTGAGCAGTTGTGGGGTGGCGAGACCACCAAGGCCGTTGACAATTTCCCCGTCTCCGGTGAGCCGGTTCCGGCACCGGTCATCCACTGGCTGGGCCTGATCAAGGCGAACGCCGCCCGCTCCAACGCGAACCTCGGACTGCTGGACGTTGAAATCGCCGAGAAGATCGCCCGGGCAGGAGACGAGATCGGCGCCGGCAAGCACGACGACCAGTTCCCGGTCGACGTCTTTCAGACCGGGTCCGGCACCTCCTCGAACATGAACGCGAACGAAGTGATCGCGAAGCTGGCTGGCGAGGGTGTTCACCGGAACGACCACGTCAATTTGGGTCAATCCTCGAATGACGTCTTCCCTTCGGCAGTCCACCTGGCCGCGCTCGACCAGGTGACCAACGACCTGATCCCGGCGATGCAGGGCCTCGCTTTCTCGCTCGACGCCAAGGCCGAGGAGTTCCGCGATGTGGTCAAGGCCGGTCGCACCCACCTGATGGACGCAGTGCCGGTCACGCTCGGGCAGGAGTTCGGTGGTTACTCGTCCCAGCTGAGGCACGGCCTCGACCGGGTTGCCGCCACTCTCGAAAGGGTCGGTCAGATCCCGCTCGGCGGCACCGCCACCGGCACCGGCCTCAACACCCACCCCGACTTCGCCGCCGGTGTGCGCGAGCTCCTGGAAGAAGCCTCCGGCCTCGACATCTCCGCCCCGCACGACGCCTTCGAGGCCCAGGCGAACCGCGATGCCCTGGTTGAGCTCTCGGGTGCGCTCAAGGTCTACGCCGTCTCCCTGAACAAGATCGCCAACGACCTCGCGCTGATGGGCTCCGGCCCCCGGGCCGGCCTGGCCGAGATCTCGCTGCCCGAACTCCAGAAGGGCTCCTCGATCATGCCCGGCAAGGTCAACCCCGTGATCCCGGAGGTTGTGATCCAGGTCGCGGCTCAGGTGATCGGCAACGACACGGCGATCACCATGGCCGGCTCACAGGGCCAGTTCGAGCTGAACGTGCGGGTGCCGCTGATCGCGCGCAACCTGCTCGGTTCGATCAAGCTGCTCGGCTCCGCCTCACGCATGCTGGACGAGAAGTGCGTGACCGGAATCGAGGCCAACGTCGCCGCCAACGAACTTCACGCCGAGGCCACCCTGGCCACAGCAACCGCGCTCAATCCGCACATCGGATACGACCGCGCCTCGGAGATCGTCGCCGAGGCCGCCCGGTCCGGAAGGGCGCTCCGCGAAGTCGCGATCGAACTCGGCGTCGAAGAAGCGATCCTCACCGAAGCGCTCGACCACAACAAGATGGCCCGGCCGCACGAAGACGACCAGTAGCCGAAAGGCTCAGTCGCGTTTCAGGACTTCGGTCTCGTCTTCGGGCGAGTCGTTATCGCTCTCAAGCCTGAATGAAGTCTCTTCGGTTGGAGGGGTGGCAGCGGCCATCTCTTCGGCCTGCCTCTGCTTCGCTGCCTCTTCGCGGCGGTGATTGTCAGCCTCCCGCTCGGCCGTCGCGGCGGCGACCGTCTCCTCGGTCCAGCCGATCTTCGTCCTGAGCACCAGGGCCAGGAGTGGGAAGGCCATGATCGCCGCGCCGATCAGGAAGGCCCCGACGAAAGTGCCGAAGTCGAGTCGTCCGTCCTCGGAGGCGGCCCAGAACATCCAGGCGGCGACCGGCAGGTAAACGAACACGGCGCTGAGCGTGCCCGGGGTAAGGCGGTCACCACGGGCGCTCGGAATCATGTGGGAGAAGATCGCGTTGAGGACGAAGAACGCCGGGATCGCGAGGCTGATCGCCGGAGCCCACCAGCCGATCGCCGCACCGGCGAGGGCGATGAAGATCAGTGCGGCGCTGCCGAGGAAGAAGTCCTTCTCGTCGATTGAGATGCCGAAGCGCGGCCCGAACTCGAAGTTGGCCCAGTTGACCCAGCCCTCGGAGTACTCCTCGATGACGTGAAGGGCGACGGCGATCACGCCGACCCACAGAACCCAAGAGTGACTGTCGATTTCCATCAGGCGATCCTATTCAGGACCACCTGTCGGCTACTTCCTCTTCTTCTTCGCCTTGATCTTCAGGTTGGCGACGCCCTTCTTTCCGGAGACGTTGGCGGTGATCTTTGCCTTGCCCCTGGCCTTGGACTTCGCGGTCACGGTGATCTTGATCTTCGCCGTCTTCTTCGCGCCGATCGACTTGATCGTGATCGACTTCCTGACCTTCACCCGCTTGTTCGATGACTTCAGGTAGAGCTTGGCGTTCTTTTTTGCCGCCGTGCCTTTGTTGGTCACCTTGACGATGAAGGTGGTCTTCTTGCCAGCCTTCAGGGTCTTCTTCTTCGGCGAGATCACTACCTTGCTGATGTTCGCCTTCTTCGGCGGCTCGACTACTTCCGGTCGGCGGGGATCCTTGATCAGCAGCTCGACGTTGCGGTCCCCGGCCTCACCACTGCCGCATTCAGCGGGACCGCACTGCGCGCCGCCGCTCTGGTTGTCGTTGTAGCCGATGGTCCGGCCGACCGATGCCAGCTGTGCCGGTGTCATCGTGCTGGCGTTCGTGCCCGGCGCCGGAGTCGGAACCGGTGCGGCGTGGTCGATGAGAGTGCCGAAAATCGAGAGGTTGCCGTCCTTGTTGTCGAAAATCTCGATCAGGCGGTTCTGTCTCGGCCAGTCCGCAAGGGCCGCGGTCCGGATGCTCCAGAAGCCGCCGTTGCCGGCCGGGTCCTTGTAGGGGATCACTTTGTTTTCGTGGCTGTGTCCGGCCACCCAGGCGATCGCCACCGGGTACTCGTGCATCAGCGCGACCAGATCGTCTCCGAGCTTGATCGGAGTCGATTCGCGTGGGTCGGCGTCACAGCCGACGATCTCGGCCGGGTCGACGTCGGCGCACTGAGGCGCGTTCTCGTCGGGCAGGTTGGCGCTCATGCTGACCGAAGCGTGATGGGAAAAGACCACCGCGACTTCATTGGCTTCGGTTGCCGCCTGCAGTTCGGATTCAAACCAGTTGAACTGAGGGGTGTCGAGATTGCCTTTGTCAGACGTGAAGATCACGCCGCCCTCGGAATGAGTGTCCAGGGTGATGTAGCGGACGCCGCCCTTCGAGTACGCGTAGTAGCCGGCGTCACCGTTAGATGCGGTCTCCTCGGCCGGATCGACGAAGCCGAAACCGTGCCCGTCATCCTGGCTATTCGCCTTGAAGATGTCCTTGTACTGCTTCTTTGAGATCAGGCGACGATCCGGATCCGGCGGGACGGCCATGAACTGGTCAGGATTTGCTGCGACCAGATCGAGGAATCCCTGAACCGTGAGGTTCGGATCTGTGACAAGGGAAAGCAGGTCGAGCGGATCGAAGGCGCTGTTCTCAGGCTTCTTGTCGGCGACCGGCTTGAGGCAGCCCTGAGCGAACTGGTTGAAGAGCTTGCTGGCCCACGCGTTACCCTGGACCAGACCATCGTGATTTCCGAAGAGGACGTAACCGGGCACGTCCAGGCCGGTCGCCTGGAAGGGCTGCTGGCCCTCGTCCATCAGGCCCGGGTACTCGGGCGCCGAGGCATACGGGTTGACGTTGCCCGGATCTGCCAGCGGCGGATCGGGATCGTTCGGATCGTAGAAGTAAAACTCCTGGCTGGTCGGCCAGTCGGCGCGGTCCTGGACGCCGGTGTAGTTGTCCGGCGTTCCGGGATCCTGAAGGTCGCCCGCGATGCTGTTCGGGCAGAGCGGGTTGACGCCGAGTGATGCTGCCGGGTCGATGCCGCTGCCGGGATCGATCGTGCCACCTTCGATCAACTGGCGATTCCAGAGAGTCTCGTTGTACTGCTGGCTGTCAGAGATGTCGCCGGTGTTCATGACGAAGTCCATGGCCGGTTTGCTGCCATCGCCGGAGGCCACCGGGGCGTTGGCGGCAAAGGCGTTCATCTGCTCGATCATTTCGTTCGCTTCGTGCGGGTTGAAGGCCTCGCCTGGCCGCCAGGACGACGTGAGGGCCCCGCCAACCGGGTCGAGGAACTCGACCCGGGCCGGACTCTCTTCGTCCGCAAGCTGGAAGTCAGTGAGCTGGCCGAAGTAGGCGAGCGGTACCCGTCGGGTCTCGCGGCCGGATGTCGCGGCGCCAAGCGTCGCAGTCTCTTCGCTGCCGTCGCGGACCACGTAATCCTCGCCCGGACCGGTGGTCAGGGTCTTGAAGTCGCCCGCTCCTGTGGGGAGAATCCGCTGCACGAGCGTGGACAGGCCGAGCGTGTCACCCGGTGCCGCCTGGGCAACCGAGGCCGCGATTCCGGCGACCACAACTGCACACGCAATTACTCCAACCTTCAGCTTCGACATTTCCACCCTCCGTTAGTTCCCCTGTTCGCAGGCACCAACGGCCCCTGCTCTCCTTCAGGACAGGTTAGTCGAAAGAAGGAGGTATTTCACAGGTTCGTAACCCGGCTTCCGGGTGAAAGTTTCAGCCGCCCTGAAAAGTGACCATTCGTTCTTCAGTCAGTTCAATGACCGAATAGGCGGGCCCCTCGCGGGTATTGCCCGAGTCCTTGACCCCGCCGTAGGGCTGCTGGTCGGCCCGGAAGGTCGGCACTTCATTGATCAGGACTCCGCCGAATTCGAGTGTGTTGCCCGCTTTGAGTCCGTTGCCGATGTCGCGGGTGAACACGCCGGCCTGGAGCCCGAACTTGGAGTCGTTGGCCATCCTCAGGGCTTCGTCGAAATCCGAGAAGCGGTCCACCGTTGCCACCGGACCGAAGATCTCCTCGCACCACACGTTGGCCTTGCGGTCGGGATGCTCGATCAGGGTCGGGGCGAGGCAGCGGTCCTCGTCGACCAGTTCGCCACCGGTCAGCAGCTTGCCGCCGCCGGCCACAGCTTCGTCGATCCACTCCTTCACGCGGTCGCGGTCCCCGCGGGTGATCAGTGGGCCGACGTCAGTGTTCGGGTCCATCGGATCGCCGACAACCAGGCCTTCCATGTTGGCCACGATGCGCTCGATGAACTGATCGGCGATGTCTTCGTGGAGCAGGATCCGCTGGATCGAGATGCAGCTCTGGCCGGCGTGCGAGAAGGCGTGGATCTTCGCTTTGTCGGCGGCTGTCTCCCAGTCGCCGTCGTGGTTGACGATCAACGGGGCGTTGGAGCCGAGCTCGAGGTTGACTTTCTTGTGGGGAACCTTGGCGGCGATGCCCCAGCCGACCGGGACCGAGCCGGTGAAGGTGATTGCCCTGGTCAGTTCGTGCTCGACGATCGCGTTGCCGACTTCCCTGCCGCCACCGGGGATGACGCTGAGCCAGCCGTTCGGCAGGCCGGCGTCCATGAATACCTGGGCGAGCTTGAGTGAAGAGATCGGGGTCTGGCCGGCGGGCTTCAGCACGACCGCGTTGCCGGCGGCGATCGCCGGGCCGAGCTTGTGGGCGACCAGGTTCAGCGGGAAGTTGAAGGGGCTGATCGCACCAACTACGCCGTAGGGAATCCGCAGCATCACCCCGAGCTTGCCGACGCCGGATTCGGATGCCTCCATGGGGATGGTGCCCCCGGTCAGCTTGCGTGCTTCGGTCGCCGCGAATTTGAGGGTGTCGACGGTCCGGGTTGCTTCCACCGTGGCCGTCTTGATCGGCTTGCCGGCTTCCTGCGCGATCGTCCCGGCGAGGTCGTCGCGGCGGTCGCGGACGATGTCCGCTGCGCGGTCGAGGATCGCCGCCCGTTCGAACTGCGGCAGCCCGCCTTCACTGAAGACCTGATGTGCGGACCTGATGGCGCGGTCAACCAGTTCGGCATCGCCCTGCGCGACCCGCCCGACGAGGCTCTCGTCGTACGGGCTGGGGACCTCCGCCCACTCGCCGGTTTCGATCCATTCGCCTGCCAACAAGAGTTTGTGATCCATGAATCCAGATTAGTTGATCGAAGCGTTCGCGCTCTGCAACGAACCGGAAGTGGCCCGTTCAGTCGGAAGGCCCGGCGCTGCCGCCGGGAATGGGCACGATCCCGCCCATGACTGTGCCAAGCACTGCTCCCGCAATCACGTCCGAGGGGTAGTGCATCCCCAGGTACGGGCGGGTGACGGCCATGGTCGCTGCGGCTCCGAACAGGGCCAGCTTGAGTTCCGGGGCAAACCTGGACATCGCGGTCGCCGCGGCGAATGACGCCGTGGCGTGGGCCGAAGGGAAAGAAAGTGACGAAGGCGCTCCGCCGAGCGGCGGCAGCCCTTCGAGGGTCGGGCGGGGGCGCTTCACAATCAGCTTGATGCCGAAGTTGAGGCCGATCGCGACCGGGCCGATCGCTGCCGAATAGAGCCATTGGCGGCGGCGGGGCGGGTCAAAGACGGCGCCGGCGAGGCCAACGCCGAACCAGAGGTAGCCGTTCTCGCCGGTCTTCGCGATCAGCTGCGCGGCCTTCTCCGCCACGGGCGTGTGGCCGCGGGTGCGCATGAACCGGAGCAGTTTGAGGTCGGCATTCAGCATTGGATGCGCAGGATACGACGGGCCGGTCGGGCATGATCATGACGTGGCGACGACGACAGATCCGACCCAACTGGAGCTGGAGGCCTACGAGCGCGACTTCCGCAAAGCCGGCCTGCCGCTATTCACCGAGGAGTACTCGGCCAGTTCGGACATCTTCAACCGTGCGGTCCCACTGCTCGGATTCGTGCTGCTGCTCGAGATCCTCGGACCGCTGAACAGCGACTGGACGATCTGGCAGAACCTGATCGCGGTGGTCGGCAGCCTTGCGGTGATCATCGTTGCGATGGGCATCACCAACCGCCTCCGCGGCCGGGCGTTCTTCTCGAGGATGAAGCGGGTCGGTAAAGCAGAGCTGGCGGCCTTCGTGATCGTGCCGGCGCTTCTGCCGGGAATCATTTCCGGCCACTGGGGCATCGCGCTATCGACCGCACTATTCAACCTGGTCCTGCTCGCCCTGATCTTCGGCGTGGTCGGCTTCGGGCTGATCTCGATTGTCCGCTGGGCGATCACCCGGCTGCTGGGGGAACTCTCGCGCTCACTCGGTCTGTTGGTCAAGGCGGTGCCACTGCTGATGATCTTCTCGCTGATCCTTTTCCTGACCCCGGAGCTCTGGCAGGTGTTCGGCCAGCTCGACGACCTGTCGCTCGGGTTGCTTGTCGGAATGTTCGTGGCGCTCGGCGCGGCTTTCCTGATCGCCCGTTTGCCGGGTGAGGTAGAGAGCCTGGAGAAGTCAGCCGGTGGTGACGGGCCGGAGCTGAACACCCGGCAGCGCTTCAACGTCGGGCTGGTGCTCTTTGTGAGCCAGTCGCTTCAGGTGCTGCTGGTCGCCCTGGCGGTGGCCGGGTTCTTCGTTCTCTTCGGCTTGCTGACGATCAACGCGGAGCTGATCGGCGGCTGGATTCAGGAAACACCCGACGTCCTGTTCGGTTTCCCGATCGGCGATCGCGAGGCGCAGGTGACCACCGAGCTTCTTCGGGTGGCCGTGGCGATCGCTTCCTTCACCGGGCTCTACTTCGCGATCTCGATGTTGACCGACGACCTCTACCGTCGGGAGTTCCTGAGTCAGATCACCGACGAGATGAAGGCGACCTTCAAGCAGCGAGCCGATTACCTCGCGCTCAGAAGCCGACCTTCTGGGCGCTCGACGTAATCCGCAGGAAGATGACCTTTCCGAGGTCGAGGATCAGAGTCCCCTCCTCGTAGGTGACTTCGTGTGAGCCTTCGGTCTTGGCGAGCGCGGACTTGAGGCCTTTGAGCTGATCGTCGTCGAGCCGGACCGGGACGACCTGTCCGCCTTCGAAACCGATTTCAATCTTGTGGAGTGACGCCATCAGTGGGCCTCCTTGGAGGGTTCGACGATTTCTGTGAGCACGGAGCCGGTGGCGGCGGGGTGGGCGAAGGCGACGCGGCTGCCGCGGATGCCGGTGCGCGGTTCCTTGTCGATCATCCTGATGCCGTTGGCTTCGGCCTGGACCAGGGCGGCATCGATGTCATCGACGGCATAGGCGACATGGTGGATCCCTTCGCCTTTCTTCGCGATGAACTTGCCGACCGGCGTGTCATCACCGAGCGGCGCCAGCAGCTCTACGTGTCCGTCGCCCACATCGAGCAGTACCGCCTCGACTCCCTGTGATTCGACTGTTTCGCGGTGTACGAGTTCCATCTCGAAGCTGCGCTCGTAAAGTTTGATGGCGGCGTCAAGGTCCTTGACGGCTACGCCGATGTGATCTATGCGAGTGAACATGAAGCCGGGATGCTAGCGCCATGGCCGCACCGGCTCTGGCGACGCGCTCAGCCGGCGGTGCCGAGCAGCCGCGGCGGCAGCCAGGTGAAGAGGTTTTCCATCAGCTCGACGTCTTCGACGGTCACCCTTTCGTCCGCCCCGTGGACCAGTGGCTTGGTCTCGGCCAGGCTCATCCTTTGTGGGCAGAAGCCGAAGACGGTCGCATCGAAAGCCTTGCGGAACCAGTGGCTGTCGGAGAAGCCGGGCATGACCATCGGCAGAATCTTCGAGCCGGGCTCAACGATGTCGGCCCATTCCTCGAGCGCTTCGGCAAGCGGTCCTTCGTAGTCGGAGCGGTTGCCGACCACCGGGTCGTTGAACTCGATCCGCCAGTCGCCTTCGCCGATTACGGCGTTGATGCGCTTCAGTGCTTCCTCGCCGGTCATCCCGGGAGGGGTCCGGCAGTCGACCACGAGTTCGGCCCGCGAAGGGATTACGTTCTCGCGGTTCGAGGCCGAAGCCATGGTTGGTGCGAGTGTCACGCCGAGCATTGGATCAGCCAGCAGCTTGGCCAGCAGCGGATCGGCTTCAGCGACCTCGGCCAGGGCGGCATCGAGGTCATCGGGCACGTGCCCGACCAGGCGTTCGAGGAAGCGGTCTGTGTCCGGGGTAGATTCGCGCGGCGGCTGTTCACGGAGGCGGGACAGCGCCGGCGCCAGCTTGAGCAGGGCGTTGTCCCCGACTCCCGGGATTGAACCATGCCCGGCGACGCCTTCGGCCACGATCGTGAACCGGTGGGTGCCTTTCTCGCCGACCGCGAGCGTGAAGAAGCTCTGCTCACCGACCTGGACCATCTCGCCTGCCCCTTCGTTCAGGACCCAGTCGCAGCGCACCTTGTCGGCTTGTTCCGAACAGAGCCACTGGGCGCCGAAGTGCGCACCGGTCTCCTCATCTGCCGCGACCACGAGCAGCAGGTCACCTTTTGCCGGGCGCCAGCCCGAACTGGCAAGGGCGAGGCAGGCCGCGGTCTCGGAGGCCACCTGGTCCTTCATGTCGAGCGCACCGCGGCCCCAGATGTAGCCGCCCTCGAGGTCACCGGACCAGGGATCGTGAGTCCATTCTTCAGGCTTGGCCGGGACCGTGTCGACGTGGCTGATCAAGGCAAGCGTCGGGCCGGGTTCGGAACCCTTCAGGCGGGCCACGAGGTTCGGGCGCTCGGGCACCTTCGCCAGGAGTTCCGTCTGCCAGCCGGCCTCGTCCAGCATGCCCTTGAGGAACCCCAGGGTTTCACCTTCGTTGCCGGGCGGATTCACCGTGTTGAAGCGAATCAATCGCTGGAGGAGTTCGGGGGCTTTCATGGCCCCAATTATCCCACGGCTCAGGAGTTTGCTCCTGTCGTGGGGCCTTCATACTGGTTAGCGATGAGCGACCAGCTTTTTGACTCCGATGAACACGGCCCGGCCCCATCCGCTCGACCCGACCCCGACGCTCCCCTGGCCGCACGGATGCGTCCGGTCCAGCTCTATGAGGTCGTCGGTCAGGAACACATCCTCGGTGTCGGCTCAACTCTGCGCGGGGCAGTGGAAGCAGGCAGCCCGCACAGCGCAATCCTCTACGGGCCTCCCGGCACCGGCAAGACGACCCTCGCCCGCATCATCGCGACCATGTCCGATGGTGCCTTCGAGGAGGAGTCAGCGGTCAATGCCGGCCGCGCGCAGATCCGCGCCGTGATCGAAAGGGCCGAGCAACGCCAGCAGACTTCCGGGCGGCGCACCGTGCTCTTCCTCGACGAGATCCACCGCTTCAACAAAGGCCAGCAGGACGCGCTGCTGCCCGCGGTCGAGAGCGGCATCCTCACCCTGATCGGGGCGACCACCGAGAACCCTTACTTCGAAGTCAACTCGGCCCTGATCTCCCGCTGCCAGGTTTACGAGCTGAAGGCACTCGGCCCGGAGGAGATCAGGACCCTGC
>JBPPMT010000014.1:0-2639 GCA_051306195.1 Solirubrobacterales bacterium
GTCGGTGGGCGAGGGCCTCTGCAACAAGTTCCTCGCCAACATCAGGGAAGCGGATGCCATCGCCCAGGTCATCCGTGGCTTCACCGATGCGGATGTCGTGCATGTCGACGGGTCGGTCAACCCGGCCTCCGACATGGAGACCATCAACACCGAGCTGATCCTCGCCGACCTCCAGACCCTCGAGAAGGCCATCGAGCGGTATGAGAAGGAGGTCAAGACCAAGCGGACCGAACCTCTTGTGCTCGAGACCGCGCTCGCCGCGAAGAAGGTGCTGGACGAGGGCAAGCCGCTGTCGTCATCCACTCTCGATACCGCGCCGATCCACGAGCTCGGGCTTCTGACCTCGAAGCCGTTCATCTATGTCTTCAATGTGGATGAGGCGATCCTCGGCGATGCGGTCGCGCTGGCCTCGCTCGCCGCTCTTGTTGCGCCAGCGCAGGCGATCTTTCTTGACGCCAAGTTGGAGTCCGAGCTCATCGACCTCGACGCCTCGGATGCCGCAGAACTGCTCGCGTCGACCGGCCAGGAGGAGAGCGGCCTCGACCAGCTCGCCCGCATCGGCTTCGACACCCTGGGCCTCCAGACCTACCTCACCGCCGGCCCCAAGGAGACGCGGGCCTGGACGATCCCCAAGGGGGCCAAGGCGCCGCAGGCGGCCGGGGTCATCCACACCGACTTCGAGAAGGGCTTCATCAAGGCCGAGGTGATCGGCTTCGCCGACCTGGTTTCAACCGGTTCGATCGCCGAAGCCCGCGCCAAGGGCAAGGCCCGCATCGAGGGCAAGGACTACGTGATGCAGGACGGCGACGTGGTGGAGTTCAGGTTCAACAACTAGGCAACTGGCCCCCTGAGCTGAAGTCGAGCGACACTAGTCGAGCATTCGCCGGGGGACTGGCGTCGCACATTTCTGCTGGGTCGCGGCGATGATCGGAGCATCCCGGGCGACGACTACCGCTTGCCGAGTTCACGGCTGGATCAGAAGCCTGAACCGGTTATCAAGTTTGGGTGAACGCTGGGAAGCCTGCAGATTTCGCTTTTACCGAGGGGCTTGCTGCCGACCTGCGGTACTCTGGATGAGAAGTCGGGCTCAGGCTCGCCGAAATGTATACCTATCTGTGACTAGATCGGACCAGCCGCACGAGCTGGCCAACAAATGTTTGAGGAGTCGTCGTCGATGGTTTTAGCCCTTGCTGACGCGAGTACCCCGGAACTGGCGTAATGGGAGAGCTTCTCAGGCGGGACGGCAAGTCCGTACAGATCGGTCGTACCCCAACGGTACCTGCGGCACGCTCCCGTGCATCGGTACGGCGCCGCAAGTTGCTTAGCTTCAGCGCCATGGCTGGTGTGGGTGCCCTTGTGGTCTCAACCTCCCTCCCTGCCAACGCGCTCAAGAGCGGCATGGTTGAAGACGTGACGTTATCGGCTGTGGCGCAGAGGCAGTCGGTGACCCTTCAGGCGACGACGGCCGAGACTGCAGTCAGCCGCGACGGATACACGGTGGTCAAGCCGCCGCCACCCAAGCCCAAAGCGGTGCGTGCCTCGGCTATTACTGGGTCGTACACGAGCAACTCGAACGGCGCCGTCCAATGGCCGTTCCCCAGCTCTCCAATTGCAAGCTTCTATGGCCCGCGCGGAGGCTCTTTCCACTACGGCATCGACTTCTTCCCCGGCGGCGGAACTCCCATTGGCTCTATCGCGGCCGGGGTCGTGACCCATGTCGGCACCGGTGCCGGAGGCTGGGGCAACTACGTCACCGTTGAGCACAACATCCAGGGGCAGGTCGTCCGAAGCCTCTACGCTCACATGCGCTCTGGGTCGATTGGCGTCGCAGCCGGTCAGCAAATCTCCGTAGGTCAGTTCCTGGGAACCGTCGGCGATACTGGACGTGCTTATGGTGAGCACCTCCATTTGGAGATCGAAGTCAACGGGGCCCACGTCGACCCTTACGCCTGGTTGCAGGCCAACGCAGGCTAAGTCGATCACGGGCCGTACGGCTCGACCACGCGGGCTGGCGCCGCCGGTTCGCCGCCTGGCCAGGGAGTTCAGGTTCAACAACTAGGCAACTTGACGCGCGACGACTGGGAGACGGGCGTCGCAGACCGTTCTTCTTGCGATCAGCAGAAGAATCACGAAACTTCTAGGCATAACTCGACTGATGAACGGGTGTTCTTCGTCCACAGTGGTCTTACGCGCCGAATGTAACCACCCCTACCTCATCGAAGAGCCGGCGCCAGAACTACTCAAAACGAAGGAAGAAACATGACCGCCTACCGAGACGACATCGACGCGATCGAAGCGCTGAAGCAGGAAACCGGCAGCAGCTGGGATGCGATCAACCCCGAGTCTGTCGCCCGTATGCGCGCTCAGAACCGCTTCCGCACCGGCCTCGAGATCGCCCAGTACACCGCCGATATCATGCGCAAGGACATGGCGGAGTACGACGCCGACTCCTCCGTCTACACGCAGTCGCTTGGCGTCTGGCACGGCTTCATCGGCCAGCAGAAGCTGATCTCGATCAAGAAGCACCTCAAGACCACCAACAAGCGCTACCTGTACCTCTCGGGCTGGATGGTTGCCGCGTTGCGTTCGGAGTTCGGACCGCTCCCCGACCAGTCCATGCACGAGAAGACGGCAGTGCC
>JBPPMT010000030.1:0-111562 GCA_051306195.1 Solirubrobacterales bacterium
GGTCAGGACATAGGCCCGGCCACCGGGACGTGCCATCACGAAATCGACCGCAGCCAGAGACGCGCCGGCCGAGATCAGAGCCGGTTCCCAGGAGCCGGCTCCGGCCCGGGCTTCCGGTCCGACCCAGGAGATCGGTTCGCGGCAGGCCTCACGGATCGCCTCAATGTGAGCGTGTCCGTGGACCATCGCGAGTTCGGACCCGGTTGCCCGCCTGGCCTCGATCACCTCCAGCCTCTGCGCGACCCCGGACTCCTCGAGCACCTTGTTCGCCCGGCGTATCCGGGCGGGGTTCTCGGCGTGGGCGACCTCGATCCACCCGGCAGCCCGCTCGTCAAGCACCATCGAGCCGTTGTCGTGGCCGAGGCAACGGGGGTCGTAGGTCAAGCCCGTATTCGAGTCGGACGACATGAGGAAAGGATCGCAGGGCTCTCGGCGTCTCCCGTCAACCGGCAGGAGGTCCGCGGCCACAACTGACCGTCAGCGCATGCGCTTCGCCAGGCGGACTACCGCCCTAGCGTGGCGCTTGATCACCCCGCGCGGCTGAACGCCGTCGCCGAACTCGACTACGAAAGCTGTCGTGCCGAATACGTGATGCTGCCAGGAGATCGCACTTCCGGGGTAGTAGCCACGCTCACAACCCTTTCCTCCTCCGAGTCCGGAGTAGCGCGCGTAGACGCGGACCCAGCGGGCGTCCCTGTTGCACGGAATGAGCGTCCGACCCCAGGGTTGGTGGTACCAGATGGCGAGGTCAAACCGGACCTTTCGCGCGAGCTTCATCACCGCCCTGGTCTCCGGCTCGGAAGCCGGCCTCGGCCCGGAGTTGTAACCACCGTTCAGGTTCGGATCGAATCGGTAGGGGAAGTTCCGATTGAGGTCCACCCCACGCGCGTTCTTTCGGGTGCCACGAGCGATGCCGTCCGGGTTGACCGTCGTGATCGTCCAGAACTCCACCTGCCTGGCCCCGTTCGGGTCGTACTTCCTCAGTCGCCTGACGACACGCACGCCCTGGGGTTCGTCACCGTGGATCGAACCGACAACCAGGACCTTGAACGGCGCGTCCGGCTCACCGAGCCGTTTGGCAACGATCAAACGACCCTTGACCGAATGGCCGACCGATTCACGATTGCCCGACGCGTAAGCAACTGTCGCCGAAGCAAGCATCACGGATGCAGCCAGTACAGCTGCTCTGCCGAATCTCTCGCTTCGATTTAGGCCGAATCTGAGGATGCACAGAGACTAAATGTCGGGCCCCCCTAACGAATTCGTCCCGAATTTGTTGCCCGATTCAAGCATGCGCAACGCATGTTAGGCTTGAACCATCGGCAAGATGCTTCAGATCAGAGATGTCCCCGAAGACGTTCATGAGCGACTCAAGGCCCGTGCCGCGCGGGAGGGCCGCACCCTCTCCGACATGCTGCGGGAGGAGCTGGCGCTGATCGCCGGCACACCGACCAGGGCAGAAGTGATCGAACGTATCCGGAACCAGGAGCCGGCCGGACTTGAAGAAATGCCATCGGTGATGCTGCGCCGAATGCGTGACTCGTATTGATTGTCCTCGATGCAAGTGCCCTGCTGGACGTTCTGCTCGAGAACGATCGAGCGCCAGGCGTATCTGGATACCTATCGGACCATTCAGTTCCGCTCGTGGCGCCTGACCACATGCTTGTCGAAACGACTCGAACCCTTCGCAGGCTCGCCCTTGCGAACCTGATCAGCGAAGAGAACGCGGACCTTCAGGCGCTCAATGCGCTCGGGCTTGGAGTAACTACCTATCCAAGTCGGGACCTGTTGCCGCAGGCGTGGACAATGAGGGGTTCAATCACAATCGAGGACGCACTTTACGTAGCGCTGGCCGAATCCATCGACGGTTCCCAAATGCTCACGACCGACCGGAAGCTGGCGAAAGCGGCCACCGGCCGAGTCGATGTGATCGCTTTGTAGGTCCGGGCTATTCGGTCTCGGCCGGCTTTCGGGCGAGCAGCTCGTCCATCCGTTCGTTGCCTTCGCTGACTCCGCTCTCCATGCCTGACTTGAGCATGCCGTCACGGGCCTCTTTCACATCGAAGGTCGAGACCGTTCTCAGCAGGGTGCGGGCGCCGCCGTCGAGTCGCGCGTAGCGGTCCGCCCAGTTGCGGCGGAACTCCCCGGTCCAGAAGGCGGCTTCGTCGTCTTCTGGCTGCGGTTCCGGGCTCCACCCCGGCCCCTTGAAAGCGAAGCTGAACCGGTCACGCCAGGTGTCGGCTGCCTTCACGTCACGCCAGATGTTGGCGAATTCACCGAAGGCGACCCGAACCGGGTTGTACGTCTCGATGTTCTTGGTGAGTCCGTACCGGACCCGCTCGGCCTCCGGCTCGAAGCTGCCGAACATGCGGTCCCAGATGATCAGGATGCCCCCGTAGTTCCGGTCGAGGTACTGCTCCTGAGACCCGTGATGGACCCGGTGGTGGCTCGGAGTGTTCCAGAACCATTCGATCGGCCGTGGGTACTTGTCGATCGCCTCGGTGTGGAGGGTGAACTGGTAGATCAGGCTCCAGGACATCGCCACGAAGATCATCCACGGCGGGAAAAAGATCGCCATCGGCAGCCAGAACATCGAGCCGGTGAAAGGTGACCAGTCCTGCCGGAGGGCGGTCGAGAAGTTGAAGTGCTCCGACGAGTGGTGAACAACGTGGGTCGCCCAGAAGACCCGGATCCGGTGGTGGCTTCGGTGATAGCAATAGAAGGCCAGATCGTCGGCGAAGAAAAGCAGCACCCAGACCCACCAGTCGCTCGCGGAAAGCTGAAGCGGACTGAGCGTGTAGATGCCGGCATAGACAAAGAGCAGGACGAGCTTCCAGGCGCCGGCCACGAAGAGGTGGCCGAGTCCCATGGTCATGCTCGTACTGCTGTCCTTGACGTCGTAGCCGACCGGGGCGTCCGGGTCGGTCTCGTGCTCGTGGGCGGCATGCCGGAGTGCGACGAACTCGAGTGCAACCGAGAGCAGGAAGAACGGAATCGCGTAGATGATGATGAGTTCGTCTTGCAAGATTTCCTCGAAGGTCAGGTCCGGACGGTCAGTGGTAAAGCAAAGCGGGGTCAGTGTCCAAGCAAAGTGTCCAACTGGTTATACCAGTTGGGAGACCGAGATGTCAAGACGAAGGCACCCAGTTCGTTCTTTGCCGACTTTTGGTCCTGTATGCACTCAACTCGGCAAAGAACCCTCTACCGGCCTGGTGCTCCAGATATTTCGGATATATCCGAAATATCTGGAGCACTGGCCCCGGTAGAGGGCTAGTCGAACGACTTAACGTCTGATTCGAGCATTGCCCGGGCCGTCTGGACGGTGGCGGCTTCGTCTCCGGCGGCGATCGACTCCCCCAGGCTCCGGATTGCTTCGGCATCGGTCGGGCGGATGCGGCTGGCGATGTCGCCATAGGCCATCATCGCTTCCATCAGCGAGTTGAGCGCCAGCCGGTACGCGATGTTGCCCGAGCCGGCGACGATCGCTCCCCACATCCCCGCGAAGGCGAGGTCCAGCTTCTGCTCGTCTTTCCCGACGAAGTCTGCCGCTGCATTGGCGAGGTCTCGGATCGCGTTCCGGCCCTCGGCCGGGGCGCGGTTCGCGCAATGCCGCGCCGCGTCGACGCCGATCGACGCACGCATCTCGATCACCGAGCGGGCGATCTCGGGTGGCGGGTCAAAGGTCTCCCCCAGCAGGTCGAGCAGCACCTGCAGGCCGCCCGAATCACGCCAGTCGAGCACCCGGGTGGCGCCGCCATGAGTGATGCGGATCAGCCCGGCCTGCTCGAGCCTCTTGAGAGCTTCCCGCACCGCGTGGCGGTTGACGCCGAATTCCTCGGCGAGGATTCGCTCGGATGGAAGCGGCGCTCCCGCCGGGAGCTTGCCTTCCAGGATGTCGCGCCGGAGCGTTTCGTGGACACGCTGCGAAACGGGTCCGGTTCGGGTCTCGTCCGCCACGCGATCAGTCTGCTTTTCGCCCGAACATCACAGCGAAGCCGCGGTCTTTGAAAAGGCAGTCGACATCCTCGAAGCCGGCCTCGGCCAGCCACTCGAGCTGGATGGCGAGCGGGGACAGATGGTCGGCGAGCATGCGCTCCTCGGCCTGTTGCCACTCCAGGTCGTTGATGCCGTTGTGCCGGGCACACTTCTCGTGCCAGTGTCGGTACTCGCGGTCCATCGCCGTAGTCGGCCCGAGGATGTGCTCGGAGTTGACGAAGACACCACCGGGCCGAAGCGACTTGAAGGCGGCATCGAACACGTGCTTCTTGCCGTCGTCAGTCATGTGGTGGATCGCGAGGGCCGAGACAACCGCGTCCCAGGGCCCTTGGGGCAAGTCGTCGTAAAGGTCGCCTTCGATGTAGGTCACCCGCTCGTCGCCAAGGGCTTCCCTGGCTTTGTCGAGCATCATCGAAGCTCCGTCGAAGAGGGTCACGTCTGCCTCGGGGTAAGCCTCTCGGACAAAGTCCGAGAGCATGCCTGTCCCGGCTCCGAGGTCGATCACCCTGCGTACATCCGGCCCGGCCAGGCCGATCGCCTCGACAGCGGTGCCGTAGAAATCCTCGAACGGCGGGATCAGCCGGTTACGAGCCTCCTCGTAGTGGGCGGCGTGTGAATTGAAGATCGATGCGGCGTTGCGGGCCGGGCCGCCGTGCGCGGGGTCGCCATTGGATACATCGTCGTGCATGGTCCGATCCTAGATTGCGGGAGTGATCGGCGCACTGGCAATAGGATCAGCTAACCCCTCGAACAAGGAGTTCTCCATGGCAAGCACCCACAAGCTTATCCTCGGAGCCGCACTTGCGCTCGGCGTCAGAGCCCTGATGAACCGGATCATCCTCGAGAAGCTGCGATCCGACGTACGGAGCCTCGACAGCGGTGACTACGGACCGCTCCTCTCCGGTTACGCCGACGACGCCGTTCTCCACTTCAACGAAGGTGACCACAGGTGGGCCGGTGACCACGTCGGCAAGGACGGGATCGAACGGTTCCTCCAGACCTTCACCGGCGCCGGGCTAAAGGGGGAGGTGACCGAGATCCTGACCAGCGGTCCTCCCTGGGCGATGACAGTCGCCGCGCGTTTCAACGACCGGGCCACCGCGCCCGACGGCGAAGTTATCTACACGAACAAGGTGGTCGTACTTGCGAAGACCCGCTGGGGAAAGATCTTCGACCAGGCCGACTTCTACGAAGACACTGAAAGGATCCCGGCCTTTGACAGAAAGCTGACCGAGCTGGCACTCGAGCCGGATTGACCCGCCGGGGCCGGTTCAGACCGAGTCGAAAGTCTGGTGGCTCTTCTCGCGCTGGCGGGGTGGATCGGAGCTGAGCTCGACCGGCGCCTGCGCGATCGCCTGGCTGCGCATGTCGCCCCAGGTCAGCCCTTCGCGGACCAGTGCGGGAACGCCAAGTGCGGCGGCGGTCGCCATTTCCACTGCCTGAAGGATCACGCCGTAAGCGAACGCGTCCGCAGTGGAGACTCCCCAGCCGTTGTGAAGCACGGCGACGACCGCCAACTGGAAGACACCGATGTTGGAGGGAGTGACCGGGACCGCGGCCGTGAAGTTGACTGCGAAGAGGACGGCCGCGGAAGCCGCGAGGCCGGCCTGGGCTTCGAGGCCGAGAGCGAACATGAGTGCCCAGCAGGAAAGCAGCTGGATTCCCCAGGCTCCGATCTGGAGTGCCGCAGCCGGCACCCCGCTCTTTGGCTTCTTGAAGACGGCAAGACCGAGGCGGACCTGGATCATCACTGAATGCATGGCGGCGCTGGCCCTGGCAAGGCGTCCGTCGCCCTGTCCCTGACCCTTCTTCAGCACGATCGGCGCGACAACCACGGCCAACAGGAGGGCAAGCGGAACGAGGCTGAAGACCAGGACCTGTTTGGTGTCGCTGTGGAAGACACCGCCGATGTTGGTCAGCACGATCACGCCGAGCAGGATCATCGCGACGATGTTCAGCATCGTCTGGGAGACGATCGTTCCGACCACTACCGGCAGGTTGTCCTTTGCTCTGCCGGTATGGCGAGCCAGGGCGATCGCCCTCGCGGGTTCGCCGAGTCTGGCCGGCAGCGTTGCCGACATGAAGACACCGATCATGGTTGCCGAGGCGAAGTCCCGGCGTCTCAGCTTGGCGATCGGCATGGCCGCCTTGGCGATGAAGTACCAGGCGTAAGCACGGAAGAACATCGAAGAGGCCATCAAGGCAAGGGCGATCAGTACCCAGGAAACGTCTGATCTCACGATCGCATTGCCGACCCGGTCGAGGCCGATCTTCTGGGCGGCGATGGCGGCCAGTCCGAGTCCGACGATCGCGGCGATGCCGAGGGCACCTTTTCGCAACAGGTTGCGCTTCCGCTGGAGGTCGATCGTGGGTGTCGGATCAAGTGACTTGAGCCTGACCGGCAATGCCTGGGGCAGTCCGTCGCTCGGAATGATCCCGGCCCGGCGACGGAGCCGGTCGGGTGCGGTTGAAGGCATCGGGACTTCGATTGCCCGTTCGTAGACTTCGGTGACCTCTTCGGCGACGTTGGACCAGGCGTAACGCTTGGAACTCTCGCGGGCGGCCATTCCCATGCGCAGCAGACGTTCCGGCTCGAGCGAAGCCCTTTGGAGTTCTTCGGCCAGCCGCTGCGGATCGCCCGGCGGGACGAGGACTCCGTCGTGGCCATCGGTGACGACGTCGCTGTATCCGGCGATGCCGGAGGCGATAACCGGGGTGCCGGCAGCAAAGGCCTCGGTCAGGACCATTCCGAAGCTCTCGCCGGAAAGCGAAGGTGCGCAGAGCACGTCGGCACGGTGAAGTTGGTGCCAGAGCTCTTCGGCGGAGACCCGGCCGTGGAAGTCGATGTGTTCCTCGATCTCGGGATCGGTGAGCAAGCGGCGGACGTCTGCCTGGCCGGTGCCGACGATGCCGAGCCGACTCGGGGTGTGGTCCTTGAGAGCGTCGAAGGCCCGCAGCAGGACCGGCAGGCCCTTGCGTTCCTCGGCCCGGCCGATGAAAAGGACCCGCAGCCCGTCACTGGCGGCCTTTGGTCCATGCGGGGCGTGCTCGATGTTCACGCCGTTCGGGATGATCTTGTAGTTACCGCCGTACCAGCGGCGGCCGGTCCAGGCGGCCGCTTCGGAAACGGCGATCCTCGCTGAAAGGCGGTTTACAACCCGGCGGGCTCCGGCGAACTTGCCGAGCGTGTGCGGCAACGGGCGGGTCGAGTACGCGTGGAAGGTTCCGACCACGGGGGTGTCGCTCGCGGTGGCGATGTCCCAGCCGTTCACCGGAGTGATCGGTTCGTGCAGGTGCACGACGTCGAAATTGCCCTCTTCGATCGCCCGGCGGGTCGCCCGGATTGCTTCCGGGAAGACCGGGATGTTCGAGATCGAACCGTTGGATCCGATGCCAACCGTGCGGCCGATCGGGATCAGGTAATCAGGCGCTTCAAGCCGATCGGCTGGAGCACGATGCAGGACTCTCGACAGGCGATCCGGGGGATCGAACGGCGCAATGACACGTACATAATGGCCTCGGGAAATGAATTCTTCCGCCAGAGACTGGATGTGCCGGTTGACGCCGCCCTGATAGGTCCATGAATACGGGGTGACAAGGGCAATTCGCACGAACCCACAGCATAGCTCAGCAATCGGTCCTTTTGTTGTGTGCGGCCCAGATGAACCCGAGAATCAGTCCGAGGTAGAAAACGCCGACCTGGATGAAGAGTGCGCCGGAGTCGTTGCTGAGCGCTCCGACAAGGGATCCGGCGGCGGCCGCGATCAGCCCCGCACGCAGGGCCGGAGAGGGTTTCAGCCACCACTCGATGTGTTCCCGTTTGACCCAGGCGAGGGCAATCAGGCCGATTGCCACGAGGGTGATCGGCAAGCGGGACAGGCGGGTGAAACTGTCGGCGGTTTCGGTGAGCCGATGGACGAGAACCTGACCGGTCGAGTCGCCGGACGAGCCATCGAAGATCGCCCGGATGAAGTGAGACTCACCACCGAGCAGCGCGTCGACAGCGGCGACCAGGGCCAGGGAGACCAGGGCGACCAGCACCGCGAGCCAGGCGAGGCGGGGACGACCGAGTACGAACGCGGCGGCGATCACGGCGGCCACGGGGAAGATGATCGCCGCCCCGACGTCGGCGCCGAAACGGCCCGCAGCGAAGATTGCGGTGCCGACCAGCCCCGCCACCAGAAAGACCGCGGCGGCCCGGCGCGGATTGAGGTCGCTGCCCCAGGCGCTCAAGGCCGCCCCGACACCCACCGACGTCATGATCATCAACGACGATTCGAGTTCGTTGCCGATGCCGTAGAAGCGCGCACCAAGGCCGGGGTTCGGCCCGACCACCGCCTTCGGCGTGAGGACCGAGCCCGCCAGCATGTCGATTGCATACGGCCCGACAGTCAGGAAGCAGGCAGCCGCCAGGGCCTGAAAGCCGGGCAGGAAGCGAAGAAGCAGCGCGGCCACGGCCGTCGGCAACAGGGTGGCCACGGCCCGCTCGACCCCCAGTGAGGGCGAGATCGCAGCGGTCAGGAGCAATGCTGCCGGCAGAAGGATCGCCGAGAGGGCGAGCATCTGGAGCGCGACGCGGCTCAGCCGCCCGCCGGAGAGGAGCGCCGCCGCCCCGGCCAGCAGGACCCAGATCAGGATCGGAACCAGGAGCGCTGCTCCCCTTCTCTTACCGACCTGCTGGTAGCGGCCTTCCAGCTCGTTCAGGGCCTGGTAGTCGATTCGGCCTCCGGAAGTGATTGGCAGCCCGGTCATCACCTTCGGGGCATCGATGCCGAAGTATCCGAGTACGGTCGGCCCCAGGTCCGTGGTCAGAACGTATCCGTCGGTCCGGGTGCTGTTCGAGGTGAGCAGGCCCGTGAATCCCGGGCCGCTGATCGCGATCGAAAGCTGATCGCCCGAATCGGCGGGCGGGGATTCAATCACGACCAGGAGTTCGCTGCGCCGGCGCTCCCGGGCGAGGTCCCCGGCGCCGGCCAATGAAGTCGACAGAACTTTGACCGCCCCGGGGCAGACTTCCGGCGAGCAGTCATCCGGCAGGGTGATCAGGTGACCCCGGCGGTCGGCTGCAATCAGGGCAGGACCGGCGGTTCCCGGCGCGACCACCGAATTCAGACCCTGGGAGGCCAGCACCGAGGCCAAAAGACCGGGTTTGAGTTCGGTCGAGGCCGACTTCGCACGTTTTCTGATCCTTTGCCATCCCAGCACCCTTTCCGCCGTTATCAACAGAGGGTTCAACGTACTGTCATACGCTGTGTCAAACACCCGGGCTCCTTGACTCACGTCCAGCCAGGTCTGTTCGGCCGGGACGTCACCAAGACCGGGGTTCAGCAAGCCGACGGCAGCGCCTTTCAGGCTGCCGAGCGCCACCGGTCCTGTGCCCTGCGGGACGACCGCGATGGTCACTCCCGGTCGGCCGGCAACGTCGGACCCGACGGCGGCAGAAGCCGTCCCGGCAATGGAAACAGCCAGCAGCAGAGCAACAATCAGTATCTTGGAAGCCAGCATGGCTGACCGTACATTCGCCAAGTTCACGTTTTTCAAGATGGATCCCGCCTGGCGCCGCCGCGATCCGGCCGATCGGGCCACGGACAAACGTGAGTTTCTTGCCGCCTGCGAGGACTTCGCGGAGGACCGGTCGCTTCGCACCTACTCAACGATAGGCACTCGCGGCGACACAGACTTGGTGGTTCTCAGCCAGAGCCCGAATCTGGACGACCTCCACACCCTTCATGTGGTGCTGGGACAGTCCGGCCTGTCCAAATGGGCCGAAATCCCCTACTCCTACCTGAGTACCACCCGGGCCTCCCCCTACTCCGAGGAGAACCCCCGGCAGGAGATCTGCGTCTCTGATCGCAAGTACCTCTTTCTCTACCCCATGGTCAAGAAGAGGTCATGGTACGCCCTGGACGCCGAAGAGCGACGCCGAATCATGATGGGTCACATCGCGATCGGCCGAAGCTTCCCCGACGTCTCGATCAACACCACTTATTCCTACGGACTCGATGACCAGGAGTTCGTGGTCGGCTTCGAGGGTGATGATCCGATGGAGTTCCTCGACCTGGTCCAGGAGCTCCGTTACACCGAG
Organism: Solirubrobacterales bacterium; assembly: GCA_051306195.1. Classification (GTDB taxonomy): domain Bacteria; phylum Actinomycetota; class Thermoleophilia; order Solirubrobacterales; family 70-9; genus 67-14. The sequence continues at coordinate 10,082 of JBPPMT010000030.1, forward strand.
TCGAGCTCCTACACCGAATCCGAGACCCCGATCTTCACCTGCGTCTCGATGTCGACCGCCCGCGCGCTCGACGCCCTCGACGGCACCGCCGTGAGTTCAATCGCGGCGACGGAAAGGGCCTGAGGTCAACAGGCCGATGACCGTAACCGTGCCGAACGAACAACTGGCACCAGTCGGCAACATCAGGATCGCCTTCGATGACCGCGGCAACCCGGACGACCCGACGATCCTGTTGATCCAGGGCCTCGGAACCCAGATGATCTTCTGGGACACCGAATTCTGCGAAATGCTGGTGGAGCGCGGATTCCGGGTGATCCGGATGGACAATCGCGACAACGGCCACTCGACCGTACTCAAGGATCTCGGAGCACCCGCCGTCGTGCCGATGATGCTCGGCATCCCGCGTGGACTCCGGTACACGATGTCCGAGATGTCAGCCGATCCGATCGGGGTTCTCGACCATCTGGGCATCGACAAGGCTCACATCGTCGGCTGCTCGATGGGCGGAATGATCGTCCAGACAATGGCGATCGAGCACCCCGACCGCATCCTCTCGATGTGCTCGATCATGTCCCGGACCGGCGCCTACAAGGATGCCCTGCCCGGATCGAAAGAACTCGTCGCTTTGATGAAAGTGACCCCGACCGACCTCGAGGGATACCTCGAAAGACTCGAACTGCTGACCAAGACCATCGGTTCCCCGGCCTATCCGACCGATCCTGAACGCCTGCGCCGGATCGGGACCGAGGCCTGGAACCGTGGCATCACGCGTGAAGGGACTGCCCGCCAGCTCCACGCCATCAACTGCCAGCCGAACCGGGCGAAGAACCTCAGGAAGCTGGATCTGCCGGCCCTGGTGATGCACGGCTCGGCCGACCGGCTGGTCTTCCCGCGCGGTGGGCGGGCCACTGCCCGGGCTATTCCCGGCGCCAGGCTCAGGATATTCGAAGGCATGGGCCACGACCTGCCGATGGAGCTATGGCCGCAGTGGGCAGCCGAGATCGACTCGAACGCCCAGCGCGCCTGCGTCAAGTAGGCAGGCACACCGTCTGGCATAGCCAACTCCGATTGTCGGGATTTCATATCCTGTGGGGTGATGAGCAACCCAGGCACCCAGGACAATCCCCTCCGCGTCGCAATCATCGGCGCTGGCCCTTCCGGCTTTTACGCCGCCGACCAGATCCTCAAGGATCCCGACACTCACGCTCAGGTCGATCTCTTCGACCGGTTGCCGACCCCCTACGGCCTCGTCCGTGGTGGAGTGGCCCCGGACCATCCGAAGATCAAGTCGGTCACCCGCGTGTACGAGCGAACTGCCGCCAAGGAAGGCTTCCGCTTCTTCGGGAACGTCGAGGTGGGTCGTGACCTCGGCATCACCGACTTCGAGGACCATTACCACGCGGTGATGTACACCTTCGGCGCCGAAGCGGATCGTGAGCTCGGCATCCCTGGAGAGGACCTCCCCGGGAGTTACGCGGCCACCGCATTCGTCGGCTGGTACAACGCGCACCCCGACTACGCGGACCGGAACTTCAACCTCGACGAGGTCAAGCGGGCTGTCGTGATCGGCAATGGCAACGTCGCCATGGACGTCAGCCGCATGCTTGCGCTCGATGACGCCGAACTCCGGCTCACCGACATCGCCGACCACGCCATCGACGTGCTCGACGCCAGCACGATCGAGGAGATCGTCGTGCTCGGCAGGCGTGGCCCGGCACAGGCCGCGTACACCAACCCGGAGATCAGGGAACTCGGCGAGCTCGAAGAGGCCGACGTGATCGTTGATCCGGCCGACCTCGACCTCGATCCGGTCAGCCAGGCGTACATCGAGAGCGACGAGGTCGACAAGACGACGAGGGTGAACTTCGAGATCGTTCGAGAATTCGCGCGTAGGACACCCGAAGGCAAACCGAAGCGCATCGTCCTCCGGTTTCTCTCCTCACCGGTCGAGATAAGGGGCGGCGACAAAGTCGAGAGCATCGTCATCGGCCGCAATGAACTGAAGGAAGACGACGGCACCCTCAGGGCCCGCGACACTGGCGAGCGCGAAGAACTCGACTGCCAGCTCGTCCTGCGCTCGGTCGGTTACACCGGCATCCCGATCAACGGTGTGCCTTTCGACGAGAAGCGCGGCACCATCCTGAATGAACACGGAAGGGTGCTCGAGGAGCACGGCGGGTCCCACCGGATCGGCCACTACACGGCCGGCTGGATCAAGCGAGGTCCCTCCGGAGTGATCGGGACCAACAAGAAAGACGCGCAGGAGACGGTCACCCATCTGCTGGAAGACGTTGCCGCCGGCAGCCTGATGGAGCCGTCCAGCCCCGATCCGAACAGCATCGAAACCCTGCTCAAAGAGCGCAGCACCCATTACGTCAGCTTCAGCGGCTGGGAGAAGATCGACCAGGAAGAGGTCGGACGCGGCGAACCGCATGGCCGTCCCCGGGTCAAGTTCGTGAACGTCGAAGAGATGCTCGAGCACGCCTCTGACAAGACCGCGAAGTAGGCTGGATCCAGATGGCAGCTGACCTGATGGAACTCAAAGAAATGATCGAGACGGCCCTGCCGGGCTCAACCGCAGCCGTGCTCGACGAGACCGGAACCGGCGACCATCTGCTGGCCGAAGTCAAGGCACCCCAGTTCGAAGGTCTGACCCGGATCAACCAGCACCGCCTGGTCAAGGCAGCGGTCAGAAGTCGCTTCGAGGACGGATCAATCCACGCCCTGACGATCAAAGTCATCGAATAACCAGGACTGGCAGTGAAATTGGTCGGTGGGCGACCAATTTCACTGCCAGTCCAGTTCGCTCGGAGGCCGAGTGGGCTGATGTTCTAGCATCCATCTCATGGCTGACCAGGAACTGACTGACCGCGTACAGGAGTTGATCTCCGAGAACCCCGTGCTGCTCTTCATGAAAGGCACACCCGAGGCGCCGCGCTGCGGCTTTTCGATGCGAACGGTCCAGGTGCTCGACCAGATGGGTGTCGAATACGGCGCGATCGACGTGCTGCCCGCCCTCCAGCCGCTGCGCGAAGTCACGACCGAGATCTCCGACTGGGAGACCTTTCCCCAGCTCTACGTGAACGGCGAACTGCTCGGCGGCGCCGACATCGTCGAAGAGATGGCCGCATCAGGCGAGCTCGCGACGGCGCTCGGAGTCGAGCAGCCGGAGACCCCGGAAGTCCCCGAGAGCGCCTCCGAGCTGCCGGCCCAGAGCCCGCCGCTCAAAATCGAAGGCGCCTGAGCTCCCGAACACTCTGAGTACCCCGACCCGCGGCCAGACCGCTGGCCGGGTTGCCGCCGTTCCGCCGTTCCGCCGTTCAGTCCTGGCGGTGATCACCGAAGGCTGTCGTCACGTCGTCGGCCACCTTGGCGTTGAGGTCGGATGAGAGTCCGGTAAGCAGCAATTCGCCTGACTCGCCGACCTCGACCGTCGCGTTGTGGGTCCCGCCGGCGACCACGGTTGCCGGGTCGAAGTCCTCGGGAGTCACGATCTCCACCTTCTCCTTGATCCTGCCGCCGCCGTCAGGAGCCATCGTGATCAGGCCCGCCTCCGCGTCCGCGGCCACGAGGCGACCGTTGATCTCCAGGATCGTGCCGGGATCGCCGACGGCTTCAAGCGAAATCGCTTCCAGCAGCGGGCCGCCATCCGGGTCGTCCTCGAGGTCGAAGAGGAACCCGACCTCACCTTCAACCTGGCTGCCGAGCTCGGCCTTGAGATCACCCGCGGCCAGCAGTTCGGAAGCGTCAACCGCTACCGACGCGCCGCGGCTTGAAACCACGATCCAGCCTGCATCCGGGTCCAGGTATGAGACGACTCCGCGAAGTGGTGCCTCGGTCTTCTCGCCTCTTGCGGTCCAGCCGACCGTCTCCCCGAAACTGCCGTTGGCGAGTGGTTCGATCCGGTTGGAGATCCGGCTCGCCAGTGGTGGTGTCTTCTTGCCATGCAGACCTAGGAGGTTGCCGAATTCGTCGACGACCGCATACGAAGTCTCGCTCCTGCCCACCCCGACGACGGTCGCCTTGAGCGGGGTGCCGGTCACTCCCGCGGGGGTCTCGTCCGGAGCCCGCGGGGTCGTATCGGGGGCAACGTAGTCATCGTCGGGGTAGACCGGATCCGGTGAATCCGGAATGTCGGTCGGGGTGGTGAAACCGTCGTCACCGGTGGAGGCGAGTGTGGTGCTGCCGGGATCACCAGTGGAATCCGGGAGATCACTGCCGGCTGGAGCACCGAGCGCCGGGGTGTCGGCCACTTCCGTGACCGTTTCGTCCGTCGCCGGGGTTTCGGGGACGGCCGCAGGAGCGGGTGCGACCACAGTAGCGTCGGCGTTGCTCGAGGGGCCGAGGGCGGGCCCGATAGCAACCCCGACCATCAGACCGAAGGCCAGGGCCATCAGGCCCATCGCGATCAGGTTGTCCCGATTCGGTACCGGAATCCGGACCGGTAGCTGCCAGCTCGAGACCCTCGCCTGGATCCGCGCGAAAAAACCTTCGGATCCGGGAGCGGGACTCACGGTCGCCTGCCCCCGGGGGCAGGCCGGAAGTTGGAGGCGGGTTCCGGATCGGGATCGTCAGGCGGCCCCGGCGCCTGCTCGACCACCACCTCAGGTTCGGTTGTCGCTTCCTGTACCGGTGGAACTTCTGTCAGGGGTGTGACGTTGGTCGTCTCTGCGTCGTCGGTCCCGTTCGGCGATGTGGCTGGCACGGAGTGCATTGCGATCTGGCCCGCTGCCGACGGGCCGACGACGGTTCCGCCGCCGTTCGCGCTCAGGTTTCTCCCACAGCGCCAGCAGTAGACGGCGCCCCGTGCGTAAAGGGAGCCACAGCCCGAGCAGGAACCGGCAGCGCCGGCCCTCTCGAGGCGGGCCATGCGCTCGATCTCGGCGAGCTCGGCATCGACCACCTGGAGCCGGGACGCCATGCTTGCCAGCACGTCGAGGCGGAAGTAGTCACGAGCGGCCATCTCGTATGCGGCACCACCGAGGTCCCACTGCATCTCCGCGAACTTCTCTCGGAGATCTTCGCGCCGCTCCTCGAGGCGCGTCAACGGAGCCGGCGGGGTGGCCGGTTCGCTCGCCTTCTTTCCGGGTATTCCCATCAGTCCCATCGATCAGCCGATCTCGACGGCGTTGCCGCTGCCGCCGCCAGGTGCCTTGTTGTCCTTGGGCGGCGCCTTGCCCGGTGTCTTGATGGTCGGCGGAAGCTTCTTCTGAAACTCCTCGTACTCCTCGCCGGTCGCGTTCTGGAGGTCCTGAAGGTCCTGCTCGGACGCTTCCACGACCTGGTCCGGGTCAACGTTCTCAGCTGCACCCGGCGTGAAGGCCGGGCCCTCGGTCTTGACTTCGGCGGTATCACCGCCACCACCACCCGCGGCAGCGGACACTTCCACGACTTCGGCATCGGGGAAAGTCGCGGACAGGGGCTCGAGTGCTTTCTCGGCCTCGGGCCTGGTGTCGTAGACCCCGCTGTAGAGCACATAGTTGCCGGCCGGCAGGCTGGCGTATTCGTCCGAGTCCAGTGCCCCGACCTCGGGAGCCCCCTGGCCGAGCAACTCGGTCTTGGCGGCTTCAACCGCGGTACCGTCCGATCCTTCCTTCGGCAGGGTGGCCAGCTCGATCGTGAACCCTTCGGTGCCTTCAGGCCAGTCTGCCACGAACGAGACCGTCGCAGTTGTGGCTGTGGTGCCGGTGGAAGTAGCGGCGGTTGCGGTCGGCAGTCCGGTTGCCGCGACAACCGGGGCCGATGACTCGCCGCCCTGACCGGTCCGGCCGATCAGTACCCCCATGATCAGAATCGCCGCCAGGCCGGCCAGGCCGACTGCCGCCATCAGCGGGGTCACCTCGCGTTCAGGCCGGGTGTCCTGAAGCACGGGAGCCGCTGCGATTTCCGGGGGCTTTTGCGGGCCACCGGGGGCATCGGACTTGAGGTAGTCCTCGAATTCAACCCGAGGACCGCCACGACGCTTGCCGCAGTTGAGGCAATAGCGCTGATCGAGAGCCATCGGATTGCCACAGCCGGTGCAGCGCTCGGATTGACCGGAGCCTGGGACTTGTGAAGGTGTCTGGTCTGACATCTGTTCTCCTAGTCGAGAGTGGTCGGGGGAGCGATTACCGTCACGTCGGCCCCGGTTGGATTACCGATGAAAAAGATGTGGTAGGTCTCGGGCTTGCCGTCGGTTTTCAGACGCGCCACCTGGCCGCGGCCGGCGGCGACGATCTTCCCGTTCTTACGAGCGATCGCATGAAGGACGATGTCGACCTGCTCGATGTCGGACTTGTTTGTAACGGTGCCGACGGCTTCGATACCGGATGTCGGGTCGGTCTTCAACTTCGGCTCCGAGACTTCAATCTCGGGCAAATCCGAAGGCAGCTTGCGCTTGGCTTCTCCGACGGTGACCTCGACCGTTTTCGGCTCGCTGGTGGCGAGCACCTGATCGTTGACCCAGTAGACCTCGCCGCCAGCCTTCATGACCGGGACCTGGATCAGGGAAGTCTCGACTCCCGAATCGTCATTCTTGTAGACCGACTTTCCGTTGGCCCCCTTGACGTTGATCGAGATCGCCGCGTCCGCGAGCCCTTCCTGCGACTCGTTCTTCAGCACCACGGCGACGGCACTTCCGTTGATATCGGAGAGGACCACCTTCTCCAGCGTCTTGATGTCCTTGTTGGCCGTACCGATGTCGACCTTTTCGGTCTTGATGAGGTTCGCCCCGTTGGCTTCGAGCTTGGCGCTTTTCGACTGGGTCGACTCGCAACCGGCGACGAGGACCGACGCAACCACCAGGAGGCCGAGGATCGACAGGGCCCTCAACCGAATCCACCGCCGATGTACTCCTTGGTCCGCTCGGCCACCGGGGCACCGAAGACCTGGCCCGCGAGACCGCATTCGACGAGGTCCCCGAGATACATGAAAGCGACCCGGTCCGCCACGCGTGAAGCCTGCTGGAGGTTGTGGGTGACGATGACGATCGCGATCTCGGACCGCAGGCTGACGATCGTCTCTTCGATGATCGCGGTGGAGATCGGGTCGAGCGCGGAGCAGGGTTCGTCGAGAAGCAGGACCTCGGGCGAGACCGCCAGTGAGCGGGCGATGCAGAGCCGCTGCTGCTGGCCACCGGAGAGCGCCAGGGCCGGGTGATTGAGCATGTTGGCGACTTCGTCCCAGAGGCCGGCCCGCTCGAGCGCGTCGACCACGATCGGCTCCAGTTCCTTCTTCCGGGGACGCTTGCTGCCGCGCTCCCTCAGACCGTAGGCGACGTTATCGAAGATGCTCATCGGAAACGGATTCGGCTGCTGGAAAAGCATGCCGACACGCGACCGCAGGTGGGTCACGTCAAAGGTGTCTACGTCTTCGTCGTCGAGCATGATCCGCCCGGTGCGCTTGGCCGACGGCGTCAGCTCGACCAGCCGGTTGAGCGAACGCAGCAGAGTCGTCTTGCCACAGCCGGAAGGTCCGATCAGAGCCAGGACCTCGCCGCTGTTCACCTCGAGCGAGACTTCGTTCACCGCGACCTTGCCGCCGTATGCGATTCCAAGCTTGTCGGTCCTCATGCGCTCTTCGACCCAGGACAGGTCCTCCTCGGGGGCGTCGGGCACCAGCGGGAGCAGTTCGCCGTCGAGGTCGCTCGGGACCTGATCCGCCACCCTGATCGCGGGGGTCCGCGAGTCGACAACGATGCGTCGCAGGGGTGGAATCGGCTCTTCGGCCGGGGGATCTGTCTGGGTCAGTGCCATTGGACTTTGCTCTTTCTTCCGATGAGGCCGACCGCGAAGTTGAGAAGGACGACGATCAGCAGCAGCACGAATGCCGCGGCGTAAGCCTTCTCGGGGGCATTACCTTCGCCGGCCGGCGAGTTGTTGTAGACGTAGCTGGTCAGCGTGCTGCCGGTGCCGCGGGGAAGGCCGAGGAAGCCTTCTTCCGGTACGATCTGCATCGAAGCGCCGAGCAGGATGACCACGATCGCCGTATCGCCCGCGATCCGGCCCATGCCGAGCGTCGCTCCGGTCGCGATCCCGGGACGCGCGCTCGGCAGAAGCACCCTGCGGATGGTCGTGGCCTTGTCCTTGCCGAGGGCGTAGGAGGCCTCCCGGACATGACGCGGGATCGCCATCATCGCCTCTCTGGTCGAACCGATCACCAGCGGCAGCGCAATCAGCGCCATCATCGTGCCGGCCGTGATGAAGGACCGGCCGAAGACGGCCCCTCCTTCGGCGGTGAACGAGAAGGGACCCATGAAGCTCAGCTGGAAGATCAGCAGGCCGAAGATGGCGAGCACGATCGAAGGCGTGCCGGCCACGATCTCCACGCCGGACTCGACCGCCCTGGCGAGGCCCTTTGGCCGGCCGTACTCGGTCAGCCAGACCGCGACCGCAACACCCACCGGTACCGCGATGACGATCCCGATTAGGGTCAGCATGAGTGTCCCGATGATCGGATCGAGGAACCCGCCGGTCTCTGACTGGTCGAGCGACGCTTCCGGCGAAGTCGTGAGGATCTCGAGGTTTACGTACTGAAGCCCCTGATAGGCCATGTAGCCGACGATCACCACGGCGATCACGCAGAGCGAGAGCCCGGCCGCCCAGGCCATGCCCAGCCCGATCCGGTCCATGATGCTCCAGGCCGAAGGGATCTTTGGAGGCTTCGGCGGCTTCTTCGTGGCCTTTGAAGGCTTCGGCCGGGCCGCCGGCGTCGAGGTGCTCATCGCGCTCCCAGCGTGTATTTGCTGAGTGACCTGCGGGCCGCCCAGCCGCCGAAGGAGAGAAAGGCGCTGGAGACGAGCAGGATTGCCGCGAAGGCGTACAGCGTCTGACCGAACGGGACGACGGAAAGTCCTTCGGCGTTGTCGACGATGGTTGACGCCAGCGGCCGGGCCGGTTCGAGGAAGAATGTGGTGCCATCAAGCGGGTTCGGTGAAAAGCCGACCGACCCGGCGACCATCGAAAGCATGATCGCCTCGCCCAGGGCGCGGGCCGTGGCCAGCACGGCGGCGGCGACGATGGCGGGTCGCGCTGCCCTCACCGAGACGGTCCACATGGCCCGCCAGCGATTCACACCGAGGGCCGCGGCACCCTGAGTCCAGTTCGTCGGAACCGAGCGCAGCGCATCGACGATGATCGCGATCATGATCGGGCTGATCATGATCGTGAGAATGAAAACGCCGACCAGGATGCTGGTCCCGTCGAGCTGGATCACGTAGGCGACCGAAGCCTTGTCGGCTTCCGAGATCAGGTGGGTCGCTACCCACGGGACCACGACGAGGATGCCGATCAGGCCGTAGATCACCGACGGAACGGCGGCCAGCAACCTGACCACCGGTTCGAGAACCCGGCGCAAGTTCAGCGGAGCGAACTCGACGATGAAGATGGCGCAGAGGACGGAGAAGAGAGTCGAGATCAATACGGCCATGCCGGTGATCAGGGCCGTCGCGTAAAGCAGCGGGAAGGCCCGCAGCTTGTAGACGTAGTCGTCCGGATTCGCCGGGGAATTGAAGATGTCCATCAGTTGCTGGTCGACGTTGCCGCCCATTCCGAACCAGGCGAGGCCGTTGTGCGTGAAGGACGGGAGTCCCTTGACAAGGACGAAGATCACCATGCCGGCGATCAGGAGAAGAATGGACGACGCAAGCGCGCCGAGCAAAAGCTCGACGCGCCTGTCCGTCTTGTCCCGTTCCCGTTCCCGGGTTTCGGGTACTTCGTTGAAGGCTGCCGATTCCACTACTTGAAGGGCACCCATTCAGAGGCGGCGATCCTGAGTGCCGCCGGATTGCTGCGGATCCACTTGACCCACCTCTTGCTCGCTCCCGAGACGGCGCCTCGGCTGACGAGGTAGAAGCTGCGGAGGCCTCCGTACTGGCCGGACTTCGCGTTCCTGAGCGTGCAGGGGACGCCCTTGTAGCTACCGATTGTAAGGCCCTTGGTGAAGGCCAGTGAGACGTAGCCGATACCGGCCTTGTCACGCTGGACCGACTGCTGGACCAGACCGTTCGATGCCTTCTGTGATGCGCCCGAGAAGATCTTCAACGGACTCATGAAGATCTTGTCGAATGCGTCCTGCGTTCCCGAGGCAGGGGTGCGAACGAACAGGTCGATCGTGCCCTTCTGCTTCGCTCCCGGAACCTGGTTCCAGCTCCGGACTCCGCCGGAGAAAATCGACTGGACCAGATTCTGGTCGAATGAAGAAACAGCGTTTGCCGGATTCGTGACCAGGCAAATGGCGTCCTTCGCAATGCGGTTGAAAACGATTCCCCCGGGATCGCCCGGCTTCGGGTCTCTCGAGGACATTCCGAGCGTTACCCGTCCGCGGGAGACGTCGGAAATGCCTACGTCCGAACCACCCTGGAGGATCTTGAACTTCACACATCCGTTGCATGCCTTGACGTACTTCTGGGCGAGCAACGTGGACAGCGGGGCGACCGAAGTCGAACCGCTGATCGTGATCGTCGGCTTTGCCTGAGCAGCGCCGGCCGGAACGACCACCAGTGCCAGGATCACCGCCAGAAGCCAGACGAGACTCATCCTTGAACGTTTCATTCTTTTCCCCTTTTCTTTCAATCTCTTTTTCATCTCATTGGACTATCGGCCGGAGTCACGGCCATCGTGTGAAAGGGCCGTGACTCCGATGTGAAAAGTCCGCTAAGACGAATCAGGCCACCGGCGACTGCTCGGCGGTCGCGATTGCCTTCTTCGAAGCGGCAATCGCTGACCTGCAGCGCTTGCGGGCCTTGTCCCTGGCCTTGCCCGGCGCCGATGACTTCACCTTGGCGCAGACGGCGCGGGCCTTCGCCTTCGCGTCCTTCGCCTTCTTCTTGGCGTTCAGCGTGTCGCAGCGGATCGCCAGAGGGAAGGGTTCCGATGTGAGCTGGAACGGGACTTCCTTCTTGAGCTGCGTGGTCAGCGCGACTGCCCAGAACCTGGGCTGAACCGCTGCTTCGCACAGCTCGTCGGTGGTGCCGACAGAGCCCACGGCAGTGTTGCCCGCGGTCGCCTTGCCGTAACAACCGACGCCGTTGCCGGGTATCGCACCTTCACAGGTGAAGGCTTCGCCTTCGGCGACTTCTTCACCCGCGAACACGGTCACTTCAGTGCTGAAGTAGCCGATCTCACGATTGCTGACGATCGAGTAACCGAGAATGTCTTCGTTGCACTTGACGCTGTATTCGAGCGAATTCTCGGCTGCGTGCTCTTCATCAACTGCGACTGAACCGCTACAGGTTACGCTGGCAGCCGATGCTGAGCCGGCAACGATGGAGAGACCGATGAGACTTACTGCCAGAGCCAGGGCGAGAAGAAAACCAACTCGGCTCTCCCCCTCCCCGTCCAAACTCTTGAAGATGTTCACTTGAGATCTCCTTGACTTTGCTTGCCTAACCCGTGGCCTTTTGCCACGGTCGCAATCAGTCTCGGAGGTGCTCAGCCCTCAGATGTGACCAGTCGGAAAACCTAAAGTGAAAAAACAGATACCAGCGACGCTGGATCCGGGAGTCCGCTCAGACTGCGGCGGGTTCCTCTTCTTCGTCCTTCACCTGGAAGGAAGATCCGCATCCACAGGCGGCAACCACGTTCGGGTTGTTGACCTGGAAGCCAGCTCCGGTGAGGCCTTCGACGTAATCGACCTCGGAACCGAATACGAACTGCATGCTCGTCTTGTCGACGATCACAGACACGCCGCGGTTCTCGAAGACGTGGTCGTCCTCACCTTTGTTGTCGAAGGCCAGCGCGTACTGGAACCCGGAACAACCACCGCCGCGCACGGCCACACGAAGAGCCTGCTCTTCGCCGGCAGGCTGGTCACCGATCATCTCCGCTATCTTCTCGGCGGCGATTTCGGTCAGTGTGATTGCTGCTTCGGGCGTTTCGGACATAACCAAAGGTTAGCGGGTGCCCCACTTGCGCTCAACGTACTCCTTGATCCGGTTCGAATCGTGGATGATCTCCTCGCCGTCGATCAGGACGGGAACCCGCTTCTGGCCTGTCAGCTCGACCACTTCCGGGCGCTTCTTCTTCGAGTAGGGCACCGTGCGCGACTCGAAGTCGACTTCGGCCTTTTTCAGGGCCTTGGCCGCCTTGCCGCAGGAGCAGAGACTGTCGGTGGGCGTCGGGCAGCGGTACAGAACGGGCGTCTTCATGGGAAGGACACTAGATAAAAGGCCAATCCGGGGCGAGCGTCGCGAAACGAATGCTTCGAGGTCTGATACAACCGTGACGTGTCCGATGATCCCGCAATCGCGCTGGTCACCGATTCAACCGCTTCGCTCACGCCGAACGACCGTGAGCGCCTGCAGATTGACGTGGTCAACCTTTACGTGATCCTCAACGGCGAGGAGCGCCCGGAGAACGAGATCACGGATTACAACACCTTCTACAAGGCCGTCCTCGACAGCCCCCAGCTGACCACGACTTCACAGCCGTCGATCGGCGACTTCATGGAGGTCTACGAGCCGCTCCTCGAAGCGGACAAGGAGATCGTCTCGCTCCACATCTCGTCCGGCATCTCCGGCACTTACGAAGCAGCGAGGCAGGCCGCAGAGCACCTCGAGAAAGAGGGCAAGGGCGGCGAGCGCATCAGGGTGATCGATTCCCGCACCACCGCCGGTGGCCTGGCCCTCACCGCCCTGGCGGCGGCGAACGCGATCAACGAAGGCAAGTCGGTCGACGAGACGGCCCGGATCACCGAGGACGCCCGCGAAGGGGTCCAGACGTGGATCATGGTCGACACCCTCGAATACCTGCGAAAGGGCGGACGCATCGGCAGCGCCCAGGCCCTGATCGGCGGCGCGCTGAAGATCAAGCCGATCATCACCCTTGAAGAGACGGTCAAGCCCTTCGACAAGGTCCGAACCAAGGCCCGCGCCGTTCAGCGGCTGAAGGACACGGCAACCGAGGTCGCCGCCCGTGGCGAGACGACCTGGACCGTCCAGCACAGCGCGGCCCCGGAGCTCGCCGACGAGTTGGCCGCCCACTGCCGGGAGGTATTCCAGTGCGAAGGAGCCTTCCTCGACGAGATGTCGGCGGTGCTCGGCATCCACGCCGGCCCGGGCATGCTCGGCCTCGGCACCGTCCCAACTGAACTGGTCGGATCCAAGTTCTGAACCTCTTCGGCCTGGCCGCGCGACAGATCAACATCACCGACCTCAGGACCAGGCGAACCGGAACCGAGCAGAGCCCCGTCTACACACTGATGATGGAGATCGCGATCCCAGAAACCGGCGAGGAGCGGTCCGATGCCGCAGACGCCCTCACCCGCTACGGAAACGACAACAGGGTCGAAGTGAACCTGACCGAACTTGAAGCCGAATCCCTCTGAAAAAGTCAGACTGGCAATGAAATTAGTCGCTGAGCGACCAATTTCACTGCCAGTCCTGGGTTTGGGGTGAGCTTTGGTGGTTCGTGACGTGCTTGTTTTTCCGGAGCCGATCCTCAAGCAGGTGGTGACGAGCAGATCCGAAGGGACCAAGGTCAGCCGTGAGGGCTGCCTCAGCCTGCCGGACTTGACCGCCAACGTGAGACGCCGCGGCAACTCTCGTGCGTACACGTTGTTTCTGAGTCTGAGGCGTCCACATCACGAAGATATCCAGCGCCTCGGCTGCCGGCTGAAAAAGAAGTCCGGGACCTGAAGAGCTAGCGGCGTCGTAAAGCCATGAGACCGCCCACTACGAAGCCTGTGGCTACGGCTCCTACCACTATCTTCTTGCGGTGCTTGACGAGCTGGCTCTTCCAGTCGGTCAGCTCGGTGACGCGGTCGCGCAAGTGGTCGACGTTCTCGCCGAGCTTCTGGCGCTGGTTCTCGATGTCGGCGCGGATCTGCGCTGACGTCCGCTTGGGTGGCGGTGGGCTGTAGGGGGATCCCGGAGCCCCGGCGGGTGGTGCCGGGGTGCCTTCGACCGGCGCGTTCGGGTTTGGTCGGGCTGCCGGGGCGTCGGGGCCGATGCCGTCCGGCATGAACGGCTGGTCCTTCTCGAACTCCAGGGGCGGTCCGGTGTTGAACTTTATGTCCTTCTCCGGCCTGGGGGGTTCGTACGGCTTGCTCTTGTCCCGTGCTTCAGGTTCGTCAGCCATCAGACATCTTCTCCCGGATTGAGCGTTGCCTTGATCTTCTGGGCCTCTTCGATCGCCTCGGTCGGAACGGGTGCTCCGGTCTTCTCAAACGAGTTGTAAGCGAAGTAGCCTGCTCCGGCGGCGATCGCGATGAAGATCACGGCCTCGATCAGGTATCCGGCCCAGGGCTCACTTTCGAAGAACAGCGAGTTCAGCCCGAGCGCAAATGCGTGCATCAGGAGGATCAGGGCCAGGAAAGCAAAAACACCGGCGGCGATGCCGACCGCTGACCCGCGGGCCAGAACCGTAACTTTCTCGCTGACCTCGGTCTTGGCGAGTTCGATCTCTTCCCGAATCAGGGCAGAGGTCTGCTCGGTGACCTCGAATACGAGCTCGCCGACGGTCTTGTCGGCCGGGGACTTGTGGGGATCCGGTGGCGCCATGGTTACTCGGGCGGATCCTCGTCGAAGATTCGGCGGTAGACGATCGCGGCAATGCGGGCTGCGATCAGCGTGGCGATCGCCCCGCTTACCGTGAGCATTCCGCTCCAGGTCAGACGTCTTACGAGTTCATTGTCCATAGCTGTTCTCACAATACCCTCAGATGGTGGCGGCATAACCGTAGAAGCGCCCCTAGCGCTTGTCGAGTCCTTCACAGATGGTCTTGACGATCAGTTCCTGCGCTTCGTCGAAATCCCGGTCGCTACCCGGGATCAGGCCGAAGATCCAGCCCGAAAGCAGCTGCTCGATCGCACCATAGAAGGACATTGAAGCGAAGTCGGCGTCGATGTCGAGGCGAAAGGATCCATTCTGCTGGCCGTCGGCGACGATCTTGGCGATCCCCTTGTAGGCGGCGTTGATCTGCTCGAGGTGGGTCTGCCCGAACGAATTGGCGGCCCGGGTGACCTCGACGATGATCACTTTCATCAGGTCGGGGTCGTAGCGGTAGGAATCGATGATGAAGCCGGCGACTACACCCAGCTTCTGCTGCGGAGTGGCATCACTCTGATCGGTCTCGGCGATCGCCTCGAGAAGCAGGGACCAGCGCTGCTGGAAGAGCTCGTCGAGCACGTTCTCTTTCGAGGAGAAGTAGTGGTAGACCAGGCCGTAAGCGACGTCGGCCTCGTCGGCGATGTCGGCCACGCGGGTCGAGTGGAAGCCCTGGCGGGCGAACACCCTGACGGCGGCATCGAGGATCTGGCGGCGGCGTTCGGTGGCGGCTTCGCGGGCCATCAGGAAGTCTCCTTCTGCCGGAAGAGCTCCGGGCGGCGGTGATTGACGGCCGGGAGGCTTGCCCTGGTTTCGGCGAGGCGGTCGAAATCGAGATCGGCGGCGGCGAAATCCTCGCCATCCTCCACCCTGGCGAGGACGGTTCCCCAGGGGTCACTGATCATCGAATGGCCAAAGGATTCGAACTCGGGATCGGCCTGGCCGACCTGATTGGCGGCAATCACGAACGCCTGGTTCTCGATCGACCGGGCGCGGACCAGGGTCTCCCAGTGGTCACGACCGGTGGTCGCCGTGAAGGCCGAAGGCACCGTGTAAGTGTCGACGCCTTCATCCAGCAGCGCGCGGAAGAGCTCAGGGAATCGAAGGTCGTAACAGATAGTCATACCGACCGTGGCTTCACCGGCGGAAACGACGGTGGTCTCCTCGCCGGCCTGCTCGAAGGAAGACTCGCGGTATTCGACCCCACCGACATCGACGTCGAACATGTGGATCTTCCGGTAGGTCGCGGTGGCTTCCCCCTCCGGGGAGAACATCACCGCGGTGTTCGTCGGCAGCCCGTCACCCTCTGCCGACTCAGTGAAGCTTCCGGCCTGGAGATTGATTCCGAGTTCAGCTGCCCAACCACCGGCGGCGCTCATCGCGGGCCCGTCGATTGGCTCGCTGCCGGCGACCAGTACTTCGCCGGCGGCCATAAGCGGCCACTTCTCCGGCAGGACGACCAGCGCCGCACCATCCGATGCGGATGCCCGGACCAGGCGCTCGGCAACCTCGAGGTTGCGATCCCGGTCGGCGGTTGAATTCATCTGTACGACGGCGGCTCTCATGTTGGAGTTGATTGACACGTCAATCAGCTCCCAGTATAAGTATCACGCCGCAATTGATGCGACTGACACGGGGCTTGCAGTGGGTGAAGCAAGCGCCCGGATCGGCATGACCGACCCGGGCACAGCTTCGCTTGCTAGAAGCCCTTCTTCACTGCCTTGGCGCCACCGTTCAGGTTCTTCACCTGAAGGTCAGGTGACTTCTTCTGCTGGCTGACACAGAATCGGTCGTTGACCCACTTGCCTTGCGAGAACAGCTTGGTCATGTCGGAGTAGTGCTTCGACTTGACGTTGGTCGCTGCCTGCGAGTAGGTGAGGATCGTCTTCACCGTCGGACACTTCGCTCCGGTGAGCGAAGCGGCCTGAATGAAGCTCGAGCCGTGCCTGATCGAGTCGTACTGACCGGTAGCTTCGTTCTCCACCGCGGAGATCACATTGAACACGCCGTGTCCACCGAAGCCACCAGGGATCGGGATCTTCACCCCGTTCTTCGTGACGTACTGGTAGTCCCCGTACTTGGCATCCACCGGGATGCCGAAGCCGGTCAGGTAAGTGACCGCCTCTGACAGCGCCTCCTGGACATCCACGTTCGAGGTCTTCAGACCCTTGGGTGTGTGAACCGGATCGGCCGGATCGAACGGAGTCACGTACCGGTCTGCCGAGCCCGGCAGGCGCGACATGACTGCTCGCCAGAGCAACGAACCGGGGGAATCGAGGCCCTCGGTCTTGTCCCAGTTGTCGAGTGCCGTACAACCGGCAGAGACGTCAACCGCGTTGATGACCGGATTGGCCTGGCAATAAGTCACCATGTCGTCCACCAGCAGCTCACCGCTGTAGTTGCGGTTGTTGGTGATGAACTCCTGGACCCTCGGCAGGTCGAACTTGCCGCCGCCCGCGAGCTGCTCTTCAATCTGAACGAGGCCGTTACGGGTCCTGAGGGCCCGTGGTGTGCCTTCGTCACCGATGATCGGCGCGAAGCCCTCGAGCGGAGACTCGGGGTTGGACAGCCAGTAGCTGTCGTTCATGTTCGAGCCGTAGTCCTTGCGGATCTGAAGGGGCATCTGGCTGGGCGAAAGGATGCCCTTGGCCACCGCACCGGGCTGCAGCTGCGGATCGCACGACGAGTCGCTGCCATCGAAGACGGCAACCTTGGCCGCGCCCCAGGCAACGTCGCCGAGCCCTGGGGTGTTGCACTCGGTGAAGCGCTCGGGCGTGACATCCGGGGTGACCGAGATGTCGGCGTAGAGCGCGTTGCCCTTGGAGTCAGCGGCGATCGTATTGACCCACGGCACGCCCTGATTCCTCTTCAGCGTCTTGACCAGATCGCTCACACTCTCCGAACGGTTGGCGTCGAAGAAATGGTTGATGAAGCGCAGGCCGTCCGAGTTCGGATCCCTCAGCGCGTATGCGAATTCATCGGTCCAGCCGAACAACGGCTGCTTCTGGATCGAATTGGTGATCGGTCCGTGCTTGGTCGAGTAGAGCGTGCGGGTCTCCGGCTCGATCGTGCCGTCTTCCTGCTTGACGTCGACAGTCACCTCGGTCGACTTCATCTTGACCGGCTGGCCATCGACCAGGTACGAGGTCGGGTCACCGGGGACCAGAGTCTCGCGATAGGTCAGGAATCGACGCGAGGTCGAGACCGTGTGGCTCCAGGCCATGTTCTGGGTGTGACCGATGAGAACCACCGGTGCACCCAGCAGGCTGCCACCACTGACGTTGATCTTGCCCGGAATCGTGAGCTGGGCCTGGAAGAAGCGCTCGGTGCCCGACCACGGGAAGTGCGGGTTGCCGAAGAGCATTCCCTTACCGGTCGTCGTCGCTTCCGATCCGAGTGAAACGGCGTTCGAGCCGACTTCGGGGTCAAGCCCGTCGCCGAGTTCCTCGAAGTCAGATTTGGTCGGCTCCGGGGCGCTGTCGGCGTCGGCGGATGCCATGTCGATCGGGGGTGAGGCGGTCGCCGTTCCGTCAACTGCGGCGCCGGCAGAAGCCAGGGTTCCGAGTTCGTAGAACCGGCGGTAGACATCCATCGTGTTGATCGGCTTGACCCAGGGCTCACCCTTGCAGGTCACGTCCTGGATCTTGTTGACGCCGGTCTGCTTGAGCCAGCGGTTGTAACCCTTGACGTAGCCGTCGACGACTTCACGCACCTGGGGCTTCGGGCCCTGGGGCGCATCCATCTTCAGAAGCCTCTCGATCGTCTTTTCCTCGATGACCCGCTTGTGGGCGAAGTCGGCGTCGAGGTTGTTGTAGACGATGCCGTTTCCGGTCAGCTGCCATTCGCCGGTGGGGCCGAAGTACTTGGAACGCTCACCACGGTTGGTGGTGTAGATGTCGGCCATCGAGCAGATGTTCTCCTTGGCCAGCGAGTAGCCGTATCCGTAGCCGAGACCTCGGTAGGAGTCGGCGACGATCCTGGGGATGCCGTACTCGGTCGTACGAATCGTGACCCTGGGAGTCTTCAGTTCGTGCTGACGTTCACGCTCGGCCTTGGCCTTGAGGCGCTTGGTCTGCTTCTTCACGCACTTCTTCTTTGCCTTGCCCTTCTTCTTCTTGCACTTCTGCTTCGCCTGTTTGGCGATGCTGGGCGTTGCGGCATTGGCAGTACCGGCACCGAAGACCAAAGACATGGCCATGACGGCAACCAGCAAACGGATCAGCTTCAAAACGCTTTCCTCTCCTAGAATCTTGGTGGCAGCGGCCACCCCCTGTTCCCCTACAACACTCCTTCCTCATATAAAGGAGCGGTCGGAGCATATCGCTTGTTGGCCGTTTCGCCGCCGCTACCGCTTGGAGCCGGCGACCCAGGCGCTTCTCTCCTCGTCGTCGAAGTACGGCCCCACCATGCGGGTATTCGGACCGGTGCTGTTCACCGAATTGACGTAGCCGATGTAGTCCTCGTCCCAGTCGGTCACCCACGGGCCACCGCTCGACCCGCCAGTCATCGTGCAGGGGATGCTCAGTTCTCCCCGATACAGCCGGTCGTAGCCCATGCAGTAGGCAAGTCGTTCTCCGTCGTAGTAGTAGGGCGAGTCCCTGTCGGGAGCCGGATATCCGAGGGAAAGCCGGTTCTTTCCCGTGCCAATGTTGAAGTTGATGCCCTGATACCCGGTGATCCTGCCGATCGAGCCGCGGTGGTTCTTGCGCAGGGTGACAACCGCGAAATCATCGACCGAGCGGTCCCAGACGCGCACGCCTGTCTCGGTCACACCGTTGACCCAGGTATTGGTCGTGGTCATCCAGCGGACCTTCCACCAGCCCATCCGGCAGCCGCGCCTGTAGCCGGGGCAGAACCTCATCCTCGAGCTCCACCGGTCAGTTTCGATGTCGTAGACACAATGCCCCGCCGTCGTCAGCACCGCGTAGCCCGACGCACCGGAAGTCACGGCCGCCGAACAGGAAGACGAACCGCCGCTATTGAACAGGAGCAACCCCACCATCCGGTTCGGGTAATCGAGCGCCCCGAGTGGCCAGTACGGGTCCCGGACCGCGCTGGTCCGGGCAAAAAGTTTCGCCCCCCGGGGACTTGCTCCCGCCGCCCGGGTTCCCGGAACGCCGAAAGGATCCCCGGTGGCAGCGGGCGGTTTTCCGGGCCCGGCAGTGCTCGGTTCGATGAAGTCAGGTGCTTTCGCGGGGACGGCGCGACGGAGCGACTCCCGGATCGAAAGCGACTCGTTCCGGTACTCGGAAAGCGGCACGGCATGCGAGGTTGCGGCATCCGCTGATTCCGGGCCGGGCCCCACATCCCCCCCGGCGATCGATGCGGGTGCGACCAACAGAATTGCCGCTAGCGAAGCGAGCGTCACACCCGTCAAGCGAATCGACACCCGGTTCATCGGACTTCTCCCTGTCTTGAACTTCATTCGAGCCTCCGCACAGAGTCTCGCGCATTGCAAGGGGTGTTTACAACCCCCGTTTACGCTGCCCTTACGAGGAGCATTAAGGTGTCTGGCCGATGAAAGAGAAAGAAAAGAAGCCCAAGTTGAAGCCCGCCGGGCAAATGCCCCGCTGGATGTTCGAGACGCGGACCGACGCCTGGCACGAAGCCGGACTCGGCGATGAGGTCATAGCCGCCCGGCAGGGCCGTGCCTGGCCGAAGCTGATCCTTTTCGCGGTACTGATAACCGGAGTGCTGATCGCATTCAACCATCGCGAGCAGATCGCCGGGGACTATGACACCGAGGCCCGCATCGTCACGGCACTTCTGCTCTTTGCTTTCGGCTGGGGTTTCGCCGCCGCGCTCGGTCGAACGATCACCCCGACGATCCTCAAGCGGATGGATCCCGGTACCGCCGGCACGGTCGGGTTCGCGATCCGTCTGGTCACGATCATCATGGTCGCGGTCGTCGCGCTCCACATCGCGGGAGTCAAGACGAGCACCCTCGCAGTCGGTGGCGCGTTCACCGCGGTCGTTCTCGGTCTTGCCGCCCAGCAAACCCTCGGCAATGTGTTCGCGGGGGTCGTCCTTCAGAGCACACGGCCGTTCCAGGTAGGCCAGCGGGTGCGACTGACAGGTGGTCCCTTGGCCGGGTCGGTGGAAGGCACGGTCAGCTCGCTCGGTCTTTTCTACACCTCGATCCTCAACGGTGAGGACCGGATGATGGTGCCGAACAACGTGATCCTGAACTGCGCCGTCGTGCCGCTCATCGAGCCGGACGGGATTGACGTTCGTGCCCGGTTCGACAGCCACGTCAGTCCGGCGAAGGTCCAGGAGATGCTCTCTCAGGCGATCACCGTGCCGACCAGGCGTCCGCCGACCATCTGGCTGGACGAGATCGACCGCGACGAAGTCGTCCTGAGGATCATCGCCACACCGATCGATACGAACGACGGCGCCCGGCTGGCCGAGCAGATCCTCTCAGTGACCCGCGGAACTTTCGAGTTCGAGCACGCGGGCCCCGGGGCAAACGACGCCGACGCCGACCGTAAGTCAATCGCCGAGCCAGAACAGGCTTAGCGCCGGCGTTCGACTTCCTCGACCATCAGCTTGGTGTGAAGGGCGGCGATCAGGTCCTTGAGCGGCTCGGCACCTGCTTCGATCAGTTCGACCGCCTTGTCCGGCGGCATCTCGCCCTCGAGGCGTTCCATCAGGACGTCGACTTCTTCCTTCACCAGTGACTCCAGTGCCCGCTTGTAACGCAGGGTGTCGTAAACCGTGAACCCGATCTTCTCGTCGTATCCACCGGCCCGGAACCTCGACATCGATTCGATGATCGCAACGTCGGAGGGCGAATAACCGCGGGAGTTGGGGTCGAGGATTCCGATCTCGGCGAGGCGGTCGAGCGCCTCCTCCGGGACGCCGTACGTCCGGCGGACTTCGGCGGCGCTGGTCCGGGTTCGCTCCTTGGCGAGCGCCCGCTCGAGGATGCGGTCCTCGACGTCGAGCATCGCCCGGGCCTGTTCCGGATCCTCAGCCAGGATCGACCTGATCGCCTTGAGCGGAAGGAAACGTTCTTCCTGAAGCCGCTTGATCATCTCGATCCGCTCGACTGTCTCCGGCCGGTAGTAGGCCATGTTGCGGCTCGTCTTGACCGGTTCGGGGAGCAGGCCCTCACGCAGGTAGTGCTTGATCGTCGCCCCGGGAACACCCGAGGCCTCGACCAGCTCCGACATCTTGAGCAGCTTCTCTGCGGCGGCAGCTCCAGTGTTCGTTTCCGTGCTCACGCGCGGAATCCGATGCCTTCGGACGATCCTCCGCCGGGTCCACTGATCGCACCCGATTCGAGAAGCGCATCGATTTCTTCGCGGCTTAGTCCGGCCTCGGCCAGCACGTCGGCGGTATCGGCGCCGGCTACCGGTGCCGGGCCCGGTGCCCTGGCCGGGGTCTCTGAAAGCTTGACCGGATTGCCGACCTGGCGAACTGGTCCGATCCCGGGCTGGTCGAACTCGACGACCATGCCGCGTTCGCGGGCGAGGTCGGATTCGAGCGCTTCCTGGACATCGAGAATCGGCTCGATGCAGCAGTTGTGCTCGTCGTTGAAGGCCTGCCATTCGGCGCGGGTCTTCACCTTGAAGATTTCGGCGACTTTCTCCCAGCCGGGACCGCCGGGCGGGTCGAACTGATGCTCGACCAGCTCCGGCCTGCCCACCCCGTCGCAGAGTGCCTTGAAGAACTTGGGCTCAAGCGCGCCG
The DNA here is from genome assembly GCA_051306195.1 of Solirubrobacterales bacterium. Taxonomy (GTDB): domain Bacteria; phylum Actinomycetota; class Thermoleophilia; order Solirubrobacterales; family 70-9; genus 67-14. The sequence continues at coordinate 32,297 of JBPPMT010000030.1, forward strand.
CAGGAAACCCAGCCATCGGCCGCTTCATAGGGCAGGTAACAGACGACGCCGCCGCCGAGGAGGACCTCACCGCGTTGCGGCACACCGCCGTCGGCGAAGTGGGCCCCGGCGACCATCGCCAGCCAGGACATCGCACCGTCGGTCATCGAGATGTCGACCATCTGACCCTTGCCGGTCCGCTCCTTTGCGAAGAGCGCGGTCATCACGCCGAAGGCCGCGGTCATTGCGCCGCCTCCGAGGTCACCGATCTGCGCGCCCGGCTGAATCGGCGGCCCGCCCTTCTGGCCGGTGATGTCGAGCAGCCCGGTCGAGCCGAGGTAGTTCAGGTCGTGGCCTGCCCGATCACGGTTCGGACCGTCCTGGCCGTAGCCCGTGATCGCGCAGTAGACCAGGGCCGGATTGGTTTCGATCAGGGTCTCGTAACCGACACCTAGCCGGTCCATGACTCCCGGCCGGAAGCCTTCGAGCACCACGTCGGCGGTCTCGACCAGCCGCAGGAAGGCTTCCCGGCCGGTGTCCGACTTGAGGTCGATCCGGATCGAGCGCTTGCTGCGATTGAGCGAAAGGTAGAGCGCCGAGCGGGTGCTGACGATTTCGGCTTCGTCCTCCCCGGGCGCGGCCTCGTAGTACGGCGGGGCGAAGCGGATGTAATCACCGGCTCCGGTGTCTTCGACCTTGATTACCTCAGCGCCGAAGTCGGCCAGCCACTGCGAGCAGAACCCGCCCGGCAGCAGCCGGGTCAGGTCGAGAACTCGGATGCCGTCGAGCGGCATGTCTGCGGGCTGGGCCATGGTCGTGGGCCGGTCCCCGATCAGGCCGCTGCGGTCTCGCGCAGGCCGAGCATCTTGCGGGCCTCGGCCACGGTCGCGACCTTGCGGCCGGCGTTCTCGGCAATCTCGCGGGCCTTGGCGATCAGGTCCCCGTTCGAACGGCACATCGAGCCGTCCGGCAGGTAGAGGTTGTCCTCCACCCCGGCGCGGATGTTGCCACCGAGCATGACCGCGGCTCCGAGAAGCTTCCACTGGTCGCGGGAGATGCCGATGCATTGCCAGTTGTGCTCAGACTCGGAGCCTCCCGGGATCTGATCGGCCATCACCTCGACGTTTCGAGGAGTCGGCCGGATGCCACCGGTGACACCCATGACCAGGGAGATCTGAAGCGGGCCGCTGAGCAGGCCCATGTCGATCAGGGGGTCGACGTTGGCGACGTGACCGGCATCGAAGCATTCGTGCTCGGGCTGGATCCCGAACTCGTTCATAGCCGTGATGAATTCGATGATCGTGTCGAAGCTGTTCTCGAAGACCGCCTTGAAGACGAACTCCTTGCGGCGCCGCGAATACTTTGCGTAGTTCATCGAGCTCATGTTGAGCGCAGCGACGTCCGGCTTGCAGGCCCTCAGGTATTCGATCCGCTGCTCCATCGGAACGCCGATCGCCCCGGTCGAGTAGTTGATGATCACGTCACCAACCTCGGAACGGATCGCCTCGGTGATCGCGGCGAAGTCCTCGGTGTCCCAGGACGGGGTTCCGTCGGGCTTGCGGGCGTGGATGTGGATCTGCGAAGCGCCTTCGTCGACGACCCGCCGCGCCTCGGAGGCGTACTCCTCCGGCGTGTACGGAATCGCCGGGCACTGGTCACGGTTGGCGATGACTCCGGAGATGGAGTTGCTGATGATTACCGGATCATCAAAATGACTCATGATCGCCCTTCAGACCGGCAATATTGTCAATTGGTGTCTTCATACGGGCATCACTCCATGCTTCTTCCACGGCCTTTCGACCTTTTTGTTCCGGGACATGCGCAGGCCGTTGATGATCGTCTGGCGGGTCTCACGCGGGTCGATGATGTCGTCGATCATCGCGTTGCCTGCTGCGATGTAAGGGTCGATCTGCTGGCGGACCGCATTCAGCATCGCCTCGCGGGTGGCCTCCGGGTCGTCCGAAGCGTCGATCGCCCCGCGGCCGATGATGTTGACCGCGCCTTCGGCGCCCATGACCGAGATCTCGGCTCCGGGCCAGGCGACGATCAGGTCGGGCTCGTAGGCCCGGCCGCACATCACGTAGTAACCAGCGCCGTAGGCCTTCCGCACCAGCACGGTGATCTTCGGCACGGTCGCCCGGGACACGGCGTAGAGCATCTTCGCGCCGTGGCGGATGATGCCCTGCTGCTCGACCTTGGAGCCGACCATGAAGCCCGGCACGTCCTGCAGAAAGAGCAGCGGAATGCTGAAGGCGTCGCAGAGATTGATGAACCGTGCAGCCTTGTCGGCGGAGTCCACGTCGAGGATTCCACCGACCTGCTTCGGCTGGTTGGCAACGATGCCGACCGGCTGGCCCCCGAAACGGGCGAAACAGGTGATCAGCGACTTGGCCCACTTCGGCTTGATGTCGAAGTAGTCGCCGTCGTCGGCGATTTCCTTGATCACCTCGTACATGTCGTACGGGGTGCGTGAGGACTCGGGAATAATCTCCAGGAGGCGGTCCGACCCGCGATCTTCGGGGTCGTCGCACTCGATAACCGGCGGCTTCTCCTCGCAGTTCGAAGGGAAGTAGGAGAGATACTTCTTGATCGACTCGATGCATTCCGGATCGTCCTTGACTTCGAGGTCTCCGACACCGGACTTGCGGCAGTGGATCTTCGCGCCACCGAGGTCCTCCATCTCGATTTCCTCGCCGGTGACCGCCTTGACCAGGTGAGGTCCGGCGAGCGCCATGGCTCCCGCGCCGACGACCATCGGGACGAAGTCGGAGAGACCCGGGATGTAAGCGGTGCCCGCGGCGCAGGGACCCATCATCGCGGCGACCATTGGAATGACTCCCGACATCTGGACTTCTTCGCGGAAGAGGTGCCCCGAGCCGGCGAAAAGCGATCCGGCGGCTTCCTGGATCCTCGCTCCGGCTGAGTCGAGCAACCAGATGAGCGGCATGCGCTTCTGCAACGCGATCTCGCGGATCCGGGTCACCTTGACCTCTCCGGTCTGGCCCATCGAGCCGGCCATCACGGTGAAGTCGTAAGCGACGATCGCGCAGGTGCGGCCATCGACGTCGCCCCAGCCGGTGACCACGCCGTCGGCGGGCGCGTCCTTGTCCTTGAGGGCGGGCTGCGAGTAGTGCGGCCGGCCGTGGATGCCGATCTCGCAGAAGGTTCCTTCGTCGACCAGCAGGTCGAGGCGCTCACGGGCGGTCAGCTTGCCACGCTCGTGCTGGGCCTCGATCTTCTTGAGGCCGCCACCGAGATGAGCCTTGGCACGACGATCGTGGAGCTGCTCGGTCAGATCGGCTAGCGGTGCGGTGCCGGGAAGCAGGTTGACCGGCTGTTCAGCCGGTACTTCTTGTTCGTCCATCAACGTCCCTTCCATTCGGGCTCGCGCTTTTCGAAGAAGGCAGTGACGCCTTCGATCGCGTCTTCAGTCGAAAGCTCGATCGCAAGCTGGGAGCGCAGGTAGTCGAGGGCCTCGACCAGCGGCATGTCCATCTGGCGCCACATCGCGTCCTTGCCGAGGCGCATGATCAGTGGAGACTTCTCTGCCAGGAGCTTGGTCCAGGCATTGAGATTGTCCTCGAAGAGTTCCGGCCGGACCACCTTGTTGACGATGCCTGCATCGCGTGCTTCATCGGCCGAGATCCGCTCACCGAGCAGCAGCATCTCGTTGGTCTTCTTGCGGCCGACGTTCCGGTAGATCAGCGCCATGATCATGAACGGGAAGAGTCCGACCGTGATCTCGGGCGTGCCGAAGGTCGCGTCGCTGGAAGCGAGGATCAGGTCGCAGGAAAGGGCGAGGCCGAGTGAGCCGGCGAGCACGTGGCCCTGAGCGGCAACGATCGAAGGCTTGCCCAGTTCGCCGAACGCCTTGAAGGTGTCGGTGAAGAGCGAGGCGCCGGTGAATTTCTCGACCGTGCCGCTGTCGCCTCCGAATCCGGCGAGGTTGCCTCCCGCCGAGAAGACCTTCTCGTTGGACGAAGCCAGAACCACTACGCGGACGCCATAGTCGTCCTTGGCCAGGGCCAGGGCCGAGAGCAATTCGGACAGCATCTGGTCGGAGAGCGCGTTGCGGGTGTCGGGGTCGTCGAGCGTGATCGTGGCCACGTGATCGGCGACTTCATATCGGATCTTTTCGAAGGTCTGGCTGGGTTCAGTCATGGTGAAAGCAAACATACCAGTAAATAAGGAGTAAGAAGTGTTACTCTCTACTTTGCCCGAAGCAATATGCCCTTGACCAAAGGAACCACGAACCGTGACTGAAACCGTCATCAAGCCCGATTTCGAAGCTGGCCAGAAGCACTTCATCTTCACCCAGGAGCACGAGGACCTGCGCGAGTCGATGGAAGCCTGGGCCAAAAAAGAACTTCACCCCCACCGCAACGAGTGGGAAGAGACCAAGTGGCCGGACTCGGCGATCGAACGCGCTGGAGAACTCGGTTATCTCGGACTCTGCTTCCCCGAGGAGTACGGAGGACAGGGTGGCGACTACTTCTACTCACTGGTCCGCGCCGAAGCCCTCAGCTACGCCGGTTCCGGCGGACTCGGCATGGGCTTTGCCGTTCAGACCGACATGGTCCTGCCACCGGTCCACTTGCTCGGTACCGAAGAGCAGAAGCAGAAGTACCTCGTTCCCGGAATCCAGGGCACCAGGATCGGCGCGCTCGGCATCACCGAGCCCGGCGCCGGATCCGACGTCGCAGGCATCCGCACCACGGCCATCCTCGATGGCGACGAATACGTGATCAACGGTGCCAAGACCTTCATCACCAACGCCGCCCGGGCAGACTTCATGGTGCTGGTCGTGAAAACCGATCCGAGCAAGGCCCACGACGGCATCTCACTGCTGCTGATCGACATCCGCGACGAGGACGGCAACGACCTTCCCGGCTTCTCCGTCACCTCGAACCTCGAGAAGATGGGCATGCACGCGTCCGACACGGGCGAGCTCGCCTTCGAGGACTTCCGGGTCCCCGCTGACTCGGTCCTCGGCCAGGTCGGCAAGGGCTTCTACCACATCAGCTGGGAGCTTCAGGGAGAACGGCTGGTCGCCGCCGCCGGGTCCCACGCCGGTGCCGAACGCCTGCTCGAGACGACCATCGAATACGCTCTTGACCGCCAGGCATTCGGTCGTCCGATCGGCAAGTTCCAGACGATCCGTCACAAGATCGCCGCGATGGCAACCAAGATCGAAGCCTCGAAGCAGTTCACCTACTCCGTCGCCTGGCGCGTCAACAACGGCGAGTACCCGGTGCGCGAGATCTCGATGGCGAAGATGCTCTCGTCCCAGATGGCCTGTGAGGTAGCTGACGATGCGATCCAGATCCACGGTGGATACGGCTACATGAAGGAATACGAGGTCGAGCGTCACTACCGCGACATGCGCCTCAACCGCATCGGAGCCGGAACCGACGAAATCATGCTGGAAGTAATCGGCCGCTCCTACGGCCTGTAGGCCCCGTACTCTCTTCGCAATGTCAGAGCGCTCGCGTCTTCTCAAGCTGTCCCTCGCCTCCTTGGCGATCTTCGCCGTAGGCGGTGGAATTGGCGCCATTGCTGTTTCTGCCTTCACCGACCCGCCTCCGCCGAAGTACAACTCGCTGGCCCGTACGGTGGGTCCGATCGGCGCTCCCGAACGCGCCCTCGGCCTCTCCCGTGTAGTCATTCAGCCGGGCGCGAAGATCCCGCTCCACTACCACGAAGGCACGCAGGTTTCCTATATCCAGAGCGGAACTTTGACTTACACCGTGCGGGACGGCGGGGTCAAGGTAATGACCGGCCCGGGTGATGACGGCACCGTCGTCCGACGGATCAAGGCCGGTCAGACCGGCAAGATCAAGGCGGGTCAGTGGATCGTCGAGCAGCCGACCACGATCCACCGGGCCAACAACTTCGGCGACGAGAAGATCGTGATCTACCTCTCGAACCTGCTCAAGAAGAACGCCAACCCATCGACACTCGTCCCCTAGGGTCTCGCCGCCTTGAATCCGCGCGAAGCGTGGATACAAGGCGTCAGGACCCGATCCTTGTTCCTCAGGTCCGCCCGGGCCCGACGTAGACGTGGCTGGTGATCGCCGACCGGTTGAAGGCGTTGATCACATTGACCACCCAGAAGGCGGCTGAATACTTCTCCTCGCCGAGTACGGACACGATTCGCTCGTAGTTTTCGTCGGAGGGTGTGCCTTTCGAGATCTCGGTGACCGCTTCGGCCAGTTCGAGCGCCGCCATCTCTTCTTCAGTGAACCATTCGGTCTCGCGCCAGGCCGACAGCACAGCGAGCCGAGCGACGGTCTCCCCCGCCTCGAGTGCCTGCTTGGTGTGGAGGTCCATGCAGAATGCGCATCCGTTGATCTGGGAGGCACGCATCTTCAGCAGCTCGATCAGCTTGGGGTCCAGTCCCGCAGCCAGGGCGCTGCTCTCGGCCCGTTCGCTCATCCGCTGCAGACCTGCGTAAACCGCCGCGTCGACCTTCGCGACCCGAATGCGCGGGTTCATGCGGGAACCAGCTGGGTCGTGCAGTGGGCGCACCGGGTTGCCTCCACCGGGATCTCGGAAAGGCATTCAGGGCAGTCGCGGTGGGTCGCCTCATCCTCCTCGGCCCGGTGCTCCTTGTAGGCGTTCATCGGCGCCACCACAAAGAAGTAAACGGCGGCGGCCACGGAGAGGAAGGCGATCAGCGCGTTGATGAAGTTGCCGTAGGTGAACTCCGAGCCGTTGATCGAGAACGAGAGTGCCGAGAAGTCCGGCTCGCCGATGAACGCGGCGATGATTGGCGTCAGCAGGTCTTCGACCATCGAAGTGACGAGCGCGGTGAACGCGGCTCCGATTACTACCGCGACGGCAAGATCGACGACGTTGCCTCTCGCGATGAACTCTCTGAAACCGACCAGGACCTTCACTGGAACCTCCGGGTTGTTGGACCGTGCACCCTCGACCCTACCTCCGAGCCCGAAGAGGCCGTAGATGGAACAAATATGCCCTGTCAACCTTGGTGAACCTTTGCAAGCGGCTGCTTTTGAGCCTCAATTCAACCTATAGTCCGCAGAATCAATCTGACAAGGAGATCAATCTGATGGGACTTCTGGAAGGAAAGAGCGCGATCGTCACCGGTTCCGCTCGCGGAATCGGCCGGGCGACCGCCGAGATGTTTGCGGCCAACGGCGCGAAAGTGCTGATCAACGACCTTGACGCCGACGCCGCCGAGCAGGCTGCATCCGAGATCGCCGGAGAGACCGCCGTGTACGCCGGCGACATGACCAAGCCGGAAGCCGCCGAGGAACTCGTCGCGACCGCGAATGAGGCCTTTGGAACTGTCGACATCGTTGTCAACAACGCCGGCTACACCTGGGACGGAGTCGCTCACAAGATGACCGACGAGCAGTTCCAGGCGATGCTCGACATCCATACGATCGTGCCGTTCCGCGTCGCCCGTGCGCTTGCGCCCCACTGGCGGGAAGCGGCCAAGGCCGAAGCCGCCGAAGGCCAGGAGGTCTTCCGCAAGCTGATCAACATCTCGTCGATCTCGGGCACGATGGGCAACGCCGGCCAGGTCAACTACAGCGCCGGCAAGTCAGCCGTCGTCGGTATGACCAAGACCCTCGCCAAGGAGTGGGGCCAGTTCAAGATCAACGTGAACGCGGTCGCTTTCGGTTTTGTCGAAACCCGTCTGACCGCTGCCAAGGAAGAAGGCGGCGAGTCGGTCAAGGCGCCCGATGGATCCGACATCCAGCTCGGCATCCCCGAGCAGATGCGCGCGATGGCCTCGATGATCATCCCGCTCGGCCGTCCGGCAACGCCGGAAGAGGCCGCTGGACCCGTCGTATTCCTCGCCTCGAACCTCGCTGACTACGTTCACGGCCAGGTCCTGAACGTGACCGGCGGTCAGTTCGGCGGTATGTACACCTGATTCACCCCTGAGTCGCATCGCCGAAAAGAGCTCGCCAGCCGGCGGGCTCTTTTTGTTTCCCTACTTGCGTTCTTCGGAAAGCGGCTGACCGCTGTCACCGACGATCGCCGAAGGTGGCCAGGGGCCGAACCAGTTGTCACGGGCGCCGTCCAGGGTGACGACCGACCCCGAATGGAATGCCCCGGCATCACTGGCAAGAAACGTCAGGAGCCAGGCCATCTCTTCGGATTCCCCGACCCGCCCCATGGGGATCGTGTGATCGACCGAATCGACGATTTCTTTCGGGTACTTGTTGACGAAAGTGTCAGTCGCGAACTGGCCGGCGGCGATCGCGCAGGTGCGGATCCCGAATCGAGACCACTCGGTGGCGAGGGTCTTCGTCATGTTCTCGACGGCCGCCCGGGCCGCACCGGAGTGAACCATGCCGGGCATGCCGTTGTGGGGCGAAAGGGTGACGCTGAGGATCGCACCGCTCTCCTGGGGGATGAAAGCTTTGGTCGCCGCGGCGTGGGTCATCAACCAGGTTCCGGTGACGTTCAGCTCGATCACCGTACGGAATCCCTTCGGAGTGATCATCTCGGCCGGACTCAGGAACTGGCCGCCGGCGTTGTTGACCAGAGTGTCGATGCGGCCGTGCCGCTCGACCACACCGTCGAAGAACTTGTCCACGCCTTCGTCGTCGCGAATGTCAAGCTCGGCATGCTCGAAGCTTCCGGGAAGGTCTTCGGCGAGCCCGGCGGTCTCCGCGAGTGGCTCCACCCGCCGTCCACAGCCGATCACGACTGCACCGAGCCGGATCATCTCCAGGGCAGTCTCCCGGCCGAGGCCGGTTCCAGCGCCGGATATCACGATGATCCTGCCCTTCAGCAGGTCATCCCGAAAAATTCGTGATCGTAAAGATTCGCCCATGATCTGAGCCGAACCCTACCGGCGTAGCGCTCCGCAGTAGGGTCGCAGAATGTCAGTGCAGGCTGAACCACGACTTCTGGAAACTCCGCTGCCCGGGGGCGCGCCCGATTCCGTGGTCACGGTCGAGCCGATGGTCACCGGAACCTTCAGTACGCCGGACATCATCATGTCGAGTCCCGACGGCGAGGTCGGCTCACTCAAGATCCTGCGGGCGGCGCGCGGCGAGAACACCCCCTGCCCGGTACCGGCATTCCTGATCCGCCATCCGAAGGTCGGTCCGATCCTGGTCGATACCGGCCTCCACCCTTCGATCGCCACCGATCCGGTCCAGAACCTCGGTCGATTCGGGACCTGGCTCTCCAAGCCGCAGCTCTCTCATGGCGACGACGTTTCGGCGCAGTTGCGCTCCAAGGGTGTCGACCCGGGTTCGATCCGGCTGGTCATCATGACCCACCTCCACACCGACCACGCTTCGGCACTGGCCGACTTCCCCGACGCGACCTTCATCGTCACCGCTCCCGAATGGGAAGCCGCGACAACCGGGTCCTTCCCGTTCAGGCGGGGCTACCACCGTCCCCAGTTCGACTACACCTTCGACTTCCGGACGGTGAGCTTCGATGGCGACAACGTCAGCTCGTACTCGACCTTCGGCCGCACGATCGACCTCTTTGGCGACGGCTCCGTCCGCCTTGCATCAACCCCCGGTCATTCGGCCGGGCACCAGTCGGTGATCGTCCGGCTCAAATCGCGGGACATGGTCATCGCCGGTGATGCGATCTATCTCGAGAAGCAGCTCGAGCCCGGTTCCGACCTGGCAGGCGTGGCCTTCGACCGGCACAACTACAAGCGGAGCATCCAGGAACTCAGACTTTTCCACAGCCAGTACCCCGGCGTCGTGATCACCCCCGGGCACGACGCCGAGTTCTACAAGAACGCTCCCGAGAAGTTCGACTAGGACTCAGCCTTTGCCGGTACCGGCATCGCCGGTTTCCAGCTTCTTCTGCTCGCGCAGTTCCCGCCTCACCTGACGCCAGCCCTTTTCCTTCAGGCCTTCGTACATCCGGCTGACCTGTTCGAAGACTTTGTAGGAGACATCCATCTGCTGTTCGCGGGTCGGTTCTTCGATCGGCGTGAAAGTGATTGGCTCCCCGAACTGAACCGACACCTTGGGGAAGGTGAACTTCTTCCACGGACGCTTCGAGCGGGTAGCGAAGATCGCCACAGGAACAACCGGCACTCCGGATTCGAGCGCGATCTTGCCGATGCCCGGCTTGGGATCACCCAGACCACCGGTCCGGGAACGCCCGCCTTCGGCGTAAACCAGAACCGATCCGCCGCGATCGAAAATCGAATAGGCGGTCCTGAAGGCAGCTTCGTCCTTGTATCCCCGGCGGATCGGAAAGACCCCGCCGTGGCTGAAGATCGGAGTCAGGACAGGCGGGCCGAAGAGTTGGGACTTGGCCATGAACCGCATCTTCCGCCGGAGGTATACCCCGACGAAGAAGTGGTCCATCTGGCTGAAGTGATTGGGGGCGATGAGCACCGCGCCTTGGGCCGGAACATTCTCGGTGGCGATCGCCCTGGTCCGGTAGAGGATTACAGCGACCGGGGTCAGGGTTCCCCGCACAAGTTCGTAAACCCAGTTCGGATCCTTGGTGCGGGAACGCTCGTGAAACTTGTTGAAATACTCGGCGGGACGCGGGTCCTTGTATTTCTGGGGTGGCAGATCGTGCATGGGGGCACAGACCCTAACCCCGGGATCGATTCGAGGTTACTCCGCCTCGGCTGCTGCCCAGTCGCGCGACCGCTCAACGGCCCTGTGCCAGTCGGCGAGCAGCGACTCCGACTGGTCGGACGACATGCGCGGCTCGAAGCTCTGGCTCTGCCGCCACATCGCCGGGATCTCTTCAAGCTTCCAGCTCCCGGCGCCGACCCCCGCGAGGTACGCCGCGCCGAGCGCGGTCGTCTCCGGGATCTCCGGGACAACGACCGGACAGCCGAGCAGGTCGGCCTGGAACTGCATGAGCCAGCCGTTGGCAACAGCACCACCGTCCGCCTTCAGGACTTCCAGGCGCCGGCCGGAAGAAGCCTCCTGCGCCCTCACCGCGTCAACTGCCTGGTATGCGATCGCTTCGAGCGCGGCCCGGGCGAGGTGCGCGCGGCCAGTGCCCCGGGTCAGCCCGACGATCGTTCCCCTGGCGTATGGGTCCCAGTAAGGCGAACCGAGCCCGGTCAGGGCCGGGACGAAGTACACACCGTCATTGGTTTCGAGCGAGGCAGCGAGCGCTTCGGTCTCCGCTGCCTTGTCGATCACGCCGAGTCCGTCGCGCAACCACTGGACCGCGGCTCCGGTGACGAATATCGAAGCTTCGAGCGCGTAGGTGATTTCATCGCCGATGCCCCAGGCGATCGTGCCGAGCAGGCCCTTGCCCGGGGAGGGAACGTCTTCGCCTGAGTTGAGCAGGACGAAGCTGCCGGTCCCGTAGGTGTTCTTGCCCATCCCCGGCTGGTGGCAGGCCTGGCCGAAGAGGGCCGCCTGCTGGTCACCGGCAATTCCGGTCACCGGCACCTCGCCACCGAACTCCGTCGTGGTGCCGAAGATTCCGGCCGACGGCTGTGGCTCCGGCAGGGTCGAAGGGTCCACCCCGAAGAGTTCACAGAGTTCAGGGTCCCACTGGAGCTTCTCGATGTCGAAGAGCATGGTGCGCGAGGCGTTCGAGTAATCGGTGACGTGCTCTCCGCAGAGCCGGTTGACCAGCCAGGAGTCCACCGTGCCAAAGCAGGCCCGGTCGGCACCTTCAACGTTCTTCAGCAGCCATTCGATCTTGGTCGCGGAGAAGTAGGGATCTAGCACCAGTCCGGTCTTCTCCCGGACCATCGGCTCATGGCCGGTCTCCCGCAGTTCGTCGCAGCGCGCAGAGCCTCGGCGGTCCTGCCAGACGAGCGCGTGGTGGATCGGCTTGCCCGACTCCCTGTCCCAGCCGACGACCGTCTCCCGCTGGTTGGTGATGCCGATCGCATCGAGCTGTTTGCCGTCGATCCCGGCACCGGCAAGCGCCCGGAAGGCAACCGAGCGGGTTACTTGCCAGATCTCGTTCGCATCATGCTCGACCCAGCCGGGCTTCGGGAAATGCTGGCCGAACTCCGCGTAGCCACGACCGGCGATCTGCCCCTCTTCGTCAAAAACGAAGCAGGTAGATCCAGTCGTGCCCTGGTCGATGGCGAGGATCATCGTCTTGAAATGTAGACCCGGGCGAAGTCGACCATCTGACGGAAGCGGTGGATGAAGCCGCCGAGCGTCTTGCCGGTGGCGCGGTGCGCGAGCTTGAGCTCGTACTCGCCGATCTTGTATCCGGCACGGACGGCATCGATCGTCATGCCGGTCTCCATCCCGTATTTCGGAGCGAACGGGAGGACGGCCCGCAGGACGTCGACCTTCATCGCCCGCTGACCGGAGATCGGCGCGTCCGCAAGGAAGCCGCAGCGCTTCTCGATCACCCAGCGGGAGAACCCGAGTGCTATCCCGAATCCTCCACCGACTCGCCTGGCGAATGCGGCGACGGCGAGGTCGCATTCGCCCTCGTCGACGGCCGCAACCAGCCTCCCGAGCTGGCCGGCCGAGACCGCGAGGTCGGCATCACAGAGAAGAACGGTTTTCGGCAGGTCCGGAGCGGACAGCATCGCCTCCGCGCAAGCGGTCATGTTGCCTCCCTTGCCATGGACCTTCCCGCGCCGGACCACCTGGGCGCCGGCCGCAAGGGCGATGTCGTTGGTCCCGTCGTCGGAAGCATCATCGGCGACCCAGATCGCCGCCCCGGGAAAGGTTTTCTTCAGCGAGCCAACAGAAGCCGCAATCGAGTCAGCCTCGTTGCGAGCAGCAATCAGCACGGCGAGCCCCTGGCCCTCAGATCCCCCATTCGCACGATCCACAGCAGCATCCATGAAGTGATGACTGTATATGGGAGGGACCCAAACAACCCAAGTTCTGGCAGTGAAATTAGTCGCTGAGCGACCAATTTCACTGCCAGAAATCGAGAACTACGCACACAGGAGACTTCGCAGCGTGCTCATGACCCTTTCCTCCTGGTTTTCCAGCATCACGGCCGTGATCCTGAGGACACGAAATCCCATTCCTTCGAGGATCAGATCGCGATTGCGATCCTTCTCGAACGCGACCGGGTCTCCGTGGTACGTGTAGGTATCCAGTTCGACGATGACCCGCCGATCAGGCCATAGACAGTCCACTTCGAATCCACCAACGTCGACGTTCACATCAGGTGCCGGGATTCCATACTTCTTGCGCAAGCGGAGAAAAAGAGCCTCGACATTAGATTTGGTGGCGGCGATTGAGGGATCCCATTCGTTCACGGCTCTCCTGAGCCTGGCAATCCCCTGGTGTCCCGAGCCGCGGTCCAGGATGTCGCCGAAGTCGGCGTGATTTGCCAAACCTTTGCGTTTGGCTGCCGCCAGAAAGTCTCTGAGCTGGATCTCCGTCAACCTCGGTGTCAAGTCGAGCATTGCGCGTGCCACAGTTGTCACCGGAAAGCCGTTGCGCCGCGTCAGGTCTCGCTCGGGCAGATAGCGCGTCCGATGAACGGCCAACCATTTGTCTCTGGTGTTGGCCCTTCGAGGATTCGTGCGGTTGAAATCTCTGATCACTTCTACCCGGCCGGGCCCCTTATCGATTCCCCATAGAAGTAGAGCGGTGCGGTGGGAAAGACACGCGGTCGGTCCGGCAAAGAGCAAGGCGGCAGCCCATCGCCCTTCCCGGGACACCCGATCGTGCCCGACCGCATAAACACCGTCAACGAGTCGATGGAGGGAACCTTTGAAAAGTCGCCTGGAAACTGCTTCTGGACTCAGGCCGAGATCAATCAGCTGCAGTCGGGATACGACACCGGACTGTCGATGGGCCAACCTTGCTATCGCCAGATCGACCTCAGAGGGCAGAACCGGACTTAAGGCTCCAGCGAACGGCGGATCAATGACCGCAATGTTTGGTCGATCTCCAGTTGGCCTCAGACGCACGACTGGAATTGTGTCCTCCGCGCCCGCCCCATTTGCTCGCAGACATCAACAGAAGCCCAACGAAATTAGACCGGCGGACAGGTGGGAGAGCCTGGAGGCAAGGTTTCACCCTTTCTGGCAGTGAAATTAGTCGCCTGACGACTAATTTCACTGCCAGTCCTTTCTAAATCGTGCTTTCTCTTCGTCTTGGCCTTTGGGTATTCGTTGCCCGCGGCTATTGGGCTAAGGTTGCTGCTCTATGGCGAACATTGAAGCTCACATCACTGGGAACGTCTGGAAAATCACTTGCGCGGTCGGAGACACGATCGAGGATGGCGACGAAGTCGTGATTCTTGAATCGATGAAGATGGAAATTCCGGTCGAGTCCGAGGATGACGGCGTCGTCAAGGAGATCAAGTGCGAAGAGGGTCAGTCCGTCACCGAAGGTGACGTCCTCATCGTTCTCGAGTAGCACGATGGACGGGGTTAAGACCGGCTCCGGGAAGCTCCAGCTCGACTTTCCGGCCGAGGCGGTCGCCCGGCTGACGATCTCGAACCCGAGCAAACGGAACGCGCTCGACCACGAGATCCTCGACGCGATCACGGCCACGTTGCCGCAGCTCGATCGGGGAATCGAGGTCCGCTGCCTGATCATCACCGGTGCCGACCCGATTTTCTCGGCCGGATATGACATCGGTGGAATCCCGGATGAAAGCTTCGAGCAGGACGCCGAAGCACTCGTCGCCCACCCCTTCCCCGCTGCCCTTGCGGCACTCGATGCGTTCCCCTGGCCGACCGTTGCGGCGCTGAATGGTCACTGCCTCGGCGGTGCACTCGAGCTGGCGATCACCTGTGACCTGCGGATCAGTGCGCAAGGAGCGAAGCTCGGAATGCCTCCGGCCAAGCTCGGCCTGATCTATGGCCACACGGGACTGATGCGGTTCATCGAGACGATCGGTGCTCCGCGGACACGCGAACTCTTCTTCACCGGCAGAAACGTTTCCGCAACGAAAGCCGAGCGGATCAATCTCGTCAACGAGGTCGTCGACGAAGACCTCCCCGCAGCGGCGGTCGAACTCGCCGCAGGCATTGCGGCCAACGCGCCCCTGTCGATGAAAGGCAACAAGCAGGCGATCGGGACTATCCTCAGCAACCCGGTCCTCACCGCCGAGCAGGAGCAGGAACTCGTCGAGCTGCGCGAGTCCTGTTTCTCGTCCGAGGACTTCCTCGAAGGCATCACCGCCTTCGGTGAAAAGCGGAAGCCCCGCTGGACCGGCAAGTAGCCGTCAGTCCGGGAAGCCGGCGCGCATCCTGAGGATTCGGGTCACCGAGTCCTCGAATGAAGACCGCTTGAGTGCTCCGCTGTGAAGACGCTTGGCCAGGGCGTCCTCGGCCTTTGCCGCTTCTTTCGTCCGGGTGAAGAGGAACATGTCCATGCCTGCCCTCGCCCCGGCGATCGCGACCCGCTTTGACCCGCCGAAGGCCCGCCCCGCGACAGTCTCCAGAGCGTCGGTGACGGTCACCCCCTTAAAGCCCAGACGGTCTCGCAGCTCTCCAGTGACGATCGCCTTGTTGAATGCTGCCGGCTTGTCGCCGAAGGACGTGTAGATCGCGGTGCCAACCATCACCAGGGATCCCTCGGCCCTGATGAAGGGCTTGTATGGAGCTTCGTCAACCTGGCGGAGAGCACCCCTCGAGATCCTGATCTTCTGGACAGCGTCGTCGGTGTTCACCTCGGCCTTGCCGAGGCCGGGGAAATGCTTGGCGGTTGCCGCGACTCCGTTCGCCTGCAGACCGCGGGCGAACGGAATCGCGGTGGCCGATACCTGCTCGGCCGTCCGGCCGAAGCCGCGGTCGGTCTCGGCGATTGTGCCGCCGGGCCTGGCAACGTCGAGCACCGGGGCGAGGTTGATGTTCACCCCGGCGTTCTTCAGGTTCTTCGCGGTGCGCTTGCCCTGGGTCCTCGAGAAGCTCGGCCCTCGCCTGCCCATCACTTTGGCGGAGGTGGTCGGTGCACCGGCGAGGCGCTTCACCAGGCCGCCCTCCTGGTCGATCATTATCGGCAGCGGGAACTCGCGCAGTGCCGCCGGACGCTTGATCTTCTGGAGTCCACGGGTAACCGAGCGGGCAGCTGCGCGGGTCGGCATGTTCTCCGCGAAGAGAACGATCCCGCCGAGACGGCCGGACCGGATTCCCCGCCTGATGTCACGCGGGATCGAGGTGCCGGAGAACGTCGCGACGATCCGCTGGCCCGCCAGTTCATGGTCGGTGAGCCGGTCGACCGCCTTGGCCACCCGGGCCTCGGGCTCGTTCACTTCCGCATTCGAAGCAGAGCCGACCATCAATCCGGCAACGATCGAAAGGGCCATCAGGACGCCGCCGCCCGCGAGCGCCTTGATCCGATTGGTCCGGACCCTGGAGCCCTGCTTTCCGAGGTTGATTTTCAGGCGAGGCATGTCAATCGATCATAGGACGAGCCGGGTGCGGGCAGGCTCAACCGGCTTCGACGATGTCGATGGTCGATTCGGTGGTTTCGACCCGCATCCCCGCCCGGCTGGCCGCCTCGGCCACAGCGTCGACGTCGTGGGGCATCCGGGGTGATTCGAGAACGACCTTGGCGAGGTCACCGCGGATCGACTTGGCCATGTGCGAGATCGCCTTGCGCTGTCCTTTGACCTCGGTGAAACCACGGACCGCCACCAGCGTCGCGTGACGGGGTTTCCAGAGGGAGCTGTACGAGCCGGATCGCATGTCGAGCACGATCTCTCCCGGCTCGTCGAAGCCGCTGCCGGCCATCGCTTTCGCCAATGGCTCTCGCCAGAGCGCGCCGAGTCCGCCCACCCGGGCCAGCTTGGGCTTCATCGAGAGGCGGTAGTAAGGAATCAGGTCAGACGGCCGCAGCAAGCCCCAGAGGGCACTCGAGATCAGCAGGTGCTCCCCGACGCGTCCGGCTGCCCGCTTCCCAATCCTGCCCAGCCCGAGCCGGTCGTAGAGCACTCCGGAATAGACCTCACTTGCCGGAGCGGTCGGCGCTGTGGCGATCACGGCGTTGAAGGCGATGTCGCCGGCCAGCCCAGGTGAAATGTCCATCACCTGTATAGCTTTCTTCACCGGCCGGTCGCCGAGCTTCTCGAGCGCCTTGACCAGCCGTTCACGGGGGCGATCCAGCTCCGGCGAGAAGGACAGGGCGGAAAGATCCAGCGTTGGGCCGGCCCCGGGGCGGTTCTTGCCCTCCGAGGGCGGCAGCAGAATCAACACCAGCCGAAAATACCGGCTAGGCCACGAACTCGACCGACTCGATCTCGTCGATCGACCCTCTCCGGAGTCTGAGGACCCGATCGAAGCGACCCGGATCTGCGATCTCGTGGGTTACGATCAGGACCGCGCTGCCAGTCTCGGTAAGTTCGGTGATCACGCCCTCGAGATCGTCCGCCCCGGCGGGGTCGAGATGCGTCGTCGGTTCGTCGAAAACCATGAACGGTGCTCCGGAAATTACCGTACGGGCCATCGCGATCCGCTGACGCTGCCCGCCGGAGACGCGCGCGCCCCCTTCCCCGACCGGAGTGTCGATTCCTTCAGGTAACTCTTTGAGCCAAGCCTCCAGCCCGACCCGGGCGAGTGAAGACTCGAGTTCGGCGGTGCTCGCCTCCGGGCGACCAAGCGCAACGTTCTCGCGGATGCTACCGTCGAAAAGGTAGGCATCCTGCGGGGCCAACCGGACCTTCCGGCGCAACTCGGCACTGTCGACGTCACGAAGGTCAACTCCGCCGATACTCAGACGTCCGGAGTCCGGATCACGGAAACGCACCATGAGTTCGCTCAGCGTGCTCTTGCCGACACCACTAGGACCGACGAGAGCCACCGCTTCGCCCGGCCAGAGAGTCAGGTCAACCTGGCTGAGAACCGGTTCCAGGTCATCGGCGTAGCGGAAGTCGACGGCATCGAAACTGATCGGCCCGGTCGCCGGTACGGATGCGGGCGTCCCGGACTCGACGACCGGCGCCGGCCGCTCGGTGACCGCTTCGATACGAGATGCGGCTTCGGCACACGCATCGATCCCCGCCGCCGCCAGGCCGAGCGGAAGGATCGGCTCGAATGACGCCAATGCGAGCAGCGCCAGGGCCGCCAGCAGCACCCCGCTCAGATCTCCCGAGTGGACGGCAGGGATGGTCACTGCGGTGACGGCGACCACAGTCAGGACGGCCAGCATGGTACTGAGCCCCACCGCAACGCCCCCGCCCAGGGCGTCCGACTTCTGGAGTTCCACTACCCGGCGGTCGGATTCGGCAACCCGGTGCAGCCAGTCAGCCTCGCGGCCGGCGACAGCAAGTTCTGCCGAACCGGTGGCGATTTCAAGTAGGTCGGTGCTGAGCGCCGACCTGGCCTCGGCCTGGCGCCGGCCCGCCCGACGCGCGGTGGCGCGGGTGATCAACGGCATGGCCACTCCACCCAACAACAGCATCACCGCCAAAACGAGCCCGGCGAGGGGCAGCATTATGGAAGCGACCACCACGCAGACCAGGCTCGAAACGGCAGCAACCAGGGGCGGGGTCAGCCCTCTCAGATAGAGGTTCTGCATCTGATCGACATCACCAACGAATGTGCTGAGCAGGTCACCACGCCGGGCGTCGCCGAGTCCACCCGGCACCAGCGGAATCAGTTTCATGAAGAACCGCGTGCGCAGATCGGTGAGAGTGCGGAAGGCGAGGTCGTGTGAGACCAGTCGCTCGCCGTAACGGAACAGGGCGCGCGAGATGCCGAAGAAGCGCACCGCGACGATCACCACGGTCAGCGAGAGAATCTCCGGGTGCTCGGCAGCCCGGCTGATCAGGTAGCCGGAACTTGTCAGGAGACCGACGGCGGCGAGGATCGTCCCGGCCCCGAGCAGCACCGAGAGGGCGAGGAGCCTCCACCGGCTCCGGGTCTCGAGGGCTGCCCGTCCGAGGGGCGTTTGAAGTGGTCCGCTGAGGTTCATGCGGGAACCCTCTCCATCCCGCCTGTGACCGGCGACAGGTCGCCCTCGCCCAGCTTCAGAACCCGGTCTGCGGCCAGGGTCGGCGTCGGACGGTGGGAAACGATGAGGGCCGTGCGGTCGCGGGTCAGTTCGGCGAGGGAGGCGGCCACCTGCTGCTCGTTGTCCGCGTCGAGGTGGGCGGTCGGCTCGTCCAGGATGACCAGCGGCGCCGAGCTGACGAAGGCCCGAGCGATCGCGATCCTCTGGGCCTGCCCGACCGAAAGCCGACGGCCACCCTGTCCGACCCTCGTGTCGAGGCCTTCGGGGAGCGCTGCGATCGTCTCTGTCAGTCCGGCGGCAGCGGCCGCGCGCCCGATCGTCGCCGCATCGGCCGCGGGGTCGAGCAACGCGATGTTCGCGGCGATCGAATCGGAGAAGATGGTCGGGCGCTGCGGCACCCAGGCGATGCGCTTCCGCCATGCGGCCGGGTCAACGGTCGATAGATCGACGCCGCAGCAGGTGATCCGGCCGGATTCCGGGTCAGCGAGCCTGAGCAGCATTGCCACGATCGTTGACTTTCCACCACCGCTCGGGCCAACCAGCGCCAGGGTCTCCCCCGGCTCTATGCGGAGCTCCAGGTCCGTGAACAGCTGGTCCCGTTCCGGGTAGGCGAAATCCACGCCGTCGAAGTCGATTGCCCCGTCCAGAGGATCAGGAGCGGGCACCGGATCCTCGGGCGTCGTGACTGCGGTCGGCCGGTCGAGCACCTCGAAGATCGTTTCCGCGGCGGCCATCCCGTCTGCGCTGGCGTGAAACTGACTGCCGAGCTGCCGGAGCGGCATGAACATCTCCGGAGCGAGCAGCAGGACCGTGAGGCCGGCCTCGAGCTGGAGGCTGCCGGACGCGAGCTGGATACCGACCGCAGTCGCGACCATCGCGACACCGATCATCGCCAGCAGCTCGAGAACCAGAGCAGACAGGAACCCGATCCGCAACGTGCCCATCGTTTCCCGCCGGAACTGCTCTCCGGCGAGTGCGATCGAGTCACCCTGGGCCTCAGCCCGGCCGTTCGCCCGCAGCGTTTCGAGTCCGCTGACCAGATCCAGGAAGTGAGCGCTCAGCCTCGAAAGGACCTTCCACCGATTCCGCGACCGGCTCTCGGTCAGCAGACCGATCAGGACCATGAAGATCGGAATCAGCGGGGCAGTAATCGCGAGGATGAGCCCCGCCTTCCAGTCGAACGGGAAAACCCAGATCAGCACCGCGATCGGCACCGTCGCCGCCAGGACGACCTGTGGCTGGTATTTGGCAAAGAAGGCCTCGAGCGCCTCGACCCCGTTGACGGCCGTGGTTACCAGCTCGCCCGAATGTTCGCGACGGAGCGACCCCGGACTCTCAAGCATCAGATGCCGGGCCAGGCGTTCTCGGAGTTCGGCCATCACCTTTGCCGCGCCGAACCGGCCGGAGGACTCGAACCCGAGCGAGACCCCTCCCCGGGCAACCGCGATAGCCAGCAGGCCGACGATCATCGGAAGGACCTCGGAGAACGATTCACCGCCGATGAACACCCTGGCGATCACCGCCGCAAGCAGAGTCGCCTGGGCAATGATCAGCACTGTCTCGAACAGCCCGAAACCGACTGTGGCGATCAGGTGGCGGCGAGCCGTCCTGCTGCTTCGGACGAGTCGCCGCTGGGTCTCACGGGCCCGTGGGCCGGCTCCCGGGGCCCGCGCCTGCGAGCGGCTCATCTCCGTCCCCCTTCTCTTCACGCTTCGCGTCGATCAGGTCGAGCGGTGTTCGTACGTCGCCGAAATCCTCTGCCGATAGCCGATGACGAAAGACCCAGTAGGTCCAAGCCTGGTACATGAGTACCACCGGCACCAGCAGCACCGCGACGACGGTTATGACGATCAATGTGTAGTTCGATGAACTCGAGAAGTTGAGCGTCATGCTGTAGGCGAGATCGGTGCTCGAGATCATGGTCATGGGAAATAGGTCGACGAAGAGCGCCGTGAAGAACAGGGCGATCGCGGTGCAGGTGGCGAAGAAGGCCCGTGCCGGACTGCGCCCTGTGAGGACGGCTGCCGCCAACAGGACGAATGCCGCTGCCCCGGCGAGGACCGTCGACCAGGTATCGAGCGGGCTCTGGTTGGCCACGGTCCAACCGAGGAAAGCGGCGGGGATGATCACCGTCACCGGTGCCGAAATCCTGGCCACATGGCGGGCCCGGTCCTGGATCTCGCCGGTAGTACGGATCGTCAGGAAGAGGGCTCCGTGCGTGATGAAAATCGAAAGGGTTGCCAGTCCGCCGAGCAGGGCATAGGGATTGAGCAAGGTAAAGAAGTTCCCGGTGAATTCAGCATCAGCGTCGATCGGCACACCACCAACGATGTTCGCCCAGCCGACGCCCCAGAGCAGAGCTGGCAGGAAACTGCCGATTGCGATGCACCACTCCCAGCCGGTCCGCCAGGCGCTGCTGTCGCGTTTGCCCCAGAACTCGAAGCCGACGTTGCGGATGATCAGCGCGACAAGGATCACGAACAGGGCCAGATAGAACCCGGAGAAGAGCGTTGCGTACCACTCCGGGAATGCCGCAAACGTGGCCCCGCCCGCAACCAGCAGCCAGACTTCGTTGCCGTCCCAGACCGGCCCGATGGTGTGGAGGATCGCCCGCTTCTCTTCGTTGTTGCGGCCAATCAGCTTGAACAGCATGCCGACGCCGAAGTCAAACCCTTCCAGCACGAAGTAGCCGACCCAGAGCACCGAGATCAGGATGAACCAGACGACCTGGAGTGTCGTGAAGTCGCGCATCAGTATGCGAGTCCCAGGTGGGGCTGTTCGGAATCCTCTTCACCCTCAGCCGCCGGGCCCTTGCCGGCAGTCTTGAAGAAGACCTTCCCGGCAATCACGGCCAGCACGCCGTACAGAAGGGTGAATCCGATCAGGCTGATCCAGACTTCGGCCGCCGGAACCGTGGGTGAGACACCGAACTCCGTCTTCATCAGGCCAAAGACGACCCACGGCTGCCTGCCCATCTCGGTGAATACCCAGCCGGCGGAGCTGGCGATGAACGGCAGGCTCGCAGCAGGCATGGCCAGCCTGAGGAACCGGGTCGATGTCTCGATTCGGTTCTTTCGCGTGAGATACCAGCCGATCACCCCGAAGAGGGCCAACAGAAAGCCGCAGCCGAGCATGATCCGCCAGGACCAGTAGGCGACAGCCACGATCGGGGCGTATTCACCCGGTCCGAACTTCTCCTGGTATTGCTCGTTCAGATTGTTGACACCTTCGACTTCCGATTGCGGAAAGCCGGTCATGATGAAAGACAGGAGGTTGGGGACCTCGATGTTGCGATTGACTCCCTCCGGGTTGCCTTTCATGTCCCCGGTGGCAAAGAGGGAAAGGCCGGCACCTTCCTGCGTTTCGAATACTGCGTCAGCCGCAGCCATCTTCATCGGCTGCTGCTCGCTCATCAGCACTCCGTTGAAGTGTCCGACGAAGAGGGTCAACACTCCGGCGACAGCCAGAGCCGGGAGAACCATCCTCATGGAGGACCCGAAAACAGCAACCTCGTTCTTTCGCAGAAGGTGCCATGCGGAGATTCCGGCGATCACCATTCCCCCGGTCAGTAGTGCCGCGAGGATCGTGTGGGTGAATGCATAAAGTGCGGTGCTGTTCGTGAGCACTGCCCAAATCGATGTCATCTGGGCCTTGCCGCCGACCATCTCGTAACCGACCGGGTGCTGCATCCAGGAGTTGGCGGCGAGGATGAAATAGGCGGAGAGGATGGTCGAAGCAGAAACCATCCAGATCGTGAGCAGGTGGACGCGCCTCGACAGCCTTCCCCACCCGAAGATCCAGAGGCCGAGAAAGGTCGATTCAACGAAGAACGCGGCGAGTCCTTCCATCGCGAGAGGCGCACCGAAGATGTCACCGACAAAGCGCGAATAGTCGGACCAGTTCATTCCGAACTGGAACTCCTGGACGATGCCGGTTGCCACGCCAAGTGCGAACGAGATCAGCATCAGCTTGCCCCAGAAACGGGTCGCCCGCAGCCACTTCTCCTGCTCCGTGCGGTGCCACTTGGTCTGTGCGTAGGCGGTGAAGAACGCCAGTCCGATTGTCAGCGGGACGAAGATGAAGTGGTAAAGCGTCGTCACCCCGAACTGCCACCGGGCAAGCTCGAGCGACGTCATTTATCGGCCGATCTCATCGTGCCGAAATCTAATTCTCGTCTCCCCCGGTCACATACGGTCGGACTACCGATCTTCTTCCGGGGTTACTACCTAGTACGCGTCGAGCAGGTCCTCCAGGGCATGAAAAGGCCGGCCCCCCGAGCTAACCAGGTGTCGGCCTCAAAAGCAATTTCAGGCTGGGTCAGTCCTCGGTGTGTAGAGCCGTCGGATCGAGTCCGCCGGTCGGTCCGAGATCCGCGCCGTTGCCGCTACCGGGCAACTGCCTGGAGAACGGCTTGGTGCGGGAAGAGCGGAAGGCGTTGCCGAAGGTGTAGATCGGCATGCCGATCTTGGTCCGGTTGTAGATCCGCGGCTGATCGGCGATGAACGTCCTCAGGCAGCCGTGGCTGGCCGGGTAGTCCGGAACCGACGCGTAGCCGTGGCTCGCGTAACCCCGGATGAAGTACGACGAGTAGTACATGCCGAGCGAGTTGTAACCGGGATCCTTGCGATAGAACCGGTAGGTACCGAGAATGGTCGGTGTGGCCGGGGCGCCACTGGCGATCGGGAAGATCGCGGTCGGCTTGCCCTTTTTCGCAAAGACGAGGACCTGTTTGGAGAGCGGTGCCTCAACGTGGATGCCGCGCCTGCCGAGTCCCTTGCGGCGAACGTGGTAGCCGCCCTTCTTGTTGAAGACGCGCTTGACGATGCCCTTGGACGCGCGGGCGTTCCGCGCGTAGTCATTGACCTTGCGGTAAGCGAGAACGGCGCGTTCCATCTGGCCATCGAAGCACCTGCCCTGGGCAGGCACCATGTGCAGGCGGTTCAGGGCCTTGCGGAAGCCACCCACGAGCCTGCTGCAGGTGCCGTTGCGAATGGCGGTGTATCGAACGCCCCAGTCCTTGCGCTCAGTGCTGCTGCCAGCGATCGGGAACTTGCCCTTGAGGCCGAAGTACTTGGCGCTGACTGCCCACTTGCCGCCACGGTCGATGCGGATCTTGCTGCGGAAGGTCCCGCGCTGGCCTTCGGTGGACTTGATCTTCACGCTCTTGCTCTTGAGCTTGCGGCCATCGTTGTAGTAGTAGACCCGGATCCGCTGCCCGTTCTTGTACGGCACGACGGTTCCGCCGACGTGGACCACATCCATGATCTTGGTCTTGCCACCCTTCAGGCCGAACGGCTTGATCGTGACCTTCGATTTGGCCGGAACGGCAGCGTTCGCCTGAACGGAGCCGAGAGCTGCCGCAAGGGCGATAACCCCGACGAGAGCGATGAATACTGAAGCCAGCCTGCTAAAACGAGGGGTCGAACCAAAGGTGGTGCTCACGAAATCTCCTTGAATGATGGGCCCGGGGATGAGGGCAGCGACAAAGGATAGCCGGTACCGCAAGCGGTCCTGCATGTAATCGGGTTTAAGCCAGCGAGGTTGCGGCTTCAGGGGCGTGATCCGGCTCCTGGAATGGAACCACGGGCTCTTCTGCCGGGTCCTCATCGATCGAGGCACCCTGGCCCCTGATCAGCACCAGGGCCACGAATATGCCAACGATCGCGATGCCGACCGACAGCACCATGGCGTGGCTCAGACCATAGATGAAGGCATCGTGTCCGGCGGCGGTCAGTTTGGCGGCCTGCGACGCGGGAACACCATCGAGCTGGGGTGCGCCGCCGGTCAGCTGGTGGGCGAATTCCGCCCGCTGGGAGGCCGTCAGGCCGGCCGCTCCGGAGAGCGTCTGGTCCAGCTTCACCTGGGCCTGGTTCTGGAACAGCGCGCCGAGCGCGGCGACGCCGAAGGTGCCACCGATCATCCGGAACATCGAAAGGACTCCCGAAGCGACTCCGGCCTTGCTCGTGGTGACGGCATTCATGGCCGCGGTAGACATCGGCGACATGGTCAGGCCGATGCCGAAACCGAGAATCACGAAGCTGACCCAGAGGCCGGAGAAAGTCGTGCCCACTTCGACCGTCGAGAACATGTAGAGCGAGAGGGCGACCGCCGTCATGCCGACCACGATCGGCCAGCGCGGCCCGACCCGATCCGACAGGCGACCGGCAAAGGGTGCGGTAACCATGATCACGAGAGTCGTCGGCAGGAACCGGACCCCGGCCTCGAGCGCCGAGTAACCAAGGATGTTCTGCATGTAGAGGGCGAGGAAGAAAAAGACACCCATCATCGCGAAGGAGATGATGAAAGCGACCGTCACCGCGCCGATGAAGTTTCGGCTCTTGAAGAGGGCGAATTCGACGATCGGGGCCTTGACCTTGTTCTCGATCAGGACGAACAATCCGAGCATCATGACCGCTCCGACGACCAGGCTGAGGACCGCCGGCGAATCCCAGCCCCAGGTGTTGCCTTCGATCAGCGCCAGAACCAGAGCCGAGAGGCTTACGGTGATTGCGCCAACACCGAGGTAGTCGATCTGGCGACCGACCGAGGAATCGCGGGATTCCTTGACGACGAACAGCGCTGCGAGCACCGCGAGGATTCCAACCGGAAGGTTGATGTAGAAGATGGCGCGCCAGGAGACCTGCTCGGTCAGGAAACCACCGAGGACTGGCCCGACGGCCAGGGCCAGAGCCGAAACGCCGGCCCAGGTACCGATCGCCTTGCCTCGCTGGGAGGGCGGGAAGGCGTCGGTGATGATCGAAAGGGTGCCCGGCATCATGAACGCGGCGCCGATGCCCTGGATTACCCGGGCGGCGACGAGAGTGACGTTGGAGGGCGCAAGTCCAGCCACCATCGATGCTGCAGTAAAGACGATCACGCCGAAGACGAACATCCGGCGGCGACCGAAGATGTCACCCATCCGACCACCGACAACAAGCAGCACCGCGAGGGAGAGCGTGTAGCCGTTGACGATCCATTCGAGGCCGGAGATCGAAGTGTCGAGGTCACGCTGGATCGAAGGCAGGGCGAGGTTGACGACGGTGCTGTCGAGCATCACCATGAACAGCGCCAGGCACATCGCACCCAGGGTCCACCACTTGCGGTTTTCGTCGGTAATCAGGTGCTGGTAGCGGCTCATTTCATGACTCCTTCAAACTTCTCGTAAATCGGGGCGATGTCATCGCGGTTCAGCAGCGAGCCGATCGCGGAATCGAAGGCATCCCGCTGGTCTGCGGTCAGGGACGAGGCAAACTCGATCACGCCGGCCGCACGGCTCTGGAAGAAGCGGTCGGCGATCTCGCGGCCGGAGCGGGTGAGGGCGACCCGGCGGCGGCGGCGGTCGTCCGGATCTTCCGAGCGGGTGACGAGGCCCTTGCGGACCAGGCCGTCGACAGCACGGCTGAGCGACGGCATTGAAGCGCCGAGGCTTTCGGCCAGCTTCTGGAGGTACGGCGCGTCCGCGCCGGACGTGGAGAGTTTCATCATCGCCTTGAACTGAACGAACGACAGGCCATGCTGGTCGATCTCCCTCAGGGACTGACCACCATCGCCGTAGGACATGAGGTGGCGGAAGAGGGTTCCGACCCTGAGTGCGGTCTCGCGAACCTCAGTGGAAGCCTCGAGGTCGGAAAGAACTTCGTCCGGGGTGGTGGGATCAGCCGATGACATTCCGAGATAGTTCCACTTTCGCAACCTTTATGCAACTGCAATCGTTGCTTAAGTGACCGATATCACTCAAGTCCGCCGCGAACGCAATACTCCCCGGACGGTGGAAGCCTCCGGGCGGACCCGGTTTACCCGTCCCCCCCAATGGAAGGCCCCATGAACAAAAGATTTCTTTCCCTAGCCGCGATCCTCGCGGCTTCTGCTTTCGTCGCGATCGGTTGCGGCGGCAGCGACGACTCGTCAGCGGATGCCCCGACCAAGACTGCCTACATCACAGAGGCTGACGACATCTGTTCCGCCACCCTGACCGATATCGAGGCCGTCGCCAAGGAACTGCCGAACGACATCGAGTCACCCGAGGTCCAGGCCGCGATCACCGATGAGATCCTCCCGATGTACCAGGAAGAACTCACCGAACTGCGCGCGCTGACCCCGCCCGAGGGCGAAGAAGAGACGACCGCGTCGATCTACGATGCGGTGGAGGAAGCGCTTCAGAAGGTCGAAGACGACCCGTCGACAATCGGCGATGAGGAAGTCTTCGGAGACGCGAACCAGCAGGCTCAGGACTTCGGTCTGAAGGTCTGCGGCAGCTAGTACCCACCCCTCAGGTGCCTGCGATAACCGCGCAGAGCGCGCTGTTATCGCA
The DNA here is from genome assembly GCA_051306195.1 of Solirubrobacterales bacterium. Classification (GTDB taxonomy): domain Bacteria; phylum Actinomycetota; class Thermoleophilia; order Solirubrobacterales; family 70-9; genus 67-14. Next base: position 59,423 of record JBPPMT010000030.1, read on the forward strand.
GGCACCTGGTTGGGTCAGCCGTCGTAGGGTTCGAAGTCGCTGACTCTTGCTCCGCAGACCGGGCAGAACCAGTCTTCGGGGATGTCTTTGAACTCGGTTCCCGGTGGAATTCCTCCGTCGGGATCGCCTTCGGCCGGGTCGTATATCCAGCCACAGGATTCGCAGATCCAGCGGCTTGAAGTAGCGGTGCTCATGACCTGAGATTAGCGCGGTCGAGCGGGTCTTCGAAGCCAGGGCCACCGGGTTGGCCGGCTCACGGTACGGTTACGTCGTGGCACAGAATCCCGAGCCCGGTCCTTCAGAAGGAATCAACCTCGGTGATCCGACCGAGCCTCGCGCCGCCGCGACGGTGATCCTGCTTCGCGACCACGAGGTCGACGGCACGCTCGAGGTACTGTTGCTGAGGCGTTCGGAACAGGCGCGCTTCATGCCGAACGTCTGGGTCTTCCCCGGCGGGGCGCTCGACCCCGAGGACGGCGAAGGACTCGATGGGCTCAAGGTCTGCGCGATCAGGGAGCTCCACGAAGAGGCCGGGGTCAGGCTCCATCCCGAGACAAGACTCGTTCCGCTCGCCCGCTGGGTGACCCCCGAGGTGATCAGGACCCGCTTCGACACCTGGTTTTTTCTGGCTGCCTCGCCGCCGGAGATCGAGGTGGTGCCGGACGGTTCCGAGACGACTGCCGAGCGCTGGGTCTCCCCCGCCGCCGCAATCGCGGAATACGAAGCAGAGGAGTTCGCAATCGTCTTCCCGACCCTGAAGCAACTCGAGGCTCTCTTGCCTCACGGGAACACCGCCACTGCGCTGGCCGCGGCAGAAACCAATCCAAATGCGTCCCGCCAGATCCTTCCCAAGGTGATCGGCGACGAGCGCCACCACCGGGTCGTCCTGCCCCACGAAGACGACTACCCGACCGACTGACCCACCTGAAACTCGTGCCGCTCGGCCGGTGAATCGGCGAACAGGCGGTCGGCGTGGAAAGCGACCCGCCCTTCGAGCGCAACCAGATACTCGAGGCTCTGGACCAGCCAGGCCGCGCTGAGAACCGGGTAGATGTCTCCGTTCCCGCCCCGGGAATTCTCGATCGCCGTCACCACGTGGTTCGTGAAGGAATTGTCCGGCTCTTCCGGTTCTGGCAACGCGCCTGCCTGACCGATCGCTGCCGCCAGCCCTGCGTACCAATCGCGCACCTGATCGCTGATCCCGTTCACCACCGGGGCAAGTTCCGCCGGCGGTGCCTTGTACCAGGGCATGCCAACCATCATCCGGAAGCCATGCGCCGATCGCATCAGTCGGGCCGAGCACGCGGTCAGCGCAATGAAGCTCGCCGCGTTGGCGTGTTCGGATGAGCTCTCTTCGAGGTATTGCCTCAAGGCAACGTCGAGGCGCCCGCCGGCGGCGGATGCTTCCAGCCGCACCGGATCGGAAAGTCCCGGCACCCGGGCCTCGATCGCAGACTCGACCCGGTCGGAGACCAGCCGGGACCCGACCTCGTATGCCTCGCCGAGGCAGGTCCGGATCAACTGCTTTGCTCCTCGCGGCCACATGAGCAGGCCGACAAAGAGGCTGACTCCACAGCCGATCGCGACGTCCTGGACCCGGATCAGTCCGACCTCGATCCCGACCGGGTTGATCAGGTTGAAGAGGACCATGACGAGGATCGAGAAAGCAGCCTGGCCAGCGGCGAACGAGATTGCCCGCGGCGCGTATGCCGCGCCAAACACGGTCAGCGGCAGCGCTACCCAGAGCAAAGCCTGTGCGTCACCAATCGCGATCAACACCAGGCTGCCGATCGAGATGCCGATGATCGTTCCGACAAGAGCGGAGACAACACTGCCTTCGGTCCCGACCGCATTCGATCGCAGGACCGAAAGAGTGCCGAGCACCACCCAGAACGCATTCTGCGTGTCGGCGAGATCGGCGACGAATACCGCCAAGGCGATCCCGACCGCACCGCGAAGGCTGTTCCGGAGCCAGGCTGAACGCGGATCGGCGTGCTCGGCCAGCAGATGACCGGTGGTGGCCGCTTTGCTCCGCCCCTTGCCGATGATCCGGTGCCACCGTTCCCCGAGGGCCCCCGGAGCCCTTGCCTCACCCGCAGCAACATTGCCGATTCCAACGGCCTCGGCGATCGAGAACGAGAGCAGCCGGAGGCGGAACGTTCGGTCGAGGTCATCCCGCAGTTCTTTCGAAGACTCGCCTCCCGATTCCACCCGGTTGGCGAAAGCCCCGATCAGGGCTTCTCGCTTTTCTTCGATTTCATCATTGGAGACCAGGCCTTGCCGATGACTTACCTGGTCTGCAGAGGCACGAAGAGCCCGGGCGCAGGCGTGGCGCACGGCCGCCCCTTCTTCGCCCAGATCAGCGATCGAAGGTCCGGGCCTCCAGAAGATGCTGACGATCCACCCCAGCTCTTCGATCAAGCCGGCCACGGCGGCGGCTGAACCGGTCGCCCCGGTCGGCCGGTGCGGCGTCCTGAAGAACTGCTGGCGAACCGAAACAACTGAATCCATCGCCTCTTTCAGCAAACGGTCGTCGTCCGGCGATTCGACCAGATCCGCGACGGCCCGACAGGTGACGGCACATCCGTTGCGAAGGGGCCTGGCCCAAGGTTCACGCCAGATCAGAAAGATCGGCGGGATCGCGATCGCACAGGCGATCGCCCAACCGAGCAGGCGATCATCGATCGACCCCGGTCCGGCCGGCACCATGACTGGCAGGACAATCAGAAGGATCGCGGCTATCCGTGCCGCCGCGAAGTAACCGTTGATGATGCCGGCAAAGGAAATGGCAAACGTCACCGTGCCAGCCACGACGGTCGAGAGAAGCAGGTACCCGGAGCAGAGTGTGCCAACCGTGATCAGGACGGCACCCGCGACAGCCATGCCGAGATAGGCGACCACCCGAGCCGGAGTGCGGCCGGAGAAAGAGACCATTGCCAACAGCGCGAAGCTGCCGAAGGCGGCGAAGATCGGGGCGTGGTCGCCACCCACGAAATGGGTGGTCAACGCGTAAGCGATCGGCATGAAGACCGCCGCCCGGACGGCGACCTTGACCGCGGCTGGCTCCGGTCGCCAGCTACTCAGTCGGGAAAGGAGCGAGCCCCGCGTACCAGGGTCCGGTCGGGTAATGATGGATCCCTTCTTCTTCCATCTCGCTGCGAATCCGCTTGAAGAGTTCGCCGGCATTCGACAGGGCCAATTTCAGCTCAGCCCCGGTCCGCTCCTTCAGGTGCCAGAGGAACCAGAACTGGCGATCATTGATGCCGAAGTCGATTTCGCGATCGATGGTGGTAACCCAGTCGAGGAATCCCGGTGAGAACAGCTCGCGCAGCGCGGTCGGGTCGTATTGCTCGGGCACCGTTGCGAGAAAGTTCTGGTTGAAGTCGAGTGATTCGAACTCGACCTTTCGCCGCGAAGTACGTTGCCTGAGTTTCTCGTCGGGTGTGCCCTCGACCGATTCGACGTTGAAGGCCGCGATGACCTTCGCCAGGTCCGGCATGTGGGCCTTGGTGAGCAGGGCGCTCGGCACCACCGACTTGCGGAACAACTTGCCGACCTCGATCTCGTCAGCGTCACAGCAGGCTCCCCAGAAGTCCGGAGCGAGCTCACCAGTCAGGCGATTGGAGCCACCGACGCAGAGCGCCACGGGGCCGTCGGCAGGGTTGATCCCTCCGACCGGCTCATAGGTGACCTCGCCTGCCCCCTTGTAGCCCGCGACCGTTGCCGCCCATTCTTCAGCTTCGTTTGCCAACGCTGCTCACCTTACCTTTCGGGCCGGGCGCGATGGGAATCGGAAGATCCCGTAAATCCCACGCCGGGCGGGGTAGGATGAACACCCTCGATCAATTCGGATCTTGAACAGCTTGAAGGGAAAGAAATATGAGTGGCGGTATAATCGCGCTGATTGTAGTTGTCGTGATCGTCCTGATCGCGGTGCTCTGGTACATCTCCACGCGCAACGGGATCATCGGCTCAAGGAACCGGGTCGAAGAGTCCTGGAGCGGGATCGACGTCCAGCTGAAGCGACGTCATGACCTCGTTCCGAATCTCGTCGAAACGGTCAAGGGATACGCGACCCACGAGCAGCAGGTATTCGAGAATGTAACCAAGGCGAGAGCCGACGCGATGGCCACCACTGGCGTCGAAGAAACGGCCCAGGCAGAGGGCGCACTCACCCGCGCCATGGCCGACCTGAGGGCAGTTGCCGAGAACTACCCGGACCTCAAGGCCACCGAGAATTTCCAGCAGCTCAGCCGCAACCTCTCCGAACTCGAAGACGAGATTCAGGCTTCACGCCGGATCTACAACTCGAACGTTCAGAGCTACAACACCAAGATCCAGCAGTTCCCGGCATCGATCGTCGCCAAACAGGGCAACTTCGAAGACAAGGAATTCTTCGAGATCACCGACGCTGCGGAGCGCGAAACTCCGAACGTCAGCTTCTAGGTCTCACTTTCCGGATCAGGCGCCCCGGTCGGCTCAGCCGGCTGGGGCGTTGCTCCGAAGAGGGCCGCCCACCAGACCTTGGTGAGCTCGGCCGCAACCGATTCGGGTCCCCGGTCGTCCTGGCCGAGGTTCACCTGAAAGCTGCGTTCGGTCATCAGCACCAGACCGTTGGCCAGGGCTTCAGCGTCAAGTGAAGAGTCGATCGCACCTTCCCGCTGCCTCGTCTGAATCTCGTTGGTCGTGCCTTCAACGATCGTCTCAAGCAGCACCGACCAGAGTTCACGAACCTCTTCGTCATAGGTCGCCGTCTCGAAAGCGAGGCCCAGAAGTTCGGAGTTGTCGGCGTAAACCCTGGCGATGTCGTAGATCGCCTTCTCCACCCCCCGCCGGGGATCTCCGCCTTCGGTCCAGCAGTTGCCGAGCCGGTTCTGGTGGCTGGCGATGAGGTCTTCGAGCGCGCCGAGCAGCAGCTCTTCCTTGTCGCCGAAATAGACGTAGAAGGCGCTTCGGGAGACACCGGCCTCACGCGTGATGCCTTCCACCGTGAGGTCCTTGAAGGACCCGGCGGCAGCCTGGTCCATGGCGGCCTGGATCAGCTCCTGGCGGGTCCGCTCATGCCGGCGGCGGCGGTTGTGGCGTCGCTCGAGTGAATTCGGCACCGGACAAGCCTATCCGCCACCGCGGCAGGATTCAGCGCAGCCGTTTACCAACAGGCCTCGCCCTGGCAATCGTCCAGGCGGCGCTTGGGGCCCACCAGCGGTTGAGGTCCGGGTCATCGGGATTGGGTGCGAATGCACCCAGGGCCATGAATCCGAGGGGCTTGTCGCGGGTGCGCTTCGGGAAAGGCTTGATTGCCCCCGGATTCAAGCCCATCGTTAGCTCAAAGCCTTCGTTGACGGGTGGTTCCTCTAAGAAGGGGTCGAAGTAGACGAAATCCGGAATGACGTTGAAGGTGATCCTGCGGCCGTCGTCAGAAATCTCGGGCCTGCCCGTGACTCCCTGGGGTGACTTTGCAAACAGGTTCGAGCGCAGCTTGCCGGCCCTGATTCGCAGGCGATCCGGGAGCTTGACTCTTATCTTCTGCGCGAGCGAATACGGCTGTTCTGGTTGACGACTGAGGGTTATCCTGCCGGTCAGGGACGGGGACCGGCTTGCTCCGCCCTTGAACCGGAAGCTGGCCTTGACCCGGGGTCGAATCGTATGACAGCGGTGCCAGTACGTCGGAGTGGGCCCGACCGTCCCGTAGGGACATTCGTTGTCCGGGATCACGACGGTTCCCCCAACCCCGAAACTCTCGTCGAGACCGCCACTCGCGAGGTCGACTTTGGCCAGAGCCATGTAGGTGCGGGTTTCGCACTCCGGGTCGCAGGTGGGCCCGTCGGTATTGCCGACCGCAAACACGCTGTCGTTGAAGGGGTCGTACGAGACCTCATGAACCCCTCCCTCTCCTGGCGAGAGCTGCGGCCAATAGGTCGAGGAGCGGACCCCGAACCTGAACGCACCCGGCTCCGAACGTCCGGGAAGGATCGAGTAGGCGATGTCGTGATCCGGAAGTTCGGCGTACGCGTGACCCGTATGACCATTGCCAACCCCTACCGTCGAACCCGGAACCGGATTGCCATCAGGGTCGATCGCGGACCGGAATCCCGTGTAGTAGTACATGCGGTCGGAGATCTCTCCGTAGATACGGACCGTGCCGTCGTCAGCGGCCGTCACTTCCGCGATCGTGTCTACGGAAGGGAAACTCGGCTCTATCGGGGAACCGGTACCGATGCCGTCCACGCCATATTCCAGGTCCGTATCCCCGCCAGGGAGCAACCTCAGTGCCGCAGGACCACTCTCTAACACCCCACCCAGGATGATCCGATCCTGGCTGTCGATGGTCATAGCCCCCGGAAAGAAGGACACCTCCCTGAATCCGTCCTCGCCGAACGATCCATCCTGCTGACCATCGGCACCGAACCTGGCGAGAATGGTGGAGTCCCAGGACTTCCGGCCAACCACTACGACTTTGCCATCGCTTTGGATCCCGGCCGATTCAATTGCAAGTCCGGAGACCCCGACACTGGAAGTGCGGGTGCCGTTCGCCGCGTACCTCCTGATGCTCTTGCTGGTCACGAGCACCGTGCCGGTGCCGTCGGGGAGCAAGGTAATCTCGTTCTCGTCGAATGCCATCGGCACCTTGATGACACCCCCGGACGCGAAGGCTTCGTCAATCGTCCCATCGGGCTTCAGCTGGAGCAGAACCGCGAATTTGATGTCTGATGCAGACGGTTCGCCGTAATTACATTCCGGTGAAGTCCGACCCAGGGCCAGCAGCGATCCGTCCGGGTTGGCCAGCGAATCGGCGAGCGAGTTGCAGTCAAGAAGGTCATCAGGCGTTGCCGCGACGGCACCCGCCTGCGGCAGGTTCAGGCAAGCGAAGAGAACCACGAGCGCGGCGCAGAGCGCGGCGCATGGGCGACTCCCCCATGAAGCCTGTGATTCGGCTGGTCTCTTCAAGGGCCCCTTACTTCTTCTTGGTCGTCTTGTTGATCTGGAAGTTGACGTTGACGGTCGGGCTTGTGTTCACCGACTCGTCGGTGGCGGTGACCAGGGCGATGTACTTGCCGGGCTTGGCCTTGAACTGGCTCGAGCGGTTGGCGAACTTGACCTGGTTGTTGCCGATGTGGTTGCTCCAATCCTGGAACCCGGCGAACTTGCGGACCGTCTTCTGGCCCTTCTTGACCAGCTGGTAGAAGTCGGCGGAGCCGGTTCCGGATTCATCCACCGCGTAGTTCAGGGCGGTCCCTTTGCCCTTGGGGCCGAGGAAAGTGGTGCCCATGGAACTGACCTGGAAATCTGGCGGCTGGAGGTCGAAGTTCAGCGGCGGCTGCGGTCCCGGGTCCGAATTCGGATCACCCGGGTTCGACGACACCGTGACCGTGCCGCGGACCGACGCGTGCAGCTTGCAGACGAAGTTGTATTCACCCGGCTCGTCGAAGGTGACCGAGAAGGTGTCGCCGAGCGGGTGCGGACCGACGTTGCCCGGGTTGGAGTTCCACTGGGTGGCGTTGTCCGGCTCACCGGTGACCGAGTGCATGGTGTCCGGTCCGATCCAGTCCCAGGTCACCGTTTCCCCGAGGTCGATCTGGGGATTCATGTTCGACCACTGGAAATGGGAGATGGAAACGCGGGTGTTGACCGCCTGGGCAGGAGCGGTTACTGCGGCCGAAACTGCGAGTGCCGCGATCAGGCTGGCGATTGTCATCGCGAGCTTTCTCATTCGACCAGGTACCAGCCACTCATGCCGTTGTGCAGATGGGAGAAGACATGACAGTGGTAGAGCCAGCGGCCCGGATTGTCTTCGATGAACCGCGCCCTGAAGGAATCGCCGGGCCCGAGCGTCTTCGTATCGACGGTCGCACCGTTCGGCTCCTTCCAGCGATGCCCGTGAAGGTGGAAGGTGTGGAAGTTGTCGTCCAGCGCGTAAACGTGGAAAGCGACGTCATCACCGACGTTCGCCTGGAGGGTCGGGGTGTTGCCCGTGTAAGCACGGCCGTTGATGCAGTCGAAGGCGCTGGTCAGGCCGGTTGCCGGCGGAAGGAAGCTGTGGAATCCGACGAAGAACTCCTTGTCCGGAAGCGGCTCGTCCGGATCACGAATGACCATCGGTCCGAAGAGACCCTTGTAAAGGGGAATCGGATCGGTCGGGCCGTGGTCGTGGTACATCCAGCTGCCCTGGGTGCCTTCGGCGCATTCCCAGATGTAGGTGAATTCCTTGTTGGTCATGACGAATCCGCCAGGATCGGTCCAGTAGCCCTTGTAGGCCCCGTCCATCTCGTTCGAATAGAAAAGTCCGTGCGGATGCATCGTGACCGGGACCGGGACTGAATTCCGAAAGTGGACGACAATCGTGTCGCCCACGTTGGCCTCGATCAGCGGGCCCGGGATGGTGGCGGCACCCATCGGCTGGCCGAAGCCGGAGGTGTACTGCCGGTAGGCATATGCGGTGAAAGTCGTCTTGCCGCGCTTGATCGTCTGGTTCAGCATCTGGTCGCGCTTCTTGCCATTGCTGTTGGCGGGAATGATGTTCCACTGCCTTTGCTCGGCGGCGATCCAGTACTCGCGACGGGTGCCGGTGACGGCGGCCGCCTTGGTGACGCCCGGATCCTTTCCGGCTGCCGCAACCTTGGGCGGAACCGCGATGCCCTTGGCCATCTTCTCGATGTTCGCTTCTTCGTCCGAGTAAACCTTCTGACCACCGATGGTGCAGAGCAGCGCACCGCCGGCTACTCCCAGAAATCCGCGACGGTTGAGTGATTCAAACTCCATGGTGATCCTTACTTCGAAACGTTCACTTGCATGGTCATCAAATGGTGAATCGAGCAAACGAAATTGTAGGTGCCCGGTACTTCGAACTTGCGCTTGAAAGAAAAGCCGACCGAGGGCGAACTCGGCGTATTGAAGTCAATTCGCTGCACACCCGGGGGTCCTGTAACCAGATTGACGTTGTGGGCATCGTGGTTGATGTCGTTCCAGATCCAGATGATCGAATCTTCGACTTTGACGTCAAGCAGGCTGGGGCTGAAGTACTTGTCCCTGACGTCGATCTCGGCAACCGGCGGAGCGTCGGGCACGGCGGGCACGGCGGGCTTCAGGTAAAGCTTCCGGACCCGCTTGACGCAGGCCTTGCGGCGGCTCTTCCGATCGATCTTCCCGCACTTGCCGAGGGCCTTGTTCATGGCCTTCCGGCGCTTCGGGCTGAGACTCGAAACCGGCACCCAGCCGCTGCCTGAAACAGCAGCATCTGCGGCACCGGCACCTTCAACTGCAGAAGCGGGCGAAGTGGCAGCGACCGAGCTCACCGCGATTGCGGCAAGCACAGCGGTCGCTGCCAGTATCAGCCCGAATTTCCGCATGGGGTCAACTAGTCCCTAGTTGGTGACGTTGACCCGCATCGTCATCAGCGTGTGGAGTGAGCAGACGAAGTCATACCCGCCCGGCTTGACGAAGGTGCGTTTGAACGAATAGTTGTTGTCGGCCGTGGTCTGTGAGACGAAGTCGGTACGGCTGACTCCGCTCGGGCCAGTGGCCAGGGTGACGTTGTGCGCTTCATACCCGGCGACTGCCGACCATGACCAGTTGATCGAATCGTTGACCTTGAGGTCGACGACTCCTGGCGCGAAATAGTTGTCGCCCAGCGTGACCAGCTTGGTCGCGCCCTTGGGAACATTGTTCTGTGCGATCTTCTTGTACTTCTTGTTGACGGAGTCCTTGCACTTTTTGCGCATTTTCTTCGTCTGGGCCTTGTTCTTGCCCTTTTTCTTGTCGCACTTCTTGAGCTCCTTGGTCTTGGCTTTCTGCTGCTTGCTGGTCAGGCCGCTGACCGAAGCGTCAGATGAGCTGACACCCGCGGCGGAAGCCGGAGCACCGGCCGCCCCCACGGCCAGTGCTACCAGTCCAGCCGCCAGAATCCCCGGCAACCGCTTTTTCAGTGGTGACATCATTTAGTTCCTTATTTCCTTGTTACGGGTTCCAGGGGGAAGGACGGTTCGCCAGGTCGGTGCAGTCCTGCGCACTGACCGGGTCGGTCCGGACTTCGGTGTAGGCAATGCCGTCTTCATCGGTGTACGGCGGGTGCGTCGAGCTGGTGTTCCAGGCGCATTCCTGAAGCTCAGACGGACGCACTTCGGCGAGACCGAAGATCGTCGTGAGGTCACGCCACGGCTCCTGCGGATCCAGGAACGCACCGTTCACCTGGAGTCCAGCGCCGAAGTTGAAGCTCAGGACGTCGTTGTTGATAACGGTCGGCTGCGGGCAGGCGGGGTAGATCGTCGACACCGGTACCGAGCCATTGCCCGGAGCGAAGGTCGATGAGGTGTTGCCTGACCAGCAGTTGCCTCCACCCGAGTAATCGGAGAAGAAGTCGTAATTACCGTTCGGATCGTCGCCGTTCCGGCCCATCTGGTTGTCGATGAACTGGTTATTCATGTTCTTGGCATCATCACCGGTGTTCACACCGAAGAGCTCCGGACCGGAGAAGGTCGCGGCACCCCACTGCTCGTTTCCGAAGATGTTGTTGTTCTTCGAAACAACGCCATCGGAGCCGTAAAGCATGATTCCGATGCCGGTCGGGTTACCGTTGCCGATAACCGTCTCGATCGGTGAGTTGGTCGAGTAGTAATTGAGGTTGTTCCAGAAGATGTCGTTGTTCTCCAGGACCAGCCAACCGGTGGGTTCGTACTCTTCCGAGTCAAGGGTGTTCGGCACGAGGCCTGCACCGTTGTTGTAGAAGGTCGAGTCCTCGATCTTCACGTACTTCGAATTGGTTCCCGAGTACCCGAGCGAGTTCTGGTGGCTCACCATGTTCTTGACGATGGTCCACTTCGGATCCGCCTGGCAGGCAACCGGGTCCGGACCCTTGTTGGTCCAGTCCTCGGTGTCACACGGTGTCTCGCCGATGTACAGGGCGGAGTCTCCGTGGTTCCAGCCTTCCGAGTTCAGGAACTTTCCTCCGTAACAGTTACGCGAGAAGAGTCCGTACGACTTGGTGTCCGAGGAGACCAGGTTGTCCATGACGAAATCGGCGCAGTACTCATCGTCCTCGGGCACATTTGATGCCCAGACAAAGAACGTGTTGTTCAGGTAGTTCTTGGCCCACATGTTCTTGATGACCAGACCAGTGGTGCTGCGGCCTTCGATCGCGTTGTTGGCCGGGATCGAGGTCGGGTCACCGGGCATCCAGCCGGGGGTGTCCTTGACGATCGTCTTGGCGTTGTTGCCGTCGAGAATCACGGCGCGGGCGTTCGAGTTAGGAGTCTTGTCCTTCTTGACTCCGATGATCTTGAGGCCGTCGAAGCTGACGCCTTCCTGCTTGCCGTGAAGGAGGACACCTTCAACGTAGGTGCCGGGCTGGACCCGGACGGTGGCGTTGCGCTTCGGGTTCTTCAGCTGCCACTTGCCAGCAGCGTTGGCGCCATTCTGGACCGTCTTGTACTTACAACCGTTCTTGCAGACGTCGAAGTACTGGGCGTTCTGGTAGTTGAGGTCCTTCTGAAGCTTGCTGACCTTCTGGTGCGCCTGCTTGGCCTTCTTCGTGGCCTTGGAACAGTTCTTCTTGGCCTTCTTCTTGGCCTGCTTGCTGGCGCTGTTGCTCTTCTTGACCTTCTTGGCCTTCTTGCACTTCTGCTTCTTCTGCTTGTCGGCCTTCTTGGCGTTCTGCTTTGCCGTCTTCAGGTTCTTTTCAATCGAAGACGCGCTTACTCCCGCATCCTTGGCTGCCGTTGCCGGCCCTGCAAACGTGATTGACGCCACGAGCACCGCGGCGATCATCGTAAGAGTTACTCCCAACCTATGCATTTCTCTCCTTCAAGTAATTTTGCCCGGATGCGGGCATCGGACTGCGTTCTGCCTTCTGGCACTCTAAACCAATGAACGGGAAAAGGTTGCGGTTCGGCTACACCTATTGGTAAAAGGTTTATGCAGGGTCGAATACCAGTCAGGTGTATTGAAAGCTCTAGACTCCTCTTTCATGTCTACCGAATTCGACTACGACTACGACTGGGTGATCATCGGGTCCGGGTTCGGCGGCAGCGTTTCCGCTTTGCGGCTGGCCGAGAAGGGCTACAAGGTGGCGGTGATCGAGGTCGGAAGCCGGTTCGAGGACAAGGACTTCGCGAAGACCACCTGGAACCTGCGCCGGTACTTCTGGGCTCCGAAGATCGGCCTGCGCGGAATCATGCGCATGACCCCTTTCAAAGACGTCTTCATCGTCTCCGGCAGCGGCGTCGGTGGTGGCAGCCTCGGCTACGCCAACACCCTTTATCGCCCCCGCCCCGCCTTCTACACGGACAAGCAGTGGGGAGAGCTGGCCGACTGGGAAGTCGAGCTCGGCCCCCATTACGTCACCGCCGAACGCCTCCTCGGGGTCACCCTCTACCGCGACACCGGCCCGGCCGACGAGCTCCTGCGCGAATACGCAGAAGAGACGGGTGCCGACAACACTTACGCCAACACCCAGGTCGGAGTCCACTTCGGAGAAGCCGGAAAGACCGTCCCCGATCCCTACTTCGGCGGCGAAGGTCCTGACCGCACCGGCTGCATCAAATGCGGCGCATGCATGGTCGGCTGCCGCTACGGCGCCAAGAACACCCTGGTCAAGAACTACCTCTATTTCGCCGAGAAGCTCGGAGCGGAGGTCCACCCCGGCCGACAGGTGACTGACATCCAGCCGATCGGCCCAAAGGGTGATGGCAGTGAGGGGTACAGACTCATGACCGACCGATCGGGTGCGGTGCTGCGTCATTCCCGGAAGGAACTCACGGCCCGCGGCGTAATCGTTTCGGCCGGGGCACTGGGTACGAACAAGCTTCTCGCGAACTGCAAGGACTCCGGTTCGCTGCCACGTCTGTCGGACCGCCTCGGGCACGTGGTCAGGACGAACTCGGAGTCGATCCTGGCGGTCACGGCCCCGGACGACTCCCGCGACTTCAGCCACTCCATCGCGATCACATCGAGCATCTACCCCGACCCTGACACCCACATCGAAGTCGTCACCTACGGCAAGGCCGGTGACTCGATGAGTCGGCTCTACACGGTCATGACCGCGAACGGGACCCGGTTCACCCGGCCGTTCAAGTGGTTGGCCGCCATGGCCAGGCACCCCGGGCAGACCCTCAAGCTCCTGCTCAATCCGCGGCACTGGTCCCAGCGCACGGTGATTCTCCTGGTCATGCAGTCGGTCGATTCGGCGATGCGACTCAAGCCGATCAAGAAACGCTTCGGCAAAGGGGTGCGCCTTCAGACCGAGCAGGATCCCGATCGACCCAACCCGACCTTCATCCAGGCGGCCGAAGACGTCGCCAGATGGTTCGCAAAGAAAACCGGCGGCATCGCACAGAGTTCGATCGCCGAGTCGACGATGAACATCCCTTCGACCGCCCACATCCTCGGTGGTGCCGTGGTCGGTGCAGGGCCGGAATCCGGCGTGATCGATGCCGACAACCGCGTCTTCGGCTACGAAAACCTCATGGTCTGCGACGGCTCGGCGATTCCGGCCAACCCGGGGGTCAACCCCAGCCTCTCGATCACCGCTATGACCGAGCGGGCAATGAGCAAGATCCCCGTCGCACCCGACGGTGTCGAGCAGCACCTCCCGGTCGAGGCGCGACCTGCAAGGGTGGCCGGGGACACACCGGCCGTGGCAGTCCCCGTTGCTTCAGAGACCGCCGACACCTGGACCCAGGTCGAGTAGCGGCTACTCCGCCTTCAGCTTCTCGACGTCGGCCGTCAGCTCCTCGACGCTGAACGGACCTTCGATCCGCTGCTTGATCTTGCCGTCCTTGCCGATCAGGAACATCCACGGCTCGGTCTGAAGACCGAAGGGACCGAGCTGGGGCCGGAGGCCCTTGTTCGGGTCGTTGTCGTTGTAGATCTCCTGATGGATGAACGCCACGCCTTCGCCCGACTCGGCCTTGACCTGCTGGGCGACGTCGACCACCGGGCCGCAGACGCGGGTCTGGCAAAGTGCCGGCGTTGCGAACTGGAGCGCGACGGGCTTCTTGCCGACAACGTCCTTGAAGTCGGTCTCGTGCATGTCGTCCGGCGGCTGGCGGGTATCGATCTTCGAGAGGTCGCCGCCGACACTGTCCGCGGTCGGTGTGCTGATGGTCGGGGCCTTGTCACCCACCGCCGCGACATTCGGGAACTGCCCGACGGTCGGGCTGGGAAGCCTGGTCGCCTCAAAGCCGTCTTTGGTCTTGATGACCGCCATCGCCAGCCAGGGTCCGCTGCGGTCGAACTTGACATCGTCGACCAGGTAGAAAGTGGTCGCTTCATCCGGCCCCTGGCTGCCCTTGGCCCGATACGCGGGCTTGGTCTCCAGTGATTCGACCTTGGCCGGAAGCGGCCCCTGGACGATCGACTGCGGGCTCTTGGCAAAATAGAGCGCGACCTCGGCGTCATCGACCTGCGCCCCGCCCACGTCGAAAATTCCGAAGGGGTAGCGGTTGTCGCCGACTTCAAAAACCGATGCGGCCGGCGAGGCCACGAGTTCAGACGGGGCCTGGGCGTTCAGCACGTCTTCGATGCTCTGACCGGCGGCGGTCGGGAAGTCCTTTGCGGATGGCGCCTCCCGGGCGGTTTCATCACCGTCCGAATTGCTGCCGCAGGCAGTGATGCCGAAGGCGAGCAGGCCGGTAACGGCGAGGACGAGCAAGGTCAGGCTTCTCGGGCGCGTATTCATCGAGGGATCAGGCTACCGCAGGGAGTTTTCCCAGAGGTAAAAGGAGCCCGCAAGTGAACGGGGCGGCCCGTGAGGACCGCCCCGCTTCATCACCCTTGGGCGTGAGACTTCTTTAGCGCTGGGCCGCGGCGAAACGCTCCGCCACGTAGTCCCAGTTCACTACGTTGAAGAACGCCTCGAGATAATCGGGACGCTTGTTCTGGTACTTGAGGTAGTAGGCGTGCTCCCAGACGTCGGCACCGAGAAGCGGGGTCAGGCCGTCAGCGAGCGGCGTGTCCTGGTTCGGGGTGGAGACGATCGAGACGAGCGCGCCGTCGGAAACGAGCCAGACCCAGCCGGAACCGAACTGACCCACACCACCGGCCTTGAACTGCTCCTTGAACTCGTCGAACGAACCGAAGACCGCATCGATCTGTTCAGCCAGTTCGCCGTCCGGGGTGCCGCCGCCATCGGGGCTGAGCATCTCCCAGAAAAGCGAGTGGTTGTAGTGGCCGCCGGCGTTGTTGCGGACGGGTCCCTGCTTGTCGGCGGGCAGCGAATCGAGCGACTTGAGAACGTCTTCGACGTCCTGGTCGGCCCATTCGGTGCCTTCAAGGGCCGCGTTGGCCTTGTCGACGTAAGCCTGATGGTGCTTGTCGTGGTGGACCCGCATGGTGGCTTCATCGATGTGGGGCTCGAGGGCTGCGTAATCGTAAGGAAGATCAGGTACTGCGTAAGCCATGTGGCACTCCTTGGTTATTGACTGGATCTCTGCTCCTAGCCTAACGGTCCGGGATCCTTGGCCACCAGTGCGCTCGTGACCGTCCATCAGTCCCGGTTCCGCAGAACGAAGCCGGAGACAAGCGCGGAGATGCCGAGGATCCCGATGCTGACCAGAATCATCGTGTGGTACCCCGACATGAAAGCCGCACGAGCTCCGGCCATGAGGGGATCGGCCATCGTTGATGGCATGGTCTGACTGATGTCGATCGCCCGGCTCAGGGATTCTTTTGCGTTCTCGATCCCGACTTCGCTGACTCCTTTGATCGGCCCGATCTCGGCGCTGTAGGCGATCGCGAGGACCGAGCCGAGCACCGCAACGCCGAACCCGCCGCCAAGTTCGTAGGCGGTCTCTTCGATCGCCGCAGCTCCACCGGCTTCGTCTGCCGGCACCGAAGAGATGATCACGTCGTTGGCGGCGACGAGCGCCACTTCAAGCGCGAACCCGATCATCAGGAACGATGGCCAGAGCAGCCAGTACTGGTCTTCGATCCCGAGGGCCAGCATCGGCACGAGCCCGATCGTGGTCGCCCCCAGGCCGAGGGTGATCGTCGCCTTCGTACCAAGGCGGGACAGCACCCGGGCAGCGAGCAACCCGCCGGCGAGGGTCGAGAGCATCAGTGGCAGCAGCCGGATCGCCGCGTCAAGCGGTTCAAGTTCAAGCACCAGCTGCAGGTACTGCGCACCGAAGAACTCAATACCCACGAGGCCGAACATCGACAGGAACACGCAGCCAACGGCCACCGAGAATTCCCGGCGGGCAAACAGACGCACGTTGAGGAGTGGCCTTTTCTGGCGAAGCTGCCCCGTTACGAAAAGGTAGAGCGCGACCGCGCCGAACGCGATCGCCACCAGTGCCTTGACGTCGAAGAAGCCGTAACGCGCACCCTCCTTGAAGCCGAAGGCGATAGCGAGGATGCCGACTGCCGAAAGGACCACGGCGAGTGTGTCCCAGGGCGGCGGTGATTCGGCCCGACTCTGCGGCAGGAGCTTGATCGCGAACGGCGTCACCAGAAGCAGGATCGGGATGTTGATCAGGAACACCGACCCCCACCACCAGTGCTCGACCAGAAAGCCGCCGACCAGCGGGCCGATCGCGGCACCACCGGCACTGGTCGCACTCCAGATGCCGACTGCCCGGACCCTTTCTTCACGATCCCGGAAAACGTCCCGGATTATCGACATGGTCGGCGGCATGATCATCGCGCCGCCGACCCCGAGAAGGGCACGGCCGGCGATCAGAATCTCAGCGGTCGGGGCGAATGCCGAGGCGATCGAGGCGATTCCGAAAACCAGGAAGCCGGCGAGCAGGACCGATTTGCGACCCAGCCGGTCACCGGCCACGCCGGCCGCCAGCAATAGCGGAGCCGCGACCAGCGGGTAGATGTCGATGATCCACAGGAGCTGGAGCGCCGTCGGGTCAAGATCAGCCGAGATTGCGGGCGCAGCGACATGGAGCACCGTGACGTCGATGACGACGACCAGCAGCGCCATGCAGAGCACAGCAAGAATCACCCAGCGATTGGGATCTGACGCCTTGGTTTCGTCCACGATCAGCGGAGTTTGATCGAACCGGGGACTTCGGTGCGGCGATGACACTTCACTGTGAGCACCTTGCCGCGACGCTCAAGTGCCTTGCCGAATTTCAGGTAAACCCCGGCCAGCTTCGGGAACATGCCCTGTTTGTCCGCGGCGGCGGCCAGGGTTCCGAGCCTCCGCCACGAGCGAAGAACCGCTCTTGCCTTCTGGACTTCGTCCAGGCTGAAGACAGCGGGCTCGAAGGAGGTCACGGGACCGGTAGCGGTGACCGGGCGCATCAGGTCAACCAGCTTGAGGTGGTCAGCCGCAGTCACCTTCCTGCCGCGGAACCTTCGTCTCGTGTGGATCGCGGTCTCGGTGCCCCCGGAGAAGGCGATCGTTTCAAGACCGCCCCCGGATGGCTCGGTGAGCATCACCAGGGCTCCGCGCCGGTTGACCAGGCGCTTAAAGGTGGCATCGTCGAAAACGGAGCCGACCAGCTTCTCGCAGACGGGTCCCGAGGAGACCGAAACCGGCGGACCGCACTTTCGGGGGTTCATCGATCCGCAATCGTCGTAGGACATCATCACTGCCCGGCCGTCTTTGAACAAGTCGCTGAGGAGGGTGTTTCCGAACGAAGACCCCAGCCAGAACGGACTGAGCTTCAGGGCGAGGATGTGCGGTTCCGGTGTGATCTCGGCCAGCGCCCTGGGTGCTGCGTCGCCGCAGGTTGCCGGCGCGGCCGAAAGCGACCCCTCCGGTCCGAACGAAGGTCCACCGCTGGGCGGTGAGCCATTCGTGATCCGGGTCAGACATCTGCCGTCGGGGCGGATCGAGAAGATCTCGCTCGACATGAACCGGTCGGGGTCACTGCGGTCGCTGCTGAACGCGATCCGGGTGCCATCGGCACTCCAGGCCGGTCCGTAAGCCGAACCGCGGACGGTCCCGGGGACAAGCCGCCTGAGATTCGAGCCGTCGGCCTTCATCAGGAAGAGCTGCGGGTCGTAAGAACACCTGCCTTCGTAACAGTCTTTGTTGATGTGGTCCCGCTCAGAGGCGAAGGCGATCTTCGACCCGTCCGGGGACCATTCTAGGCTGCTGGCGTCCTTCTTCAGCAGGGTCCTGTCACCGGTGACCGGATCCATCAAATATGTATTGATCGGGCCCCCGCCAAAGAACCGGTAGTAGCTGACCAGGAGCTGGTCCCCGTCCGGCGAGGGTGCGATTTCGATCGGGACCGCTTTCTGAACGTAGCCGTCCTGGTCTTCGCCGGAGACCAGGCGGGTCGAGGTCCGGCTGATCAGGCGCATCGCGCTGCCGTCAGCCCTGATCGACCTGATCTCGCTGACGAACTTGTTGCGCTTCTCACCGAACCTGATGAAAAAGACCCGCGTCGAGTCGTGCGACCAGACGGGGGCATATACATCGCTCCTGACCGGACCCGGGTACTGCTCATTCGGCAGAAGTACCCGCTCCGATCCTCCGTCCCGGTCAGCGATGACGATGCTTGCGGTGTCGTCCACATAACGGGAGAAGAGGATTGAAGTTCCGTCCGGCGAAATCGACGGCCAGCTGTCACCGTCACCGGAAGTGGGGCCCACCGGAGCGTCAGCCCGGGTCAGGACGGTGCGTTCCGATCCGTCGGCCTTCATCGAGATGATCCGGCCGCCGCTGTCGAAGACCATCTCCGCGCTGCCGATCGGCGGCGGGGTCAGGGCAGAAGCGGGGCCAGCAACGATGAGCGACAGGCCCGCCAAGGCAGCCATCACAAACATGCGTTTCAAGATCCGAGAAACGTGCTTCCCCATGCTCAACCGTCCTGACCGTGACTCCCTGAGGGCACAGTCTAAAGAAAAGGCGCCCGATCGGGCGCCTTTTCGACGTAACTCCTCAGCCCACAAGGCGGCCTGAACATCGGGGCGCCCGGATTCGAACCGGGGGCCTCACCGACCCGAACGGTGCGCGCTACCAAGCTGCGCCACGCCCCGAGAAAAACGAGCCTACCGAACCTCGTCGATTGCAAGCTGCAGGGTTTCGAGATCCGGAGCTTCCTGGAGGACCTCGGTTCCTTTGGGCCCGGTGACAACAAATGCCGGTTCGTCCCGGATCTCCAGCTGGATCGCCAGCTCATCCTGGGCCTGGAGGTCCCTGGTCATGTCGCTCGCGGGGTCGACTCCTTCGTCGAAATCCTCCTGCCATTCGGCAATTTCCAGGTTGGGGATGGCCCCGGCCAGGGTCTTCAGGAATTCCTCGTCGAGGCGGCGCTTTTCCGCTTCCTCCTGGTTTCGCACCATCAGGTAGGCGAACTGCCAGGCGTATCCCTGTTTGGCCGCGGCCTGAACCCCGTAAAAACTCAATTCGGTGGCGTTACGGGTGAGGGACCGGTTACGAAGGAGCAGCTGGACGTTGCCGTCCCGAACCTCGGTGGTCACGATCGGCGGGATCGTGTCGAGGAACTGGTCCTGGTAGGCCGAGCTCTGAACATCGGCGAAGTACTGGATCTGGACCGGGGCATCACCCGAGCCGAGGCGGTCATCGAGCTGGCGCACCCCGCCGAATATGCGCTGGCTGTCGGCGGCACCGATTACATCCTTGAACTCCTCGCCCGGCTCCTGGGTGGAAAGGCCGATGATCCCGATCATCAGGCCGACCGCTGCCGCCAGAAGGATCAGCAGGACCCAGATCCGTCCCGGCCGGCTCCTGGCCGGCTTCACTTCCGCGGTTGAGTCGCTCATCCCGCCACGGACTTGTAATAACGGACCGCAAGCCCGGTCCAGAGCGTGCGGAAGGTCTCTTCGACCTCAATTCCTTCTTCTTCCGAGAAGCGGCGCAGGCCGCGTTCCTCGATCGCCACGCTGCGCTCGATCACTTCGTCGACCAACTCGGGGTTGCTGTCCGAGAAGTAGGCCCCCATCGAATAAAGATCGGTGCCCATGAGCGATTCGATGAACGAGTCATCGGCGCTCGGGTCATGGGGGGAAGAATCGGAATCAGCCACGAAGCACAGTTTATGGGGCGCCGAAGTTATTCTGGTCGACATGGCCAACCTTGATGAAGTCATCGCCTTCTGCGACGACCTGCTGGAGATCGACTCCTTTGCCGATTACGGGCCGAACGGACTGCAGATCCCGGGCTCGACCGAAGTCGGCCTGGTCACCACCGCGGTTTCCGCACACCTCGATTCGATCAAGGAGTCCGTCGAACTCGGCTCCGACCTCCTGATCACCCACCACGGGATCTTCTGGGACTTCCACGAGCGCGCGCTCAGCCGGCCGACGGCCACGCGACTGAAGGCCGCGCTAAAGAATGACCTCTCGATCGCGGGGTACCACCTGCCGCTCGATGCCCACCCCGAAATCGGCAACAACGCGATGCTGGCGAGGCTGCTCGGATTCGAGCCGGTTCCCGGCCTGATCGGGGACGCCAAAGGGCGTCACATCGGTGTCGTCGCCCGCTCAGAGGTTGGAATCGGCGCGGCCGACCTGTTCAGCCTGGTTGAAAAGGAACTCGGCCGGGAGCCGCTCGTCTTTGCCGAAGGGCCCGCCCGGATCCATGCGATCGGGGTGGTGACCGGGGCCGGTGCATCAGACATTCACGCGGCGATCGAACTCGGTCTGGATGCCTTTCTGACCGGAGAACCCTCCGAGCACGTCATGGCCGATGCCCGGGAAGGACGGATCCATTTCATCAGCGCCGGGCACTATGCCACCGAGACGATCGGGATAAACCGTCTGGGAGACATCCTGGCTGAACGATTCGGTATAGAACACAGGTTCATCGACGTACCGAACCCGATCTGATGTGCAAGGATTTGTTGCTGAGGATTGCTGCCCACCACCCCGCCGGCTGGCCTGACGCCGGCACCTAGAGAGGACATCGACTTGCCCGACCTCATTTCGTCCAGCGGTTCCACGACTTTGGCCGACCTCCTGCCGCGCGCCGCGGAGGCGAACGGGAAGAGTGGTGCCTTTCTCTTCAAGAACGACCAGGACGCCTGGGAGACCTCGACCTACAATCAGGTCCTCGCCCAGGTAGAAGGTCTTGCCCTCGGGCTGATGGACATGGGGGCGAAGCGTGGCGACGTGGTATCGATCCTCGGCAATACGAGGCCGGAGTGGACCCTTTTCGATTTCGCCGCGATGACCGCCGGTGCCACCGTCGTGCCGATATACCAGACGAATTCGGCCGAGGAATGCCAGTACGTTCTGGCCCACAGCGGGGCCCGCACCGTGATCGTCGAAGACGAAGCCCAGCTGGCCAAGGTCCGTGAAGTTCGCGCCAGCCTGCCCAAGCTGGAACAGGTGATCATCATGATCGGCGAGGCCGAAGGTGCGATTTCGATGGCTGAAGTCAGGGACCGCGGCGCGAGTGGAACCTCAGCGCAGTTCAAGGAGCGCTACGAGAGTGTCACCCCCGAAGACACCTGCAAGATCGTCTACACCTCGGGAACGACCGGCCCGCCGAAGGGTTGCGTGATCTCCCACGGCAACTACCGTTCGATGCTGACCATGTCCCAGCAGGCCGCCCTGCTCGGTGCCGGCGAGACCACTTTCCTCTTCCTCCCTCTGGCCCACGCCTTCGCCCTCCTCATCCAGTACGGCGTGCTCGACGTCGGTGGGCTGATCGCCTATTGGGAGCGGGATCAGCTCCGAATCGTTCCGAGCCTTTCGGAGATCAAGCCCGAGAACTTCCCGTCGGTCCCGCGCATCTTCGAGAAGGTCCATGACACCGCAGTCGCCGCGGCAACGAGCGAAGGCGGTCTCAAGGCAGCGATCTTCAATTGGGCGATCAAGGTCGGCAAGAAGTACAACGCCCTCGAGAGCGAAGGCAAGAAGCCCGGCTTCCTGCTCACCAGGAAGCGTGCGATCGCCGACAAGCTGGTCTTCGTGAAGATTCGCGACATCTTCGGTGGCAACCTGAAGCTCGCCCTGACCGGCGCCGCCCCGATCGACCCCGACATCATCCGGTTCTTCCTCGCCGCCGGAGTGCCGATCTACGAGGCCTGGGGCATGACCGAGACCTCAACCGGCGGCACCGCCAACACGCCTGGGGCGAGCAAGATCGGCACGGTCGGCAAGGCCCTTCCCGGGGCAGAGGTCAAGCTTGCCGAAGACGGCGAACTGCTGATCAAGGGGCCCAACATTTTTCAGTGCTACTACAACAACGAAGAGGCCACGGCCGAGACGCTGGTCGACGGCTGGCTCCACACCGGTGACATAGCCACGATCGACGATGAAGGCTACGTCTCGATCACCGGCCGCAAGAAGGAGATCATCATCACCGCCGGCGGCAAGAACATCGCGCCGGTCAACATCGAAGCCCTCGTCAAGCGCCACCCGCTGGTCTCCCAGTGCGTGGTGATCGGCGACCGCCGGCCTTACCTGGTCGCGCTGATCACCCTCGATCAGGAAGCAGTGACCCGCTTCGCAGCCGAACAGGGAACCCTGGACGAGCCGAGCGCGATGGTCAACAGCCCGATCGTGCGCGAAGAACTCGAGAAGCACATCGAAGAGGTCAACACCCACTTCGCGAGCGTCGAACAGGTAAAGCGTTTCCACATCCTGCCGGCCGACCTCAGCCAGGAAGGCGGGGAACTCACCCCGACCCTGAAGATCAAGCGGCCGATCATCGCCTCGAAGTACTCGAACGAGATCGACGAGCTTTACGCGTCGTAGACGCCAAGAGCCGGAAGTCTAGGAAGCGTCGGTCTGGCGCAGCAGAGTGCCGGTGGTCTGGTCGAAGATCCGGCGCCAGACCGATTCGTCGTTCGGCTCCTGCTCCTTGACCTTGCGCATCACCTTGTTCAGGCGGGTCGCCGAGATCTCGATTCCGTGCTTCTCGGCCGCGGCCGTGTATTCCGAGTAGTCGCCGGCAAGCTTCCTGGTCACGGATTCAAAGCCGTGCTGGGCGATCTCGAGGCGGCGGGAGAAGTCCATGATCGAGGTTCCGAACATGAGCTCGTCATCGGGCTCCGGCTCGAGCAGCATGATGTCGACCCCCGGGAAACGGTCCTGCCACGACTCGACCGCCAGGTGGAGGCGCTTCTGGAGCAGCAGCCGGAAAGCCTGGTTGGCGATTGCCGGGACACCCATGTCGGCGATCCGCCGGACGTTGCCACCGGAAAGCTTCGACATCTCGCTGGTCCGGTCGTTGACGTACGGGACCAGCGGATTCACGACGACGATGAACTTCGCTCCGAGTTCCACCGCGACGTCGACGTTGGTGGTCGAGTAGATGCCGCCGTCAATCAGGGTGCGGCCGTTCAGCTCAACCGGTTCGTAAACCAGCGGCAAGGCGGTCGAGCATTCGACCGCCTTGGAGACGGGAACGCCGGGCCACTCGTTGTCGGGGTCGCCGAGCACGATGCGCTCACCGCTGTCGAGGTCGGTGGCAGTCAGGTAGAGCTTGCGGTCGAGCGCGTCGAAAGAGTCGTTGATGCCCTGCGAGGCGAGTGCCTCACGAACGTATTTTCCAATTCCGGCGTTGTTGTACATGCCTTTTGGCAGGTTCTCAGCAAGGCCGTAGCCGAAGTCGATCGCCGAGACATCGCTGATCCGCGGCAGGAAGCTCTTGACCATCCCGGCGATGTGCCAGGGAAGGGTGACCGCCTTGCGGGCGTATTCAGCGAAGTTCGGGCGGAGCATGACGTCCTGGCTGAGGCGCTCGATCGGAGCGTCTTCGTCGTCATCGGTCAGGACCCGCATCATTTCTTCCGGGGTGATCCCGGCCGCGAGCATCGTGGCGATGAAGGATCCGGCACTGGTGCCGACGTACATGTCGAAGTCGTTGACCGTGCTGTTCACGGCGAGCAGATCGAGCGCCCGCAACGCCCCGATCTCATAGACACCGCCGGTGAAACCGCCGCCGCCGAGAACAAGAGCCGACTTTGAGGGCCGCTTGTGTCGCCCAGCTTTACGTCGTTTCGAGGAATCCTCGATGTTTACGACTTTCCCCATACAGCTAACGATTATGCCAACAAAGGTCATGGACCGTCGGGGGTCGAAGATTCATGCCGCTACCCTGCGTCTGACCGTTGTTGCAACACCTGATGAGACTGAACCCCGCAATCGCGACATTCCTGGCCTTTCTGGTCGTTTCGCCGGCTATCGCCGGCGCTTCGACCAATCGGCCCCTGCCAAACCCCGACCAGGCCGCCGTAACGCCACGGATGGACTCTGCCGCATCAGGTGCGGCAATCAGTGCCAATCAGGTCTGCCCGGCCTTGAGGCGACTTGCCCGGGCCGGAAACAGCGCACCTGGCCTCCGGGTCAAGAACCTGAACAGCGGAAAGACTGTCTGCGGCCTGAACTCGACGACCCCTCGGACCCTGGCCTCGAATACGAAGATCTTCACGACAGCGACAACCCTGGCGAAGCTCGGAACGGATGGTCGTTACCGAACCCGGGTCTACGCCAGCGGCCCGATTGATTCCAATGGGGTACTCCAGGGCAACCTCTACCTCAAGGGCGGCGGTGATCCCAGCCTCGGCCAGCGCCGCTTCCTAGACGCTTACACGGGCGGAGCGGGCGCTTCGATCGAGAACCTGGCGACCAAGATCAAGAGGTCCGGAATCACCCGGGTCACCGGGCGGCTGATGGGCGACGACACGATCTTTGACGGACTCAGGGGTGTGGCCGACTCCGGATACGGAACCAGCCCTTACATCGGACCGCTCTCGGGACTCGACATCAACGCCGGCTATACAAGTGCTTCGTTCAGCCGGTTCAGCTCGAACCCGGCGAAGCTGGCGTCGAAGATCATGGCTCGTGAGTTGCGGCAGCGCGGAATCAGGATTCGCAAGGACATCGGCCTGAAACGCACGCCGAAACGGGCGGTCAGGGCCGGGGTCATTGCCCGCCAGGTCTCCCCCGACATGGCCTGGATGGCGAGCGTCACCAACAAGAACTCGAACAACTTCTTCGCCGAGATGCTCCTCAAGAACCTCGGGGCGAGCATCCGTGGCGCCGGAACAACCCGCCAGGGAGCGACCGTGTCCGAACGTTACGCAGCGAAGCTCGGCTCGAAGATCCACCAGGTGGACGGTTCAGGCCTGACCTCCTCCAACAAGGCGAGTGCGGCGAACGTAGTCAAGATGCTGGCCCGGGTCCGCGAAAAGTCCTTCGGATCGGTCTTCATCAACTCGCTTGCGGTCGCCGGTCGCGACGGAACCCTGGCCGACCGCATGCGTGGTTCGGCAGCCGCAGGCAACTGCCACGCCAAAACAGGCACCCTGACCGGTGCCAGCGCCCTGTCCGGATACTGCCTGAACGGAAAGCACAAGTACGCCTTCTCGATCCTGATGAACGGCGTCTACGACCTGGACGCTGCGCATCGCGGCCAGGACCGCATAGCGGCCCTCATAGCCCGCCTGTAATAAGGAATCCAAGTCGACTTCGCTCGATTGAAGTTGAGAATGGTCTCGCTGTGCGACCTGGATTGCAACGCCCTGCTACCCGGCTTCGTCGGCGAGGAGCTTTTCGAAGGCTTCTTTGTCGAGAACCGGGACCTCGAGCTTCTTGGCCTTCTCCAGCTTTGAGCCGGCACTTTCTCCGGCGACCAGGTAGTCGGTCTTCTTCGAAACCGAACCGGTGACCTTTCCACCGGCCCGCTTGACCATGGCTCCGGCTTCATCGCGGGTCACACCTTCGAGCGTCCCGGTGATGACGACAATCTTGCCCTCCAACGGTCCGCCCTCCGGACGGCGCTCGCTCGCTTCGATCTCGAGCCTGAGGCCGGCCTCACGCAACCTTTCGACGATCTCCCAAGTCCGCTCGTCGGCAAGTGACTCAACGATCTGGTCGGCGAGGATCGGGCCCACTCCCTCGGTCCTCTCGATCTGTTCCGAATCAGCCGCCTTGAGGTCATTGATCGAACCGAACTCCTCGGCCAGCGCCTCCGCGGTCACCGATCCGACCCCGGGCAGCCCCATGGCAAACAGGACCTTCGCGAAAGGGACCCCGCGTGACCTGTCGATCTCACCGATCAGGTTGCGCGAGGAGGTCTCCCCCATGCGGTCAAGTGCCTCGAGCTGCTCCTGCTTCAGCGCGTAGATGTCGGCGACGTCGCTGATCAGGCCTTCTTCCAGGAAACGATGGACCTGCTTCTCCCCCAGCCCTTCGATGTCCATCGCGCCACGGGAAACGAAGTGCTTGATGTGCTGGAAGATCTGGCCGGGACACCCCGAGCGGTTCGGGCAGATCGAGAAGACCGAATCCTCGGGCTTGACGACCTCGGTACCGCAGGCGGGGCAATGGGTGGGCGGCAGCGGCTTGACCGCGTCCTTCGGGCGCTTCTGGGGCAGGGCCGAGACCACCTGGGGAATCACGTCACCGGCCCGCAGCACGACGACTTCGTCCCCGGCCCGGACGTCCTTGCGTTCGAGGTCCTCTTCGTTGTGGAGGGTCGCGTTGGAGACGGTGACCCCGCCCACCCGGACCGGTTCGAGCTTGGCCCAGGGAACCATATGTCCGGTCCGGCCGACGTTCCATTCGATCTCGAGCAGCTTCGTGGTGGCCGTGGTCGGCGGGAACTTCCAGGCGATCGCCCAACGGGGCTCGCGCCCGGCCGACCCGAGCTCCTTCCAGAGGTCCAGCTGGTCAACCTTGATGACAACCCCGTCGATCTCGAAGTCGATCGAGTCGCGATTGTCGAGCCACCACTGGCAGCGCTCGAGGACTTCTTCGATCGTCTTGTGCCGGGCAGTATCGGGATTTGTCTTGAAGCCGTGCTCGGCCAGCCACTGGACTTCGTCGTAGTGGGTGTCGAGCTGACGGATGCCTTCGGTGGTGCCCAGCGCGTAGGACCACACGGAAAGCGGTCGCTCGGCCGTGGCTTTGGGGTCCACCTGACGGAGCGATCCGGCCGCCGAGTTCCGCGGGTTGGCAAAGGCCGGAAGATCCGCGTCCACCCGGCGCTGGTTGAGTTCGGCAAAGGCGGCCAGCGGCATATAGACCTCGCCCCGCACCTCGACCAGTGGCGGTGCGTTCTTGATCTCCTTCGGCAGTTCTTGGATCGTCTCGATGTTGTGGGTCACGTCTTCGCCGACCCGGCCGTCACCGCGGGTGGCTCCCCGCACCAGCACCCCGTTCTCGTAGGTGAGCGAAATCGCCAGGCCGTCGATCTTCGGCTCGGTCACGAAGGAGATCCCGCTGGCATCGATGTCCCGCTTCTCCAGATGGTTCCGGATCCGCTTTTCCCAGGCGAGCAGCTCCTCCTCGGTCCGGGCGTTGCCCAGCGAGAGCATCGGCATTGCGTGTTCGACCGGCGCAAACCCGGCAGCCGGGGCCGCTCCGACCCGCTGGGTCGGCGAATCTCCCGAGATCAGTTCCGGGTTCTCTTTTTCGAGGGCCTCGAGCTCCGCGTAAAGCTCGTCGTACTGCTCGTCCGAGATCTCCGGATCGTCCTTCTGGTGGTACAGGTAGATGTGGTGGTTCAGCTCCTCGCGGAGATCGGCGATCCTCTTATCGGGAGTAGCGGCCACTCGCGCTTCTTACTCCCCCGCGGCGCCCAGGACCCGCTCGAAATCCCGCTGCCGAAGCCCTTCGAGTTCCCCGTGGTGAGTCCAGTCGAGGTCAAGCGGCGTGACCGTGATGCGATCGCGCGCGATCGAACCGATGTCGGTGCCTTCTGCGTCACCCAGCCCGGGTTCGAAGCCGTAGATCCGGTAGCTCTTGCGGCCGGTTTCCGGGTCGTGCTCGATCTCCCGCAGCTCGTCGCGGTACAGCCGTTTGCCGAGCTTGGTCACGTCCACGCCGGCCGGTTCTGCCCCGGGCACGTTGATGTTCAGCAGGGTGCCATCCGGCAACGGGTGATCCATGATCTCCCGGACCGTGTCCGCGGTGAATTGCGCCGAGACTTCAAAGTCATAGTGCTTCTGCGGCGAATAACCCATGTGGCCGTTCTCCGACTGCTGGGAAACCGCGATCGCCGGAATGCCGAGCAGGATGCCTTCGAGGGCCGCGGCAACCGTGCCGGAATAGGTGACGTCGTCTCCCAGGTTCAGCCCGTGGTTGATGCCGGAGACGATCAGGTCCGGCTTGTCCCCGACCAGCCCGACGTCGGCGAACCTGACGCAGTCGACCGGGGTGCCGTCCGTGGCATGACCGAGATCCCCGTCTTCGAACGTGATCTGCTCGACCGAGAGCGGAGACCGGGTGGTGATGCTGCGAGCCGAGGCACTGCGGTTCGAGTCCGGGGCGATTACGTCAAGCGTGACGCCATCGATCTCACGCAGGTGGCGACGCAGGGTCTGGAGGCCCTGGGCTCCGATTCCGTCGTCGTTGGTCAGGAGAACGCGCATCGTTCAAGGATAGGTGACGGTCGGGACCTCAGCGGATCAGCTGATGCGGAGGCGGCTCCGGGTAGTCGGCCCGGACGAAGGTGAGTCCTTCGGCAGGCGCTGTCATTCCCGCTGCCGGCCGTTCGTCGCCCCGGAGCAGGTCGGTGAAGTTCTCGAAGCTGCGACTGCCGTCGGCAACTTCCACCATCGTGCCGACCAGGACCCTGACCATGCTCCTGAGGAACGACTCGCCGGTGATCCAGAACTGGATCGTGTCGGTGCGCAGCGGATCACCGGCAGCCGGATCTTCCAGCCCCGGCTCGTCGATCCAGCGAGCCGAGTGGATCAGCCGCTCGAATCGGGTGTGGTAGGTCTCGGTCGGTGTGAAGGCGGTCCAGTCGTGCTTGCCGACCACCGCCTCGGCACAGCGGTCGAGCGCTTCCCGGTCGAGCGGGCGGGAGATCCACCAGGCCCGGCCGGGCGCAAAAGGGCCGCCCGGCTTGCGGTTCAGGATGCGGTAGCAGTAGGTCCGGGACACGGCGTCGCGGCGGGCGTCGAAGGATTCTTCGACCCGGGTCACCGCCCGGACGGCGATCTCGATCGGGGTCAGCCCGTTGAGGCTGCGAAGGATCGTCGTGGGCATCTCGCCATCGAAGTGGAAACTCGCCACCTGGCCGAGCGCGTGGACTCCGGCGTCGGTCCTTCCCGCTGCCGTCAGTTCGATCTCCGGCGAGCGAAGAGCTATACGAACCGCCCGCTCAACCGATCCCTGGACCGTGAGGGTCCCGTCCTGGCTGGCCCAGCCACTGAAAGCAGACCCGTCATATTCGATGTCAAGGCGGTAGGTGGGCAAGACGCCAGCCTAGCCACCCCGTGGAGCGCGTTACTTCTTCTTTTTCTTCGGCGTCTTCTTGACCAGCTTGACGCTGGTTACCCTGGCAGCGATTCCGCCTGCGGCCGCAGCGAATCTAACCTTGGCCCGGACCGTGGACTTGCCAAGTTTCCTGAGCTTTTGCGCGGCCTTGCCCCTGGCCCGGATCTTCAGCTTCACGGTTCGGGCACCTGCCACGCTCATCTTCCGACCGATCAGTGCCTCGGAGCCGACCAGGGTGAGTTTGCCGGCTGCCGACACCTTGACCGACAACATGGCGATCCCCTTCTGCTTGTTCAGGGTCACCTTGCCGAAACTGAGGGTGCTCTCCGGGCCTGGACCGTGGATGGGAACGAGGTCCTCCGGCCGCAGCTCGACCGCGCCAATATCCGCTCCGTTGGCTCCCGGGACCGTCGGTGTCGCCGCTCCGTCCGTGAAGTCGATTGGGCGAACCAGGCCGCGCTGGTCCACGACCAGATCCGTTGATCCCTGATTGACGACCGGGCTCGTTGTCGCCGGCAGCATCGTCTGGGTGGGTCCACCATTGTCGGCGAGGCTGCCCAGCTCGGGCGACGAATCGCCGACGATGTTCGAACCGGCCTGCCCGTCGACCAGCGCCGTTTCGCTGGTGGTGCCGATGAAGCTGAAAGAGGTCTCCCAGGTGCCGGCCGGCTTCGAGAAAGCCGGGGCCGGAGTGTAAGGAGGCCACGGGTAGTTGGTGGTGAAGGCCGGATCGCCACTCAGGTCGCCCCCGGTGTTGCCGGAAACGATCGAGTTCCGGAGCGTGCTCTGGCCATGCTCCTTGAAGAGCGCCCCGTCGCCTGCGGTATTGCCTACGGCCGTGATCGAATCCGCGACGAGGCTGCCACCGTCCTGAGCCAGGATCGCACCCCCGCGCCCGCTCGTCTCGTTCGCGGTGAAGGTCGAATTTTCGAGCGAGAGTCCGCCGAGGGTGGCATCGACCGCCAGGCCGCCGCCGCCCACTTCCGTGCTCCCACCATGGTTGGAGCCGTTCTCGTTGAAGAGAGAGCCGGAGATCCTTCCCGGCCCGCCCCAGAAGCTGAGGAACATCCCGCCACCCAGCCTGTGCGCCGTATTGCCGGTGAAGGTCGAATCGGTGACGGAGTTCGGACCGTAGTTCCTGATCTCGACGGCGCCGCCATTGCCCGCGCTCTCGTTGCCCGAGAAGGTCGAACCCGAGATGGCTACGGACCTCGTCGCGTGCCAGGAGTTCTTGGCCACGGCCCCACCACCACCGTAGGTGGTCTTGTTCCCGGTGAACACCGAATTCCGAATCTCGAGATCGCCCGGCGGTTCATTGAAGTCGGCCGAGGCCTGAACGGCCCCACCCTCGCCACCGCTCGAGTTCCGCTCGAAGGCGGAGTTGTTTATTGACAGGTCGGCAAGGGTGGAGATGGCCCCGCCGCCCGCACTCTGCGCCATGTTGTCCTTAAAGACCACGTTGTCGACCGAGAGATTGGCGTCCTCGTGCGCCTGGATCGCCCCGCCGTCAGTTACGTGGCAGGAGTAACCACCACCTCCCTCGAAATCTTCACATTCCCGGGGTGACCTGGCGTTTTTCAGAGTGAGTCCGGAGATCGTGGCATCGCTGTAGATGGCGAAAGGTCGGTGGTCGCTGTCGCCGTCGATCGCGAGCTCGGCGGGGCCGGGACCGGCGATATCGATCGGACCTTCGATCGGCGGCAGGTCGCTCTTCAGCACGATGTCGCCAGTCAGTCCCGACTTGAAGAGGATGCGGTCGGCACCGGGATTCGAGTTAGTGCTCGCGATGACGTCACGCAGGGAATCGGTGCCGGCATCGGCAGTATTCCCGACCGTGTAGTCGTCGGCCTGGGCTGCCGACGCGAACAGGCCGAGTCCTACCGCGGTCGCCAGACCAATCGGCAGGCGGAGCGCTCCAGATTCAATCCTCATTCCGTTTCGGATCATCACCTGTCTGCAGCTTAGTGGAGCGGCCTACCACCAGGGTTCGAAAATCTTGAGGCGGGCCTTGTCCTTTTTGCCGCCCGCATAAGCGCTGATAATGGCTTTGCCCCTGGAACCGCGCCTGGCGGTCACCTTGAAGTTCCGGGTAACTGTCCACCCCGGCTTGATGCGGTTGATGTAGAGCTTCTCGGGCCGCGGCTTGACACGCTTCTTCTGGCTGGAGCCAAAGCTCACCTCGACCACGCGGGCGGGGCGCTTGCCGGAGTTGGTCACGGCGACTTCCATGTTCAGATAACCGTCGGCGTAAATCCAGTTGGCACCCTTGATCTCGACCTTCGAGATGTTCGGCTTCTTGTCCGGAATCGGCTTGCCACCGCCACCGTTGTTGTTGCCACCTCCACCATTGTTGTTACCTCCGCCGGAAGGACCCGTGGGTCCGGTCGGGCCGGTGGGACCCGTGGGTCCGGTCGGGCCGGTGCCGGTGTCTCCGGTCGGGCCGTCAGGGATGATCGCCCCTCCGATTCGCTCGACCATGCCGTGGCCGGTGTCGGAGATGAAGATCGAACCCGCGGCGTCAACCGCGACGCCGGTCGGCCCGGCGAAGCTTCCGATGCCCGGACCGGTCCACTTCTGGACGTAGTTGCCGGAAGTGCCCAGCTTCTGGATCCGGTTGTTGCCAGTGTCGGCGACGTAGGTGGCGCCGGCCGCGTCAACATCCAGGCCGGTGGGCCCGCTGAGCAAGCCGTCCCCGGCTCCGGGCGCGCTCCAGACGGCGATGACGCTGCCGGTCGGGCTGCTCTTGATGATCCGGGAGTTGCCGGTATCGGCGACGTAAATGTCGCCGTCGCTGTCAATCGCGATGCCCTGAGGACTCTCGATGCCACCGACTCCTCCGTAGAGGAACTGCGAACCACACCAGCCCCAGACGTTGCACCTGACGATGCGGTCATTGCCAGTGTCGGCGATGAAGAGGCTGCCGTTGTCGTCGGTCGCCAGAGCGCTGGGACTCTTGAAGTTGCCGAGCGCGGTTCCGTTCGAGCCCCATTCAGTCTGGAAGGTGCCGTTCGGGAAGAGGCGCTGGATTCGGTGGTTTCCGGTGTCGGCGACGAAGATCGCGCCGCCGGACTCGACCGCGACACCCTTCGGGACCTTGAACTGGCCGCCGCTGGTGCCGTTGCTGCCGATCCCCTGGAGCTGGGTTCCGGCGGGGCTGTACTGGAAGATCTTGTCCTGGCCGGTGGCGGCCACGTAGACCCTGCCCTCAGAGTCAGTGGCCAGCTGCGAAGGCCCGGTGACTGTCTTCGGCCAGGCGGCGCTTGCCGACTCGGCAAAGGACAAAATGCAAAGCGAAGCCACGGCAGCAACGCCGAACGCCCTCAGAACCGATGAATTAGGGCCGAAAGCACGCTTCAAAAGAACTCCCTGACAGATTCAAATTCGATCTTTGACGGTAGCAGACAAACCTGCTGCCATCCTGAAAACACAGGGTTCACCGAAAAGGTGCGGCCTTCTGTGGGGCGCTCTCCGTTGGGCGCGGCGCGGGCACCTGATCCATGCGGCGTGGAACGGGCACCGTGCTCCATGGGGCGCGAAGCGGGCACCCCTGTCCAGGATGCCATGGGGCTGACAACCTGAGGTGCCTGCGATAACCGCGCAGTCCGCACCAAAAACGCAGGCACCTCCGAAGTTGGCCTACGAGTCTCGGCCGCTTAGAGCACCGAGACCACTGGAGGCCGCGAGATCCCGATTTTCCATGACTATGGGTGAGAATCGGGATCTCGCGGCTCTTTGGGGCTCCCGCGACTCGGCCGTTCAATCGATGAGGGTGGTGCTCGGGGCGCTCCCAGGTCGTTCCCGGGCGCCGCCGGCCGGCCGCGTCCTAACGAGAAAGGGCGCCGCTCGGCGCCCTTTCGGAAGTGACAGTCTCGCTGCGAGTCAACTAAACAAGTTCGAGGTAGACCATTTCGGTTGAGTCCGACTTCCTCGGGCCGATCTTGATGATCCTGGTGTACCCACCCGGGCGCTCGGCGTACCGCGGAGCGATCTCCTCGAAAAGCTTGTGAACGGCGAACTTGTCGTTCCGCAGGTAGGACAGGGCCTGACGGCGGGCGTGGAGGTCTCCGCGCTTGCCGAGGGTGATCAGTTTCTCTATCTCCGGCTTGGCGACTTTCGCCTTGGCCTGGCTGGTCTCGATGCGCTCGTGATCAATCACTTCTTTCGCGAGGTTCGCAAGAAGTGCCTTGCGGTGGGCGGAATCCCGTCCCAGCTTGTTTCTTTTCTTGGCGTGGCGCAACGTTTCAGCTCCTAGGTATTACTGGAAGGACTTCAGTCCTGGCGGAGGTCGTAACCGCGGTTCTGGAGGTTTTCGATTACCTCTTCGATCGACTTCTGACCAAAGTTCGGGATGGCGCCCAGTTCGGATTCCGACTTCTGGAGCAGCTGGCCGATGGTCTCGACTCCGGCACGCTTCAGGCAGTTGAAGGAACGGACGCTCAGCTCGAGTTCGTCGATCAGAATGTCGTTGTCGGGTCCGGCACCAACGCCGTTTGACTCGACGGCGGCTACCTCGGCGACGACCGGCTCACGAGCGGTTAGCTCTTCAACGCGGTCGGGATCGCTGAAGATCGCAAGGCTCTTGATGAGGATCTCGGAAGCTTCGCGCAGGGCCGTGTTCGGCTCGATCGATCCGTCGGTCTCGAGTTCAAGCGTGAGCTTGTCGAAGTCGGTGCGCTGACCGACGCGGGCTGCTTCGACCACGTAGGAAGCACGGCGGATCGGCGAGAAGATCGAGTCGATCGGGATGACACCGATCGGCTGATCGTCGTCCTTGTTCTCTTCCGCCGGGCGGTAACCACGGCCGCGGCCGATGGTGACGTACATCTCGAGGCGGGTCTTCTTCTCGAGCGTGGCGATCGGGGCCTCGGGGTTGAGGATCTCGACGCCGGCCGGCAGGTCGATGTCGGCAGCGGTGACGTCACCGGGGCCGGTCACGACGATCGGGGCTTCAACCGCGTCGGCCTCGGTGTGCATGCGCACGACGAGGTCCTTGAGGTTGAGAACGATGTCGGTTACGTCTTCCTTGACGCCACTGATGTTCGAGAATTCATGGGAAACGTCTTCGATGCGGACCGAAGTGATGGCCGCGCCGCTCAGCGAAGAGAGCAGGACGCGCCGCAGGCTGGATCCGAAGGTGTAACCGAATCCCTTGTCGAGGGGCTCGATCGTGAAGACGCCCTTGTTTTCGTTGACCTGCTCGGAGCTGATGCTGGGTACCTGAAAATCTGTGCTCATAAAGTTCCTTGGGTTTTGCGTGTGGAGGGGAAGACTGGGGCCGAAAGCCGGAGGCCTAGACGCGACGGCGCTTGCGGGGACGGCAGCCGTTATGTGCCTGGGGGGTCACGTCCTTGACGCTGGTCACGTCAAGCCCTGCGGCCTGAAGTGAACGAACCGCGGTGTCCTTGCCCGATCCGGCACCCTTGGCGAAGACTTCGACCTTCTGCAGGCCGTGCTCCATGCCTTTCTTGGCGGCGGCGTCGGCGGTCACCTGGGCGGCAAACGGCGTTGACTTGCGTGAACCCTTGAAACCGGCACTTCCGGCCGACTCCCAGGCGATTACGTTGCCTTCGAGATCGGTCAGGGTGACGATGGTGTTGTTGAAGGAAGTCTTGATATGTGCCTGCCCGACGGCGATGTTCTTGCGAACCTTGCGACGTGTGCGGGCCTTGGCGGGTTTCTTTGCGGCTGCCATGTGAGTTCCTTGCTTTCCTTTACACCTTGCGCTTGGCGGCGACGCTCATGCGACGCGGGCCCTTGCGGCCACGGGCGTTTGTCTTGGTGCGCTGACCGCGAACGGGCAGGCCACGACGATGACGAAGGCCGCGGTAGGCCCCGATCTCCATCAGGCGCTTGACGTTCTGGGAGCGCTCACGTCGAAGGTCACCTTCGACGTCGAGGTTCTCGATCGCTTCACGCAGCTTGATGATCTCGTCTTCGGTCAGATCCTTGACCTGGGTGTCACGGTCGACCCCGACCTGGTCACAGAGATCCTGTGCGGTCGACTGACCGATTCCGAAGATGTATGTGAGGCCGATTTCGGCCCTCTTGTTCAAGGGGATGTTCACCCCGGCGATACGCGCCATTGACTAACCCTGCCTCTGCTTGTGTCGCGGGTTCTCACAGATCACCATGACGCGTCCGCGCCGGCGAATAATCTTGCACTTCTCACACATCGGTTTTACCGAGGCTCGGACTTTCATCGTCCTATATTTCCTTCTGGAAGAGGTGTCCCGGGTGCCCCAGTAAACGGACAACGGGCGTGAAAAAACGGCCCATTAGGCCGAAAGCGAACAATAGCAAGAACTTTCACTGATCGTCCCAGGGAGTCAGGATCCGCGGTCCGTCTTCCGTTGCGGCGACCGTGTATTCGAAGTGTGCAGCCATCGAACCGTCCTCCGAGTAGACCGACCAGCCGTCGTCATCCATGTAGATCCCCGGTCCACCGACGTTGACCATCGGCTCGATTGCGAAGACCATTCCGGCTTCGATTTCCGGTCCTTTGCCGGCCGGGCCGAAGTTCGGGATCTGCGGGTCTTCATGCATGTTCTGGCCGATGCCGTGCCCGACCAGGGTCTTGATCACCGAAAACCCAGCGGCTTCGACGTGGGTCTGGACGGCGTTCGAGATGTCCCCCAGCCGGTTTCCCGGGACCATTTTCGCTGCGGCTAGGTCGAGAGATTCCTTGGTCACGTCGAGCAGTCGCTGCGTGGTTTCATCGATCTCGCCGACCGCGACCGTGCTGGCCCCGTCGGCCACCCAGCCATCAAGCGTGACTCCGATGTCAACCGAAAGGATGTCGCCCTTCTCCAGGGTGTACGGCCCGGGAATGCCATGGACCACCATCGAGTTCGGTGAAGCACAGATCGATCCCGGGAATCCGCGGAAGCCCTTGAAGGTCGGCACTCCGCCCTGCGAGCGGATGAACTTCTCGGCAACTTCGTCGAGTTCGGCGGTGGTCACACCGGCCCGGGCCTTCTTCCGGACCATCTGCATGCAGCGGGCGTGGACCGCACCGGCCGCGGCCATCAGGTCAAGCTGCTCGTCCGTCTTCCGGGTGATCATGCAGCGGACAGGCTGAAGCTCACGAGCCCTCTTCGAGGCTCAGAGTCGAAACCAGGGTCCTGATCGATTCGCCGACCGCGTCGGGGGTGTCGGCACCTTCGATGCGGTTGAGGAGCGCCTGCTTCTTGTAGAAGTCGACCAGCGGAGCTGTCTTCTCGTGGTACTGCTCGAGACGGTGACGGACCACGTCCGGCTTGTCGTCGTCGCGGGTGATCAGTTCGGAGCCATCGATGTCGCAGATACCTTCGACCTTCGGCGGGTTGAACTCGACGTGGTAGACGTGTCCGCCTTCCGAGCAGACGCGGCGGCCGGAGAGCCGGCGGATGATCTCGTCGTCATCGGAATCGATCAGAAGGACGGCGGTCATCGAACGGCCGAGTTCGTGAAGTTTGGTGTCGAGCGCTTCGGCCTGCGGCACGGTGCGCGGAAATCCGTCGAGGATGAACCCGTGGTCAGCTTCGCCGCTCTCGAGTCGCTCGGCGATGATGCCGATCAGGACCTCGTCCGGGACGAGGTCACCGCGGTCCATGTACTCCTTGGCCTTGAGGCCGACGTCCGTCGCGTCCTTGACCGCAGCCCGCAGGATGTCGCCGGTCGCGTAATACGGCAGGTCGGTGTCTTCCTGAAGGCGTTCGCCCTGAGTACCTTTGCCGCTACCAGGCGGCCCGAGAAGGATGAGATTGAGGTCGGGCATATCGAAGGCTCTCTACTTGAGAAAGCCTTCGTAGTTGCGCATCATCAACTGCGCTTCAAGCTGTTTGACGGTATCGAGCGCGACACCGACCACGATCAGGATGGAAGTACCTCCGAAGAAGAACCCACCACCGACCTGGTTGAACAGGATCGTCGGGAAAGCGGCGACGGCGCCCAGATACAGGGCTCCCGGGAAGGTCAATCGGGACAGCACGCGGTCGAGGTACTCGGCGGTCGGTCGGCCCGGACGTACGCCGGGGATGAATCCGCCGTATTTCTTGAGGTTGTCGGCCTGGTCGACCGGATTGAAGGTCACAGCCGTATAGAAGTATGTGAAGACGATGATGAAGAACACCTCGCCGACCACATAGGCCCACTGGTCCGGCGCGAGGAACGCGGCGAAGTCGAGTGCGGCGGGGGTGTTGATCAGCTGGGCAATCGTCGGCGGCATCGCCATGATCGAGGCGGCGAAGATCACCGGGATGACGCCGGCCATGTTGACCCGCAGAGGCAGGTAGGTGGACCCGCCGGAAGTCATCTTGCGGCCGACCACACGTTTGGCGTACTGGACCGGGATCCGGCGCTGGCCCTCCTGGACGAAGACGATCGCCAGGATGACACCGAGAATTACGAACGGCAGCAGCACGACGAAGACCTGATCCGGGTTGTTCCACCAGGTCGATATGCCGGGCAGGACGCCGGAGACGATCGAAGCGAAGATCAGCAGCGAGATTCCGTTACCGATGCCGCGCTGGGTGATCAGCTCGCCCATCCACATGAGCAGGGTCGTGCCCGCGGTCAGACAGACGACTATCAGAAAGACGTTGGCCGGGGCGAGCGAATCGATCACGCTGTCGGAGCCGGTCGGAGTCAGCGAGTTGAAGAGGAAGACGTAAGCGAATGACTGCATGAGGGCGAGGGCCACGGTCAGGTAACGCGTGTACTGCGTGATCTTCTGCTGGCCGACTTCGCCTTCCTTCTGGAGGCGTTCGAGCGACGGTACGACCACGGTCATCAGCTGCAGGATGATCGAGGCGGTGATGTAGGGCATGATGCCCAGCGCGAAGAGGGACAGCCTCGAGAGGCTGCCACCGGAAAAGAGGTTCAGGAAGCCGAGGATGTTCGAGCCGGAAAGCTGATCCTCGAGAGTCTTGACGGCGTCGATGTCGATACCCGGCGCCGGGATGTATGCGCCAAGACGGTAGAGCGCCAGAATTCCCGCGACAAACAGGAGCTTCCTGCGAATCTCGGGAACAGAGAATGCCTTCGCGACCGTTGCGAGCATCAGCCCTCGATCAGCTCACAGCTTCCGCCGGCAGCCTCGATCTTCTCTTTGGCTGCAGCGCTGAAACCATGTGCTCGCACGTTCAGAGCCTTGGTGATCTCACCCTTGGCGAGAACCTTGACCTTGTGCGAACGTTTCGCGAGTCCAACCTGCTTGAGCGTCTCGGGGGTCACGTCGGAACCGGCCTCGAAACGCTCTTCGAGGTCATTCAGGTTCACCGGCTGAGTGAAAGTACGGAAATTCTCGAAGGGCATCGACTTCTTCATGTGCGGGCCGCGCAGCTTGCGCATCCGCATGTGAATCGGGTTCTGTCCACCTTCGTGACCGTAGTTCTGCTTGTTGCCGGAACGCTGTCCCTGGCCGCCGTGTCCGCGGCCGGAAGTCTTGCCGGTGCCGGAACCCTGGCCACGGCCGATCCGCTTGCGCGGACGGCGTGATCCCGGCTTCGGGCTCAGATTGTGCAGGCCGATTTCGTCTTCGCGACTTTCCTGTTCTTCAGCAGCCATCAGGCCTCCTCGACTGCAACCAGGTGAGAGACGACCGTGAGCTGGCCCTGGAGCTGAGGTGAATCCTCGCGCTCGACCTTGCGGCCGATCTTCCCGAGTCCGAGCGCCTCAAGGGTGCCCTTCTGGTGCGGGTTGTTGTGAATGTTCGAACGGGTCTGGGTGATCGTGAGCCTGGCCATGGTTACTCGGTTTCTGCCTTGGCTTCAGCTGTTTCGGCCTTTTCGGCGTCTTCAGCCTTCTCTTCTTCGACCTGGACCTCAACGGCTGCTTCAACCGTGCCGGCATCGAGCTGCTCTTCAGCAGCGACTTCGGCTTCT
Organism: Solirubrobacterales bacterium; assembly: GCA_051306195.1. Lineage (GTDB taxonomy): Bacteria > Actinomycetota > Thermoleophilia > Solirubrobacterales > 70-9 > 67-14. The sequence goes on from JBPPMT010000030.1 coordinate 98,386, forward strand.
ACCTCGGACGAGGCGACGGTCGACGGATCGGCGACTACGGCACCTTCACCGGCGGCAACATCTTCCTCGGCCTTGGCTTCGAGCGCGGCGATGTCAGCCGGAACTTCCGCTTCTGCCGGAGCTTCAGCTTCGGCGGCGGTTTCAGCCGCGGCAGCCGGTTCGGCAGTTTCGCCGTCGGCCGGAACTGCTCCGTCGATCGTCTTGGAATCTTCCTTCGGCTCGAGTCCGAGAACCTCGGCGATCGTGAGGCCGCGCAGTTCGGCGACTTCCTCCGGCCGGCGCAGGCGGACGATGCCGTCCATGGTCGCCTTGACCAGGTTGATCGGGTTCTGGGTACCGATGCTCTTGGTGAGGATGTCCTTGACGCCTCCCAGTTCGAGCACGGCACGCACTCCACCGCCGGCGATTACGCCGGTACCAGCCGAAGCCGGGCGCAGGACGACGTGTCCGGCTCCGAATCGACCGATGATCTTGTGAGTGATCGTGTCGTTGTACTTCGGGATCCGAACCAGGTTCTTGCGGGCGTTCTCGACGGCCTTCTGGATGGCCAGCGGGACTTCCCGGGCCTTTCCGTAACCGATTCCGACGACCGACTCTTCATCTCCGACAGCGACGAGCGCAGTAAACGAGAACCGACGTCCACCCTTGACCACTTTGGCCACACGGTTGATTTCGATAACACGTTCCTGGAGGTCGAGCCCCTTGGGGCTGACCATCTCAACGCGGGCTGTATCCATGCCTTTCATATCAGCTGCTCACCGTAGCGAAGTCCATAAATGTCTGAGGCATTAGAACTTCAGCCCACCCTCTCTGGCTCCCTCGGCAAGGGCCTTGACCCTGCCGTGGTAGCGATAACCGCTTCGGTCGAAGACACAAGTCTCGACTCCTGCCTTCTTTGCACGTGTCGCCAGCACTTCGCCGGCCTTCTTCGCCTGCTCGGTCCGGCCGAGATCACGCAGATCGGCTTCGGTCCAGTTCGCGGCGGCGAGAGTCTTGCCATCGACGTCGTCGATGAGCTGAGCGAAAATTCCACGGTTCGAGCGGTACACCGAAAGACGGGGACGCTCGGCCGTGCCGGTGACCTTTGCCCGCACACGATGGCGGCGGCGCTGTAGCCGCTGACGGCTGCTTGTGACGGTCATACGCGCTTACCGACCTTCCTGGCGACGTGTTCGTCGCGATAACGGATGCCCTTGCCCTTGTAGGGCTCCGGCGGACGGCTCTCGCGGATATTGGCCGCGACCTGGCCGACCTTCTGCTTGTCAATCCCGCGGACGATCACTTCCGTCGGCTGGGGAACTTCAAACTCGATGCCTTCAGTGGCTTCGATCGATACCGGGTGCGAGAAACCGAGAGCGAGCTCCAGGCCCTTGCCCTTCGCTGCCGCGCGGTAACCGACGCCCTGGATGTCGAGGCGCTTCTCGTAACCGTTGGTCACGCCTTCGATCTGATTGGCGATCAGGCTGCGGGTCAGTCCGTGGAGGGCCCGATGCGGACCACGATCGGTCGGACGATCGACGGTGATTTGACCGTCGGCCGACTTGACCGTCATCTCAAGCGAGACCGGCTGTACGAGTTCGCCCTTGGGTCCCTTGACGGTGACCACGCCCGGCTTGATGTCAACTTCGACATTGTCCGGAATTGAAATTGGTTTTTTACCGATTCGACTCATAAATCTTTCTCACCAGACGTAAGCGACGACTTCGCCGCCGACGCCTTCTTTTTTGGCTTCGTGACCAGTCATGACGCCATGAGACGTCGAGACGATCGCGGTACCGGTGCCTCCGAAGACACGCGGAACGGATGTATTGCGGACGTATCGGCGCCGGCCGGGTCGCGAAACCCGCTCGATGCCGGTGATGACCGGCTGATGATCCTTGGTGTACTTGAGGCGCACCTTGATCTTCTCGCCGACATCGGCAGCTTCCTTGTCGAACCCGGCGATGTAGCCCTGTTCGGTCAGGATGCGTGAAATCTCAAGCTTCAGTTTGGAGCTGGGAACCTCAACCGTGGCCAGGCCGGAGCTCAGGCCGTTGCGCACACGGGTCAGGTAATCAGCGATTGGATCGGTCTGCATGGGCTACCAGCTCGATTTCGTCATACCGGGGATGTAACCCTCGTGCGCGGCATCGCGCAGGCAGATCCGGCAGATGCCGAACTTGCGGTAGTAGGCACGGGGGCGTCCACAACGACGGCACCGGTTGTACTCACGGGTCTTGAACTTCGCGGGGCGCTGCTGGCGCACTTTCTGAGACGTCTTGGCCATGGGGCCCTCAGTCCTCCTGCTCTTCTTCGTCGTTGGCAACTTCTGTGCCCTCTGCAACCGGGCGGCCTTCCATAGCGAAAGGCATTCCCAGGCCGAGCAAGAGCTCGAAGGCCTCGTAGTCCGTCGGAGCGGACGTGGTGATCGTGATGTCGAGACCGTGGTTCTCATCGACCGTGTCGTAATCGATCTCGGGGAAAATCAGCTGTTCGCGGACGCCCATGGAGTAGTTACCCCGGCCGTCGAAGGAAGTGGCCTTGAGGCCGCGGAAGTCGCGGATACGCGGGATCGCGATCGACGTCAGCCGGTCGAGGAACTCCCACATGCGGGCACCACGGAGGGTCACGGAGCAACCGACGGGCATCCCTTCACGGACCTTGAAGGAAGCGATCGACTTCTTGGCGATCCGGACGTTCGGCGCCTGGCCGGAAATGATCGCCAGCTCATTCGTGGCCTTTTCGCGGGTCTTGGTGTCCATGTGCGAGCCGAGCCCCATGTTCAGGGTGATCTTCTCGAGACGGGGAGCACGCATCGGCGTCGAGTATCCGAACTTCTTGATGAGTTCGGGCAGGACCTCGGCGTTGTACCGGTCGCGCAGGCGCGGCGGCGGAATTGCTTGTTCTGTGCTTGTGGCTGCTTCCATTGTGATTCCTAAATCAGCTCGCCCGAACGCTTCGAGAAGCGCTGGCGCTGGCCGTCGTCGTTATGGCGGATGCCGACGCGGGTTGGCTTGTTGTCCTTGGGGTCGAGCAGCATCACGTTGGAAACGTGAATCGGCCCTTCCTTCTCGATGATCCCACCGTCGACGCCGGGTCCCTGTCCGCTGGCTGATGGCTGGGCGCGCTGGTGGCGCTTGATCATGTTGAGCTGCTCAACGTACACGGTTTCTTTCCTGGGGTTGGTCTTGGTGACCACACCTTGCTTGCCGGCGTCTTTTCCGGCCATGATCTGGACTGTGTCGTCCTTGCGGATCTTCATGGCTACAGCACCTCCGGGGCGAGCGAGATGATCTTCATGAAATTGCGGTCGCGCAGCTCGCGGGCAACCGGACCGAAGATCCGGGTTCCACGGGGGTTGTTCGCGGCGTCGATCAGCACGGCGGCGTTCTCGTCGAACTGGATGTAGGTGCCATCCGGGCGGCCGAGCTCTTTCTTGGTACGGACGATCACGGCCTGGACGACTTCGCCCTTGCGCACGGCACCCTGGGGGCTGGCCTGCTTGACGGTCGCGGTGATGACGTCACCGATCGAGCCATACTTGCGGTGCGAGCCACCCTTGACGCGGATGCAGAGAATTTCGCGGGCGCCGGAGTTATCGGCCACGCGCAGTCTGGACTCTTGCTGGATCATCGGTTACCTGGCCTTCTCGATCACTTCAAGCAGGCGCCAGTGCTTGGTCTTGGAAAGCTTGCGGGTCTCGATCACGCGGACGAGATCGCCCTCGTTCGCTTCGTTCTGCGGATCATGAACGTGGATCTTGTGACGCTGACGCACGATCTTCTCGTAGACCGGATGACGGCGGGCGCTGTCGATCTGGACGGTGATCGTCTTGTCAGACTTGTTCGAAGTGACCAGGCCCTGGCGTTCCTTGGGCTTGCCGGTGCGGACCTTGTCGGAGACGGTGGTTCCGACTCCTGAGCCCTTCGGCGCTTCCGCCTTGGCGTCAGCCCGACGCTTGCGGCGCTGGGTGGCCTTCTTCTTGCGTTCTTCGATGCGGCGCGCGTCGCGCTCCTCACCGGTCAGTGCGGGTCCGGCTTCACCGGATTCACGCGACTTGAGAACGCGGCGGCGTTCCTTCCAGGGAAGTTCGCCAAGCGGATCTGGCTCCGCGGGATCCGGAGCAGCGGGCGCTTCTTCGGCGGCGGCTTCCTCAGCGGGAGCGTCGCCAGCCGGAGCTTCCTCAACGGGAGTCTCTTCCGGGGCCGCTTCTTCGGCCGGAGCTTCTTCAGTGTTTTCTTTTTCTTCTTCTGACATCAAGTTCTGCCTGACTATTTGGAGCTTGAGCTTTGTTCGCGCTCGAGGTCGATGTTTCGCTGGCGCGCGATCGTGAGGAGGCGTGCCACTTCTCTTTTGGCGGTTCTGAGTGCTGCGGAGTTCTCGAGCTCTCCGGTGGCGTGGCGCAGGCGCAGATTGAACGCGTCCTGGCGGGCCTCCTTGAGCTTCTCGACGAGCTCGATGTCCTGCATGCTGTGAACTTCTGCGGCCTTCACTCGCCTACTCCTTCGCGATGGACAAATTTGGTCCTGAGCGGAAGCTTGTGGGCTGCGACACGCATCGCCTCACGGGCGAGTTCCTCCGGAACACCGGAGAGCTCGAACATGACGCGTCCGGGCTTGACCACGGCCACCCATGCTTCCGGGTTGCCCTTGCCTGAACCCATGCGGGTTTCGGCCGGCTTCTTGGTGATCGGCTTGTCCGGGTAGATGTTTATCCACACCTTGCCGCCACGCTTGATCTTCCGGGTCATCGCGACTCGGGCAGCTTCGATCTGGCGGTTGGTCACCCAGCCGCGATCAAGTGACTTGAGTCCGTACTCACCGAACGTAACTGCCGTTCCGCCCTTGGAGTTGCCCTTGCGGCGACCCCTCATGACCTTGCGGTGCTTTACCCGCTTCGGCATCAACATTTAGCGTCGACCTCCCGGACCCTGACCCTGGCCACCACGGCCGCGGTTGTCTCCGCCGCGTCCACGATTGTCCTGGGGCGGGTCAGGCTCGGACATGCGAGCTGACTCGAAACCTTCGGGCATGACCTCGCCCTTGTTGATCCAACACTTGACGCCGATGCGGCCGGTACCGGTCTTGGCTTCGACGAAGCCGTAGTCGATGTCGGCGCGCAGGGTGTGAAGCGGAACCCGACCGTCGGAGTAACCCTCGGTGCGAGCCATCTCGGCACCGCCGAGGCGGCCGGAGATCTGGACCTTGACGCCCTTGGCGCCGGAGCGCATGGCGGAAGTGAGTGCGCGCTTCATCGCGCGGCGGAAGGCAACGCGGTTCTGGAGCTGCTCGGCGATCGACTGGGCGACCAGCTTCGCGTCGAGCTCGGGGCGCTTGACTTCGCGGATGTTGACCTTGACCGGCTGGCCGGTGATCTTGTGGAGGTCCTTGCGCAGCGCGTCGACTTCGGAACCGGACTTGCCGATAACGATGCCGGGGCGGGCAGTATGGATGTCCACGGCGACTTCGCCGCGGCGCTGAATCGTGATGTCGGACAGGCCGGCGTGGGCCAGCTTCGTCTCGATGTGGTCACGAATCGCCAGATCCTGCATCAGCAGGTCCGCGAATTCTTTCTCGGCGAACCAGTTCGACTTCCAATCATGGATGTAGCCGACTCGGAAGCCTTCGGGATGGATCTTCTGTCCCATAGGTTTTTCTAGTCCTCGTCTTCCGGTGTCAGGGCCACGGTGATGTGGCAAGTACGTTTGTTGATCGGTGTTGCGCGTCCCATCGCGCGGGGCCGGAACCGCTTCAGGGTCGGGCCTTCATCGACGCGGATCGAGTGGACGATCATCTCGTCACCGATCAGGTCGTGATTGGCTTCGGCGTTGGCAGCCGCGGACTCCACAACCTTGGAGATGTCCTGAGCGGCGGACCTGGGGGAAAACTGGAGAAGCGAACGGGCATCATCGATGTGCTTGCCGCGGATCTGGTCAGCGACCAGGCGAACCTTGCGCGGGGAAACCCGCACGTACTTGGCCGTAGCGTGAACCAGCACCGGCTCTTCTACTTCCTTCTTCTTGGTCTTGGTGGCGGCCATGATCAGTCCTTGCCACCAGTGTGCGAACGGAAGGTGCGGGTCGGAGCGAATTCGCCCAGCTTGTGACCGACCATCGATTCGGAGATGAACACAGGCACGTGCTTACGACCGTCATGAACGGCGATCGTGTGTCCGACCATCTCCGGGAAGACGGTTGAGCGGCGTGACCAGGTCTTGACCATCTGCTTGTCGCCGGCTTCGTTCATGCCGTTGATCCGGCTCATCAGCCGTTCTTCGACGAACGGGCCCTTTTTGGTTGATCTACCCATGGTCTATCTGCCCTTCTTCTTCCCGCGACGACGGCCGCGCACGATGTAGCGGTCTGACGGCTTGCCCTTTTTACGGGTGCGATAGCCGAGGGTCGGCTTACCCCATGGCGTGACCGGATGGCCGCCCGGGGTCTTGTGAGCCTCGCCACCGCCGTGCGGATGGTCGACCGGGTTCATGGCAATACCGCGGCTCTGCGGGCGCTTGCCTTTGTGCCGGTTGCGGCCTGCCTTGCCGATCTTGATGTTCTGGTGTTCAGAGTTGGAAAGCGTGCCGATGGTCGCGCGGCATTCGCCCCGAACCATGCGCATCTCGGAAGACGGCAGGCGGAGGGTGATCAGGTCGCCCTCTTTTGCGGCAAGCTGGATGGAAGTACCGGCCGAACGGCCGAGCTTTCCGCCCTGGCCGGCCTTGAGCTCGACGTTATGGACGAGCGTGCCGACCGGCATGTCCTTGAGCGCCAGGCAGTTGCCCGGACGGATGTCGGAGCCGGGTCCGGACTGGACGTTGTCACCGACGCTGATCGACGAAGGAGCAAGGATGTAGCTCTTGGCACCGTCCGCGTAGTGAAGCAGCGCGATGTATGCCGAACGGTTCGGGTCGTACTCGACCGTCGCAACCTTTGCGGGCACGCCGTCCTTGAGACGCTTGAAGTCGATCTGACGGTAACGGCGCTTGGCACCGCCGCCACGATGGCGACTGGTGATCCGGCCGTTGTTGTTACGTCCGCCGGACTTCTTGGTGCCTTCGAGCAGCGTGCGCTCGGGCTCGTTGCCCGTGGTTACCTGCTCACGCAGCGCGTACGTCGCGAAGCGGCGTCCGGGGCTCGTCGGTTTTGTCTTTCTGATTGCCATAAGTCTCTTTCCTAACCCTCTACCGCTGCGCCTTCGAAGAGATCGATGTTCTCGCCGGGGGCGAGCTCCACGATCGCTTTTTTCCAAGAGCGGCTCTTGCCCTGGTGAAGACCACGGCGCTTCGGCTTGGCGCGGACCTTCGAGGTCCGGACCTTCACCACTTCGACGTCGAATGCCTTCTCGACTGCGTCCTTGATCTCGAACTTGTGTGCGCGATCGTCAACGCGGAAGGTGTACTTGCCAGCCGCGATCAGGGCGTATGTCTTCTCCGAAATGACGGGGCGGATGATGACGCTGCGGGGATCCATCACTCGCCGTCCTTCCCGGTGGTGGTTTCAGTCGTTTCGGTCTGGCCCTGCGTCTCCGTGCCGGCGCGCTGCTCGAGGACTTCGAGGGCACCTTCGGAGATCACGATCGAGGCGGCGCCGATTACATCGACAACGCCTACGCTTCCGACTTCCATGACGTCGATCCGCGGGATGTTCCTGAAAGAGCGAAGCACCCCGGTCTCGTCGCCGAGGATGACGACCAGCGTTGAGCGCTTGGCGCCCCACTTGGTCAGTGCCTCGGCCGCGGCCCTGGTTGAAGGAGTGTCGAAATCGGAAGCCTTGACCACGGCAACGCTGCCACGCTCGGAATGAACCGAGAGCGCCGAGCGCATCGCCTTGCGGCGGGCCTTGCGGTTGACCTTGACCGTGTAATGACGCGGCTTGGGACCGAAAGCGGCACCACCGCCGTAACGGTTGGGCACGCTCAGGGCGCCGGCCCGGGCGCGGCCGGTGCCTTTCTGGCGCCAGGCCTTGGCGGTGGTCATCGAGACCTCACCGCGGGTCAGGGTCGAGGCCGTGCCACGACGGCGCGCATTCGCGTCGGCGCGGGCGGTCTCGTGGACCAGCGACTGGTGGAATTCTTCGGTGAAGAGATCCGCCGGCAGGTCGGCCTTGGTGGTCTTGCCGAGGATCGGAACCTTGGCGACTTTGGGGGTCTTGGTCTCAGCCATCGGTACGGATCTCCACGATTGAATTCCTGTGTCCCGGAACCGAGCCCTTGATCAGGAGCAGGTTGCGATCGGCATCGATGTCGGCGATCTCGAGACCCTTCTGGGTGGCACGCTTGTTGCCCATCTGGCCGGGCAGACGCATTCCCTTGAACACACGGGCGGGCCAGGCGCTTGCGCCGATCGAGCCCGGGGCCCTCACGTTGTGCGAACCGTGGGAGACGGGCCCGCGGCTGAAGTTGTGACGCTTGACGGTGCCCTGGAAGCCCTTGCCGACCGTGATGCCGGCGACTTTGACCTTCTGGCCCGTCTCGAAGCTGCCAACGGTCACGTTCTGACCGAGCTTGACTTCTTCTTCATCGCCGTCGCCACCGATCTCCGCATCGCGGAACTCGACGACTACGCGCATCGGGGCAGCGTCGGCCTTGGCCAGGTGACCTTCTTCGGCCTTGGTCAGCTTGCCTTTCTTGACTTCGTCAAAGGCGAGCTGGATCGCGTCATAGCCATCGCGCTCTTCGTTCCGGATACCGGTGACGGGGCACGGTCCGGCCTCGATCACGGTGACGGGAACAACTTCGCCGTCTTCCCTGAAGATCTGGGTCATGCCGAGTTTTTTGCCGAGAATCGCAGACATGATTCCTTAGAGCCGAATCTCGATGTCGACGCCGGCCGGGAGCGAGTCCAGGCGCTGGAGGGAGTCAACGGTCTTGGGGGTCGGCTGCTTGATGTCGATCAGCCGCTTGTGGGTCCGGATCTCGAAATGCTCGCGAGAGTCCTTGTCCTTGAAGGGTGAGCGGATCACGCAGTAAATGTTTCGTTCCGTAGGCAGCGGGACGGGACCGGAGACGGTGGCGCCGGTGCGCTCGGCCGTATCAACGATCTCGCGGGCTGCGCGGTCGATGGCGTCGTGATCGTAGGCTTTGAGCCTGATCCTGATTTTCTGTGCTGCAATTGCGGCCACTTCGGCTTCTCTACTTACTTTCTCGTTCTGTGGGCGTGACCCGGCTTTACAGCCAGCGTCCCGCTGATGTCAAGGTGCCCCGCCGCCTGCGTTTTTCCCGTTTCCCGCTGATTCCGGGGGGTCTGACGTGGTTCGACTACCTGGGGTACTTCAAAGGTCGTATCTGTTATTGGTGCTGCCTCGCCAAAAGGGCGAGAAAAAGGGGCGGACCCTGAGGTCCGCCCCCGGAAATTCTGTCGCTACTCGATGATCTCGGCGACGACTCCTGAACCGACGGTCCGTCCACCCTCGCGGATGGCGAAACGCAGGCCCTGGTCCATGGCGATCGGCTGAATCAGCTCGATCGTCATTTCGATGTTGTCACCCGGCATGACCATTTCCGTGCCCTCGGGCAGGTTGGCGACGCCAGTCACATCGGTGGTACGGAAGTAGAACTGCGGCCGGTAGCCGGAGAAGAACGGGGTGTGACGTCCGCCCTCTTCCTTCTTCAGGCAGTAAACCTCAGCCTTGAACTTGGTGTGCGGCGTGATCGAGCCGGGCTTGCAGAGAACTTGTCCGCGCTCGATTTCTTCACGCTTGGTGCCGCGGAGCAGACAACCGACGTTGTCGCCGGCGCGTCCCTCGTCGAGGATCTTGCGGAACATCTCGACGCCGGTCACGGTGGTCGTGATCGTATCGTGGATTCCGACGATCTCGATTTCGTCACCGGTGTTGACGATGCCCTGCTCGATACGGCCGGTTGCGACGGTGCCGCGTCCGGTGATCGAGAAGATGTCTTCGACGGGCATCAGGAAAGGCTTGTCGAGTTCACGGACGGGCTCGGGGATGTAGCTGTCGAGCGCCTCGCCCAATTCAATGATCCGGGCCTTCATGTCCTCGTCACCCTCAAGCGCCATGGTGGCGGAGCCCTTGATGATCGGCGTGTTGTCGCCGTCGAACTCGTACTCGTTCAGCAGGTCGCGAACTTCTTCTTCAACCAGCTCGATGAGCTCGTCGTCGTCAACCTGATCAACCTTGTTCAGGAATACGACCACGTGCGGCACGTTGACCTGACGGGCAAGCAGGATGTGCTCGCGGGTCTGGGGCATGACGCCATCGGCGGCGGAGACCACGAGGATCGCGCCGTCCATCTGCGCGGCACCGGTGATCATGTTCTTGACGTAATCGGCGTGGCCGGGGCAGTCGACGTGGGCGTAGTGGCGGCCTTCGGTCTCGTACTCGACGTGAGAGGTCGCGATCGTGATCCCGCGCTCCTTCTCTTCCGGAGCGTTGTCGATCTCGGCGAAGCTCTTGGCCTCGGTGTCGCCCTTGCCGGAAAGCGTTGTGGTGATCGCAGCCGTCAACGTGGTCTTGCCATGGTCGACGTGACCGATGGTGCCTACGTTTACATGCGGCTTATCGCGTTCGAACTTCTCCTTGGACATCGCTCTCCTGAACCTTTCTTCGTTTCTTCTCTTGCGTCTTTTTTAAAGTTTTTGGGTTTTACGTCTGAATCAGTTGCTAAAGCTTGGTGTTTCGCTCGGGGGATGGGTCCGGCTCCGGGCGAACTTGAGAAATATAGCCCTTTGCGCGGCTCGGGGTAGCCTGCCCTACGAGGCCGAACCTGCCGGTGCGCCGGAACGCGTCTCGGCGATCTCCTCGGCAATGCTGCCCGGCACCTCTTCGTACCGTTCGAACTGCATCGAGTAGTTGGCACGACCCTGTGTCGCGGAGCGCAGATCGGTCGAATAACCGAACATTTCGCTGAGCGGCACGTAAGCGTTGACGATCAGTGCGTTTCCGCGCTGCTCCTGGCCCTGGACCTTGCCGCGGCGACGCGAAAGGTCGCCGATGACGTCGCCGAGGAAGTCCTCGGGAGTGGTCACTTCGACTGCCATGACCGGCTCGAGCAGGGCCGGGTTGGCCTTGCGCGCGCCTTCCTGGAGCGCCATTGAACCGGCGATCTTGAAAGCCATTTCCGAAGAGTCGACGTCGTGGTAGGAACCGTCGATCAGTTCGACCTTGAGATCGACCAGCGGGTATCCGGCCTTGACGCCGTTCTCGAGGGCTTCGGTAATCCCCTGGCGGACTGCCGGGATGTACTCGGTCGGAATGACACCGCCCTTGATCTTCGACTCGAAAATGAAGCCTTCGCCCGGGGCCGGCTCGATGTTGATCACGGCGTGGCCGTACTGACCACGACCACCGGTCTGGCGGGCAAACTTGGCGTTGACCTTCTCGACGCGCTTGCGGATCGTCTCGCGGTAAGCGACCTGCGGCTTGCCGACGTTGGCGGCGACGTTGAACTCGCGGATCATGCGGTCGACCAGCACCTCGAGGTGCAGCTCGCCCATTCCGTGGATCAGGGTCTGGCCGGTCTCTTCGTCGGACTCGATCTTGAAGGTCGGGTCCTCTTCGGACAGGCGCTGGAGGGCCATGCCCATCTTCTCCTGATCCGACTTGGTCTTCGGCTCGATCGCAACGGCGATCACGGTGTCCGGGAACGTCATCGACTCGAGTTCGATCGGAGCGTCCGGCGCCGAAAGGGTGTCTCCGGTGCCGGTGTTCTTGAGGCCGACGCCGGCGCAGATGTCGCCGGAGTAGACGCGCTCGATCTCTTCACGCGAGTTGGCGTGCATCATCAGGAGGCGGCCGATGCGCTCGGTCTTGCCAGTGGTCACGTTCAGAACGCGGCCGCCGGCCTCGAGGGTTCCCGAGTAGACACGGAAGTAAGTGAGCTTGCCGACGTAGGGGTCGGACATGACCTTGAAGGCGAGTGCTGCGAAAGGTCCGCTGTCGTCAGCGGGGCGATCGCCCTCTTCACGCTCTTCGGCACCCTTGGCCAGCGGCAGCAGGCCTTCGACCGGAGGAACTTCGACCGGTGAGGGCAGCAGCGCGACGATCGTGTCGAGCAGCGGCTGCACGCCCTTGTTCTTGAAGGATGAGCCACAGAGGACCGGAGTGACGGTGATCGCCAGGGTCGCGGCCTTCAGCGCCGACATGATCTTCGCTTCGGAAATCTCCTCTTCGGCCAGGTAGAGCTCCATCAGCTCGTCGTCCTGGTCGGCACAGGCTTCAACCATGGCCGCGCGGTATTCCTCGGCCTGCTCCTGCATGTCCTCGGGGATGTCGATGATGTCAACTTCTTCGCCGAGGTCGTCCTTGTAGACGGTCGCCTTCATGGTGACCAGGTCGATGATTCCGAGGAAATCTCCTTCGGCACCGATCGGCAGCTGGATCGGCACAGCGTTGGCACCCAGGCGGTCCTTGATCGTGTCGACCGACATGTAGAAATCGGCTCCGGTGCGGTCCATCTTGTTGATGTAGGCGATCCGGGGGACCGAGTACTTGTCGGCCTGGCGCCAGACGGTCTCGGACTGGGGCTCAACTCCGGCTACGGAGTCGAAGACGGCGACGGCACCGTCGAGGACCCGGAGCGAACGCTCCACTTCGACCGTGAAGTCGACGTGGCCAGGGGTGTCAATGATGTTGATGCGGTGGCCGAGCCATTCACAGGCGGTGGCGGCGGAGGTGATCGTGATTCCACGCTCCTGCTCCTGCTCCATCCAGTCCATGGTCGCGGCGCCCTCGTGAACCTCACCGATCTTGTGGGTGCGGCCGGTGTAGTAGAGGATGCGCTCGGTCGTCGTCGTCTTGCCGGCGTCGATGTGAGCCATGATCCCGATATTCCGGGTTTTGTCCAGTGCGAAGTCGCGCGGCATTGTTCTCTTGTCTCTCGGAGTTCTTTGAAGTATCGGGGCCGGAATCGGCTACAGGCAAAAAAAAGCCCCGCAGCATGCGAGGCCTGCCCGAGCGACGGACGACTATACCAGAGCAGGAGCCCTCGGATTCCCCGATCGCAACGGGTAACCTGAGACCTCAGCACGAAGCCTTTCGGAGGGTGGAGTTGGCACCGGAAAAACCTGAGCAGAAACCAGACGCGGAGGCGGCCAGGGGGAAATCCCCGGCCGAGGAACGGGTCGACGCCCTGAGCAAGGCCGAAAAGGACGATTCGCCAGAGCCCGGTCAGGCCTCACAGCGCCTCCGGGAGCAGCGGGCCGCGGCGGCCGGGTCGAACAAACGGGGGCTGACCGAGAAGCA
>JBPPMT010000043.1:0-23510 GCA_051306195.1 Solirubrobacterales bacterium
CGCCGCTTTTCCCAGAAACTCGTTCTTCATCCTGAGTTCCCGGACCTCGGCTTCCAATTCTTTCAACCGGACACGTTCCGGCACATCCAACGGTTCCTCAGTCACCGGATGCAACACCCGATATTTATCAACCCAGTTTCCCAACGTCCCCGGATTGATACTCAACTCGCGAGCAACCGTCGCGATCGGACGTGATCCCACGATCACCATCTTCACTGCTTCCTCTTTGAAAGCAGCACTGTACTGTGTTCTCTTTGAACCCATAAACTCCCATTCCTTTCAACGAATCATAACAAGATCCGCTGTCCGGAATCCTCGGGGCAGGCCAAGCACGCCGACGCCGTCGGGTCCGCGTGGTCCAACCCCGACAACCTGGTGTTCACGTCACCCACCGGACGGCCCGCCGACCCCAAAGCCGTCCGCAACGAATTCGACCGCCTCATCGCCACCGCGGGCATCGAGGGGCGATGGACACCAAACCTGTTGCGGCACACCGCCGCCAGTCTGATGGCCGACGCCGGACTTCCCATCGAACACGTTGCCGACCAACTCGGCCACAAAGACCTCCGCATGCTGCAACAGCACTACCGCCACCGCATCAAACCCACCATCGGCGGCGCCCACATCCTCGAAAGCGTCCTCGGTGCCAACCCACCGTCACCCGACGGATAAGTAGACTCATAGCCATGGCCGACCGGGGTCGCCGTCACATCGACATCGACTCGCTCTTCGAGGACATGCGTCCACCGACCGCGGACGACGTACCGATGACATCCGACCGGCAACCCTTGGACACCAAGGACAAGCTGCTCGTCTACCTCGACCGGATCAACGAGGCCCGCGAACACGACCGTGCCGGCTGAATCCCCACCCTCCTTGACCGCGATCAACCATCTGGGCAGCGAGGATCCGACGGTTACCGGTCGGCATTGTCATTTGTATGGATTTTCTCCATACTATTGACATGCCAGGCAAGTGGTACCGAGCGTTCTTCGAGGTGGCAACCGAGCAGTTCGGCTTCATCACGTCTGAGGACGCACGCGAACTCGGTGCCCGCGAGGGTGTGCTCGTGGAAATGGAGCGTGCCGGACAACTCGACCGGGTTGCTCGCGGGCTCTACCGATTTCGTTCCTACCCGACGGACGCGCGCGACGAGTTGATGGCAGCGACGCTGTGGCCGCGCCGGCTCGGCGTGATCTCCCATGATTCAGCACTCGATCTGTGGGATCTGTGCGACGTCAACCCGGCGCGCATCCATGTCACCGTTCCCAGGTCTGCCCGACTGCGCCGTCGCACTCCACATACATATGAGGTGCACGAGCGGGATCTCGACCCGGGTGAGCTTTCCAACATCGACGGAATCGCTGTCGTCACGCCCGTGAGAGCAATCCTCGATGGGGTCGAGCGTCACCTCGATCGTCGCCTCGTCGACCAGGCCATCGACAACGCCAACGGCCGCGGCCTACTCTCGCCCGACGAACGCGACCTGCTCTCAGCGAGGTCGACATGACCGGTGGACCCGCAAGGAACACGCCGCCGCACAACGCCAACGTGCTCGGCCGCTGGCTCACCGAATCAGCCGACTACTCCGGCGTCGCCGCAGGGCGACTGCGACGTTGGCTCGGTTTCATGATTGTTGCCGCAATGCTCGACCAGGCGCGACACAGCGATGACGATGGTCCGTTGTTCCTCATCAAAGGCGGCGTCGCAATGGAACTACGCGTCGGCGGGTCCGCCCGAGCCACCAGAGATCTCGACGCTGCACTGCGTGCAGCAATCACCGAACTCGCCGAACATCTCGATCCCGCGTTGCGCACTGGTTTCGGTGATTTCGCTGCCACGAGGACCGAACTCGAACCCATCCGCGACACTGGGGCAGTCCGCTGCGACATCAAGATCACCTACCGACACAGGCCGGTCGTGACCGTACCGGTCGAGATCGCGGAGGTCGAAGCCTCGATGGGCTCCGAGGTCGACCACGTGCCGGCCAGGCCGCTCAGCGATCTCGGAATCGAGACACCCGGGTCGGTGCCGTGCATCGCTGTTCGCTGGCAGATCGCCCAGAAGCTCCACGCATGCACCGAACGGCTCGACAATCACAGCAACGACCGGTTCCGCGACCTGCTCGATCTTCAACTACTCGCCGGCCTCGTGGACGACGCTGCCTGGCCTGCCGTGCGAAGCGCTTGCGTTGAGATCTTCGACGGCCGTGAATCTCATCCGTGGCCCCCAACCCTTACCATTCCAGAGGACTGGGCCGACGGCTACCGCTCACTCGCCACCGACACCGGCTTCACAGTGACCGATGTCCAACATGCGGCCGCGGCCGTCCGCACCCTCATCAACCGAATCGATCAGGCCAGCAACGATTGACCGCCGGAAATCGTGCGAACGCGGGCCTGCCGGATGAGAGCATGGTGAGCATGGCCGACGACCTCGATCGGACTCGCGACGATTTGGTCACCGAGAATCGCGAACTGAGAGCGGAGCTGGATCGCCTGCGGGGACTGTTGGGCTTGGACGTCCGTTCGGCGAGCGGTCACGAACAGTCGTGGGAGCCGACGCTGTTCAGCGAAGCGGCCCGAGGTGCCGATGTCGACCACACCTCAACGGTGAGCGACAAACTGGCACTGTTTCGGTCCTTGTTCGGCGGCCGGACCGACGTCTACGCACACCGTTGGGAGAATCCGTCGACTGCCAAGTCTGGGTGGTCGCCGACAGTCCGCGGCGGTTGGTCATCGGGGAACAAGCGCAACAAGGAGTATCTGCCGTTGACCGATGACGTCTTCGAGTCGCATCTGCGTGGTGAAGCGACGATCGGGATCTATCCCCTGCTCCGAGGAGACACATGCACCCTGCTGGCATGCGACTTCGACGGCGACGGCTGGCCACTCGACGCGCTCGCGCTCCTCGATGCCTGCCACTCAGGTCAGGTCCCCGCCGTTCTCGAACGGTCCCGCTCGGGTGACGGCGCTCACGTCTGGGTCTTCTTCGAATCTCCAGTTCCAGCGACGTCGGCACGAGCGATGGGCATGGGGCTGCTTCGCCAAGCGATGACGAAACGAGACGAGCTGGACCTCGCCAGCTACGACCGGTTCTTCCCGTCACAGGACTTCATGCCACGAGGATCGTTCGGGAACCTGATCGCCCTCCCGCTGCACGGCGAGTGTGTCCAGCGCGGTACCACCGTGTTTCTCGATCCCACGACGATGGCACCATGGGGGGATCAGTGGGCGTTCTTGTCGTCGGTGGCCCGCATGTCGGCGGCCGCTGTGGACTCGACGGTGAAGTCGTTGCGCGCTCTGGAGAGCGGACCACACCTCACGATCGCCGAACTCACCCAGATCGACGGACCACCCGCGCCACCCGTGATCGGAGCACGACTCGGAGGGATGCTCTCGATCCGTCGATCCGGGCTCCCCCCAGCGATGGTGGCCGGATTGAAGCACCTGGCCTCGATCTCGAACCCCACATTCCACGAGAAGGAACGCCTCCGATTCTCCACCTGGGACACGCCCAGGTTCATCCGCTGCTACCGGGAAGACCTCGACTGGCTGTCGGTCCCGCGCGGGCTCATCGACCCGGTCACTCAACTGATCGCGGACGCCGGCAGCGAGCTGGAACTCACCGACAATCGAACTGTCCTGGAAGCGATCGACCTCGAATTCAACGGAACGCTCCAACCTCATCAACGCATCGCGTTCGACGCAGCGAAGAACGACGACCTCGGCGTGGTCGTGGCCCCGCCAGGTGCCGGCAAGACGGTGCTCGCGTGCGCCCTCATCGCCCACCACGCACAGCCCACGCTCGTGCTCGTCGACCGAAAGCCGCTCTTCGATCAGTGGCGGGCACGGCTCATCGAGTTCCTCGGACTCGACGCCCACCAGATCGGAACGATCGGCAGTGGGAACAACGAGCCGTCAGGGTTCATCGACGTTGCCATGATCCAAAGCGTCGCCCGGCTCGACCAATCCGAGGCGCTATTCGCCAAGTACGGGCTGGTGGTGGTCGACGAATGCCACCACGTCCCCGCCGTCACCTTCGAGTCGACCGTTCGTCACGCCGCCACACGACGCTGGCTCGGGCTGACCGCAACGCCATACCGACGCGACGGCCTCGAAGACATCATTGAATTGCAGTGCGGGCCGATCCGTCACCAGATCCGCGCGAGCAGCATCGGTGAGTCCGCGCTCGTCCAACGCCACCTCTTCATCCACCCGACCTCGTTCGAGACCGACGATGACCTCGGCATACAAGCGATCTTCAGCGAGCTCACCGAGGACGAGTACAGAACACGACAGATCTGCACCGACATTCACGCCTCCGCAAAGGAGGGCAGAACGTGCCTGGTGCTCACCCAACGAACACAACACATCGACGCCATCAGCGACTGCCTCGCAGAGATGGGCACGCACGCGCACATACTGCGCGGCGGTCTGGGAAAGCAGGCCCGACAAACCGTCGCCGACGCCCTCGACAACACCGATGGAAGAGGCATCGCTCTCATCGCCACAGGTTCATACATCGGCGAAGGATTCGACTGGCCCGAACTCGACACGCTGTTCCTCGCGTTCCCGATCGCCTTCAAAGGACGAGTCGTCCAATACGTCGGTCGGCTCCTGCGCATCCACGCCGGCAAGAACGACGTTCAACTCCACGACTACGTCGACGAACGCGTCCCCGTGCTCGCCCGCATGCACCACAAGCGACTCCACGCCTACTCCACGCTCGGCTTCGACACGAAACCGCGAACCTCACGACCTCATCGCAGTCGGGATCCGAGCCCATGACGCCTGAACGAGAATCAATCGACGACATCATTGAACGGGTCACCGTCGACGCCTACGGCGAGGTGGGACACGAAGCCTTCCTGTGCGCCTTCGACGACGAGATCGACTACGACGGCAACGCACGACGCGGCCTGATCGCCGAAGTCGACCCCAACGGCGATCGGCATCACGTAGCGCTTCTCGAACTCCAGGTCGAACCGAACAACCACTTCGGCCAACTTGTAGCGGCCTACCGTAGCTGGCTGGGGCGAATCCTGACTCTCGATCTCCAACCTCACCGCTCGCGTGGAAGAGGTCAGCCGTACAAGAGCGTGTCGTCAGCGCCACATGCCGGGCAAACGCAAGCTCCACACCCCGACTCTCGTTGAAATACGGAGTCCAGATGGATCTCACAAGGTGTCAACTGTGTTAGCACACTCGGTTCGCTGAACTGATAGATATGCCGTGACCTGGGGTTTTGCGTGGAGCTAAGGAGAATCGAACTCCTGACCTCTTCCATGCCATGCCATCCAACCGACCCCACTCGGTGTCCGTCGACGTCCGCAGACGTAAGCCACAAAGCAATCTGGGCTGATCGTCGGTACGTGGAGATCCGTCGTTGTACGCTGACGTTGCCCACCCTGTTGCCCACTCGGGAGGTTCGTCGTGGCAGCTGGCAAGAAGCGAGGAAACCACGAAGGCAGCGTCTACCAGGAGGGCGCTCGCAACGGTGACCCGAGCGGTCGATGGATCGCCCAGGTCATCGTCGACGGCAAGAAGCGGCGGGCGATTGCCGACTCGGAGTCGAAGGCCAAGCAGAAGCTCCGCAAGATGCAGGCGCAGATCGAGAGCGGCAAGCTCATCGGCGACGGCAACCTGACGGTCCAACAGGTGCTCGACCAGTGGACGACAAAGGCCCTGCCGAACCGGAACCTCCAGCAACCCACGCTCGACGTCCATCGGTGGGCACGCGAGATCCTGGTGGCGGAGATCGGCGGCAAACGAGTCAAGTCGCTGACACCCGACCACGTCGAAGCGGCCCTCCAGCGACGCGCCGACGCCGGCCTCTCCCGCAACTCGCTCATCAAGCTTCGCTCGACCTTGAGCCAGGCGCTCTCGTGGGCCGAACGGCGAGGTCTCGTGGCGAAGAACGTCGCCGCCATCGTCGAACTGCCGAGCACGGCACGGGGTCCAGAGGCCGGCCGTTCGATGACCGCCGCCGAAGCCAACCGCTTCCTGTCAGCATCCAACGACACCTGGCTGGAGGCGATGTGGGTGGTGATGCTGTATCTGGGGATCCGTCCCGGCGAAGCAGCTGCGCTGTCGTGGGCCGACATCGACTTCGACGCGAACGTCGTACATGTCCGCAAGGGTCGCAAGCGCCTTGGCGGACGGATCACCGTCGGAACGACGAAGACGCCCGGGTCGGTCCGCTCGCTCAACGCCCCGACGGTGGTGATGGACACGCTTCGCGAGCGGCGGCGCGATCAGAAACTCGAACGGATTGCGGCCGGAGATCGGTGGCATAACGACGACGACCTCATCTTCACGAACGTCGTCGGCTCCCCCACCGACCCGCCCAAGGTGCGTGCCGAGTTCAACCGAGTGATCGCCGCGGCGGAACTCGGTGAGGGCTGGACACCGAACATGCTTCGCCACAGCGCCGCATCGCTCATGTCCGACGCCGGCATTCCACTCGAGCGGATCGCTGACCAGCTCGGCCACAAAGACACACGCATGCTGTCCGCCCACTACCGCCACCAAGTGCGGCCCACCATCGATGCTGCGATGGTTTTGGACGGCGTGTTGGGTTCCACCGCGGGCTGAAAGTGTTCTCCCGCATTGTGCGCCGGCTCAATCTGTTGCGAGCCGATTGTCCGCATCGAAATCGGAGTCAGCCCATGCCAAACGACACCAGAGCGTTCAACCGTGTCAACGGTTCCGCATCGGCGGCCGACGAACACCACCGAGTACGCCAGCACCGCCTCGCCTGATCGGTTCAACTCTGTGGGCACTGACACCGATGACATCACATGACGACAGACGAGGCAGCAACACCTCATACCGATGCCAGCTCGCCAGTCGACAGCGGGACAGCTCGACCGAGTGAGTGGGATCACACTCACGCGACCGGTCCTGAGGCTTACAGCGACATGGTCTCGACGCTCACTACGAGCAACATGCTGACCCCGCCGGTACCGGCGTCGCTTGTCGGTTCACTCCGGGCACTGCCCTGGGCGTGGGGCACCACGAGCGACATTGAGCCATTAGCGGTGTACCTCAAACCATTTGATGTGCTCGCGCAGGGCCTGAGCGATGAGTTCGGTGACTTCTGGATGTACGGACATAGAGGGCACGGCATCAACAGCTATGGCATCGGGATGCTGGCACGAGTAGGCGGAATGTTCGTCGCCCAGCAGCACGGTCACGGTGGCGCATACATGATCGGCGACACGGAGAAGGGCATCAACCAAGCGAACCAGGCATGGTCACACCTGCTCAAGGCACTGCCGATTCATCCCGAACGCTGCAGCGTCGGCGTGCTCTTCTCTGATTACCGGGGCGATCAATGCATCATCTCGAACCACCCCGACGACCTCGAACTCGCCATCGTGAAAGATACGAGAGGCCTGCCTGCCGGATGGCACTACCTGTACGCCAACAATGCCTACTACGACTCAAACCAAGATCTCTCACACCTCGAACGACTCCGCACATCCGGTCGCACGCTCACCCGTCTCGCAGCCAGCCACCTTTGGCGCCTTCTGCATCCTGGTCAAGACAACGGCCCACACACCAGGGCGCGACGCAACCGATAGCAGCGCTCGGCACCGCCCAGCCGACGACGTGTCGCCGGTCTGGCACCGGCACCTGCGGTTGAAGACCTCCGCCGCTGATCGGCCGACACGCGTCGGGTCCTTTACACGCTGCGAGGACTCGACCGATAGCACCGACAGGGATTGGCCGCGACGACGGTCGATTGCGACCAAGTCAACGCTGGCAACGTGCGGAGCCCGGAGGCGATGATTCACCGACGGGCTTGGTCTGGCGTGGCGTTGACACCCGACGGTCAATCCCGTAAGACAGGCCGACCATGATCAACATCCCCGACCTCAACAAGCGGCTCATCGAACAGGACAAGGCACTGCGTGCTCGGTTCGATGACGTTGCTGCCGGCATGGACCTCGACCCAGGCATGAAGGCCCTTCTCGAGGTGGTCAGCGAGGGCCTCGCCGCGATCCACGAGCGTCAGGGCAACATGATCACGCTGCTGATTCGGACTGGAGCCTGAGCGTCGCTCCGCCCTCGGTGGCGAAGGAATGTTGGTCGCACTCGGCCCCTCCTTCAGCCAGCGCTGCAAGCCGCCGATAGGCAATCGTGGGGCTCAAGGCTGGTCATCGTCTGAACGAACAGGCGAAGGCACGTCGCATCGAGCGGCGAAACGTGATCGGGTGGAGATACGTGCCGGCGGTCCTCGCCTACTGCGCGGTCTGCTCGCTGTTCATCGTCTACGCAGCTTGGGTGTCGAGCGCAGCGGTTGCCTGGTTCATCGCCGGCTTCGCTTGCGGGGTCTCGATGCTGTTCCTCTGGGTCGCCGCCGACTCGGTGTCGGCGAGCCGCCTCGAAAGCGCCGCGTACGCCGAGGACGGCACCTCCCGCGAGGTCCGCAAGCTCCGAGACAAGGGTTGGACCATCGTCGACAACATCCCCTTCGACAAGTTCGATGTCGACCATGTCGCAATCGGACCAGGCGGTGTGGTGGTGTTGGAGACGAAGTGGACGGCCGATGGCTTCTTCCGCCCCGACGGCCGGCTCAGCGGCTACGGCGCCAAGGCGATCGAGCAGGTCAACCGAAACGTCAGATCCATTGACGCTGTGCTCCGTCAGAACGGATATCCGGGAGGTGTGACCGCCGCGGCAGTCGTGATCTGGGGAGCGGGCGTACCATCCGGACGATTCGAGTCGAAGGCGCCTCCGGGCACCCTCGTCGACGGTATGCAGCTCCGGAACTACTTGTTCGCCCTCGACGGACAGCTCGCGAGGGAAGAGATCGAAACCGCCAGAGAAGCTCTCGAGCGCTTCGTGGATGTCCGACTGGAACGGATCACACGTGACCGAAGCATGCCGGTCAAGTCGGGATCGGACGGGTGACGTGAGGCTCGTCGTCTGGAACTGTGCCGGAGGCATCCGTACGAAGTGGTCGCTGATCGAGCGGCTCCAGCCGGACGTCGCCATCGAGATCGAGTGCGATCATCCTGATCGCCTGCCTCATCTCGGATTCGACTCGTCGGTCTGGATGGGACGACTCCCCCACAAGGGGCTCGGCGTGTTCGGGTTCGGCGACTGGACGGTGGAGGAAGCAGCGTTCGTCGAGCCACAGCTCGAGTTCGTGCTCCCGGTCCGTGTCAGCGGCCCGGCCGAGGTCGACCTCTACGCCGTGTGGGCGATGAACAAGCGAGCCAGTCAACACCCGATCGACTACGCCGGAGTACGACAGCCCCTGGCGATGATGGACATCTATCGACCCGGAGCGAACTCGGTCATCGCCGGCGATTTCAACAACTCGGTCTTCTGGGACACGCCCCGCAAGCACACGTTCGCCGACATGGCGGCCCGCTACGAGCAGGAGGGTTTCGTGTCCCTTTACCACTCGACGACGGGCGAGGAATTCGGGTTCGAATCCAAGCCAACGCATTGGTGGCGCGACCGACGAGAAGACGGCAAGACGTACCACATCGACTACGTCTTCACCTCCGAGCGCCTTGCTTCCGCATCGACCCTGACCGTCGGGACGTTCCACGACTCGGTCACCGCCGGGCGAAGCGACCACGCATACCTTGCAGCGGACATCCCGATGTAGAGGCTGATTACCGGAGACCTTCCGCTGAGGAGATCCCGATGCCCCCTGTCACCACCCGTACGAGGGGCCTTATCCGAGGATGACTACTCGATGCGTCGAAGCTCTCGTTCGAGAGCCTCAGTGATCGCGTTTAGGTCCCCGGTTGTCCCGAGTGTGCGTGCCGCCTTGTCGCCAGCGTCAAGATGGCGGAATCCCGCAGGCGACCCGAGTCGTGTCCAGGATCCAGACTGAAACTCGATGCTTCCGGTGCGAACCTGAAGGCTTGCGACTCGACCCCTTCGCGAGTCGGACCCTGGCGGCATGACGTTGAGGTAGTCCTGACGCTCCCCATCGGGAACAAGAACCAGGCAGCCGAAGGACTCTGCTGCCTCGAGGAAGGCCACGATCTGCTCTCGGACGGGACCGTTCGGTACTACATCCCTCCAAAGCCTGGTCTCGGGATCGGCGGGTTGCGGATGATCGTCAAACGGTCCCACGATCCCATCTCCATCGAGGTCGACGTTCAGCAGCTCCTCGACGTAGTGCTCGAGCGCACTTCTCGAAGTGAAGAATCGATAGCCGAGCTCGCCCAGTCGGGACTCGGTCTCCTCGTCGCGGTCGAGCAGGAGTGCCACCTTCTCGCCGAGTCCTCGTTGCATTCCCTCGGACCAAGCAGCGTCCGGATACACCAGTGGTTCGCCGGTCTCGTCGTCGACGATCTCGCCGGAGATATCTGGACGTGCAAGACCAAGCGACGCACACCAGTCGCTGATCTCCTGCAACTCAACGTCGTGCCCTCCCGAAACCACAGCACTGCCCGTGCCTACGACATCCGTCGACAGTGCCCCTTTCCGGAGACCGTCGAGCAGAGCGTTCGTGGCCTCAGCGAGCAGACGCCGGCGTGCGTCAAGGAAGTCGAGGTAACGATCAACCTCCCACAGGTCTCGATCTGCGGGGATCCATTGACTGTCGAGGGCTCCGATGTGGCGTTCGGCGACCTCGCGGAAGTAGTCGTTTGGCGCGCGCATCCCGAGCGTCCTATTGCAGGCGCCCGTCAGGAAGGCGAAGTTGCCGACGGCGTTGACTCGACGCTGCGAGTACTCGTTCTGGTAGAGCAACGCCTTCGGAAAGACATGGTGGACTTCCAGGTTCGAACCCTTCCCGAGCAGATGCTGCGACAGCGGAAGCCCCGTGCAGAAGTCCTTGGAGTCGTTCACGCGGGTCAGCATGTACAGGATCGGATAGAAGCGACTGCCAACCGTCTGTGTGTCGAAGTCTTCGGGCCGCACTTGGAGCGTTCCGCGTGAAAGTTCGAGCTCCGCTATAAGCCCGTCAAGGCCTCCGCTCTCAAAGGCCTCGAGATCGCGGTCCATCGTCGATTCGGTCGAGCCGCTGTACCGACCCCACATCCCCTGGTGGACGTACCAGAACAGCAGTCGGTTCTGAGTCGCGGTGTCATTGATCGATCCCCCACTCTCAACTGTCAGCTTCACCATCACCGGGAAGCCGTACCGACCGAAGAGGACCCGGTCATGGTCGAGGCCGAGTCGCGTCGAGACCAAATTCAAGAGAAAGTCGATGGCGAGCTCGGACTTCTTCATGGCGGTACTGAATTCGTCGGCGGAGAGGTTCTTCATCGCCTCAAACCTCGCCTCTCCGGTGGCAACCACGTTCACGCAACGAAGGAACCAGTCGAGGGTGAACTCGAAGCCGGCTGCTCGCCAACGCTCGATACTGTCGCGGAGTTCATCACGGGCCACTGGGTGGATCGCACAGATTCGTGCCAACGCAAGATCGCCCTTGGACAGCTTCGTTCCGCCACTATTGACACGGTTGAAGATGTCGACAACAACATCGACGGTCTTGTCGTCACCGCTGATGTTCTCGTCGTGAAGTTCGACGTCCCGAATCCCGTAGAGGCGCTGCACCCGATTGACGTACGTGTTGTACGCCTTCTTCGAGATCTCATCATCCTCGGCGAGTCGCTCAGTCGTCGTCTCCGGACCATTGAGCATGAGGTCGGTCACCGAGATCCAAAGCGGCTCGTCACGCATCTTCGTCGGGGCATAGAACTCGAAGGTCTCGCGATCGAGATGGAAGTAGAGACCGGTAAACGACTTCGCACGGTCCGGATCTTCGAAGAACTGCGGCGGCTTGCCACGGATAACGCCATACAGACTCGTCACCCGTTGCTGACCGTCGAGCAACAGCTTCACGTTGTCGGCCCCGGATGCCGTCGAACCGCGCAGCTCGGTGACGTCTGCGCGGGTGTTCCAGATGAGGAGCCCTCCCACGGGGAACCGCTGGTACAGCGACTGAACGAGGCCTTTGACCTGTTCACGAGACCAGACGTACCCGCGCTGGAACTCCGGGAGGACGACAGTCCCGGAGTCAACGCTGTCGAGCAGGAATCCGATCTTCATGGCCGTCGATCTCCCTCGTGGTCAATGAGCACATCAAGTTCATCGGTCGTGGATGGTGCTGCCGCAAGTGCTCGCACCGGAATCACCCGCGGACCAACCGTCCATGCGACTGGTCGGCCACGGCTTTGCTTGGTGTTCTTGATCGGCGCCGGGAGAACGATCGTTTCTTCGCCATCTGACTCAGAAAGTACGAGTACTCGGTGGCTCGAACCGACCATGGTCGAGTCGGTTCGGATCGCCTCCCCGATCAGCTTCGCTACGACAGCGTCGGTCGCGCGTCCCGTCGATCGGAGCTGGTCACATGTCGACGGGGAGAACAGCCGGTTCGGGTGATCATCGAGGATGGCGGCAACGACGGGCTGGATGGCTCGGTTGTAGAACGCGACGTGAGTCACCGAGTCCGGAAGCTGTTGCTCGGCATCGAGGACGATGGCGCCCGTTGACTGGTACCGGGCGTAGTCATGTTGCCCGGTGACGATCAGAGCATCCCCATCCTCCGACATCGCCGCTGAGTGCGCGCCACGTTCATCACCGGAGTCCGACGCGAGGGCAATGATCTCAGCGGCCGATTCCCCGGGGACCGAGAGTCCGGCTCGATGCCGGATGAGGATGAGGAGTTCGATCCACTTCTCGACGTGTTCCGGCTTCGTCTTCTCGAGCAACCACGAGTTCAGCGACTCCTTCGCGACGTGATCGAAGTCGTAGTGGAACGCCCCGTCGGGACGCTTCTTCGAGCCGGCGATCACGGATGGTCCGCTCGCATTGATGAAGTCTTCGATGAGCTGTGGATCGAAGACGTCCTCGGCCTCGACGGGCTCCTGAAGCCACTTCTGTTCGAAGAGCTGCGCGTAGGTGAGCACCATCTCCTTGGCGAATCCGAACTTCTGTCCGATCAGCTGGCTCCGGGCTTCTCTGCCAGGTTCGTCATTGTCGACGACGATGACGACCGGCAGGTCTGTCGCCGCTCGTGTGATCACCGCTTGAGCCACGAGCCGAATCGTCCCTCCGGTTGGCACGATTGCCAGACCATCGAGGAGGTCAGGGCGACCGACCAGGGTCGCTGCGTGTTCGAGGCAGAACCGATCGCCATCTCCCTCGACGAGCACGACCGCCTCAGTTCCCGCCGGCAGTGCAGACGACGCCGCGAGAAGCGACTCGATCGTGGTCTCACGGAGCAGGCCACCCACCAGCGGCGCATGATCTGTATCGCCGCGCGCGCTTTCGGAGACCCTGGTTCTGCCTTCCTTGTCCTTCGCCAGGCAGAACACTCTGCCGTTGGCGGATCTCGTCACGATGAACGGCGAGTGCGTGGTGATCAACAGTGAGACTCCGGCCGCGGCGGCGAGCTCCTCGAGGTGATCTCGGAGGTTCTCCTGGGCGCCAGGGTGGAGGAAAGCCTCTGGTTCTTCGAGAGCGAAGACCATCCCGCGGGTCGCGTTGAGCGCGAGGTAGCTCAACATCGCGACGAGCACACCGCCTCGCACGCCCGTGCCCTTGCCCGCAAGAGGTGTGGACACGATGTCGTCGATGCTTACGGCCACGTTCGACAGCGTCCGTTCGATGCTCGACACGTCGGGTGTGAGACCCACGCCGCCGATCTCGGGAAACAGCCCTTTCACGTCTGCGGCGAGTCGTTCACGAAGCGGACGAAGCAGCGACTCTTGTAGTCCTGACACGTACAGCTGCCGCGATTGTTCAGCGGTCTCGAACTCGGTCTGCAGTCGCTCCCGGACGACGCTGTGGAGGATCTCGCGGAAGTTTCCCTCCAGAACACTTTCAATGCTCTCGCCGCTGCTGATCAGAACGAAACGTACGGCCGCCCGCAGCTCCTCGATCGCAGCCTTCAGCAGAACCTTGGACTCCGAACTCATCGAGCCGGGATTCGCGCCTCGTGTCACCAAGAGTTCGTCGCGTCGGGCGCCGTCGTCGGTCGGCACGAACGACACCCGGAGTAAAACCGATCCAGTGGACGCTGCGGTCTCCCCTACCCGGCCGACCAGTGATCGTTCGTAGGCCTCGGCAGCATCGAGCACCGCTGCCTCCGCCGGGCGCGACCGCTCTCCACGGAACCCGAGCGTGATGATCGGGTATGAGAAGGGCCGAGGGCCCGGAACGTCGTCCTCGATCGAGAACTCGTGGTTTGGATCCAAGGCGATCGAGACAGCGCGCAGCACGTTCGACTTGCCGCAGTTGTTCTGCCCGACGAGCGTGTTCGCTCCCTCGGCCAAGTCGAGCCGAAACGGCTGGCCTCCGTCGTCGACAAAGATCGATCGGTAGTCCCTGATCTCGACGTGTTCCAGCCTCACTTGATCATTCCTCGGAGAATCCCGCACCATCGTCGAACTTCAACGTCCGGGCATTCTCCGTGACGGTTCGCACGACGTGATCGCTGAAGCCATCCGACTTCTTGGCGCTGATGACGATCTGGACCTCGAGGTCGACGCCGACCTGGCTGGCGAAGTGGTCGAGGATCTCCTTGCTGATGTCTCCGAAGTGTTTCACCGGACGGTTGTGATCGAGTTCGACCGACCCACGGAACACACGCACCGGCGCGGGTCCTTCATCAGCTGGCGTGGCGCCACCAGTGGTGACGTCAACTCCGCCATCACCAGACGGCTCGTCGTCGACGGCGTCTGCTTCTGTCTCGATCTGACCGATTGCGAACTCGGGCTTCACCAGCACGGCGGTCGGCGTCACGATGCCAGGGTGGGAGCCGGCCGCGAGGCCGAGATAGCGGCCTGACGCATCATCGATTCCTACCGCGACTGCGAACCCTTCCGACTGCCACACCGTTGAGGACGGGCCCGACTCGACGGTGGTCAGGAGTACATCCTGATCCCGTAGCCGTGGGAGGTAGACGTACTTGGCGAAGTCATCCCAGAGTTGGGATGCGGTGACGTGGCCTTGTTCCCACCGTGAGGACAGCTCGTTGTCGAGCTTGAGCCGGAGCATCACCGGGGGGAACTGAACTGCGAGGTTGCCCTGCGAGACGAGCTTGCGACTGGCCCGCTGCGCGACCGATCCCTGCTGGTCGAGCGACACGATGTCGAACGTGACCGGCCCTGTCGTGTCATCTTGTCGGGGAACGATTGCGTACTTGTAGGCCTCGGCTAGCCGGAGGCCGACAGCATCATCGGATTGTTGGCGACGGGTCTTGGCTTGAGTCGTCTGGTGAGCGTCGAGGTTCAGTTCTTCGACGCGGTCGCAGATCATCGACCACGCCAGGAAGTCGGCCGTCGACTGTTCCAGACCTTCGAGCGACCGTTGGTCGCAGGCGGCGAAGACAACCATGTTGCGGTATTGACGCGGACTGTTTCCTCGCTGGTCGAGGATGTTGCGCGACGACTCGAGTGCCGGTGACTCCTTCGCCTTCGCTATGTGCGGTGCATCGGGTCCGAGGATCACCAACCTTGCCATCGGGTCATCAGCCACGTCGCCACTCGTCGTCGGTGCGACGTGCACCTTGCGGAAGTCCCCGTCGCCCCGCTCGGTGCGCAGCCGACGGATGATCTCGTCACGGACTTCGTGCTTGTCCCCGGTGAGTAGCCGAGCGGCCTCGTCTCGCGCCGTGCGGTTGACGTTCTGTTGGCGGTCGAACCAGTACCGGTTTCGGTCAACGTAGAGATAGGGGGCTTGCGCCGACAGCCGATTCAGCGCGTCGGCAACGAAGCCCGGCTTCTCGCCAGCGAAGGTTGAACCCAACCGGATGCGCTCGACTTCCATACCCCGGTTGGCGTGCCCAACGTTTGGCGTCGCTCCTAGGAAGATCGTCCGCGCAACGCGCCGAGTGCCGTGGTACTGCCCGAGTGCCGGTACGTCGCGGTCGATCTGCCAAGCACGAGAGCTAGGACCGTCGACGTCAGCATCGATCACCGGGTTCCAATAGTCCGGCAGCTTGCCGGCAAGTTCGCCATTCACCCGGTTATCCATGAGCGGAATAGAGCACGGCAGAATCAACGGCGACCGATCGTCGCTCTCCCACAACGACGAGATGACCGCTGCCATGAGCCGCAAGACTCCACGCGTACGTTGGAAACGATCCACCGTCGACCAATCCTCGTACAGCCGATCAAAGACCTCAGGATGAATCGGGTAGGCAGTCTTGATGCGCTCGACGTAGGAGATCTCGGTGCACTCGGACGGGAAGTCGGCGCGTTGACTGCGGTACAACTCACCGAAGGCCTCCGCAGTTGCGTCGCGGTCGGCGACTCGATCCGGATCGAGCGGTTGAAAGAGACGACGACGCACGATCTCAAAGCTCTCGTCCCCCTTGGCCGGCTGCCATTGCTCCGCCTGCCGAGCGACGACGTTGGTCAAGCGATGAAGCGCCTCGCGACCAGCAACACCACCGACCTCGAGACTCGATGCCAGGGCGTCCTCATCCGGTGAACTCGTGCCTTCCGAGGCCGGGATCGAGACGACAAACATCGCACCATCCGTCCCGCGTGTGGCCTCCGTCAGCGCCTGGGCGAAGCCGAACTGGCTGTCGAAGCTTCCGGCGCTCAAAGCGTCTTGCCCATAGAGCTCACGCGCGTACGCGACCCATTCGTCGATCAGCACAAGGCACGGAGAAGCCAGCTTGAGCACGTCGCGTATGCGGTCACCGGGGTTCGTACCGTTGCGATCGGACTCTGCCAACAACTCGTATCCCTGCTTGCCGGCGAGCTGCCATGCGATCTCGCCCCAGATCGTGTGGACCTTCGTGCCGTCCGGCTTCTCGTGCACCTCGCCTGCAGCGAATCGATTGCCTACAACGACGGCTCGATTGATCGGCGGCAGTTCGTCCACACCGGCCTCGGCGACGAGGTCTTGGATTTCCTGAGGCAGAGAATCGAGCGGAGCACCTGAGAAGAGGTGGTACAGCGCGATCAGGCTGTGTGTCTTTCCACCACCGAAATTCGTCTGGCAATTGATGACCGGTTGTCCGCCTTGACCACTGACCCGCTTGACACCGAGTGACAGCAGTTCTCGCAAGCCAACTGTGAGATAGGTGCGGTCGAAGAACAGGGCAGGGTTGACGTACTCCGGCGTTCCCTCTCCCCTTCGCACCAGCTCGAGGTCCGCAGCGAATTCAGCGACACTAAACGTCCCCGTTGAAACATCGTCGTGCGGACGTATGACGTCACGCCACGGCTTCAGACCGGCCTTCGGCGCCGCCACGACGTTCGATGTGGCGCCATCAATCTCGACCTTCTCCTTCTCACGAGCGAACAATGACCGATTGAGTTCGTCAAGGCTGATTCGGACCCGATCGACCTCCCGCGCATCGACCGCTTCGAGCAGCGTGAGAATGCCGCTCAGCGTGAACTGCGCATCGTGCGGCTGGATCGATCGGTTGTGAGCCCATTCGTTGCGCTTGTCGCGCAAGGTGAACAACAGGTTCCTCGTGGATCGCGGGAGCTGGCGCTTGAACACACCGTCCCAGCAATCGATCATGACGTTCAGAAGGAACGCTGGATCCGTCACCGAGTATTCGCGGTCAGGCGTTCGAGATGTCGCCACATAGTGTTCTGCCCAGTCTTTCCCCTTAGGTGTCGCTCGCTCCATATGCATTGACACGAAGGATTGAACTCCCTTGGCGAGGAGATCGAACGCTTCTCCGACGCGTGCCTTGTTGGACTGTTCCGCCATTGGTCATTCCCTCCAGGGCTGTGGTCGCGGGCTATGGACGGTCACGTGTCGAAGCTCTGCTGCTCAAATACCGGAATTGGTTCGGATTCTTCCCGCGCCAGTCTCTGAATCTCGGGCCACGACACCACCAGGGCATTGAACGGAGCAGCGAGAGGGGGACGTGTCCGTTCAGTTATCGAGTAGAGCCGATACGAGAGCAACTGGGCAAAGTCGCCCAGCGCACCGAGGCGGCGCAATAATCGAGCAGCGGATGCCTCACCTTGGGTCTCAAGTCGTTTGACCAAGTGGAGAGTCGCCTCCCAAACCGACTTGTTCCTATCTGCCGCAGGATCCCACTTGTCCGGCAAATCATCAGTTGAGAGCAATCGAACCCGGCCCCCACCGATCTCTAGAATTCCCGAGTCGGACATAGCTCCCATGGCAACATCCATCGGCACGGCCAGCTGCTCCGCAATGCCGTACGGACCCTCGTCGAAGAAGTACTGCGAGAACCACTGGATGGCCCATCGTGTCTCGCGGTCGAACTCTTGCTCCTGCTCATCCAGAACTCGATCTAGTACCTGGTTGATCAATCCGAGCGCTGTGCGAACATGCATCGCCGATCCGTCCGCCTCAATTACTTTGGCGAAGCGTGAGTGGATCGCCATTCCGGGACCGATCGCTGCCTGCCTTAAGTCAACTGGGGCAATGTGTGCCTTCTGGAGTTCGCGAAGAGGACCAGGGAGTTCCTCGTGCAGCAGCCGGACCAGCCCCTGCCTGTCGATCACTCCAGCTGACGTTGGACGGGGACGGCAAGCGAGAACGACAGACGAGGCTAGAGCATTGCTGTTGTTGGCCCGCATGCGGCCAGGACGCTCGGTCCTAACAGGCCAGGTTGCGGTGACCATCCATCCTGCTGAAAGCAGGCCCTCAAGTATCGTCGCCCAACCAGTGGAGGATAACTCGTCAACGCTCCTTACCGATTGCTTGAATGCGTAGTACACGGTCATAGGAATGTCCGCCCGAATGCCACCATTCAAGGCGTTCTGGAAGACCTGCTGGAATCCATGCTCAAAGTACGCATCGCTCTCCTCCGGGGAGTCATGGCGACTTGGGTCGCTCACGAGTTCCGCTGACTTCGGGACCTGCAGAGTGGAGAAGATCGCAGGGAAAGAGTCCTCGAGCATCCTCCTTAATGGCGCATAGAAGAAATCTGACAGGTCTGCGTAACCGACATTGTCGTAGTACGGTGGATCCGTTGATATGGCCATCCCTGTCGGCTGCACGTCCCGTGCATCGCTCTGCGAGACGTGCCCTTCTCCCGAATCAGTTATCGAACGATCGATCACTCTCGATATCCATGCGAAGTTATCAAGCAGGTTTCCGCTAGACGAACTAAATGGATTGGCCTCCGCGAAATCCCAGTTCATTGAGAGGGTCGGACGAGTAAAGACATTTGCTATTCCCTCGTTCTTTGGTTGATTGAGCCAAATGCACAGAGTCGATGATCGTCCGGAAAATCGACTGATACCTAATCCCAAATAGAGGCCAACATCGCGCGCATAGTCGGTCGGTTTCGGAACGCCGCTGGCCGCCGCATCGGCTTCAATCCTGAGTCGAGCCTCCCCGCATAGGTTAAATAGAGTACCGAGGAGCTCCGCCTGACGAGCTGTGAAGAGGTCCGAGTAGTCCTCCAGGCCATACGCCGCGACGCGGAATCCCAACGCTTGATCCGGAATGGCGCCAGTCGGAAAGTCATCTGGAGGACAAGCACTACGGGCGATCGCCTCATCCTCATCGCTTGCGGCCAGGTAGTGCCGTCGTCGGGAACCTTCGGCCACCGTCGCAACCAGGCGAGCTCCGGTGCCGTGCTCTCGAGCCAGGGGCCGAATTATCGACAGCGAGTGATTCTCGCGGCACGAGAAGCACAACACGCCAGACTCCCCTGCGTTGCCATCTCGCTCGACATCGCCACCGCCCACTACTCGGAACGTGGTTCGTCCCTCAACGGTGACAGGCTGAAGGCGCGCCTCCTTTCCCTTCTTCTTTCCGAGCCAGAACGTAGACAGCAGAGGAATCTCTGCTCCGCAGGCTGGGTTCGGGCAGGTGATGGTGCGAGCCCAAATCCAGGCAATCACGTTCGCATTCGATCCGTCTTGCAGTGTGACCTTCGGATAGAGATGCCCGATCCGACGATCGGCCTCGTCCCTGATCCACTGCCCATACCGACGGACATCCTCCGCTAGACCCTCAGCGCCCTTCCAACGCGTCCGGTTCTCGGCATCCGGATTCACCGGCGGACAATCAGCCCACCGCGGCGGGATCTCAATCAACGCCTTGTTGATCAACACCGCCACCGGATTCAGATCGGACGCATACGCCTCCAAACCCAGCCGCTGCGCCTCCAACGGAATCGAACCACCGCCGGCAAATGGATCCAAAATCGCCGGCGGGTCCCCACCACAAGACCGACGAATCTCTGCTCGGGCCGCCTCAAGGACGGTCTCATCGGTGGAGTTCTCCCACTTGACGAGGTCCTCGATGATCCTGAATAGTCGCTCTCGCTCGGCATCCTGCACGTCCTCTGTCGGGAATCGCTCTGGATGCGCAGAGGGGTCATCGACGAGCTGGGCGAACAACACCGCCCGGCAAGCCGCGAGCGGCCGACGCGCCCACCAGAGATGCATCGTCGATGGATGACCATGACGAATCGACTTCTCGCGTGCGGACTCCGCATTGATCACATCCAGCGGCAGCGCCACCTCGATCAGCTTCTTCTTGTAGGTCTCGCCGGTCACGGAGTCCATCATGACGGAGCCTCTGCGCGGTCCCAAAGCGCCGACCAGGTGAAGTTGACGCTCGTGACTTCGAAGACGAAGTCCTCGCTTCGACCGTCAAAGGGTCGGCGGAGATACCGCACACGATCAGTTCCGTCTGCGGAGACTTCCACGAGAGCGAGTACGAAGTTCTCAGGTTCGTTGAGCCCGGTGAGGATCTCGTTGCGACTCACCGTGACGGTGGGCGCTCCGGCGATCCGTCCCTTGACTTCGATGAACTTGATGTCACCGACCTTGTCGCCCTGGCCGGTCCGTCGAGATCGAATGTCGAATCCCGGGTGGTTCCGTTGTTCCGTGTTGAGGTCAACTGCATCCCATCCGAGCTGTGCCTCCGTGGCGAGCACGGCGTTGATGGCGCGCCGTTCCACCTCCCGGCGAGAGATTGCGTACTCCTCCGGTAATCCGGTCGCCCCGACGTGACGGAGCATGCCGATAGGTACCACCAGTGCTCCGCCTACGACGATTGGTGGAAGGGCGCGGAGGCTGCGTTCTGCGCGTAGGTCCGCTTCGCGCAGCTGGAGTCGTTGTGCCAGCTGGTCTGCTCGTCGCCGTGCCCGGTCCGCATTCGATTGGGGTGACTTGTTTGCGTCCACCGCCATCTGCAGCTCATTGGCTCGATGGTCCCAGTAGTTGATCTCACGCGTCAGCCGCTCCTTCACCGCTGCAAGGGTTGCGTCGACCCGATTGTCCGTGTGAAGTCGCACCTGCGCAAGGTGCTGGGGCACAGCCACGCTGATGGCGTAGTCGGTTCCGATCGATTCGAGGTCGGTGTCGAGCCAATCGGACTCCAGGATCGACTCGATCCGAACGTGCTCCTCCTCGGTCGTAGGCCGATAGTCGAGATATGGCGCGTGGCCCGCCGCGACCGCCGCTCCCGAAGCCCCGATCTCGATGAACTCGAACCGTCGGCTCACCACCGTGTGCGGCTGGGTTCGAGTTGGCCTCCCATCAGCAATCGAGTGTTCAAGCATCACGAGCACTCTCAGCTCATCGCCCTCGTCGGTGTCATCAACGAGGACGGTTCCCTGCGTGAATAGTCCGCGGTGACGTTCGAGGATCAGATCGATCGTGGCGCTCATCAGCGGATGCCCCGGCGCCATGAGTTCCGCCGGTGGTTCGCCAACCTGGCGGATCAACTCCTTGTCGAACGTGATCCGTTCGTAGCTCGTCAGCACAGGGGCGCCGCTGCCGATCTGCCGATCACGCTGGCGTACCGACGAAGGCACGTTCGCTAGCTTGAAGCGCCCCGGTTCTCGCTCGACGAGCTTTCCACCAAGGTGCGACATCGCCGCCTCGAAGAAGGCGCGCATGTAGTGGGGCTGGAGCCGCCGCGCCGCTGCTTCCTGCATCTCGAGACGGATTCGTTCGACGTCGGCGAATGCCAGTGTCTCCTCGACAAGGGGTGGATGTTCGATCGCATCGCGAATCCGAGCACCAACTGTGTCGTCGATGACTTGGTTGATGCGGTCGCGGACCGCTGGGTCGTCGCCGTACCGGATCGCGTCGAGGAGAAGTCGGCGTAGTTCTGTCCCGCTCAGGGCCTCTCCGAGGACGTCGAAGACTTGCCCCTTGTAGGCGATGCGTTGTTGCTCGATCTTATCGAGCAGCCTGAGGTACACCTGTGCCTCTCGCGTCTCGGCGGCGACGAGATTCCACATATGGCAGACCTCGGTCTGCCCAATACGGTGCACGCGGCCGAAGCGCTGTTCGATGCGGTTCGGGTTCCACGGCAAGTCGTAGTTGATGACGAGGTGAGCTCGTTGAAGGTTGATGCCCTCGCCGGCCGCATCCGTGGCGACGAGAACGAGACAGTCCTCGTCTTGCGTGAACCGTGCCTGGATCAAGCGGCGTTCCTCGCGAGGGGTACCGCCCGAGATGCTCACGACGGCAGATGCGTCACCGAGGAAGGTCCGGAGGCGATCGACGAGGTAGTTCATCGTGTCCCGATGTTCGGTGAAGATGAGCAGTTTGCGTCGTGACCCATCGGGCCCGAACATCGCCTGGTCGGTCGAGAGGAGTCCGGAGAGCTGAACCCACTTGGCGTCGACGCCTTGGCCTCGAAGCCGGCGAGCCAGCTCCTCGAGTTGTTGCAGCGTTCGGATCTCGAACTCGAGCTCGGCCACGGTCGCAGCTGCGGTGGCGGCGTCAACGACCTCCACCTCGAGTTCTTCCTGTTCCTCGCCGTCGAGTTCGTCCCAGGCGTCGAGGTCGAAGCCATCGTCATCGATGACGTCATCGGAGAGCAGCGTGGACAGCCGCTGCTCTT
This sequence comes from Solirubrobacterales bacterium, assembly GCA_051306195.1. Classification (GTDB taxonomy): domain Bacteria; phylum Actinomycetota; class Thermoleophilia; order Solirubrobacterales; family 70-9; genus 67-14. The sequence continues at coordinate 22,746 of JBPPMT010000043.1, forward strand.
GAGGTGTCATACCGATAGCTGCCGACCTCGCCCGTTGACGTTCCTCCACGACCCGACTTTCGAGTCGCTTCCGGCGTCGAGACAGCGACTGATAGATCGCCTCAGGCGACGAGGCGAGGCGTCGCTGGAGCATCGTGAGCGCAAACCCCACGGTGTTGCCGCGTCGACCTTGGCCCTCGGCGGTGAGTCGGTCGGCGCGGTTCATCTGCTCGCGGACGTAGTCAGTGACTTCGTCATAGAGCGTCATCTCATCTGCGGAGAGCTCGTAGTCGACGGTCGTCGCCCGGCGTTCCGGGAACAGTGGTTTACCCTCGAAGGTCAGGAGCTTCTCCTTGACCATTCGTCGCATGAGGTCACTGGCCTCAACCGAATGGACGCCGTCTCTGAAGCGACCCTCGAAGCGGTCGCTGTCGAGCAGAGCGAGGAAGAGTTGGAAGTCCTCCTCCTTGCCGGCGTGGGGCGTGGCGGTCATGAGGAGAAGATGTCGCGCGGCGCCGCCCAGCGCTTCGCCGAGCTGGTACTTCTTGGTCTTCTTCACCTCGGCACCGAAGAAATGGGCCGACATCCGGTGGGCCTCGTCGACGACGACCAGGTCCCAATCGCTCTGCCGGATACGTTCGACCAAGTCCTCGCGGCGGGCGATCTGGTCGACGCGGCAGATCAGGCGGTCACGCTCTTGGAAGACGTCACCGGCGTGGGTGCTGTCGATGAGGTCTTTGGTGACGATGTCGAAACGGAGGCCGAACTTGTCGAACAATTCGTCTT
>JBPPMT010000077.1:0-8361 GCA_051306195.1 Solirubrobacterales bacterium
TCCAGAGTCCCGATTGGTATCCCAGCCACATTCGGTCTCGTCCAGTGCATACAGGCCGTGAATGTAGGCCGCCATTGCGGGAACGCCTTCGTCGGCCCCGCCGGCGTGGATAGTGTCAAAGGGTCGGCCGACCAGGAGGACGTGTATGCGAATCGATCGTGATGCCCGGGTGTTCGTCGCCGGCCACCGTGGCCTGGTGGGTGGGGCACTGGTGCGCAAGCTGCGCGACGAAGGCTTCACCAACATCTTGACGGCGTCCCGCCACGAGTTGGATCTGCGCGATCAGTCGGAGGTGTCACATTGGTTCAAGGCGAACCGGCCCGACTACGTGTTCCTGGTGGCCGGCACGGTGGGTGGGATCTTGGCGAACAGCACGCGGCCGGCGGAGTTCATCTACGACAACATGATGATCCACGGCACCGTGGTGCACGCCGCTCACCTGTACGACACGACCAAGCTGCTGTACCTGGGCTCATCGTGCATCTATCCCCGCAACGCGGAGCAGCCGATCACCGAGGAGCAGCTGCTGACGGGGCCGCTCGAGCCGACCAACGAGTGGTATGCGATCGCGAAGATCTCCGGGATCAAGTTGTGTCAGGCGTATCGCAAGCAGTATGGGCGTGATTTCATTTCGGCGATGCCGACGAACCTGTACGGGCCGGGCGACAACTTCGATCTCGACTCGGGTCATGTGTTGCCGGCGTTGATGCGCAAGTTCCACGATTCGATCGGCGACGCGGATCCTGAGGTGGTGGTGTGGGGCACCGGTTCGCCGATGCGCGAGTTCCTGCACGTGGACGATCTGGCCGATGCATGTCTGTTCTTGATGGAGCACTATTCCGATGACATGCACATCAACGTCGGTACCGGTGTCGATTTGTCGATTCGTGAGTTGGCGGAGAAGGTTCGTGATGTGGTGAATCCGCGGGCGGAGCTGGTGTGGGACCGCACCAAGCCCGACGGCACGCCGCGCAAGGTGCTCGACGTGAGCCGTCTGCGCAACCTCGATTGGTCGCCCACCTACGACCTCGATGCCGGCATCCGCAGCACCTACGATTGGTTCGTCGCCGAGCAGGCCGCCGACGGCGAACTGCGCGGCATGGCCAGCGAGCACGAAACCGTCGCCTGACTACTGGTCCACCGCTTCACGCGGTGCCCTGCAGTGGTGCAGGCGCCGGTGGCCGAAAATCAAGCGCAGCAACGGGTGCACCCGCGATGGCCAGCTACCCACCCACGGGAAACGGTCGGAGGGCCTGAATTTCCGACGTCACCGAGTCCGCTGCCTGCTCTCGGCCGGCAAGCACGACTCGGCCTGCTACCTACGATCCAACCCTGAAACGCGAAGAACCACCAAACCCACCTCCACCACTGACCCCGCACACTCCGAAACCAGCCAAACACACCTCGGCCACTCAGCCTACCAATACGACGCAAAACACACTCGCCCTACCTACTGCACAACTTGGGTTCGCTAGGCTTGGCGCCGTGCACCTAGCGACCTATGAGAAGATTCGACAGTTCCGAGATGTCTACCTGAGGGACAGGTCATCGGTCATTAAGGTTTTGGATGTAGGCTCGTGGACCCGAGAGGGGCAGCTAGCCGCCCGTGCAATTTTCGAACCACGAGGTTTTAACTACGTTGGTTTAGATCTGGTTCAGGGCCCAAATGTCGATATGGTTCCGAACGATCCATATTCCTGGTCTGAGATAGAAACGGAATCGATTGATGTTGTTATCTCTAGTTCTACATTCGAACATAATCCATATTTCTGGATCACGATGGCTGAAATTTCGAGGGTCCTTGCGCCGGGTGGGCTGATCTGTCTTGTCGCCCCGTCGTGCGGGCGGGTGCACCGGTACCCGTTGGATTGTTGGCGCTTTTACCCAGACGCTGGGGCAGCGCTTTGCGCCTACTCTGGGCTGAAGCTCGTCGAGTCCTATGTTGAGCAACGTTCGTTTCGGAAACGAATACTCTCTCGAGTTTGGTGGGGCGATTGGATGTTGATCGCCCGCAAACCGACCGCGACTTCGGTAGAAGACTACACTCGGTTGGCGGGCATCGTGGCGACTAGGACGTTCGTGCCCGGACCCACTCAGTCAACTGGACCCGTGATCGAGCGCTATGAAGAGGACCCGATGGGCGGTGCCGGTTTCGCGAACGCTATTCAGAAGTTGCGACACCCAATCCAGTTTGCTCGTCAGAGGCCACCGAGGTAGGGGCTGCGGATGGATGTGTCGAGAAGATCCCGATCGTTCGATGAATTCTTCCGACGATGATTGATGGTCTCCGCCTCGTTCTTTCTCCACCAAAGTCTGCAAGCACGTGGATGTACGACGTTCTCGATGCGGATCCAGCCATTCGGCTCGGAAGGTCGAAGGAAATCCGCTTCTTCAACCAAGGGTCAGGGCGGAACCCCAACTGGTACGCAGACCAATTTCGTCTAGGTTCTTTCGATGCACCCCTCGTTGACGTCTGCCACGATTATTTCTCGTGCAGAGGCGCGGAGATCGCTGCGAAGTCCGTTTCGAGCGATGTTCGTGTCGTCGTCGTGCTACGGAATCCGGTCCTTCGCTCTTGGTCCGATTATGCGCATCGTTGGCAGCAGGGCAGGCTCTCTGGGCCGCTGCTCGAATCCATCGATCGCAACCCCGGGATCATCCGTGACAGTCTCTACTCGGGAGACGCTCGGAGATGGCTAGAGGCGTTGGGCCCGGAACGTTGCACCTTCATGCCTTACGAGCTGATTGCCGAGGACCCCGGCATGTTTGTGGCCGACTTGTACGAAGCCTTGTCCTTGAAGGTTCCGCCGACGCTCCCTGCGGTCGTCTTCAGCCGCTCAAATGCAGCGCGCACTAGCCGTAATCCAACCTTGTTACGTGCGGCCCGTGCCGTCGGTGGCAGGCTGCAGGACCACGGGCTCCACGAGTGGACACACCGGGTGAAGCGGCATTCACTCACCGCAAGAATCTTCTATTCGTCGAGATCATCGCACCTCGTACTGGGCGATAGCGACCGCGCTTGGCTCAAACACCAGTTCGCAGAAGACGTTCGAGCGTTGAGCGAAGTAATCGGCGAGATGCCGGCAAGGTACTGGCCGGAACTAGTGCAGTGAAGATACAAGGGCTGTCGGCGAATCAGCTATCACTCCCGCTTCGAGTCTGTGCGTTCATGCTGTTTCTTCCCGTGTTCGTCCATGTGGGTGGATCGGGTACAGTATCATGGGGGGAGTCGAATCTCTATCGGCTGAAGACGCTCGGCACCGACCTCCCAATCTCGACACTTTTGGCGCCCGCTCTGATGGTCGTGGTGCTACGAGCCACGAAGCAGCCAACGTACGGGCGCCTTGGGCGACAACTCGTAGGCATTTACTGTCTATCCCAGGTAGCTGCATTTCTGTACGGATTCTCGACTGCGGATCCGTCACAGGGTACGTCCGTCCTGCTACTTGTCCAGGCCTTGCTGCCCGTTGGGTGGTTTATCGTCGGGCAACGTATGGCTAGCGACAGCGGCCAATTCCGCCAGTTCCTGGCAATAGCATTCCTGCCAGTTGTTCTGTATTCGGTGCTAGCAACAGTAACCATTCCGTTAGGTGGTGTAGACCCGTCTATCGGTGTACGTGACACCTTCGGACCGCTTGTCAACTCTAAGTCGTTACGTTACTTCCCCGCTGTCGCTGTTCTCGCAGCGGGGTTCTATGTGTCAGTCATGCCTCGAAGCCGTCTCGCGTGGTTGTCAGTCATGTCTGCAGCCGCATATACGCTGTTCGGTCACTCGCGTGCCGCGTACTTGGGTTGGCTGGCGAGTCTCCTGCCAGCTTTCGTGTACGCTCGTAGGAGGTCCGCCCGTGGCTCATTGTCGATAGTGATGTTCGCGGTCGCGACAATAGTGCTGCTCGTATCCAGCGCAACGCAGTTCGATCAAGCGCCCCGCTCAATCGAACGACTATCGGGATCGGCCGGCGTCTCCGGAAGCACTCAACTTCGCTATGATGCATTTGTCGGCGGATTGACAGAGGGAGTATCGACACCATTTGGACGCGCTTACGTGGCCGAGGTGCTTACCACCCTCGGCGGCGCCAACAGGGTAACTGCACAGGTTGCGAACTCGGAGAGCCAATTCAGTGAGGCCGCGCTCAGGAGCGGCCCACTTGGCCTGTTTTCTCTCCTTCTCGTGGTCGCGCTTGGGGTCCGGCGAAGCTGGGCTGAACTACATCGATCATTCGCCGATGCCCCCGATGCCCGTCTCTTCTTTGTCTGGCTGCTTCCTACCGGAATGTTACTGTGGCTACTGACCGGTTTGGTGCAGCTAAATATGACCGAAGCATACATCGCGCCTCTCTCATGGCTACTTCTCGGCTTCGCTTCGGCGTTGGCTCCAGTGCGTAAGGCCCGGAGGACTGGCCGGGTGTCAATTCTTAGCGCGACCGTGTGACGAACGGCTTGGATTAGAGAGTCGTGACTCAGCCCCGTACCAAACAAGTCAAGTTCGCACTTCCATTTCTGCTCGGTCAGGGCGCGAACTCGCTCTCTAATGTTGTCCTCACGCTCGGCCTTATGTATGTGCTGCCGATCGAAGAGTTTGGCAGGGTATCGGCCTCGTATGCCTCGTATCTATTTGCACAAGGTGCCGTGCGGTCATTCATGGCAGAAACAGCCGTGGTGGCGATATTGCATGGTCAACCAGCGACGAGGTTCACTGGCTCGCAAGCACTTCGGAATATTTCGGCCTCGTCGGCAGTGGGTGCGATAGTCTTGGCTGCCAGCCTCTTGGTGCACGCCCCGACCGCTATATCAGTCGTCCTCGCTTTCGGAGCAAGCTTCGGCACAATGCACGAGATCGCTCGAACCGCGCTGAACCTGGATCGGCGGCCAGGACTTGGCGCGTACGGTGACGGGCTGTGGTGTGCTGCTACGGCGATGGGCGCTGTGATAGCCGTGCGTCTTGATGACGTCTCCGGCCTCACGATTGCCGGCTCTTGGGCTTTGGGGGCGCTCATTGCGGCGTTGGTCTCTTCGAATGGGCTCGACCGATCGGTGCTGGGGTGCAAGGTAACCGTTGGTAAACGTGAGTCCTTCTCTTACGTGCTTGATTTCGTTGCTGGTCCGGGCTCTTACCAAATTGCTGTGCTCGTAGCTTTATGGTCAGGCGGTCCTGGACAAGCGGCCGATCTTCGAGTCATTCAGGTCCTGCAGGCACCCTTCTTACTGCTTCTAGTCGCCAGTCGATCGCCATTTGCTGGGAGACTAGCGGCTGAATCCGATGATGAGTACGGTGCCAGGTCAAGAAGACGGGCGTGCCTTGAATTTTTTTTACTGTGGCTGACATTGAGTGCGGGTTGGTTGGCCGCCGTTCTTCTGCTTGGAGCGATGAGCGGTTTCAGTCTCACCCCGTCCACCCGAACAGCAAGTCTCGCCGCCGCGGTGTTGATTACGATGTCTGCGCAAACTGCCGTCTCAATGTTGGCGAGAGTCGAACGCGAGGCTGCTTATGCTGGGATGGTCCGAGCCATTCATGGCGCCAGTTACTTGCTAGTTCTCCTTATGTCGGGTTCATTGAATGCTATGTTGGCTACCTACTCAGTCGTGGGTATCGCTGCTGCCATGTTGCTGCTAGCGATTCTTGGGGCTGATTCGAGGCGTGGTGGCCCAGATTTACTTCGTGCTAGTGGCCTTCCGATGGCGGACCGAAGTAGCGAACACGGCGAGCCCGACGGTCACACGAACCGCAAGGCGCATTGGCGCATACCACCGGCCCGGATGATGAATCTCGTAGTAGGTGCTCATCGAATTGAGGAAGGCAATCTGCGTTCGACGACCTCTCCGTCCACCCTCAGATCCGCCCTTTAAGTGGATCCACACCGAGTCACCAACGTAAGTGTTGTGGAATCCATGGACTCGGAACCGCCGGCACCAGTCAAGGTCTTCGCCGTACATCCAGAATCGCTCATTCATGCCGCCCGTGACCTCAATCTTTCTTCTGGTGGTGAGCATGAAGGCACCATTGATAGCGTCAACGGAGTATTGACCGGTATCGCTTTGATATAAATAGTTGTATCCCCATCGCTCAAAGAATCCCATTCCGGGTGCCAATTTCGTCGCAAATGTAGCGAGAGAACGGGAGACGGTTGGCTCGCGTCTTCGACACGCCTTGTCGAGCAAGCCGGCATGCGTGAGAAGTCTCGGCGTCACGAGACCGATATCGCTTATCGATGCTACTTTGCACAACCTCGATATGGTCGTCTCGTCAACTGATGAGGCACTTAATGTATCTGGATTTAGTACGAGCACATATTCGGAGCTTGACCTTTGGAGGAGCACGTTTATCGCTGCGGCATACCCCGGATTGGTCTCGTCCACTATTAGGTGAAGATTCAACCCGAGGTTCTTGGCAAGGCGATTGATGCAGGAAACTGTACTATCTTTCGATCCATTGTCTTGGACAAAGTAGGTCGCACGTATACCAGATTGTCGGGCGATAGACTGCAACGCGCTGGAGATATGTCCTTCATTATTGTAGGTGACAATCAGAACATCGAGGTCGTACGTGTCGCATGTGTTGGTGGCATACGGGTCATCTATTGCGGCTGGTTGTGAGCCAGGTGTCTTATGCGGGAGTGCGTCTTCCATATCGGTTCCGTATCTTACCTCAGCGTCTCCGCATTGGGCGGAGGGATGGATGGATGGATGCTGCGCTTAACGGTGCCGTTGTTCCTGCACTATGAATGGGTGTAGTCGATGATTGAGGGCAGTCGTCGCGACCACGTGCAGATTTCGTCCCGCGTTCAGTATGTAGACACCTCGGACTCCTGTCTCCGACCGTGTGCGTCACGCTGATACTGGCCTCACCGGCCTACGGCCCATGGCAGGCGAGCCTGCAACACGTTCACGGGTCCAGTAGGTTCTTGGCCCGATGGACACTGACGCCTCGGAGATGACGCTGCGCGACTACTGGTTGGTCGTCGCTGGGCGCAGGTGGCTCGTCATCGGTGCGGTGTTGGTGGCGGTTGTCGTGTCCGTCGGTCTGACTGCGTTGCAGACACCGATCTACTCGGCGTCATCCGAAGTGCTGGTGCAACCGCGGGGGCAGGACGGGCTGTTCGAGAACCAGGTGATCAACCTGAACACCCGCGCCATCGACACCGAGATCCAGGTGATCGAAGGCGAAGCGGTACGGGCGCGAGTGCAGGAGAACCTCGGTTTGGAGGAACGACCTCCAGCGGCGAACGCGAGCGCGGTGGGCGAGACCGACGTCATCTCGATCGCTGTGCGCGACGCGAATGCTTCGAATGCGCAGCTCTACGCGAACTCCTATGCGACCGCGTACATCGAGGTACGCCGGGAACAGGCGGTCGGCGAGCTGTTGGCCGCCAGCAGCGAGGTGCAAGTCGCCATCGACGGATTGCAGGCACAGCTCGACGACCTCGCCGACGACGATCCGAGGCGCAGTGGGCTCGTCACACAGCTCTCCAACTTCCAGACCACCCTCGATCAGCTGCGGGTCGACGCAGCGTTGCGCACCGGTGGCGCGGCGATCATCAAGTCGGCTGAGCTGCCGACCGAGCCGGTCGAGCCGACCCCAGCGCGGACAGCGGCGCTCGCAGCCGTCGTCGGCTTGCTCATCGGGCTCGGCGCGGCGTTCCTCGTCGACTACCTCGACGACAAGGTGCGGTCGGAGGACGATCTCGAACGGCTCACCGACCATCCGGTACTCGCCATGGTGCCGGTCGACCCGCCGCCGGACAATCGGCCGCTCGCGCTCTCGGAACCGTCGCGCTCGGCCGTCGAAGAATACCGAGGACTGCGCACCAACCTGCAGGTCCTCGGCCTCGACCGGGCGATCCGGGTGGTGCAGCTCACCAGTTCGATGGCGGGGGAGGGCAAGACCACCACGTCGACCAACCTTGCCGTCGTGCTCGCCCAGGCCGGGCACCGCGTGGCACTCGTCGACGCCGACCTGCGACGGCCCCGGGTGCACGAGGTGTTCGGCATCGCGCAGACTCCGGGGTTCACCGACCTGCTGCTCGGCATGGACGCCAAGCACGTCGTCCACCACATCGACATCGATGGCACCAACCGCATCAGCGTGTACACGTCGGGCACCATCCCGTCGAACCCCAGCGAGATGCTGAGCGGGCGTCGTGTGCAGCAACTCCTCAACGAGATGGGTGGCCACTACGACTACGTGATCGTCGACTCGGCGCCCGTGCTGCCCGTGTCCGACTCGGTCGCGCTCGCCGGCTCCGTCGACGGACTGCTGGTGGTCGCCCACGCCGGGCGGGTCACCCAACCGAACGTGATCGACACGCTGGAGCGGCTCGAACGGATCGGCGCGCCGATCCTGGGGTTGGTGCTCAACCAGGC
>JBPPMT010000110.1:0-19490 GCA_051306195.1 Solirubrobacterales bacterium
CGCAGGCCGAGGAAGTCCATCTTCAGGAGGCCCATCTCCTCGACCGGGTTCATCGAGTACTGGGTCACCGTCTTGTACGACTTGACCGGTTTTCCGTTTTCGTCGCTGGCCGGGGCGGCGGACTTGTCCTCGACCAGCTGGAGCGGAACGATCGTCTTGAGCGGCACGCCGGAGATGACCACGGCGGCGGCGTGGATCGAGGTGTTACGGATCTTGCCTTCGAGTCCCTTGGCCGTGTCGATGATCTTCTTCGCGTCCGGGTCGGAGTCGTAGGTCTTCATCAGCTCCTGCCCGGGCTTCAGGCACTCGTCGAACGAAGGCGAGCGGCCCATGATCGGGGCCGGGATCTGCTTGGCCAGGGTGTCGGCCGTCTTGTAGTCGTAGCCGTGAACCCGGGCCGAGTCGCGGATCGCGGCCCGTGGGGCCATCGTTCCGAAGGTGATGATCTGCGCGACCGAGTCCGAGCCGTACTTGTCGGTCACGTACTGGATCATCCGGTCCCGCCCGCGCACCGAGAAATCGATGTCGATATCCGGCATCGACTTGCGTCCGGGGTTCAGGAACCGCTCGAAGAAGAGGTCGTAGGCGACCGGGTCGATGTCGGTGATGCCGAGCGAGTAGGAAACGATCGAGCCGGCAGCCGAGCCACGGCCGGGCCCGACCGAGATGCCGTTCTCCTTGGCGTAGTGGATGAAGTCCCAGACGATCAGGAAGTAGTCGGGGAATCCCATTTCCTCGATCACGCCGAGCTCGAACTCGAGCCGCTCCATCGCGACCGACGGCACCGGGTCCCCGTAGCGCCCCTTGAGCCCCTCGAGGGCGATCCGGCGGAGCATGTCCCGCGAGGCCTCGCCGTTCTCGGTCGGGAACTTCGGCAGCAGGATCTCCCCCAGCGGAATCTCGACGTTGCAGCGCTCGGCGACCTCGAGGGTCATCGGCACCGCCTCCGGCCACTCGGCAAAAGCGGCCGTCATCTCGTTCGCGTCCTTGAGGTAGAACTCGTTCGTGTCGAAGGTCATCTTGGGCGCGTCGAGCGTCGACTTCGTCTGGACGCAAAGCAGGGCCGTGTGGTTGACGTAGTCCTCGCGCCGCAGGTAATGGACGTCCGCGGTCGCGACCAGCGGACGGCCGACTTCCCGGGCGATCCGGGCGATCTGCTCGTTGGCCCTGTCCTGGTCGTCGATTCCGTTCTTCTGGACCTCCATGTAGACCTGTTCGGGCCCGAAGACCTGGATCAGCTCGTCGAGGTGCTCGCGCGCGTCGTCGGGCCGTTCCTCGACCAGGCGCTTCACGAACCGGGCCTGCAGGCAGCCGGTGAGGACGATCACGCCCTCCGCGTGGCGGGCGAGCAGTTCCATGTCGATGTTCGCCTTGCCACGGTGGTAGCCCTCGAGGAAACCCTCGGAGCTCAGTTCGACGAGGTTACGGAAGCCGACGTCGTTCTCGGCGAGGAGCGTCAGGTGGTTGCGCTCGTACTTCGGCATCTCCCGCACCGTGTGGCGGTCGTCGACGTAATAGGCCTCGATGCCGAGGATCGGCTTGACGTCGTTGGCGCGACAGGCCTTGTACATGTCGAGCGCGCCGTTCATGACCCCGTGGTCGGTCAGGCTGAGCGCGGGCATGTCGAGCTCCGCCGCGCGGGCCGCCATCTCGCTGATGTTGCAGGCCCCGTCGAGCACCGAGTGCTCGCTGTGAACATGCAGATGAGCGACTTGAGGGCTGGTTGAAGAGGCGTTTTCCACGGACGGCCATGATGGCAACTCGGCCGGATGAAACCCGGGGCCCGAAACCGGTCTTTCCGGAGTTTGCGGGGTCCGAATACCATGGCAACCGTGATCTATCTGTTGAGACACGGCGACGCCGAGAACGACACCGGGAACGGTGATGCCGCCCGCCGCCTCACCCCGAAAGGCGAAGCCCAGGCGACCGCCGCCGGACTGGCCATAAACAAACTCGGACTCAGCGTCGACGCCTGCCTGGCCAGCCCCCGGGTCCGGGCCCTGGACACCGCCACGCTCGCCTGCGGCCCTCTCGCGGTCGAACCGGAGATCGTCAGATCGATCGGCGACGGCAGTTACGACACCCTCGAGCTCGCCGCGGGCCGCGGCGACGTGTTGATCGTCGGCCACGAACCGGTGCTCTCGATGGAGGTGACCCGCCTCACGGGAGCGAGAATCAAGATGAAGAAGGGCGGGCTAGCCGTCCTCGAGCCGAACCTGCTGCGGGCCCTGCTCCGCCCGAACGAACTGGCTGCGATCGCCAGAGACCACAGAACACTTTGAGATTGAAGTTACCGGCGTATGGCGCAGGTAACTTCAGTCTCAATGAACTCGAGGGACCCCGGACCGCGCCCCACTTACCGCGTCCCAAAGAGGATCAGCCGCAGACCCAGGGGGCTGTGCCCGAGTCGGCGTAGATCAGGGCCGCGATGCGGTCCTGCTCCGCCTTCGAGGCTTCGTTCGGCAACCCCGTACCGCCGTAGGCTTCCCAGGTTGCGGGCATGATCTGGTAGGCGCCACCGGCACCGCTCGGGTTCAGCGCCGAGTAGTCGCCGCCGGACTCGCACATCACGATGTAAGTCGGGATCGAGTACGGGCCACCGAGGTACTCGTCGGCATCTGCCGGCACATCCGCTTCTTCCTCCGCGGCGGCCGCAGCGGCCTGTTCTTTCTCGATCTTCTTCTCGAGTCCGTTGATGTCGGACTTCAGTTCACCGATCTCGCCCTCGCGCGAAGTGTTTATCGAAGCGAGCTCGATCGCACTTGCCGCGGCGGCGGCACGTGCGGCTTCGATGCCGGCCTGGGCGGCGGCCAGTTCGGCGTTGTGTTCGTCGACCCGGGCCTTCAGCGCGGTCAGGTGGTCGGTCCTGTCCTCGAATTCGTTCCGGACCGACCGCACCCGTGAAGCCAGCCGGACGTCGGCGTTCTGAAGGGCCTCGAGGTACTCGTTGCCGGTGGCGAGGTCGCCGTAGTCGGCGGCGCCGAGGAGCAGGTCTAGCGAGTCTGGTGACCCGCTCATGTAGATCGCGACCAGCCGTTCGGCCAGGAGCCGCTCGGCGCGCTTCAGGCGCTCCCTCGAGCGTTCCAGCTGCGCCTCGGAACCGGCCACCTTCTCTTCGAGAGTGGCCGACTTCTGGGCTCCGGTGGCGATCAGGCCGTTCATCTCGTCGGCGCGAGCCGCCGCAGCGGAGGCCTTCTCCTGGGCGGAGTCGAGCGCGGTCCGGCCTTCACCCAGTGACGCCGACACCTTTTCGATGCGTTGCTTCGCTGCCGCCGCGTCGGATTCGAGGTCGTCGACGTCACCCTGCGCCGGAGCCGAGAAGGCCGCACAAAGAAGCGCGGGCACGATGGTGCCCGCGAGAACGAGACGCTTCATCGTCATACGGATCCGATGAGAGCTTTGAGTGTGTGAGTCGAAACCAAAACCGACTCACACCGTAACCAAGCCCCCTGCCCGGCCCCCCGGCTCGGGGGACCAGAGCAAGATCTCGTGCAAAAGCAGGTTCTCAGCCTTCGGGAACGTCCCGCGTGGCGAGATACCCGATCACGCCGACCGTGGCAATTCCGGCCACCACTCCCCCGGCGCCCAGCAGAGCGGTGCGCTTGACCATCTTCCGATTCATCATCTTCAGCCCGTACTTGACGACGGCTTTGCCGATCAGCGAATAGATCATGCCTTTTCCTCTCGATTTCTTACCTGGTGAGCCATACGGCTCTGAAGCGAGAACAGCTCGATGAAGCCGGGGCTCGCCTGCTGTGAGAACTCGCCACCCGATTCGCCGAACGACGCCAGACTCTCGTCATACAGCGCGAAGTCCGACTTGCGCACGGTCGGGGTCGCCTTGCCCTTGTAGAGCTTGACCGAGATCTCACCGGATGCGAATTCGTTTGCCGAGTCCATGAACGCATCGAGGTTGTACCGCAGGGGCTCGAACCACAAACCGGCGTAGGCCATGTAGGCCCAATGTCGGTCGAGGGTGTTCTTGAAGTTGTTCTGGTGGATCGTCGAGACGAGCTTCTCGAGCTCCTGGTGGGCGGTGAGGATGATCGTCGCCGCCGGCACCTCGTAGATGTCGCGGACCTTGAGGCCGACGATGCGGTCCTCGATGTGGTCGACGATGCCGACGCCATGGCGGCAACCGGCTTCGGAGGCGGCATCGATCAGCGGCACCAGGTCCATCTTCTCACCGTTGAAGCTGACCGGGCGGCCCTTCTCGAAACCGACCGTGACCGTTTCCGGCTCGTCGGGCGCGAGTTCCGGCCGGGTTACGAGCTGGAAGACGTCATCCGGCGGCGGCGAGTCCAGGTCCTCGATCGAGATGCCCTCCGAGGAGCGGCCCCAGAGGTTGTCGTCGATCGAATACGGGGCGGCCGACGTTCCGCCCTTGAGCGGGATGTCGTGCTGCCGGCAGTACTCGAGCTCTTCTTCGCGGCCGATCTTCCAGGCCCTGACCGGAGCGATCATCTTCAGGTTCGGGTCGAGCGTGGCGACGGTGCTCTCCAGGCGGACCTGGTCGTTGCCCTTGCCGGTGCAGCCGTGGGCCTGGGTGTCGCACCCGGTTCGGGCCGCAACTTCGACTCCGAGCTTTCCGATCAACGGACGCCCCAGAGACGTGAACAGCGGGTAACCGCCGCCGTAGAGCGCGTTCGCCTTGATCGCCGGCAGGACGTAGTCCTCGGCGAACTCCTCGCGGGCGTCGATGACCACGGTCTCGATCGCTCCCATCGCCTTGGCCTTGTCGGTCACTTCGGTGTAGTCCTCGCCGGGCTGGCCGAGGTTGACCGTCAGGGTGACGACTTCCGCCTTGTACTGCTCTTGGATCCAGTGGAGCATGACGCTCGTGTCCAGCCCGCCCGAATAGAGCAGGAGGACACGGTTCACATCTTCGGGCCGCGCCTCATAGGTGGCGATCGGCTCCGGCATGGAGTCGAGGGTCAGATCGGTCATCCGGGGCCGATACCGCCGCTCGAGCTGCCGCTGTCGGTCGGCGGGGTCACGCCACCACCTGTGTCCGGCTCCACAGGAGTTTCAGTCTCGGGCGGAGTTTCGGGCGTGATGCCACCACCGGTGTCGGGCTCGACGGGCTCGACGGGTTCTTCCGGGACCTCTTCAGTGGTGCCTGTAGTGCCCTCTTCGGGTTCGGTCGGCTCGACCGGTTCGACTTCCGTCACGCCGGTGGTCCCGGTCAGTCCGGTGGGCTCGTTGTCGGAGTCACTGCCGGAATTGGCGATGACGATCACGGCGACCACGAGGCCGACGATGATCGCGAGCATGATGATGAGCAGCCAGCGGAGGCGCTTGCTCTTGTCCTCGGGCTCGTAAGGGTCGTAGCCGTCATCCCTCCGTCGGGGCGGCGGGCGGCCTTCTCTCATTACTCGTGTGGGATCGTCATTCATTGCTGGTACCTCCGGTGTTGAAGAGTGCTGATGCTACTGATCGGAAAGGGCGCCCGAAATGATCTCGAGGGACCGTTCTGCCTGTTCGTCGGTCAGGACGAACGGGGGCAGCAGGCGCAGGGAATCGGGGCGCGGCGCGTTGGCCACGAGACCCCGGGAAAGCAGTTCGGCGTTGAGATCGGCGGAAACGATGCCCTCGGCCAGTTCGATGCCGAGCATCAGTCCGCGACCACGTACGGCCACCACCCCGTCCATGGCCAGGAGGCCTTCGGTCAGGGTCGTGCCGAGGGTCCGGATCCGGCGGAGCATCTCCGGCTGGTCGATCACGTCGATCGCGGCCATCGCGGCCGATGCAGCCACGGGCCCGGCCGCGAAGGTCGAGCCGTGGTCGCCCGGGGCGAGCACCTGGCCCGCCGCCTCGTCGGTGATGCAGGCGCCGATCGCCACGCCGCCGCCGAGCGCCTTGGCGCTGGTGATGACGTCCGGCCGGGCCGGGCCCTGCTCATAGTCCCAGAGCGATCCGGTCCGGCCCATGCCGGTCTGGATCTCGTCGAGGATCAGGAGGGCCCCGGTCCGGTCGCAGAGTTCACGGGCGAGCTTCAGGGTCTCGTCACTGACGACGAACACGCCGGCTTCGCCCTGGATGACTTCGATGAAGATCGCCGCGGTATTCGGACCGACGGCAGCTTCGAGTGCGTCACCGTCGTCGAACGGTACGGAGATGAAGCCTTCGAGCATCGGACCGAGCTTGGGATCTTTCGCGAGCCCGGGGGTCGCCGACAGCGATCCGTAGGTCCGGCCGTGGAAGTCGTTCTCGAACGAGATGATCTCCGGGTTCTCGACACCCCTTTCGTGTGCCGCCTTCCTGGCGATCTTGATCGCGCATTCGTTCGCCTCCGTGCCGGAGTTGCAGAAGAACACCCGACCGCCGAGAGACGAATTGGAAAGGCGTTCCGCCAGGTCGACCATCGGCTTCGTGTAGAAGAGGTTCGAGACGTGCATCAGCTCGCCGACCTGGTCCCGCACGGCATTCACGACGTCGGGGTGACTGTGCCCGATCGAAGCGACCGAGATGCCGCCGAGCAGGTCGAGGTACTCGTTGCCTTCGGAATCGAAGAGCAGGGCCCCTTCGCCCCGGACGAACTCGACCGGTGCGCGCTTGTAGGTCTGCATCACGAAGCGCTCTTCACGCTCCACGAGTGTCGGGTCGACCGGGCTCACGGGTTCACCATGGTGCCGATGCCGACGTCGGTGAAGAGTTCGAGCAGCAGCGAGTGCGGACGGCGGCCGTCGATGATGTGTGCGGCCTGTGCCCCGCCCTGGATCGCGTTGATGCAGGCGGTCATCTTCGGCCGCATGCCGCCCTGGATGCCTTCGAGCCGTTCTTCGACCTCGGCCACATTGGTCTGCGAGATCCGGGTGGTCTCGTCCCCGGGATCCTCGAGCCAGCCGACCACGTCGGTAAGGAAGACGGCCTTGTAAGCACCGAGCGCGGCCGCGACCTTGCCGGCCGCTTCGTCGGCGTTCACGTTGTACGAGTTGCTCTCGCGATCCGAGGCAACCGAAGCGATGACCGGGATGTAGTCCTCGGCGAGGTGATTCAGCACGTCCACGTCGACCCGCTCGATCTCGCCGACGAAACCGACCTCGGCCGCGTTGGCGACCGGGGCGACCTCGAAGAGGGCACCGTCCTCGCCGGAAAGTCCGACCGAGGGCTGGCCGGCCCGGTTGAGGCGCCGGACCAGATCGGCGTTGACCTTGCCGAGCAGGACCATCTTCGCGACCTCGACCGTCTCCTTGTCGGAGACGCGCAGGCCGTGGTGGAACTTGACTTCGAGCCCCATCTTCTTCATGA
This sequence comes from Solirubrobacterales bacterium, assembly GCA_051306195.1. Taxonomy (GTDB): domain Bacteria; phylum Actinomycetota; class Thermoleophilia; order Solirubrobacterales; family 70-9; genus 67-14. The sequence continues at coordinate 7,252 of JBPPMT010000110.1, forward strand.
CCTCGGAGATCTCGGGACCACCGCCGTGGATGATCACCGGGTTCATGCCGACGTACTTGAGCAGGACGACGTCCTTGGCGAAGGCCTCACGGAGCGACTCCTCTCGCATGGCCGCTCCCCCGTACTTGATGACCACTGTCTTCCCGTGGAATTCCCGGATGTACGGGAGCGCCTCGAGCAGCACAGTGACGTTCCCGTCATCGAGCGCCGCGGCGATCTCGCCTGCTTTTTGGTCATCCATCGAGGGGTCCTTACGTTGTGTATTCGGCGTTGATGACGATGTATTCGTGGGTCAGGTCGCTGAAGTAGACGTGCGCCCGGCCGTCACCCCGGTCGAGCTTCAGCGAAAGCTCGGCTTCGGGTGCTTCCCCCGCCAGGTCGGAAGCTTCGATCACGTCGGGGCCCAGTTCGCCGATGTCGGATCCGGCGAGGGCGGCGCCTGCGGCCTGCGCGATCCGGCCCCAGTTCGGGTCCCGGCCGAGCAGTGCGGTCTTGACGAGGGGCGAGTTGGCGATCCGCCGGGCGACCAGTTCCGCTTCTTCACCGTCGGCCGCGCCGGTGACTTCGATCCGGCCGACCCTGGTGGCACCTTCTCCGTCGCGGACGATCTCGATCGCCAGCTGGAGCAGGACGGCTTCGAGCAGCCCCTCCGGCAGCGGCTTGCCGGAAAGCCCGCTGCCCTGGAGCAGCACGGTGTCGTTGGTGCTCATCTGGCCGTCGACGGTGATCCGTTCGAAAGACCGGTCGACCGCGCTCCTCAGGAGGGGTTCCGGGTCTTCGAAAACTGCGTCGGTCTGGACGAAGCAGAGCATCGTGGCGAAGCCGGGTTCGATCATGCCGGCGCCTTTCGCCTGGGCGGAGACCGTTACGCCGTCGAGGGTCACCGAGCACTGCTTGGGCCACTGGTCGGTGGTCATGATCGCGTCGGAGAAGCTCACGCCGCCCTCGGGAGAAAGGGATTCGGCAAGACCGCCGATTCCGCCGAGGACCGAAACCATGTCCATGGGAACGCCGATCACACCGGTCTCGGCGACCGCGACCTGTCCGGGGTCGAAACCGAGCGCCCTGGCGGCAGCCTCCCGCATGGCGAGCGCGTCTTTGATCCCCTGCTCGCCGGTCGCGGCGTTGGCATTGCCCGAGTTGACGATCACGGCCCGGACGGAGTCCTGCTGGAGCTGGTCCCGGCAGACCCGGATCGGGGCCGCGGCGGCGGCGTTCTTCGTCAGGAGGATCGACGACGTGACCTCACCGGAGTCGCAGGCCACCAGTCCGAGATCGGTCTTGCCGTCGTCCTTCAGGCCGCAGGGGACTCCTCCGGCCCGGAAGCCCGGTGCCAGCTGTTTCGGATCGAGCTGCTCGACCCCGGTGGGTTCATCGACCCACTTCGACCGGAAGAAGTTGCCCTCGCTCATTTAAGTCCCAGTCCTTCGTCGAGACCGAGGATCAGGTTCAGGTTCTGGATCGCCTGGCCGGACGAACCCTTCCAGAGGTTGTCGATCGCGGCGAAGACGAGGATCCGGTCGTCACCGGCGACCACCTGGATCTGGCACTGGTTCGTGTCCCGCACGTCCCGCATGCCGGGCGCAGAGCCGACCACCTTGACGAAAGGCTCGCTGAGGTACCGGGCTTCGTAAAGCTTGTCGAGGTCTTCCTGGACCAGATCGACCGAAGACCTGACGTAACAGCTGACCAGCTCGCCCTGGTCGACCGGCACGAGGTGCGGCACGAAGGTCAGTGACGGGATGTCGGCGGGAGAAAGTCCGTTCAGCTGCTCGAGGATCTCCGGCCGGTGCCGGTGGGCAACCGTCTTGTACGGAGAGACATTCTCCGTGATCGTGATGAACGAGGTGGCTTCGCCCCCGCCCCGTCCCGCGCCGGACACACCGGACTTGGCATCGATCACGACGTCGTCGATCAGGCCCGCCTCGGCCAGCGGTGCGAGCGCGAGGATCGAAGCGGTCGGATAGCAACCGGGATTGGCCACCAGTTCGGCATCGGCAACAGCACTACGTTCGAGCTCGGTCAAGCCGTAGACGGCTCCGTCGAGCAACTCGGGGTTGCCGTGCTTGCCATAGAAACGTTCGTAGGTCGGCAGGTCCTCCAGCCGGAAGTCAGCCGAGAGATCAACCACCAGCATTCCGAGGCCACGCATCTCGGCAACAACCGGAGCGGCAGCGCCGTGTGGATAGGCGACGATGCCGACATCAACGTCTTCGAGTCCGGCCAGGTCGAGCTCCTTCAGTTCGAACGGGACGTCGTAGCGCGGGTAGAGGTCATTCAGTCTCGTCCCGATCTCGGACCGGGAGGTGATCTCCACCAGTTCAAGCGCCGGGTGGTTCCAGACGAGATGGGCAGCGAGCGCGCCCGCGTAACCGGTGGCGCCGGCAACAACGACCCGCGACCGCGCACCATCAGTGCCAATGGGTTGTACGGCCTCAGCCACGGACCCGCCCTCCGATTCCTTCGATCGCGGTGATGACCTTCTGCCAGGCCGGATCCACTTCTTCATCGCTGAGTGTCCGGTCGGTTGCCCGGAACCGGAACCGCAGGGCGAGGCTCTTTTCGTCCTCGCCGATCTGGTCTCCGCGATAGACGTCGAAAACGCTGACCGAGACGAGCAGCTTGCCGCCGGCCTCGTTGGCGGCTGCCAGCACGGCCGCAGCCTCGACCGAATCGGCGACCACCACCGCAAGGTCACGGTCGACCGGCGGGAAGGCGGTGAAGTCGACATAGCTCTCTTCGCCAAGGGGCGAATCTTCGAGCAGGTCGGCGAAATCGATCTCGAATGCAACCACTTCTCCGAGGTCCCATTCGGCGGCAACCGACGGATGGACCTGACCGATCCAGCCCGCGCCTTCCCCGTTGACCAAAATCGTTCCGGAGCGTCCCGGATGGAGGAACGGCTGCTCTCCCGCAACGACCTCGACAGAGGTGCCCAGACCGGACGCAAGCCGCTCCAGTACTCCCTTGAGGTGGAAGAAGTCAGCTTTGGTGGCGGGCTGGCCCCAGGAAGCGGGATCGATCGATCCGGTCGCCAGCACGCAGATGTGGTGGGGCTCATTGACCGGCGGCCGCTGATCCCCGGGGAAGTCCCCGCCAAGTGGTCCGGGCCCGAAGTCACCGGCCGGCAGGTAAACCCGGCCCGATTCAAACAGAGCCACTGATTCGGTTCCCCGCGAGAGGTTCCGCTGCGCCGCCCCGAGCAGGGATCCGAGCAGGATCGTCCGCATCACCGACTGGTCTTCGGAAAGCGGGTTGGACAGCCCGACCGGATTGCTCCGCGGGTCGGGTGACTCCAGCCTCAGCTTCTGGATCTCTGAAGGATCGGTGAAGCTCCAGCCGACGATCTCGTCCAGGCCGGCTTCCCGCAGGGAGTCCTCGGCCCGCCGCTGGAGGCTCTGCTGGCGGCTGAGCCCACCGACCCGGCCGGAGCCGGAAGGCAGCGTCGCCGGGAGGCGCTTGTCGAGGTCATTGACCCGGCCCACCTCTTCAACCAGGTCGATCTCCCTGGTGACGTCGTAGAAGCGGTCCGGCGGGACGGTGACCAGCAGGTCGTCTCCATCAGTCTCTACCCCGAACCCGAGCAGCTCAAGGGCCTCGATCTGATCGGCGGTGCTGATTGCGAGCCCGAGGATGCGCTCAACCCTCCCGCCCCGTAGCCGGATCGGCTCCGCGACTGGAGCCGGCGCGGCAACGTCGACCATGCCGTCGACCACTGTGGCACCACAAAGCTCGGCCATCAGCTCGGTTGCGACGACCTGTGCCCGTACCGTCAGGTCGGGGTGAAGCTGCTTCTCGAAACGGGACGACGCTTCGGAGCGCAGGTTGAGTTCCCTCGAGGACCGCAGGATGTTCGGACCGTTCCAGGTCGCGACTTCCATCAGCACGGAAGTTGTCGAGTCGGAAACTTCCGAGACCGTTCCGCCCATGATCCCGGCGATCGCCGCCGGGCCGTTCCTGTCGCAGACGAGGACCGTGTCGGTGCCGGGCTCGTGCTCGGTGCCATCGAGAGTCGTCACTTTCTCCCCCTCCCGGGCCGTGCGCACGATCAGGGCGCCGTCGGGAACCAGGTCCAGGTCGAAGGCATGGAGCGGCTGGCCGGTGAACCACATCACGTAATTGGTGATGTCGACCACGTTGTTGATCGGCCGCTGTCCGGCAGCGATCAGCCTCGCTTTGAGCCAGAGCGGCGACGGAGCGACTTTTACGTCGGTGAAAGCGCGGGCGGTAAAGCGCGGACAGAGTTCCTGGTCCTCGACTTCGACCGAGACGGTCGAATCGATCGCGCTGGCCGCCGCGATCTCCTTGCCCTCCCAGGGGGCTGGCGAAAGGTCGGCACCGGTGATCGCGTGGGCCTCCCGCGCCACGCCGTACAGGCCGAAGCAGTCGGTCCGGTTCGGCGTGACCTCGAGTTCAAGGACCACCTGCGAGACCGGGATAACTTCTCCGGCCGGGGCTCCCGGAGCGGCTAGACCGTCTTCCAGAACCATGATGCCGTCACTGCCCTCGCTCAGTTCGAGCTCGGTCTCGGAGCAGATCATTCCTTCTGAAGGGACACCCCTCAGCTTGGCTTTCTTGATCTTCATGCCACCTGGCATCACGGCGCCGGGCAGGGCGACAACGACCGTTTGTCCCTCGGCGACGTTCGGTGCACCGCAGACGATGTTCCGGTTCTCGTCCTCGCCGACGTCAACGGTGCAGACCCGCAGGCGATCGGCGTCCGGATGAGGTTCGACACCAAGGACCTTGCCGATGACGAATCCGTCGGCCGAAGGCGGACCGGTGGTCACAACCCTCTCGACTTCGGTGCCGGTCATCGCCAGCTTCTCGGCAAGCACGTCGGGAGCCAGTCCGGGATCGCAGTATTCGGCCATCCAGCCGTAGGGGATCCTCATGAGAACTGCTCCAGCAGTCTTACGTCGTTATCGAAGAAGAGCCTCAGATCACCGACGCCGTGCCTCAGCATTGCAATGCGTTCGATCCCGAACCCGAATGCGAATCCGGTGACGAGGTCGGGGTCATATCCGGAGTCGCGGACAAAGCCGAAGACGTTGGGATCGATCATCCCGGCACCGCCGAGCTCGATCCAGCCGATTCCCTTGCAGAGGTTGCAGCGGTCGCCGCCCTCGAGTTCACCCGAACCGCCGCACTTGAAGCAGGAGACGTCGAACTCGACCGAGGGCTCGGTGAACGGGAAGAAGTGAGGCCGCATCCGAATCTCGCGATCGGGACCAAAAATCTCCCTGAGCATCGCGAGCAGGGTCCCCTTGAGATCGGCCAGGGTGATGCCCTCGGCGACCGCGAGCCCTTCCACCTGATGGAACATCGGGCTGTGCGTTGCGTCCGAGTCACGCCGGTAGGTCTTGCCGGGCACGATCATGAAAAGCGGCGGTGGCGCGGCTTCCATGGCCCGCACCTGCATCGGCGAAGTGTGGGTCCGGAGCAGGACGTCCCGCGGGCCGGCGTCATCGGGAGCACCGTTGCCCGGCTCGATGTAGAAAGTGTCCTGAAGCATCCGGGCCGGGTGGTCGGCCGGATGGTTCAAGGCGGTGAAGTTGTAGAAGTCGTGCTCGACCTCCGGGCCTTCCATCACCTGGTAGCCGAGGCCGATCATCACGTCTTCGATCAGCCTCCGGGTCCTGGTGATCGGGTGAAGGTGTCCGACTGCCCTCACCGGTGACCCGGGCAGGGTCACGTCAATCCGGTCAGTTGCGAGCGACGCTTCGAGTTCCGAGGCGGCCAGGCCCTCGATCCGGCTTTCGATCAAGGCTTCAAGTGCCTTACGCACCTTGTTCGCGGCGCCGCCGACAGGCCCCCGCTCAGCAGGCTCGAGATCGGCGATTCCCCGGAGGATCGTCGTCAACTCGGCTTTCCGGCCCAGGTACCTGACCCTCAGCTCCTCAAGCTCGGCAGCGGAACCCGCAGCCTCCACGGCTGTGGTGCCTTCAGCCTCGATCTGTTCAAGTCGATCTTGCATTGCCTCTTAGCTCGATTCTCCGGCCGCCGCGGGCGACGATATCCGCTCGCAGGGTATCGCCGCAGCGGCTGCGACATTCAGGGATTCAGCCCGGACCTCCCGCAGGGGGATGGTCCAGGCTTCACCGCATTGATTCAAGACCACATGCTGGATCCCTGCTCTTTCGGAACCCATGACGATGGTCACCGGCACATCGTGACCATCCGGCCAGTCGCCGCCGGACGCGACCATCGCGATCCGCGGCTCCGGGGTGGCGTCAATCTTGGCCTTCATCACCGGCTGGGTGAAGATCGATCCCATGCTCGCCCGGACCGATGCTGGTGCATACGGATCGACGCTGCCTGGTCCGACAACCACGGTCGCATCAAGCAGGGCATCCACAGTGCGGATGATCGTCCCCATGTTGCCGGGGTCGGAAAGCGCATCGAGGAAAACGCAGACGTCCTTTACTTCCTCTGCCCATTTCTCATGCCAGATCCCGATCACTTTGGTTCCGGAAGCGAGACCCGATGCCCGGTCGAGCAGTTCGGGCTCGACTTGTTCGCCTTCGATCCCCGCGTCGGGATGAACCAGGAGTGCTTTGGGCACATGGCCGGCCGCCAGCCCTGCGTTGGCCAGGTCTTCACCCTCGGTCACGAACAGGCCGAGCTTCTCCCGGTACTTCTTCTGGCCGAGCTTGCGTACGAGTTTCAGTTTTTCGTTGTCGGGGCTGGTGATCATGGTTTTCCTACATTAGGTCCATCGGCTCATAAAAAAAGGCGACTCGCATTCGCGAAGCCGCCCGAAGGAATTGGAATGCCGAAGCGCACTAGGCGGCGGCACCCTCCCGGGCGATCTCGACAAATCGGCGAAAGTCCTCACGGTCGTGGACCGCGATGTCAGCGAGCATCTTGCGATTGACTTCGACTCCGGCCTTGTCCAGGCCGTGGATCAGCTGCGAGTAGCTCATGCCTTCGGCACGTGCGGCAGCGTTGATACGGGTGATCCAGAGACGACGGAAGTCACGCTTCCTGACCCTGCGGTCACGGTAGGCGTAAGCACCGGAACGCATGACCTGTTCTTTGGCCAGTTTGTACGAAGAACTCTTGCGGCCGTAATAACCCTTGGCCTCTTCGAGAACCTTGCGACGCTTCTTACGCGCGTTGACCGACCGCTTGACGCGAGGCATTATTTGCCTCCAAGCAGCTTGTTGACGCGCGGGGCGTCCTGCGCCTTGACGAAGACCGGACGGGCCATCGAGCGCTTGCGCTTCGGTGACTTCTTCTCCAGGATGTGGCTGGAGTAAGCCTTGCGTCCGCGCAGCTTTCCAGTAGCGGTTCTCTTGAACCGTTTCTTGGCGCCGGAATGTGTCTTCATCTTGGGCATGCGACGGCGTATTCAATCAAACTAAGAAGGCAAGCACCCTTCCGGCGTCTGATTTCACGGATAGTGTGCGCTCTCATGCGCATTCTGCACGTCCTCGGGACCCGCCCGAATTTCGTCAAGATGGCCCCATTGATCGCCGCTTTGCGCTCGCGGCTGCCTGAGTCGAGGCAGGAAATCGTGCACACCGGCCAGCATTACGACCGGATGATGTCCGAGATCTTCTTCGAGCAACTCGGCGTGCCCGAGCCAGACCACATGCTTGAGATCGGATCCGGCACCCACGCCCAGCAGACAGCAAGGGTCATGGAACGGCTCGAACCCCTGCTGCTCGAGAACCGGCCCGACATGGTGATCGTGCCCGGCGACGTCAACTCGACTTTTGCCGCGGCGCTGACCGCGGTGAAGCTCGGAATCCCGGTCGGCCACCTCGAGTCAGGTCTCCGAAGCTACGACCGGACGATGCCGGAAGAAGTCAACCGGGTGATGACCGACGCAATCAGCGACCAGCTATACGTCCATTCGGAAGAAGCCCTGGGCAACCTCGCCCGTGAGGGAATCGACCTGGATCGAGCCCACTTCGTCGGCAATACGATGATCGACAGCCTGGTCGCCCTCGAAGGCCGGTTCAAGCCGCTCGAGGCCTGCCGTCAGTTCGATGTCGATCCGGGCGCTTACCTGCTCGTCACCCTCCACCGCCCCGCCCTGGTCGACGGCTCGCTGCTCTTCGAAGCCATTGCCGCACTCAACCTGGTCGCGGCCGACATTCCGGTGCTGTTCCCGGTCCACCCCCGCACCAGAGCGAAGCTCGATGCGGAAGGTGCCGAGATCGCCCCCGGGCTCAAGCTGGTTGACCCGGTCGGTTACCTCGAATTTCTCTCGCTCGAATCAGACGCAACCGCGGTCCTGACCGACTCCGGGGGAATCCAGGAGGAGACTACCTACCTCGGGGTCCCCTGCTTCACCCTGCGCGACAACACCGAGCGCCCGGTGACGGTCGAACTCGGGACCAACACCATGCTCGGACTGGACCCGGCGAGGATCGCCGAAATTCCCGGCCTGATCACCGACGGCGGCAGCGTGACAACGGAGCCTCCCCCATTCTGGGATGGAAAGGCGTCCGAGCGGATCGCCGAACTGATCGCCTCAGGTGCTCAGTAGACGGGAACGCCGGCGCGGCGGCGGGCGGCTTCTGACCAGTACGGCGGGGCCGGCCTGAGCACGCCAATCAATTGCCCGAGTTCGAAATCGTCGTAGTGGCTGCCCTGTTCGCGTCCATCTTCGATTTCAACTTCAATCTCCAGCTTTGCGAGGCAACTGGAAATCCGCTCCGCGATGGTCCCGACAGGAAGATCGAGCGCCGCGGAGATCGTCACGTAGCTCTCGTCCCGGGCAAAGAAGCGGTCCAGTACTTCGCGACAACCCCTCCCGACCAGCTCGAGCATCTGACGCACCTTCCAGGCTTCGTCGATCCGCGCGATCCGCTGGTCAAGTACATGACTCGGCGGGAGGTCGGTCGGGTCACGACCTTCGTCGTCAGCGCCGAAACAGTCCGTGGCGAGTTCGCGGGTCTGGCTTGCGATCCAGGACTGCCAGCAGAGGTCGTCGGCGAACACGTCGAATCGGGCGTGCGCCCGGGTGAAGACTTCATTGAAGACTTGGGCCTGATGTTCGTCCGAAAGATTGAAAGCCTGGGAGTTGATCGCGTGGACGTACCGCGAGTAACGCCTGACCAGGTCAGCCCAGGCGCGCTCGTCCGCCTCGCGGCGACGTTCGTCCAGCTCCGAATTCGTGATGCCTCCCTTAAAAGCCAAGACTGCAGCCTATCGACCAGAACCGATCAGCGCAAGGTAAGGCCTTACTTCTTGGGGGCCTCGGCTTCGGCTTCTTCTTCCGCCGCTTCGGCTTCGGGCTCGGTTTCCGGTTCCGTTTCGGGCTCGTCGGGCTCGCTGGCGCCGACGTCCTGAGCTGCCGATTCGGCGGCTTCGGCCAGATCCTCGGGGGTGGACTTCACGGCCTGCGGATGATCGGGAATCGTTTCCTCCGGCTCCGTGGCTGAATCGTCTTCCTTGTCGCCGTTGTCCGACTTCTTTTCGGCGAACTTGGCGGCTTCCTTGGACGGGCCGAGCAGCATGCTCATGTTGCGGCCTTCCTGAAGCGGCTTCGACTCGATCGTCGCGAGGCCTTCCAAGTCTTCGAAAAGCCGGTAGAGCAGGTCACGTCCACGCTCGGGATGCGCCTGCTCGCGACCACGGAACATGATTGTCACCTTGACCTTGTCACCGTGCTTCAGGAAACGGGTGACGTGGCCCTTCTTGGTGTTGTAATCGTGAATCGCGATCTTCGGGCGAAGCTTGATCTCGCGCACGTTGACCTGGGTCTGGTGCTTGCGGGCAGCCTTGAGCTTCTGCTCCTGCTCGTACTTGTACTTCGAGTAGTCGAGCAGCCGGGCCACGGGCGGCTTGGCGCCTGCGGCAACTTCGACCAGGTCGAGGTCCGCATCGCGGGCCATCTGGCGGGCGTCATCGGTTGTGACTATCCCAACCTGCTCGCCGTCGGCTCCGATCAGTCGGACCTTCGGAACGCGGATGCGCTCATTGATCCGAGTCGAATCACGCTCGGGAGGACGTCGGTCGAACCTACGCGGGACGGGCACTAGTTAGCAGCCAACGGAAGGTTCAAGCGGACGGACAAACTGGAATTTGGCTCACGATTGCGAGCTGGAAAGGGTTCTGTTCAAAGCAAATATTCAAGTGTCAAGCAGCATACAGAACTTTTCCGAAGTCATAGAGCCGAGTTCACCATCGTCGTGTGAACGGACTGCGACCTCCCCCGCTTCGACTTCGCGGTCGCCGACGACCAGCATGTAGGGATAACGCCCCAGCTCGGCCGCGCGGATCTTCTTGCCGACCGATTCCGAGCGCTCCTCGACCTTCACCCGCACGCCTTCGGCCCGCAGATCTTCGGCTACCTGCTGTGCGTGTTCGATGTGGCGGTCGGCCACCGGGACGATCATCGCCTGGACCGGAGCCAGCCAGGCCGGGAACCGGCCGGCATAGTGCTCGATCAGGATTCCGGCGAAACGTTCCATCGAGCCGAGCAGCGCCCGGTGGATCATCACCGGCCGGGCCCGCTCGTCATCGACACCGGTGTAGTCGAGCTCAAATCGTTCCGGCATCTGAAAGTCCAGCTGACAGGTTCCGAGCTGCCAGGAACGGCCGAGCGCGTCGGTCACGTGGAAGTCGATCTTCGGCCCGTAGAAAGCTCCGTCGCCAGGGTTCACCGTGTACTCGCGGTCCTGCCCGTCAAGCGCGGCCTTCAGTTTCGATTCGGCCTTCTCCCAGAGTTCGTCACTGCCGAGCGACTTCTCCGGCCGGGTCGAGAGCTCCACTGAAACGTCCTCGAAACCAAACCGCGCGTAAAGCTCGTCGATCGCTTCGCAGATGTCGGCCACCTCCGACTCGATCTGGTCTTCGGTGCAGTAGACGTGGGCGTCGTCCTGGGTGAAGGCTCGAACCCGCAGCAGCCCGTGGAGCACGCCTTCTCGCTCGTTCCGGGTCACCCGGCCGAACTCGGCCAGCCTCAGCGGCAGGTCGCGGTACGAATGGCGCTCGTGGCCGTAGACCAGGCAGGCGCCGGGGCAGTTCATCGGCCGCAGTGCGTAGCGCCGATCGTCCACCTCCATGAAGTACATGTCGTCCTTGTAGTTGTCCCAGTGCCCCGAGCGGTGCCAGAGCGCTTCGTCCATCACCTGGGGCGTGGCGATCTCCTGATAGCCACGACGGTCGAGCTGCTCACGCACTTCGTTCTCGATCAGCCCGAGCAGGACGGACCCGTTGGGCAGCCAGAACGGCATGCCGGGCGCTTCCTCGCGCAGCATGAACAGATCGAGCTGCGGTCCGAGCCGGCGGTGGTCCCTGGCTTTGGCCTGCTCGATCCTCTCCAGGTATTCGGCCAGGTCCTTCTTGTCGAAGAAAGCCGTGCCGTAGATCCGGGTGAGGGTCTCGCGGTTCTCGTCACCCCGCCAGTACGAGCCGGCGACCGAGTTCAGCTTGATCACCTTGATCTTCCTGGTGCCGGGGCCATGGGGGCCGCGGCAGAGGTCTTCGAAAGGGCCGTTCCGGTAGAGCGAAACCGTTTCCGCCCCGTCGTTGGTGATCAGGTCTTCGATCAGCTCGACCTTGAAGTTCTCGTCCTGCGCCTTGAATATCTCGATCGCTTCCGCGACGCTGACGTCCCGCCGCTCGAACTTCTCGTCAGCCTTGATGTGTTTTTTCATCGCGGCTTCGATCCCCGGCAGCTCGGCATCGGTGATCTTGACGTCCTCCGGGAATTCGAAGTCGTAGTAGAAGCCGTTCTCGATCGCCGGACCGATCGTGACCTTGGTCCCCGGATAGAGCTCCTGGACGGCGGTCGCCATCACGTGGGCCGCGTCGTGGCGGATCAGTTCCAGCCCTTCCGGATCGCGGGAGGTGATGATCGAGATCTCTTCACCTTCATTCACCGGAGCCGAAAGATCACGGATCTCGTCGCCGACCTTGATCGCGAGTGCGGCCCGGGCGAGGCCCTCACCGATCGCCAGCGCGGCGTCGGCTCCGGTCGCTCCGGACTCGAGTTCGAGCGGGGTTCCATCAGGCAGGCTGACGGTCAGCTTGTCGGTACCGGTGGGCATCGTCCAATCGTATTCGGATCAGGCGAGCAGTTCGTTCACGCGAGCCGCGAGCACTTCATGACCTCGCCTGGTCGAGCGGGCGGCCGTCATGTTGAACCACGCGTGAAGCATCGGCATGTAGTCGACCGTCACCCCCACTCCGGCTTTCGCCAGTCGGTCGGCGTAGGCGATGCCTTCGTCCCGGAGAGGATCGGCGATCGAAATCGAGACATTGGCTGGTGCCAGTCC
>JBPPMT010000001.1:0-6062 GCA_051306195.1 Solirubrobacterales bacterium
CGGGGGCGGTGGCGGAGGAGGAAGCGGTTTTGCCACAGAGGCAGCCACCAACGTCTCCATCATCGGCGCGGTTAACCTGGGCGACGGCAAAGTAACCGTCACCTACGGCGGCGAAGAGCCGCCGGTCACGCACACGCTGAACGTGACGAAGGCCGGAACCGGGGCCGGGATCGTGACCTCAAGTCCGGTCGGGATCGATTGCGGCTCCATTTGCGCCCTTGCCTATGACGAGGGTACGTTGATGACCCTGACAGCAAATGCGGCTTCGGACTCGAGTTTCACAGGGTGGTCCGGTTCCTGCTCGGGGTCGGCCGCCTGCACGTTGACGATGGACGCCGACCGGGCGGTGACCGCCACCTTCAAAAGAGACTCAATCGTGCCCCCGGTCACGAAGCCGGTGCTCTCGATGCTGAGCCAGACCAACCCGGTCTTCCGGGCCGGGCCCGGCTCGACTTCGCCCACCGGCACGACGACGGCCGTGCGACACAAGCAAGGCACCGTGTTCTCGTTTTCACTCGACAAACCCGCCACGGTCAGGACCATCCTCGAGCGACGCGATCGCGGGCGGCGCGTCGGAAGCGAGTGCAGGAAGCCGACGCAAGCGCTTCACCGCAGACCCCCCTGTATTCGCAGGGTCCGGGTCGCAGTGCTTACGCGGACCTCGCATGTGGGCCGCAACAGCCTCGCGTTCACCGGCCGGATCGGTGGAGTGGCCCTGAAACCAGGCAAGTACGAAGCGGCGTTTACGGCAGCGAACGGGGCTGGCCGATCGTCCGCCAAGTCCCTGCGCTTCAAGATCGTCAACCGCTGAGTCGACCGGACACGGTCATTCCTCCCACTGCAACGCGGGCAGCGCGTGGCAGCCGGGAGGCCCTACCGGCCTGCTACTCCTGAGTCCCGAGCGCCGCCGGGTCAGCCGCCTTCAGGAAGGGCGTCAGGTACTTGCCGCGAACCTTCTCGGCGGGATCCCAGCCATACGGCCCGGAGCTTTCGGCATCGGGCCCAAGGCCGACCAGTCCGTCGGGGGTGACCAGGGTTCCGCGGTAGACGGGCTTGAATGGCTCTGGAGCCTGCCCGTTCCAGGCCGCGGCGGCGATTGTGGCCGCCACCACATCGGCCTGTTCGGTCGCGAGCCCACCGAACTTGACCGGGAATGAGGTGACATCCCCGGCCGCGAATTCCCGGTCGTGCTGCTCGATCTGGCCGAAATCGTCGACATGTATGAAGCCCTGCTCGTCGAATGGCAGACCCTGGATCCGGTGTCCGGTGAGCAGCGGGAGCGTGACCACGAGGTCAGCCTCGATCTGGCGCCCGTCCTTGGTCAACAGGACACCATCCCGGTACTCGGCCGGGGCAGTCTCGAGGAGCGTCTCGATATTCCGGTTTCGCAGCAGGGTGGCAACCGTCTCGGTGGATTCTTTTCCGAACAGTTCGAGAGGTGATGCCTCCGGGGAGACAATGGTCGTCGAGGCGCCAGCGTCGAGTGCGGCTGAGATCAGCAGGGCGAGTTCGTATACCGGCAGAGGCCACGAGCCGCCCTCGGAGACGCTCAGATAGCGCGAGCATCGCTTCCAGAGCGGCGACGCCACCGCCGATGATCGCCACTTTTGCAGGTTGAGAAGAATCGGAACTCAAGTTTCTCGTGCCATCCTTTCCTTTCGACCATCATGGGCTTCCTCGGGGGGCCGCGACCCCGGCATCTCCCATTGACCTCCTCGCTCGAATTGCCTGAGCCGGGCTCCGCCGGCGTAGGTCGCCACCCGTCCCTATCTGGACGGTAGGCTCGATTGATGGAAGAGTCGAAGACCTTTGCTGACCTGACTGGACGGGTCGCGATCATCACGGGCTGCGGCAGCCCTTCGGGCATCGGCTTCGCCACGGCCAGGGCTCTCGGACGGCAAGGGGCTGAGGTTGCCATTTGCTCCACCACCGGGCGGATCGAACAGCGAGCCGAAGAGCTGGGCGAGCTGGGCATCGATTCGAGTGCTCACGTTGCCGATCTCACTTCCCCGGCGGAGGCCGAACGATTGGTCGCTGCGGCGATCGCCGTCCACGGAGGCGTCGACATCCTGGTCAACAATGCCGGCATGAGCCAGATTGGCAGTGAAGATCTCGGCAGGGCATTCAGCGAACTGAGCGCAGAGGACTGGCAGGCCGGCATCGATCAGAACCTCAGCCTGGCCGCGAATGTGACTCGCGCAGCCATCCCGGCGATCACCCGGGCCACCAGCGGCCGGATCGTTTTCGTGAGCTCTGTCACCGGGCCGATGGTCAGCGCCCCTGGCAACCCGGCCTACGGCGCAGCGAAGGCGGGACTGGACGGGTTGATGCGGGCCCTCGCGATCGAACTCGGGCCTGGGGGCACCACGGTGAATTCAGTCAACCCCGGATGGATCGAGTCCGGCAGCGCAACTCCGGAAGAGGTCGAGGCCGGTCGCCACACCCCGATCGGCCGACCGGGAACCCCGGACGAGGTCGCCGCGGCGGTCATGATGCTCGTCGCGCCGGAGGCCGGGTATATAACCGGCCAGACCCTCGTGGTCGACGGCGGAAACATCATTCAGGAGGTCAAGGTTTCGCGCTGAATTATCGGTCGCGTTCCGCGTACAGGCGGGGCACCAGGTGATCGAGTAGTCCAACCTCCTCGATGTTGTGTCGCAACCACGCCTGACCGTGGCGCTCGCTGAACAGGCGGCGAGTGATCAGGGGGTTGACCAGACGCCCCAGCGTGCCTGGCACGCCGACGATCATAAAGCGCACTCCCGGACCGACGCTGCCGTCGGCGAGCCGGGTACAGGAGTAATAGATGTGGTCGTACAGGTGCCAGATGAGGTAGCGCGGGTATTTCTTTCCATCGAGCTCGATCTCGCCCTCGATGTTTGCGGACCACCAGGCGAGCATCGGGGGCTTGACCCGGGTGAGCGGCGCGTGGCGGATCGTCAGCAGGTAACGGCGATCGGGCAGCCGGCGGAAGCTGGTCTGGGCGGAATCCATCCCCCGAAGTGGAGCCAGGAGGGGCCGTACAGGCAGCACATCGGTCGGGGGACACGAGAATGTTCTACTTCAAAATGCTGCCGTTGTCCAGCTACTGCGGACTGACCTGCGCCGGCAGTTGGCAGGGGGAGCGAACTCAGCGTTTGAAGGTGACTACTGCGCCAGCCAGTGGATACACGTTGCGCGCTCGGTGGGCCGGACCCTTGATCTCGACTTCGCCGTTACCTGAGGGGTCGAGTGTGCCGGTCCCCTGGATCTTGAACCGGTCGAAGACGTAGGGGACGCTTCGGGCAAAGGGGCGGGGGCGGGACTGGACGGCGAAATGCAGATGGGGGGAGAAGCTGTTGCCGCTGTTGCCCAACTTGCCGATCATCTGGCCGGTCCGGAGGCGCTGGCCTTCCTTAACCCGGATAGATCCAGGCTTCATGTGCGCGTACAGGGCGAACTGATTCGGCCCGATCTTCACGATCGCGCTGTTGCCGGTGTAGTCGGCGGAAGTCTTGACTGCCGGATTCGGCGGCCCCGATGGTGCCGGTGGCCACGGTGCGTCGGGCACACCTTTGTGAATAGCTACGACCTTGCCCTTGGCAACGCTGTAGATCGGTTCACCGTAGCTGTAGAAGTCAGTGAGCTTGCTGCCGTCGCCCTTGATGAGTGAGCCGTTGATGATGCGCGAGTAATCGATGGCGAACGCCTCGACCATCGTGAGCTTGTCGTCGATTGCCAGGACCCCGCTGCGATGGGATCCGTTGGGATCACAACAGGCGTTTCCGCCAAACCATCCGGTCCCTCGCAGTGGCGGCGCTATGACTATCGGGGGGCGTTCGTCAACCTGCGTGCCGAGCGTGATCTTGTAGTTGTCAACGATGTTGCTCAGCGGACCTGAAGTGACCGCATACCTGACGGTGCTGGTCAAGCGGGCCGGGACCTCGCCGGCCGACTCTGGAAGTTTGACGTCGATCAGGCTGGCCACGGATGCAGCGGAAGGAATCGTCGAGGTGGGCTTCAGGATGCCCAGCGAAAGGGGATGAGTGATGCCAGCAAGTGCGTCGCCTCTGAGTTCAAGAACCGTTTTGCGGCCCGAACGCACGACCAGGGACTTCAATTTCGCATCGGTCTGCAACCCGTTCGTGATCACCAGGTTGTACTCGACGTGAGTTCGACCGTCTGTACCCGGGAAATAACGAGCCTTACTGACATTGCGGACCGTCAACCCCGTTATCCCGTTCCCACCGGACGCGAATGCCGGGGAACAGGCAGTCCCGCAGATCCCAACTGCGACCAGCATCATGAAGAGAAGCTTGATGATTCGAGTCGGGCTCATGTCAGTCGGTGGTCTTTGACTCGAGTACGTCGAAGGACCAGATCTCGCTGTGGGTGCCTACCGGACCCTTCTCGCGGTGTTGGGAGTGGCCGGCGGCGAAGTCCGGGCTCTTCACCCAGTTCATGAAGTCATCCTCGGAGCGCCAGCGAGTGACGACTAGGCAGAGGTCGCGCTCATCGTTGGGGCGGAGCAGGTCAAAGGACTCGAATCCCTCGGCTTCTTCGACCTTGCCGGCGCGAGACGCAAAGCGTTCGGCGAACTCATCGAACCGCTCGCGAGGGACAGTGATTGCGTTGATCTTGACGATGCTCATACCGGGATACTAGATCGCGGATGGATCGATCGAGACGCTACGGCCATTCAGATCGAGATCGATGCGAACGATTCCCGGCTGATCGGGGTCGTCCTCGAACTCGACGTCGAAGACCTCGCGAATACCCATTTGCTTTGCCCGGTCGCGGGCCGCGGCTGCGTCTTCGACCTGGATCATCGCCATGTGCCGCAGTCACCTCCCCGGCGGTCGAGCAGCCGGCCCACATCGGTGGCTTCCCTGATCGGCGAGACCATTTCGAGGAAGGTGTCCCCGATTGCGAAGACGGCGTTGCGGAGGCCGAAGTACTCGATGACGGGATCGGCAAAAGGCTCACCGAGCTCCAGCCTCGAGCGGAGCGAATCGACCGACTGGTCGCGGTCGAACGCGGCCACCACTGCCTGGCGCAGGCGGGGAGTCATCAGTCCCGGACCATACGCGTTGCGCGACAGAAGGGTGCGGTGTCATCGGGGTCGTGGTCACAGCGGAAGTCGGTGACTCGCCACAACGGTTCCCAGCAGCCGTGGCGCTCCAGGATCACGCGGACCTCGCTGGCCGCCTCCTCGGGGAGTTCCCGAAACTGCGCCTGGAGCTGCTGAAGGCACCAGGGTCGGTAACCACTCGTCGGGATTCCACCGTAGGTGACGCCCTGGACGTGGAGGTCATGGCGCTTCTCGCCGGTCGTGTACGCCTCGGCGTTCTGGGCCAGTGCCTCGAGGTGGGTCTCGCCGATCTCCTTCAGCAGAGGATCCCAGTCATCCGGGATTCCCCGATCAAGGATCAGTTCATTTCCACTACGGCTCACCCGCGCGTTCCAGACGCGGGCAGCCCACTCAAAGACGGCGGGCGCGCGCTCCTGAATCAGTTGTGCCGGCGTCGGGTCGTGGACGAAATGCCGCCAGAAAGACCCCATGAGGCCGAAGTCGGCGATCGTCGGACGATCACCGAGCATGTAGGGGCGGCCCGTGAAAATCGTCTCGAGCCAGCCGAGCAGGTTCAGGTAGCTCGACTCGACGTGCTCGCGGTTTGAGCTCTTCACTCCGTCGCCGCTGACGAACAGACGCTTCTGGCGCCTCGTAATCCAGCGCCGGCGTTCGGCCAGGGGCACGCCGGGGATCCGGATGACTTCTTCGGCCAGCCGGGTGCCTGCCAGGTAGCGGTCGGGGGCGAATGACCATCGGTAGTACATGGCCGGACGCCAGAGCCATTCGTCGGCGTAGTCCTCAACCAAGAGCGAGAGGTAGCGCTGCACCGGCTCGGACGGGATGACCGAAGGCCCCGGCTGCTCCTGCTCCAGCCAGTTGATCATCGGAGTGGTGTCGCTCATCCAGCGGCCGTCGTCGAGCTCGACGGTCGGGTACTGCGTGGCACCGAGATGTTCGGGCACGACCGAGCGGTAGAGGTGGGAATCGAGCGCCCGGTACTCGTAGTCGA
>JBPPMT010000002.1:0-16525 GCA_051306195.1 Solirubrobacterales bacterium
ATCTCGCCGTAACCGACGTAGAAGGTCGAGCTGGACGAAGGACGCTTGGTCGCTTCAACCTGGCCGTGGAGTTCACCGTCGACGTAGATCGAGATCGTGACGCCGTCCCAGACCCCGACGACCTGGGTGAAGACTCCCGGTGTCGGACCGATGTGGGAGGTGACGCTGGTTCCCATGTGCTTGAAGACGAAGAGGCCGTCCTGGATGTAGATCTCGCCAGCGTCACCGTGGCCGACTACAGACTGGTTGCGGAGGTCGTCCGGGTTGACCCAGGCTTCGATCGTGCTCTGGAACGTCGGGGCGGGGATGCTCGACACGAAGCCGTATCCGCCAGCGCCGTAGAACTTCCGGGCGAGATTGAGGTCGCCTGAGATCCCGATCGGACCCGAATCCTGATCGTTCTTATAGGTGCCGTGCCGACCTTGCGGACCGGAGTCCGTCATCGGATCACCGGTTGCGTCACCCAGCCGGTAGTAGACGAGCGGGGAATCGGTGTTGTAGATGTCCTGGAAGGACTTGATCGTGTAGGTGTGGGTGTGGCTGCGGGTCAGGCCGTCGTCATCGACTGCCGTGACCACGACCACGTGGGGACCCGGTGTGTCCGGCAGGATCCCACCGGTCAGGATCGGGTTGCCGTCGACTGTCGCGGTGCAGCTTGCGACCGTATGGTCACCGTCGAGGTCGTTGCATTCGAAGTCGAGCGGCGGCAGCTTGCTCACCGCGTAGAGGCCACCGTTGGCCGGCGAGTGGATGTCGGCGGAGGGCCGCTGGATCGGCGGGCCGAGAACCGGGGACGGAACGTCCTTGGCGGTGCCGACGACCCAACGCTTGCGCAACGCACTCTGTGAAAGAGCGCTGCCGTAATAGGCAGCTTCGTCGATCGAACCGTGGAACCAGGGAGCCTGGTCGCCGTAGCCGACGTAGAGGGTCGCGGTGCCGGACGGGGCCTTGTTGGCCGAATTCGAAGATCCGACCAGGTTGCCATTGACGTAGAGCCGCGTGGTGGAACCGTTCCAGGTGCCGGCGACGTGGAACCATTCGCCGGGGGTCAGGTGTGGACCGGACGCGTAAACCGTGTCCTGCGTCTGGCGGAGAGCGAGGCGCCCGTCCTTCACGAAGAGCTGGCCGCCGCCGCCGTGCGCGGCGATCATGCCGTCGTTGTTGTCGGCGCGCTTGATCCACGCTTCCCAGGTGTAGGCCGTGGTCGGCGCCGTGATGTTGTTGGTGAAGCCGTAGCCATCACGAGCCGGGAAGAAAGCTGACCAGTCCTGGGGGTCGGCGTTCAGGTCACATGTATAAGGAGCGTGCGGCCGGATGTGGCAGCTCGGAGCGGGCGGGCGCCTGAGTGCGATGCCGTTCTTAAACTCGCCGTGGCGGTTATTGCCGGAGCTGTCGCTCATCGGGACCGACCCGAGCGGATCACCGAGGCGGTAATAGGCGATCGGATGGTTCGCGTTGATCACGTCCGCGTACTTCGGCGGATCGACTGCGTAGGAATGGACCACCTGATGGGTATTGCCGGCGTTGTCGACTGCGTTCACGACGAAGCGGAAGTTGCCGAGTTGGGAAGTATCGACGTTCGAGGGACCCGAGCAGGTCTGGATTCCGGAGGCCACCTGTGGCGGACCGCCAGCCAGCGGGTCGTTGCAGCTGAAGACCGAAGGAACGTGCTGGTCGAGCGTGAAGCGCTCACGCATCGCCGGCTTCGTGATCGTGATCTCCGGATCGGTCTGGTCGATCATCCAGGTCGAGATCGCCGGGGTGGCGTCGACGTTTCCGGCCGCGTCCGTTGCCCGGACCCCGAAGGTGTGGTTGCCCTCCGGCAGATTGGCGGTCGTGTAGTCGCCGTCGCAGCCGACCGTGAACCAAGCGCCGCCGTCAATTCGGCATTCAAGGGTTACTGCGGTGCCGGGGGGCGGGTCTTCTCCGTGGAAGGTGAATGTGCGCACGCCGTTATTGGTGGGTGCGCCCGGCGTCGCCGTGTCGATGAAGGTGTCGGGTGAATTGCTGTCGATAAAGAAGGTCGAGAACCAGACGTCATCATTCAGCGGATCGGAGTCGAAGGGCTGGGTCAGCCTGATTCGGTACTGGCCATCGCTGAGCGGCGTGCCGGGCATGATCGGATCCCCGACTTCGTTGAAGCGGGTCATGGTCGCAAAATTGACGTCCCAATCATCGTTCAGGGCAAGTGAATCATGCCCTCGCGCAGCCAGATAAAAGCTGAGCCCGACGATCTTTTCGATCTCCAGTCGAATGAAGGGGGCGTAGGAACCGAAGGGGACCGGGTCATTTACCTCACCCGAATAAGTGGAGGGCGTGCCCTGGAACACCTGGTTGTGGGCCGGGGCTTCAATCGGGTCGGCGCTTGCCACGGAACTCAGACTCAGGAAAGCACCAGCCGTCACCCCAAGAAGGGCAATGAAACGAACCAGACTTCGAACTGATGAAACTGGACGAAAACCAAGCTGCAAAGCGCTACCTACTTGACTGGATTTGCCGGATGGTCCGCCCCATCAGGCTGGTCCCCACCTTAGTCGAATTCCCAAACGCTGTGTGGTATTTGACATAACTCTTGCAACCCGACCGGGTACCGCTCACGAGTGGGCAAACCACTGCAGCAAACTGCTCCTGAACCTGCTCTTTCCGGCCCAGGAGGCCGACTGACCGGGTGGCATTTTCAACCAATTTTCCCGGACGATAATCGAGACTCGGCCGTCTCGGGCAAAGCCTCGCAAGTCGCCTGGAAGGCATGGCCTTCTAGCGCCGGATCTCGACCAGCAGGATCCAGGCGTCCACCATTGCGACGGCGATCGATCCGATGATGCCGACGAAAACCCAGTCGAGCCCGGAAGCTTCCCCGGACATCAGCAGGATTGAACCGATCACGTAGGGACCGATGGCGACCAGCGGCATCAACAACCGGGACGCCCGGTTGACCAACGGAAACCCCTCCGGGACGCTCCGCCTGGCAAAACGCCCGACCAGGAGACCCCAGGTGATCGCGAACGCCAACAGCTTCCAACCGAGGCTTTCAGCGTCCTGCCCGGGAATCAGTCCGAAAAGAGAAACGATCAAAACCGCGATCAGCAGCAGAAGGGTGACCAGCGCAAGGTCCGGCAGGCCATCGCCCTGGAGAATGTCATCGAGGTTGATCGAAACAGCGACGAAGACCAGACCGGCCAGTGCGGCCGAAGCACCGGCGGCGGCCACGTAGAGATCAGACCAGTCGGCGGCGACATCCATGGCTGGAGTCTAAAGTCCACCCGTGCGGAAGAACGCCCGACCATCGAAGGCCACCGCTGGTGCCGCCGCTCTCACCCTTGGTGCGATCGGCGTCGTATTCGGCGACATCGGCACCAGTCCGCTTTACGCGATCCAGACCGTCTTCGCGGCCGACCACCAGGCGGTCAAGCCGACCGAGACCGATGTCTACGGCGTCATCTCCCTCGTTTTCTGGTCGATCACGATGATCGTCTCGCTGAAGTTCGTGACCTTCATCATGCGGGCCGACAACGACGGCGAAGGTGGCATCATGGCCCTCATCGCCCTGATCCAGGGCGCCCGCCTGAAGGATTCGAAGACCCAGGTCGCCCTGATCGCCGCCGGACTTTTCGGTGTGGCGCTCTTCTACGGCGACGGCATGATCACTCCCGCGATCTCCGTGATGTCCGCGGTCGAAGGTGTCGAGGTGGCGGCCCCCGGCCTCACTGATTTTGTTCTGCCGATAACGATCACCGTCCTTGGAGTGCTCTTCTTCTCGCAGAAGTTCGGCACCCATGTGATCGGCCGGATGTTCGGCCCCGTGATGGTCGTCTGGTTCTTCGTGATCGCGGCCGGTGGCCTCGGCCAGATCGTGGAAGACCCGGCGATCCTCAAGGCTCTTTCCCCGACCTACGGCCTCGACTTCTTCACGGCGCACCTGAAGATCGCTTTCATCGCAATGGGAGCGATCGTCCTGACCATCACCGGTGCCGAGGCGCTCTACGCCGACATGGGCCACTTCGGCCGACCGCCGATTCGTCGCGCCTGGTTCCTGCTCGTATTCCCCGCTCTCACTCTCAACTACATGGGCCAGGGTTCTCTGATCCTCGACACGCCTTCGTCGATCTCCAGTCCGTTCTTCCTGCTCTTCCCCGACTGGTCCCACATCCCGATGGTCCTGCTCGCCACGGTCGCAACGGTGATCGCCTCGCAGGCCGTGATCTCAGGTGCTTTCTCGGTCACCAAGCAGGCGATCCAGCTGGGCTACCTGCCGCGGATGACCATCAAACAGACGTCCTCCAAAGAGATCGGGCAGATCTACATGCCGGCCGTGAACTGGGGACTCTTCGCCGCCGTGGTTGCCCTGGTGATCGGCTTCGGTTCTTCGGCCGCTCTGGCCTCTGCGTACGGAGTTGCCGTGGTGGGAACGATGACGATCGACGCCCTGCTGTTCCTGGTCGTCTTCCGGGCGCTCTGGAAGAAGCCCCTCTGGATGGTCATCGTCGGTGGCGCGGTATTCCTCACCATCGACCTGACCTTCCTGGCCGCCAACCTGACCAAGATCTTCCACGGCGGCTGGTTCCCCCTCGGCATCGGCGTGATCCTGTTCACGGTGCTCATCACCTGGGAGAAAGGCCACAAGGCCGTGGCGAAGATTCGGGAGGAAAAGGAAGGAAAGCTCCGGGACTTCGTCGCGAGGGTGCACGCGAAGCAGCCGCCGGTCCAGAGGGTTCCCGGCACCGCGATCTACCTCAACTCACACCCGGAGACCACCCCGCTCGCCCTCAAGGACAGCCTGCGCCGGGACCATGTGATCCACGAGCGGATCGTGGTCATTTCGCTGATCACCACCAAGGTGCCGTTCGTGAACGACAGCGACCGCGTCACCCACGACGACCTCGGTGATCCGGTTGACGGAATGAGCCACCTGACCTTCAAGCTCGGATTCCTTGACGTTCCCGACATTCCGGCGATGCTCAGGCTGGCCAACGAGTTGCCTGAACCGGAACTCACCGACGGTGCGATCGAGGTCGACGACGCCTACTTCTACGTGTCGAACCTGGTGGTCTCGATCGGCGGCGATGTCGAGATGGCCAAGTGGCGGAAGCGACTCTTCTCGGTCATGTACCGGAACTCGACCAGCGCATCAGTTCACTTCCACCTGCCGCCAGACCGGACGGTCATCGAAAGTTCGGAGATCGCGATCTAGCCGAACCACCGGTCGGTGCGGATGCTTCCGAACTCTTCTTTTTCCCTGACCAGTTCGACCGAAGGGGCGTTGAACACCCCGGTCTTCTCCGGGCCGGAAAGGAAGTCGATGTCGACCCGGCCGACCCTTCCTTTGCCGAACTCGATGTAGCAGGACCCCTGGCCGAGGTAAGCACCCGGGCTTTCACCGCTCGCCAGCTCGGCGATCAGGTTGCCAGCGACGATCTTCGCCGCTCCTTCGGCAAAAACTCCCGCCTTTGGCACCCCTGCAGTCGTCACGTCTCCGACCGCGTAAACGCCGGGATGCTTCGTTGCCAGCGTCGCTGAATCGACCGGGATGTACCCGTCTTCGGTCATGCCGCTTTCGATCACGACGTCCGGGGCACGGTGCTTCGGTACTCCGAGGAAGAGGTCGAACGGCATCTCCGAGTCGTCATCGAGAACCGCAACGCTTCTGGCCGGGTCGACCGAGGTGATACGGCGCCCGGTAACCAGGTTGATGTCCCGGTCGGCGAACTCCGCCTCGAGTGCCGCAGAAGTTTCCGGCGAAGGCGGGACCGGTGTGGGCAGGGGAATCACGAACGAGATCTGACAGGCATCCCGCACACCGCGGGCGACCAGTTCGTCGTGGAGCAACAAGGCACATTCGCTGGGCGCCGGCGGACACTTGAAAGGCGCACCGCAGACCCCGATTATCGCGTGACCTTCGGAGAAGGTGGAGACGATGGGTGCCAGCCGCTCGGCTCCGGCGACGGAATAGAATTCGTTACCGCCTTCGGCCAGCCCGGGAGTGCCATCCATGTCGTAGTCAGCACCAAGAGCTACGATCAGGATGTCGGCCTCGTGGACCCCGGCATCGGTGGTCACCGTTCTGTTCCCGGGATCGATCGCGGTGATCTCCTCCTGGAGGAATCGAACTCCGGGCTTCTTGATGTCGGAATAGGAAAGCTTCACAGCGTCTGGCGTCGTTCGGCCGAACAGGACGTCGAGCTTCACGAACCCGAATACGAAGCTGTCGTTCCGGTCGATCAATGTCACTTCGACTTCGTCACCAAGGGCTTCGGACAGCATCGTGCTGAGTTCGAGACCGCCGAATCCAGCACCCAGGATCACCACTTTCTTTCCCATGCCGCGACCCTACACCGAGTCCTGTCGGGATCGCCACCCGGGCTTCACGCGCTAGAACCTGATGGCGCGGGCCTTCATCAACTTGAAGCCGTGCCCGTCCTCGTTCTTGCACTTCATGCCGCCCCGGAAGGAAAAGCAGGTGACGCCGAGGCGCCTGATCTTCTTGCCGTAGCCGAGGTTGGCGAATGGAGGTCCGGAGACGATCGGGACACCGGACCAACAGGTGATATCGACATCGGACTTACCTCGGCGCTTCACCGCACCAACCGCCGTGTAGAAGTTCTTGCATGACGGCTTCTTCGCGAAGTTCTGCTTGAAAATCATGCAGACGACCGATCCGTGGTCGTATCCACACTGGATGTTCCCTCCCGGTGACTGCCACGCGTTGACCTGCGCTCTCGTCGTGTTACCGGCTTCGGCCGCAGGGGCGGCAATTAGGAACAGGACGGCGGTGGCAAGGAGGAATTTCTTCATCCCTGGATTCTACGCCGAAACCAGCGGAACCCCGCTCGATGCCATCTCCGCTCGCGGGCATGGAGGTATCGTGGCACCGGGATGGCACGGGACATTCAGAGCGAACTCTTTGACGCTGCCTTTCGCCGGGGCTTCGACGACCGGGCCGCCGAGAGGCTGAGGGACGATGTCGCCCGGGCCGACGGGATGGGAATGCGCGACCGGGTCTTTGCCAAAGTCGGCGATTCAAACCTCGCCCTTTACAACGCGCTCTATGGCCTCGGGTTTCTCGATCCCGTCTGGGCCGGGCACGAAGCGCTTGAGCCAACCATGCTCCGCTACCGCGAAGTCGAGCTGCCGGCAGGTGATCCCCCGGCCGCCCAGCCGATGCCCGGTGGCGTTGCATCGAACTCGTTCAGCCGCCCGTCGGCTGCTACACGATCGATGATCAAGCCGGAGCACCTGATGGAACCCGCCAGCTATTTCGCCGAACAACCGCTGGGCTGGTTGCCCGACTCGCGGTGCCCTCCGGACGAGTCGATGCTGCGATTCGAGATCGAACTCCTGAAGCCCCGGTTCGTCCTTCTCAACGTCGGCTCGAACGGAGCCAAGTACGGTCTCTCGGGAAGGAGGACGGGCAAGCAGGTGGGCCGGATCATCAAGGAGATCAGGATGCTCGGGCCGGTGCCGATCGTATTCACGCTCCCGCCACAGATCGATCGCGATGAAATTCAGGGCAGGTGGAAGTTCGTCGAAGAAGCCAACCGGACGATCAAGGCCGCCGCAAGGAAAGCGAAGGTCCCCGTCTTCGACCAATGGTCTGCCCTCACCGACGAAAGCCTGGCCTTCAACGGACTGGTCGAATTCGACACCGGATACTTCGACGGACTCCACCTCGAAACGCTGGGCGGCTTTCGTGAACCGGATTCCCTCGAGAAGTCGGTTGACTTCAGCCCCGAGGGGCTGCGTTACGGCTCCAACCTGCGGAACCTCATGGTCCTCCAGGTCCTCAAGCTGCTGGACTCGGTCATCGACGGTCCTGCAGGCGCTGCGCGAAGTCGTTGACCACCTGGGGAGCTCCGTTGATCCGCTCCCTGCCTTTCATCTTCCTGAAGCCGGAGAGGATCACGCGGTCAACCAGCCCCCTCGGTGCGTAACGCGAAAAGGTGCTGGTGAACACCCCGGTGCGATTGCTGACGATGTCGCGGGAGGGCTTCCTGTCGAGCGAAGCCTTGACCAGCGCGTTGACCGCGTCTTCGATCTTCTCTTCCGGCGAGCTGCCTTCGAGGGTCAGGCCGAAAGCTTCTGAATCCCGCTGTATCGGAGTTTTGATGTACCCGGGATAGACGGTTGTCACGGTGATCGCGTCCCCGTGCTCGATTCGCAGGGAGTTGCTGTAGGCGACTACGCCGTGTTTGCTCATTGCGTAAGCCGGCGCGAATGGCATCGAGACAAAAGCCATGCCGGAGGCGATGTTGACGACCCGGCCGCATGACTTTCGAAGTTCTTCGAGGGCCGCGCTGGTTACCCGCCAGGGACCGACTAGGTTGATGTCGATGGCCGCGATCGCCTTCTCGTCCGGGGGCAGGCCGGCACTCTGGGGAGGCGCGATGCCCGCCCCGTTGATCAGGACATCGATCCCGCCGAGCCGTTCGATTCCTTCGAGGACGGCGGCGTCGACGGACTTCTGGTCACGAACGTCGCACAGGATCAGCTGGTCGCCGTGAGCGTTCAGGTCGAGACCGATCACCTGAGCCCCGAGGCTGCCGAGCTCGTCCATGGTCGCCGCGCAGATTCCACTGGCGGCTCCGGTGATGAGGATGCGCTTGCCGCTCATGCCGGCACCGCGACCCGCTCGTGGGTTCCCAGCGCGTAGGAATCCATTTCCGTCCTCGCGCCACTCCGGTCCATCGTCTGGACGGCTCGCAGGATGTGTTCCACCTGCGACTCGATCATGTAAACCATCGATGCGTGACCGCTCCCGGTATTCGGACCGAGGAGCATGAAGAAGTTCGGGAATCCCGGAATCGAGGTTCCGAGGTAAGCCCGCGGGCTGCCTTGCCAGAACTCTTCGAGCCGGGAGCCCCCCCGGCCACGGACCTGCTGGCCGACCGGCATGCCGGTGACGTGAAACCCGGTGCCGAAGATGGTCGCATCGACCTGCCGCTCGATGCCGTCGCTGTCGACGATCGAGTGCTCCTGACCTCTGAGATGCCGCTGGTGACCAGATCGACGTTGGGCTCGGAAAGCGCCGGGTACCAACGGTTGGACGGGACCATCCGCTTACAGCCGATCGTGTAGTCGGGGGTGACCTTCTCCCGCAGCTCGGGGTCCGGAACCTGCCGCTCGAGGTGTCCCCGGGCGACCTTCTCGATCCGGTCCATCAGGGGGGCCGTGCGCTGGAAGACGTAGAGCTGCTCGACTTCATTCTTGATCTCGGGCACGTACTGGATCGCCGAGGCCCCGGTTCCGATCGACGCGACCCGCTTGCCTCCGAGTTCGTAGTCGTGATCCCAGCGGGCCGAGTGCATCGCTTTGCCTTTGAAGTTCTTGAAGCCGGGCAGGTCCGGGTATCTGGGTTCGCTCAGAGGTCCCATGCCACTGACCAGCAGCGAGGAAATGAACGTTCCTTCGGAGGTCTCAACCTGCCATGCCTGCTCCTCTTCCCACCAGTCCGCGGTCTCAACCTCGACGTTCATCCGCAGGTGTGGCCGGATTCCGAAACGGTCGGCGCGGGCACGCAGGTAGTCGCGGATCTCGGGTTGCGGGGAATAGGTGTTCGACCAGTTCGGGTTCGGCGCGAAAGAAAGCGAGTAGAGGTGTGAAGGCACGTCGCAACGGCAGCCCGGGTAGGTGTTGTGGTGCCAGGCCCCGCCGACGTCATCAGCCCGGTCGAGGATCACGAAGCCGTTGATGCCTTCCTGCTTCAGCCGGATGGCCATGGCAAGTCCGCCAAATCCCGCCCCGATGATGATCAGTTTCGTTTGTTCATGCGCCATCCCGCTACCCTTCCAAGAGTTGAATCGTCCAACCGACGTTGGCGTAACTTACAGTACCGTAACTTAAGGTAGCTCTTGGCCCGCCAGACCAGCATCAAGCGTCGAATGTCCGCCCCCGCGCGGCGTGAGCAATTGCTCGACGTCACGACGCGGATCGTCGCCGACCAGGGCTTCAAGACCGTGACCATCGAGGCAGTCGCGACCGAGGCCGGTATTTCCCGGGCGATTGTCTACGGGCACTTCGACGATCTGGACGGATTGCTCAAGTCAGTGATCGACCGCGAGATGTCGAGGGCGCTCGCGGAGATCTCGGAATCAACGCTCCAACAGCTGACCGACGGTTCGCCGATCGAAATCATGCTGGAGAGCCTCGACCACTACCTCGGGGCGGTGCAGGCCCACCCCGACCGGTGGCGGCTGGTGCTGATGCCCCCGGAAGGCGCTCCCGAAATACTTCGCAAGCAGATCGCCGACGGGCGGGCAAGGATCCTGATTCAGATGGTCGGCGCGGTCGGCCCGGTGCTCGAAGGCGAAGGCAACTCGACGGATGCCGAACTCACGGCGAGGGTGCTCTCTGCGATCTCTGACGAATACGCCCGACTGATGCTCGACGATCCGGAGCGCTACCCCCCTGAGCGCCTGCTCACCCACGCACGCTGGGTGCTAGAACAAGCCCAGCTCAAGTAGTCAGCGGGCGTCCCGCCACATCGTTGTGAGGGTGCTGCTCTTGTCTGGCAGGCTGAACTCGCCGGACTTCAGAAATCCCTGAGCTTCGTAGCGCGGGATGTTGGCCGGGTTGCTCGATTCGAGATATGCCGGAGCCCGCTCCGTATCGATCGTCGCCAGGTTGTCTGCGAGCAGGGCCATGCCGATCCCTCTGCCCCTCTGGGATGGATGGGTGCCGAGCAGACTCAGGTAATAGTGGGGGCGTTCGTGCGGATGGCTCGAGTCGAAACTCCTGACCAGTTCGATCACCTCCGGTGCCCGAGGCCCGAGCAGGTCGGTGAGTAGCGGCTCGATCCTGGCCTCCTCTTCGGGCGTGAGCTCGATCCCGCCCGGAGGTATCCACACCGCCACGGCGGCGAAGTCATCGGCGATCCAGACCCAGGGATAACGCAGCGCGCTGCCGGCGAAGAAGCGCCACCAGGCCGCGAGGCCCTCCCCATCCGGGAAGGCCCAGCCCCAGACCGGGTCTTCTTCGAAGGCGCCGGTAAGGACCTCAACAATTCGGTCGAGGTCCGCCTCCTTGGCTACACGAGTTTCCATGGACTGACGATAGAGCCTGCCCGCGGAAAGTCGCCTCCTCTTCGGTTCCGTCGTCGCTCACCTCAGCCACGCGGACAACTCCTCCAGTTCCTCGGGGTTCACGTAGTAATAGGCCCAGAGTCCTTTGCGCTCCGAATCGACGATGCCGGCGTCCCGGAGTTTCTTGAGGTGGTGGGACAGGGTCGACTGGCTGATGTCGAACAGCGGCAGCAGCTCACAGACGCAGACCTTGCCCGCGTGCTTGCGCAGCACATCCACAAGGGTCAGGCGAATCGGGTCGCCCAGGGCCTTCGCGATCTTCGCCATGCGCTCGGCATGGGCCCGTTCAACATCGGGATAGACGACCGGCTCGCAACAGGGATCTCCGGCCGGCCGCTTTTGTTTCGGGGCAAGTGTCAGTTCAGTGCTCATCGACATCGATCAAATCAGTTACATTCACGTTTGTCAATTGATACGGTGGTTATCGATCGAACTGGCCACGAAAAACGGAGGCAAAATGAGTGTCAGAGTCGGCGTCAACGGCTTCGGAAGAATGGGAAGGCTCGCTCTCCGTGCCGGCTGGGATGACCCCGGTATCGAATGGGTCCATGTGAATGATCCGCTCGCAGAGGCCGGGACCTCAGCTCATCTCCTGGCCTTCGATTCCGTGCATGGACGGTGGGAACGGAAGATCGCCGGGCACGCGGATGGCTTCTCGATCGACGGTCAGGAAATCGCCTGCTCCGGGTTCGACGAACCGGGCAAGGTCGACTGGGAAGGAAGCGAAGTCGATGTCGTCATCGAAAGCTCCGGCAGGTTCAAGACACCCGAGACGCTGGCGCCATATTTCGACGGCGGTGTAAGCAAGGTGGTCGTCGCGGCGCCGGTGAAGAACGGTGCGCTCAACCTCGTGGTCGGTGTCAACGACGACCTCTACGACCCCGAGCTGCACGACGTCATCACTGCCGCGTCCTGCACGACCAACTGCCTGGCCCCCGTTGTCAAAGTGATCCACGAGGGGATCGGAATCAGGCACGGTTCGATCACCACCCTCCACGACATGACGAACACCCAGACCGTCGTGGACGCACCCCACAAGGACCTGCGTCGTGCCCGGGCATCCAGCCTGTCGCTGATCCCCACTTCCACCGGTTCCGCAACCGCGATCGGCATGATCTTTCCGGAACTGGAGGGTCGGCTTGACGGTCTGGCCGTCAGGGTACCGATGCTCAACTCGTCACTGACCGACTGCGTCTTCGAAGTTGACCGCCCGACTGATGCCGACGAAGTCAATGCCCTCCTGAAGTCTGCGGCTGGCGGGGAACTCGAAGGAATTCTGGGATACGAAGAGCGCCCTCTGGTTTCGGTCGACTTCAGGGACGACCCTAGGTCCGGAATCATCGACGCACTTTCAACCAGGGTTACGAACCAGACGCAGGTTAAGATCCTCGCCTGGTACGACAACGAGTGGGGTTACGCGAACCGGCTGGTGGACCTGATCACGATGATCGCGAAGACCCTTCCGAAGGACTGAGTCAGCTTGGCCGACTCCGCCAGACAGGGAGACCTGAGGAACTACATTCTGGTCACGGCGGCCTACTGGGCCGACACGGTGGCGGACGGCGCGAGCCGAATGCTCGTCCTGTTCTTCTTCTATCAGCTCGGGTACAGCCCGTTCGAAGTCGCCTCGCTGTTCCTGTTCTACGAATTCTTCGGCATCGTCACGAACCTGGTCGGTGGCTGGGTCGCGGCAAGGCTGGGCCTCAAGGCCACCCTGTTCTCTGGACTTGGCATTCAGATACTTGCGCTCGGGATGCTTGCGTTCGCTCCCGAAAGCTGGCTGATCGTGCCGTACGTCATGGTCTCGCAAGCTTTCTCCGGCATCGCAAAGGACCTCACGAAAATGAGCTCCAAGAGTGCGGTGAAGCTGGTGGTGCCGCAGGATTCCGAGTCCTCATTGTTCAAATGGGTCGCCATCCTCACGGGATCGAAGAATGCCCTCAAGGGATTCGGGTTCTTTCTCGGCGGTCTGTTGCTGACTCTGGTTGGTTTCCAGACAGCGATGCTGATCCTGCTCTTGATGGTCGCGACGGCCCTGGTCACGACCGCCACCCTGATGCACGGAGGCCTCGGCAGGACGGACGGAGGTGCCCGGTTCCGGCACATGTTTTCGAACGACAGGGCGATAAACGTGCTCGCGGCTGCCCGGCTGTTTCTGTTCGCGTCGCGTGATGTCTGGTTCGTGGTTGGGCTGCCGGTCTACCTGAGGACGGTGCTCGGCTGGAGCTTCTGGGAAGTCGGGACCTTCCTCGCGATCTGGGTGATCGGCTACGGCATCGTTCAGGCGTCAGCCCCGGCCTTCATGGCCCGCAGATCGAAGAAGCGAGGACACCAGCCCGACGGGCGCACCGCTACCTGGCTCGCTTTCGTACTTGCTGCGTTCCCGGCAGCCATCGCAGTAGCACTCACTGCAGACTTTGATCCCACCACGGTCCTCGTTGTCGGATTGATCGCATTCGGGGTCATCTTTGCGATGAACTCCGCAGTCCACTCCTACCTCGTACTCTCCTACGCCGAGCACGACAAGGTGTCGATGAATGTCGGCTTCTATTACATGGCGAACGCCGGTGGGCGCCTCCTCGGAACGATTCTCTCGGGAGCCCTCTACCAGTGGTTTGGGTTGACCGGCTGCCTGTGGGCCTCGGTCGTCTTCGTTCTCCTGGCGGCTTTCCTGTCACTGATGCTGCCATCGATCCCCCGGAGGGTGACCGGACGGGTTCCGGCCTCTACGGTGGCCGGTACATGAAGGAACTCCCCACCCTCGACCGCTTCCTTCCCTTCTGGACCGGGGAGCGAAGTACCGATACTCGTGACACTTGTCTGCTTATCTCTGGCCTTGCGAAAGAAACTCTTCCTCCGGGCCGGAACTCCAAACCAGGGGATCCGACTAGCGGCTTTCGGGCCAGAGGTAAACGGCGGCAGCGAATCCTCCGGCCGCGACCACCGAGAGCAATACCGCCGTCGAGTCCAGCCCGATTTCCTTACCGAGGATGCCCGCCACCGGATAGGTGAACAACCAGCAGAAGTGGGACAGCGAGAACTGCGCGGCGAACAGGGCCGGGCGATCGGGTGAGTCCGCCGATCTCTGGATCAACCGGCCAGCGGGAGTCTGGACCAGAGACAAGCCGACGCCGAGGAAGAACCAGCAGGCGATGAGCTCCCCGAAGCTCTGCACAAAGCTGGTGAGCAGCAGGCCGACAGCAAGCCCCAGACCTCCGAGCAGCATCACGGTCCGTTCCTGCCTGCCCTTGAGTATCCGGGGCAGCAGAACAGCACTGATCATCGCCCCTGCGCCGGCGGCACCGAGGCCCCAGGCGACAGCTGAATCCGGTAGGTCGAAACTGTCCCGGACGTAAATCACGGTGTTGACGATCACCATGGCGCTTGCCGCCGCGACTGCGAAGTTCAGCGCGAGCAGTCCACGGAGCCGCGGTATCGAAAGGTAGAGCCGGGTGCCGTAGGTCACCTTTCGGATCCCCGACTCAATCCGATCCGCTATCAGCGGCTGGGGAATCACGGTCAATGACACGATCGCAGCAGAGGCGAGGAAAGCAAGGCCGTTTCCCGCGAACAGCGCGTTGTAGCTCAAGACGCCCAGCAATCCAGCTGCCAGCACTGGGCTGAGCAATCCCTCGAGTTCGTAAGCGAGCCTGGAAAGCGAGAGTGCTTCGGTATATCGCTCTTCGTCCGGCAGCACATCGGGGATTGCCGCCTGGAAGGTCGGCGTGAACCCGGCCGAACAGGCGTTGATCGCGAAGACCAGCACGTAGACCTGCCACACCGCATCGACAAACGGAATCAGGAAGACGAGCGCCGCCCGTGAGAGGTCCAGACCGATCAGGAGCTTCTTCCGGGAGACGTTACGCGCCCAGGAGGTGACCAGCGGCGAGATGGTCACGTAGGCGACCATCTTCAGGGCGAGGGCGATTCCAACCACGACACCGGCATCATCACCGGCGAGTTCATAGGCCAGGAGGGAAAGCGCGATGGTCGCGAGGCCGGTTCCGAGCAGGGCAACCACCTGGGCGGCGAAGAGCCTGCGATAGACCCGGTCTGAGAGCGGCTTCAACACCGCCGGTGGCGACATCGGACCATTGTCTCTTAGGATGCCTTCATGACCAAAGAGAACCGACGCTTTCTGCTCGCTGAACGTCCGTCCGGTCCCGTGGACGACAACACCTACGACCTGGTCACTGAACCAGTCCCGGAGATTGGCGACGGCGAGGCCCTCGTCCACGTCACCTGGATCTCGGTCGACCCGACCAACCGGACCTGGATCGGTGAAGAGCCGACCTACCTGCCTCCGGTTGCGATCGGCGAAGTCATGCGAGCCCTCGGACTGGGCGAAGTCGTGGAATCGAAGAACGAGAACTATCCGGTGGGGTCGATCGTCAGCGGTCTGACCGGCTGGCAGGACTACACGGTGACCAGCGACGCGATGCCTCTGATGGTCGTGCCGGCCGGGGTCGATGCGCCTCCGGCGGCAATCCTTGGAACCCTGGGGATGACCGGCATGACCGCCTACTTCGGGATGCTCGAGATCGGGGAACCGAAGGAAGGCGAGACGGTCGTCGTCTCCGCCGCTGCCGGCGCCGTCGGTTCAGTTGCCGGCCAACTCGCAAAGCTCAAGGGTGCCCGCGTGGTCGGTATCGCCGGCGGACCGGAGAAGTGTTCCTGGCTGCTCGACGAGCTCGGCTTCGATGCCGCCGTCGACTACAAAGCCGATGACTGGCGGACGCAGTTGAAGGAGGCGACCCCGAACGGGATCGACGTCGACTTCGAAAACGTCGGCGGCGAGATCATGGAAGCCGTCTTCGGCCGGATGAACAAAGACGGCCGGATCGCGCTCTGCGGACTCATCTCCGGCTACAACGAAGACGAGCTGCCCCCCGGCCCGCGTACCTTCGGCAACCTGTTGATCAACCGGGTCAAGTTGCAGGGCTTCATCATCCTCGACTACTACGCGCGCTTCGGCGAAGGCATCGCGCAGATGTCGCAGTGGGTCGCGGAAGGCAGGATCAAGTCCGAGCAGACGATCGTCGAAGGCTTCGAAGAACTGCCGAACGCGCTGAACATGCTCTTCGCCGGCCAGAACACCGGCAAGCTGGTCGTACACATCGAGCCCTGAGGGTATTGCCTCAAGACTGACCTACCCCCATCGACGGAGCTGAGTCGTGAGGGCTGCGGAAGCTGCTGCCCTTTTCCGCCGGGTGCGTCTTCAAGTGCTGCCAGAGCGGGCTTTGCCGGAATTTGGGACCTGATTTGCGGATAGGGACGCTGATCACCCAATCGGCAATTCTAGGTAGGGGCTACTGTGGGATTGCCGTGGTGCCTACCGTGGCATCTGGCATTAACACGCCATATTCTGGTTCGACATGGAAAAGGCCCCCATCAGGATCGTTGCGATCCTGGCCTCGCGGCCTCGCCCTCCCTTTGGACCAGAGTAGACC
>JBPPMT010000102.1:0-2358 GCA_051306195.1 Solirubrobacterales bacterium
GGGCCGGGTACTCGAGCACTACCTCGCTGATCCGCCCCCGCCGCCGGAGACCGGCACCGAGCCGAGTGACCCCGGCGACGACCCGACCGGTGAACCCGGTGATCCGGGTCCGGATTATCCGGTCGAAGACCCGGGCGACAAGCCTGGCGACGATCCCGGCTACACGGATCCGCATCCCGGTGACAACCCCGGCAGCGAGCCCGGTGATGTCGGCGACGATGGTCCCCACGCTTACAACGAAGCAGGCAGCAAGGGATCCGGCAAGAACGCCGCAGCCAAGGCGAAAGCCAAGCGCAGCAAAACGGCGATCAAGAAGTGCCAGAAGATCAAGAACATCAAGAAGCGCAAGCAGTGCGTAAAGCGCGCCAAGAAGTACTGAGTCTTCGGATAGCCTCCGGCTCCTGACCTCGAACTTCACCCCATCTCACCGTGGCGGCTCCGGGTCGCCGATGGTCCTGATCCACGGGTTCACCGACACCTGGCGAAGCTGGGAATTGATCCTGCCGGAGCTCGAGCGTCATCACGACGTGCTGGCTCTCACCCTGCCGGGACATGCCGGAGGACCCCCGATCGGCGCGGATGTCTCGGAGAAAGTGTTCACCGATGCCATCGAGGCAGCAATGGACGAGGCCGGTTTCGAGAAGGCCCACATCGTCGGTAACTCCGTAGGTGGTTACCTCGCGCTCCACATGGCGACGCTCGGTCGGGCAGAGACAACGACCGCCCTGGCCCCGGCCGGGGGCTGGACCGAGGACGACCCCGTCTTCGCCAATGGCTTCGACGTCTTCCTGACCACCCGGAAACTCGTTATCGCGGCAGCCCCGCACGCCGATGCGATCGCCTCCACCCCCGAAGGCCGTCGCCGTGCCACCGAGTTCATCACCGTGAACCACGAGCACATACCCCCGGACTTGATCAGTCACCAGATACGCGGTGCCGCCGAATGTGAAGCGACGGTGCCGCTGGTCGAGTACGCAAGGCAGGAAGGGTGGACCCTCGACGCCGGGAAGATCGAAGGTCCGGTGCGGGTCATCTGGGGACTCGAGGATCGCCTGCTCACCTTCCCTCGGACCGCCCGTCGCTATCAGACCGAATGGCTACCCGATGCCGACTGGGTGGAGATGCCAGGGGTCGGTCACTGCCCCCAGCTCGACGTGCCTCTGGAAACAGCCCAGCTGATCCTCGGCTTCACCAAACCCTGATGGTCGCCCCGGGGGCAACGAATGTCGCTCGCGGTCGACCGTGCCCGCTTTCGGCACGATCCCCGTGGCCATCGGCGCGATTCTCCTGGCCAGCGGTGAATCTTCCGGGATGTACTGGGTCTTCGCAGGACTGGTGGGCGCGATCATCGCCGCTGTAATGAACGCCTGGATCCTGCTGGTCGAGATCCTCCGGTAGTTGTCACCGACGGTAGAGTGAGTCGTACGGGAGCAACCGCGTTACGGGAGAAAGGTGGGGAGCGTGACATGAGGTTTTTGGCGGTAGGACTGGCGGCTCTGGTCGCAAGTTTATGTGGCGGTTCCCCTGCCGAAGCCGGGTACCACTTCGTCGACCGCTGGGTGATGCCCGGGAAGCAGCGGCTCACGGACATGGCCGTCGATTCAAAGGGACACGTCTACATCATCACTGCTTTTCCCAGCACGATTCGAAAGTTCACTGCCGGTGGAAAGCTGCTGGCAACGTGGGGAGGCGAAGGCGAAGGAGACGGCAAGTTCGATGAAGCAGAGACCCTGGCGGTTGATTTGCACGACAACGTGTACGTCGGAGACATAAATACGACGCGAATTCAAAAGTTCACTTCAAATGGGCAATTCCTGACGAGTTGGACATCCGGCCCGTGGTTATTGGCTTTGGACGTCGATACAAACGGAAATGTCTACAAGCTTGGCCTTGATGACGTCGTGAAGTATTCGCCGGAAGGAGTGTTTGCCGTGCAATGGCCAGGCGAGTTCTTTCTAGAGCGAGACCTGGCGGTAGGCACGGACGGTGGTTATTACATAAACGATGACGGAGTTCGAATGCTCAGGTACAACTCATCAGGCGTCAAGGTCGGAGAATGGGGCAGCCTGGGATACGGCCCGGGCCAGTTCAAATTCGCAGATAGTATCGCGACCGATGGTGCCGGACACGTCCTGGTTGCGGACACCAACCAGCAGTACAACTTTTCCCGAGTCCAGAAGTTCAGCCCGGAGGGAGTGCTCCTTTCAGCCATTTCCGGCTGGGGCAGGAAGCCGGGGCAGCTGTACGGAATCACTGCGATCGCTACCGGACCAGAGAACAAACTGTACGTGGCCGACAAGCTGTCCAACTACAACACCAGAGTCAATATCTTCAGCGCCCGCCCGAATTCGCCAAGTC
>JBPPMT010000125.1:0-4131 GCA_051306195.1 Solirubrobacterales bacterium
GGGGGCGGCGGGGGTACCGGCTTCACGTAATCCGGATTGGCCGGGTTGTCTTTGCGGCCGAGCACGCTGGGCAGGCCCTTCATGCCGTCCTGGAAGGCGGAGATCAGGTCCATCGGCAGCGGGAAGATCACGGTCGAGTTCTGGTTGCCGCTGATCTCGAGCAGGGTCTGGAGGTAACGCAGCTGGAGTGAAGCCGGGTTGCGGCTGATGATGTCGGCGGCCTGGGTCAGCTTCTCCGCGGCCTGGTACTCGCCTTCGGAGTTGATGATCTTGGCACGGCGTTCACGCTCGGCCTCGGCCTGACGGGCCATCGCCCGCTGCATCTGCTCGGGGATCTCCACGTCCTTGATCTCGACCGTCGTGACCTTGATTCCCCAGGGCTCGGTCTGCTCGTCGATGATCTTCTGGAGAGAGGCGTTCAGACGTTCACGCTCGGCCAGGATCTCGTCGAGTTCGGCCTTGCCGAGGACCGCCCGGAGCGAGGTCTGGGAAATCTGCGAAGTCGCGATCAGGTAGTTCTCGACGTCGGTGATCGCCTTGTTTGGATCAACGACCCGGAAGTAACAGACGGCGTTGACCGAGGTGGGAACGTTGTCGCGGGTGATCACTTCCTGCGGCGGGATGTTCAGGGTCACGGTCCGCAGATCAATCTTGATCATGCGGTCGATGAACGGGATCAGGAGGATCAGGCCAGGTCCTTTGGTGTCGATCAGCCGGCCGAGCCGGAAGATCACGCCGCGCTCGTACTCGCGCAGGATCTTGATCGCCGAGAACAGGATCACCAGCAGGAAGACCGCCAGGACTACTACCAATGCGCCTACGACTTCCATCACCGATCAGCTCCTTCAGTTGCTTGGCTTGATGCCTCGTTTGGTATTTCGTCGGCCGGAATACGGCTGACCAGCAGAGTAAGTCCCCGCATGCCGTCGACCTGAATCCTCTCGCCGACCGGAGCCGGCTGCGAGGGGTCGGAGATCTCCGCCTGCCAAAGCGCTCCGTCGATGAAGACCTGGCCTTCCGGACTGACGGCCTGCCGCACGTCGCCGGTCAGGCCGACCAGTTCTTCAGGTCCGTAACGAACCGGGCTCGCCTTGACCTTGCTCACCTTCTCGATCACGAAGAGAAGAAACCCACCGAGCACGATCGAGCCGACCACGACTGCGGCGATCGACGTCGGATCGGTATCGCGATCGAACATGAAGATGCCCGAGGCGATCAACGCCAGGACTCCGGCGATTGAAAGCGGACGATAGAGCCGCATTGCGACGGCACTGATGAAGAAAGCGATCGAGAGGATCAAAAGGCCGATGCCACCGGCGGTCGCTCCGAGGTCCACCGCGCCGATGACACCAAGAACGAGGGCGACTACACCGACCAGGCCGGGAACGAAACCGCCCGGGGTGAGCACCTCGATCCCCACACCGACCAGCCCGAGGGTGATCAGGAGGAATACGAGTGTCGGATCGGTGATCTCCACAGCTCAAGCGTATCGA
This sequence comes from Solirubrobacterales bacterium, assembly GCA_051306195.1. Lineage (GTDB taxonomy): Bacteria > Actinomycetota > Thermoleophilia > Solirubrobacterales > 70-9 > 67-14. Next base: position 1,494 of record JBPPMT010000125.1, read on the forward strand.
CAGAGAGAGGCCGGACTCCGGCCAAGGGGCCCAATACGCCGAAGTGCAGTCGATCACCACGGCAATCCCGTGGTGATGCGCTGCACTTGCGGCTCGGACTGACTAGCCGCCGTCGATCGCGTAGGTCTGGATGTCGGCCTCGAGATCTTCCTGGTTCGCGTATGGACCGAACTTGGTGAAGGTCTGCTTGCCGTCCGAATCAAAGAAGGCGGTGGCGGGGATGCCGTGCGTGGCACCGAGCGAGTTGCCGATCTCCTGATCCGGGTCGGAAAAACTCGGGTAGGGCACGGGGTTCTCCCCGAGGAAGGTTTCGGCTGATGGGGTGTCGTCGTCGGAATCAACCCCGAGGAAGGCGACTTCTGTGCCCAGGTTGGCCGCGGCCTGCTGGAAATGAGGGAACTCCGCACGGCAGGGACCGCACCAGGATGCCCAGACGTTTACCACCGCGGGAAAACCCCTGAGCTCCCCGAGGCGGGAATCGAAGGCGGGCTCGCCACCCTCGAGGATTTCGTTGCCTTGCTTGTGGAGTGCAGCAAGTGGGGGCGGGGATCCAGCCAGCTTTTTCGCGTAATCCGGCGGTGGAGAGCCGGTTTCCGACGAATCTCCCTGCCCGCAGGCGACGATCAGCAGCCCGCAGAGCACCGCAAGAACGCCTGCGAAAAGGGGTCGAAAGGGGGTATGGCGCGACTTTGACATGCCAGTAGTGATTAAATACACACATCTGATCCTCGCAGGGTCGGATCACGGAGGTCAGCGGCGGCCGACAAATCATTTGTCGCCGGCGGGGATTTTCCACCATCCAACTCGTCCGGGCTGGACCAGGTCCTTGGTCCGGACTACCTATGAAGGCTTAATTGGCCCCGAGTACAGCAGCACCCGTCAGCAAGACGGTCCCTTCAGCTTCAGACATCGAGCGAGCCGCAGCGTTCGCCCGCGAGCCTTTCCTGCTCGGAGACGAGAAGGCCGAGGACCTGCTGCCCGGAACCGCCCGGCGCCGCGCCCTTGATGCCGCCCTCGCCGAGATCGACGCCGGCAACGAAGAGCCGTCGCTCCAGTGGCGCCGGAACTTCTCCCTGCTTCTCGGCCTCGAACGGCTGATCAGCGACGAGCCGCCGAAGCTCCGCGACGGAGCCGAACTCAACCCGCATCAGGTCGATGCGCTCTCCGGCACCCTGACCGAGCTCCTGGCCGAGCAACAGGTTGCTGCCGACGCCGACCACACCGAACTGCTCGTCGTCGAAGAAGAGCCGGAACCTCTCTCGGACGCCGACGAAGACGAAGATGAGGACGAAGAAGACGAGGACATAGACGCCGAAGACGAAGAAGTCGAGGCAGAAGAACTCGCCGAGATAGAAGAAGACGAAGAGCCGCAGGACTGGGCCGAAGACAAGTCCGAAGAAGACGATGACGTCGACATCGAAGTAGCCGGTGATGACCCCGGAGCGGACCGTCGCTTCTGGTTCGAACATGCGACCGGCGCCGGCAAGACTGTTGCGGCTGTCGGTTTCATTGACGCGACCCGTACCGGCGGCGTCCTGATCCTCACCCACCGCCGCAACCTGGTCGACCAGTTCATCGGCGAGATCTCCGAACGTGGCTACAAGGAGCGCCTCCGCCCGCCGCTGCTCGACGGACGCGACGAAGCCGACGGACCGGTCACCGTCGAGACCTACCAGTGGTTCGTCCGGAACGCCAAGCGTGTCTCGAACGCCTACACCGTGGTCATCTGCGACGAGGCCCATACGGCCCTCGGTGAGAAGACCAGTGCCTGCATCCGCGCCTGGACCGGCCCGATCTTCATCGGCATGACCGCGACCGGCGCGCTGATCGCCCGCCACGTCGCCGACCTCTTCCCGACCCAGACTTCCCGCTTCGATCTCGCCCAGGCCGCCCGCCGCGGTGTGATCTCCCCGCTCCGCTGCCTGCGTATCCCGCCCGGCCCGGGGGTGAGGACCATCGCCAAGGTTCCCCTCAGGAAAGGCGAGGTCGACCAGGACTTCGACCAGGACGAGCTCGCAAAGCTGCTCGACCAGGCCCCGTTCAACATGGCGATCGCCGACCTCTACAAATCGAGGTTCCGCAAGGCGCCCGGCGTGCTCTACACCGCCGGCGTCCAGCACGCGAAGAACGTCGCTGCCGCCTTCCGCGAGTTCGACATCAACGCGAAAGCCGTCTCCGGCGAGACGCCGAAGCGCGAACTGACCGAGACGCTCGCCGCCTTCGAGCGAGGCGAGGTCGACGTGCTCTGCAACGCGCAGCTTTTGGCCGAGGGCTGGAACTCTCCCCGCGCCACCATCTGCATGCACCTCGCCCCGACCGCTTCCAAGCGCATCTATCAGCAGCGGGTCGGTCGTGTGACCCGTCGTGCCCCCGGCAAGGAAGCCGGCCTGGTCATCGACTTCGTCCACCCGGCGACCACCCACGACGAGACGATCGTCACCCTGCACAGCCTGCTTGACCGCGACGTCTACCGCGGCGGCGCGATCGTGGTCGGCCCCGTCCGCCGAGGCCGCGGGCGCCGGGTCCGCGTCGAGAAGCGCGTCGTCCCGGTGTCGGGCGACTCCCAGCGCCGCCTCGAGGTCCTCGAGCGCGAGCTCTGGCGGATCGCAGTCGAGAACCTGGACCATCCCGAGCAGCA
>JBPPMT010000048.1:0-10727 GCA_051306195.1 Solirubrobacterales bacterium
CTGGTGCCGATGCGGCATAGTTCCGAGCGGGTCAAGGGCAAGAATTACCGCCCGCTCGGCGGCAAACCCCTTTTCCACCACATAATCGACACGCTGCTGGCGGTTCCCGAGGTGAGCGAAATCGTGATCGACACCGACAGCCCACTGATCAAGGACGACGTTGGCATCGCCTTCCCCGAGGTGCGAGTGATCGACCGGCCATCGCACTTGCTGGGCGGGGACGTGCCGATGACCGAAGTGCTGGCGCACGATACCTCCGTCGTCGACGCCGATCTCTACCTGCAGACCCACAGCACCAACCCTCTGATAAAGGCCGCCACCGTTCAGGCCGGGCTACGCGCCTTCCTCGATGCCGGCGAGACTTACGATTCGCTGTTCTCGGTGACACCGCTGCACACACGCCTGTGGTCGCCCGCCGGCGAGCCGCTCAATCACGACCCGAACGTGTTGCTGCGAACCCAGGACCTGCCGCCGTTGATGGAGGAGAACTCGTGCCTGTACCTATTCCCGGGCGAGCTACTCCAGCGGACCGGCCGGCGGATCGGCGAGCGTCCGCTGCTGTTTCCGATTGAGGGCGACGAAGCCTCCGATATCGACGAGGAGTCCGACTGGCGCGTCGTCGAAGCGCTGTACGAGTACATGCGGGCAAAAGGTGAGCCGGGGTGAGCGCGGAGCAGGGCGAACGGCAACGGGTACTGGTCACCTGTCGGCAGATGCAGAACGTCATGGACCAGTTCCGGCAGCGCTTCGAAGACGCCGGGGTTGAGACATACGAGCCCAAGGTGGTGCAGCAGCCGAGCGAGAAGGACCTGAAGGAAATGATCGGCAACTTCGACGGAATGATCGCTGGCGACGATCCGCTCACCGCCAGTGTCCTCGCCCACTCCGGCCGGCTGCGGATCATCTCCAAGTGGGGCGTCGGCACCGACGGGATCGACACGGAAGCGGCCGCCGCACGAGGGATCGAGGTGACCAGGACCCCAAACGTCTTTGGCGAAGAGGTCGCCGACGTCGCCTTCGGCTACGTAGTCATCCTCGCCCGGCAGCTGCATCGGCTGCACAACTCGGTCGTCGCGGGAGAGTGGATGAAACACGAGGGCCGTTCCCTGGCCGGCCAGACGCTCGGGATCGTCGGCCTCGGCGACATCGGCTGTGCCGTCGCGCGGCGCGGCGCCGGCTTCGGCATGGAGCTGCTTGGCTATGACCTCCTCGAGCCCGATGCCGCCACGCTGGAGCTGGGCCTCTCCCCCGTATCTTTGTCGGAGCTGCTCGCGGCGAGCGATATCGTTGTGCTTTGCTGCCCGCTGACCAAAGAAACCCGGCACATGATCGACGCTGAATCCCTCGCGAAGACAAAGCGCGGCGTCAATTTGGTCAACGTCGCTCGGGGTCCTCTGATCGACGAGCATGCGCTCGTCGACGCCCTTCGCTCCGGACAGGTCGGTGCGGCCGGGCTGGATGTCTTCGAAGAAGAGCCACTGCCGGCGGCGAGCCCGTTACGCGAATTCGAGCAGTGCGTCTTTGGCACCCACAATGGTTCGAACACGCGCGAGGCCAACCTGCGAGCGAGCGCACGGGCCGTCGACAACGTCCTCGCCGGCCTTGGGGCCGGGAGTTGAGACCCACCACCGTCATCACAGGAGCCGGCGGCGGCATCGGCAGGGCGACAGCGGAGCTGTTCGAAGAGCGCGGCTGGGACGTGATCGGTATCGACCGCCATTGGCCCGACGGCATGCCAAAAGGCTCGCTCGAGTTCGATCTTGCTGACGACGGGGCGCTGCGGGAGGTTCTCAGCGGGCTCCCACGGCTCGAGGCGCTCATAAATCTCGCTGGTGTGATGACGGAGGCACCACTGTCGACGCTGGCGACCGCGGAAATCGACCGCACCCTCCGGAGCAACGTCACTGCGGCGATCGTCGCCACCGGCGCGGCGGTAGCCGCACTTGCCGCTGCAGCAGCTGGCTGGGGCGGGTCGGTCGTCAATATCTCGTCGGTACACGCAATCGCCAGCCGAGCGAACCTCGCCGCCTACGCCGCCTCGAAGGGCGCGCTGATCTCATTCACCCGCCAGGCCGCGGTCGAACTGGGCCCGCAGGGCATACGCGTGAACGCCGTCCTGCCTGGTGCCGTCGACACAGCGATGCTTGCCGCCGAGGATGCCGCCGCACGCCCAGAGGCGATCGCCGAGCTCGCCGCAAAAACACCACTTCAGCGCATCGCTGTGCCACGCGAAATCGCAGAGGTGATCGCATTCCTGGCCGACGGCGAAAGATCATCCTTCGTCACGGGCGTGGCGCTCACAGCCGACGGCGGGGCGTTGGCCCGCCTCGGAACGGAGTGAACGGGCGGGCAAAAGGGGTCGCGCGGCGCCTCCGTACAGGGACAGCCCTGTTTCGCTGGTGGATCGGAGGCGATCGTCACGGACGGAACCGGCTTGCCGCACTCAGGAACGTCCATGCCGGGGAGCGCTGTTTCCTCCTGGGTAGCGGCCCGAGCCTGAACGAAACCGACCTGACGCAGCTTCGATCCGAGCGCACCTTCGCCCTCAACCGCGGCTACCTGAAATTCGACGAGCTCGGCTTCCCCCCGACGTTCCTCGTCTGCATCAACGGTCATGTCTTGCGCCAGTTCGGCGACGAGCTCAGCTCTCAGAATTGCAAGAGGTTCTTCAGCTCCACCCAGGCGGCGGGCCTGGAGCAAACGCCGGAGCAGATCCTTTTGCCGACCATCCACCCCATCGGGTTTGCCCGCGACCCCACCAGCCGCGGCGTCCACGAGGGTGGAACCGTGACCTTCGCCGCCCTCCAGCTTGCCTACTTCATGGGCTTCGAGGAGGTAATTCTCGTCGGAATCGACCATCGTTTCGAAAGCGGGGGACCGGCGAACAGCCTTGTCACCTCGGCCAACCCGGACAGGAACCACTTCGACCCCGACTACTTCGGCCTTGGAAAGCAGTGGCAGCTGCCGGATCTCGCGACCTCCGAGCGGTCGTACCGTCTCGCCCGACGGGTCTTTGAGGAGGACGGTCGGCGAATCGTCGATGCGACCGTCGGAGGCGCACTCAAGATATTCCCAAAGCGCTCGCTCGAGGAGCTCTTCCGATGAAAAGTTCCGACGCAGACCGCGAAAGCCCCTATGCCTTCTCCGCCAACGGCCCCCTTGCAGGCGCCATCGAGGTCGCAGGGCGCTTTGCCGACGGGGCGCGCGATCGCCGTTACGAACGCTTCTTGCGCACGATCCGGCCGAAACCGGACGAGCGGCTCGTCGACATCGGTTGCGGCTCTTCCTGGTCACTCGCTGAACTCGACCCGACCGCTCGCGTCACCGGCGTCGATCTCGCTTACCGCGGTGGCTTCGGCGCCGCGCATCAGGCATTCGTGGCCGCGGACGCGTGCGATCTCCCTTTTGCCACGGATTCTTTCGACATCGCCTACTCGAACTCGCTGGTCGAGCACATCGGCGCCGACCGACGGCGACGCTTCGCGGATGAACTGCGGCGAGTTGCCGGTCGTTACTGGGTGCAGACCCCCAACCGCTGGTTTCCGATCGAGCCCCATGCACTTCTGCCAGGAGTGCAGCTCCTGCCCGTGGGACTGCGTCGGCGGGCGTGGAAGCTGTCGCCACGGCAAATCCCATACGAGAACTCGCTCGAACTGCTGAACCGGGACGAGCTCGCCGACCTGTTTGATGACGGGTTGATCCTTGAGGAGCGAGTCGGCCCGCTAACGAAGTCTCTGATCGCGGTTGGGCCCCAAACGGCGTTCCGGCGCCATTGACTGCCGCTGGTTGAATAGATGCGAATTCTGCAGGTACACAACACGTATCGCGAACCAGGGGGCGAGGACCTCAGCGTGGCCAATGAAGCAGTACTGCTCCGAGCGGCCGGACACGAAGTTCGCCGCCACATCGTCCGCAACCCGGAGCACGCGGGCGCGACACTCGGCAAGTTGGCGTTGGCACCTCGTAACCGGTTCTCCGCCGATGCCGTCGTCAATGCGGCGGGTGAGTTCTCGGCCGATGTCGTGCATGTACACAACACCTGGTTTTCAATCTCACCGGCCGTCTTCGAGGCTCTCGACCAGGCGGGGTTTCCAACGGTGTTCACACTCCGTAACTACCGCGTGGCGTGCGTCCAGAGCCTGCTCTTCCGCGACGGCCGCGTCTGCACAGACTGCGTCGGGAGCTCTACCGGTCCCGGCATTCGCCATCGCTGCTATCGGAACTCTTTTGCGCTCTCGGCCGTAGCTGCTGCGACGATTTCTCTGGCCCGCCGACGACGGACCTGGCACCGGGCGAATCGCCTGATCGCTATGAGCGAGTCACAACGCCACATTCTGGTCGAGGCCGGAATGCCCGACCATCAGATGGACACCGTCCCGAACGCGGTCCTCGATCCTGGACCCCGAACGACTTCACCTGCCCGATCGAACCAGCTCCTTTTCGTGGGCAGGCTCACACCCGAAAAGGGCGTAGACCTGCTCCTCGACGCCTGGCAGCGGCTGCCTGCGGAGCATGGATTCGAGCTAGTACTGATTGGCGATGGGCCGCTGCGCCAGAGCCTGCGCTCACGACTGCCCGCCGGTGTTGAGTTCATCGGCTGGCAAGATCCGGCGCGAGTCCGGGAGGAGATGCTCGGCGGCAGGGCCTTGCTCTTCCCGACAAGAGGTCTGGAGCCGTTCGGTCGAGGCGTGATCGAAGCGTTCGCCGCAGGGCTCCCGGTCCTCGCCGCGGCCCACGGGGGTGCCGGCGAGGCGGTCGCAAAAGTCGGGCCTGACTGGTGTGTCGCGTCGGACTCCGCCGAGGACTGGGCCGCTGCCATCTCCAGACTCACCGATGATGCGCAGGTCGAGGATGCCGACCGCCGGGCCCGTCAAATCTACGAGAAGCATTACTCGCCCGCGATCGTGACAGCCGCATTGGAACGGAGCTACGCTCGCGCGATCGACGACCAAGGCACCAGAGCCGGGCTGCCTTAAAGCAATTCGGCGATGCGGGGCGCGCGGCGCACGAACAGCCAGGCACCTATTCCGATTGTGGCCACGAACACCCCGACGGAAAGAGCCAAGCCCAAGGCGCCGCCGGCCGCCAGTGCACTCGGCGCCGACGGATCAATGATCCATACCCGGGCCTGGGTCAGGATTGGCACGATGGGATTCGCAAACATGATCCAGCGCCAGGACTCAGGTACGAAATCGACTGTGTACATGACAGCTGAGCCATAGAAGAGCGCCCTCGATACGACTCTCCACATCAAGGATACGTCTCGAATCGTCACGTAGAGCGTGGAAAGAATAAGTGCTACTCCCATGGTCACGGCAAACAGGAGCGCAATGATCACCGGCATCAAAAGCCAGGTCCACATAGGAGTCACCCCGTCGAACAAGATGTATGCAAACGCGACTGGTAGTCCAGTAACAAGCGTTAGCATCGAAGTGATCACGCCGGCAAGGGGAATCACAATCCTTGGAAAGTGAGTGGTCCTGAGCATCCGTTCACGTGACACCAGCGACTGCACCGATGTGTTGGTCGCTTCGGAGAAGAAGCCGAACAGCATGATGTTGAGAAGGAGCACAACCCCGTAGTGCTCAATGTTGCCACCGAACTTGATGACTTGGCTAAAAAAGAGGTAAATAACGCCAAAAAGTAGGAGCGGATTAAGCAGCGACCACGCGTACCCCAGCAGCGATCCGTGGTATCGCAGCCTGAATTCGATTCTCGACACGAGCCAGAGCAAGCTCCAGAATCGGCTCTGGTCCTCGCCAAGCGCCGACGGCCCAGAGATGTAAAACCGGCCCGGATCCGCCATTATCGGACCGGAACTCAGGAAACCACCCCGGCCAGCGAAGGCTCCGGCTTGGTGCTGACGCGCCGAACCGCGGGGTTCTCGTTCATCAGCTCGGCGTAGCGTGCGGCCACCTTTTCCGGTGCCCCGAAGGTGTCTACGAAACCGCCTTCGAGCAACAACGCTTGATCACAATGCGCCTGGATCGTGGACATCGAATGGGTCACGAGAATGATCGTTCGCCCTGCCGCGTTCAGCTCCCGCAGGGCAGCCTCGGACTGAACCTTGAAGGCCCCGTCCCCCACCGCCAGAACCTCATCGATCAGCAGTATGTCAGCGTCGACGTGCACCATGACGGAGAAGGCCAGGCGCATTCTCATTCCGGATGAGTAGTTCTTCAGCTTGAGCCCCATGAAGTCGCTCAGTCCCGCAAACTCCACGACCTGGAAAAGACGGTCACGTGCTTCACGTTCAGTAAGCCCCAGCATGACCCCGTTCAGCACGACGTTGTCGGTCGCCGTCAACTCGGGATTGAACCCAACGCCCAACTCGATGATCGGCGCGACCTTCCCATTCGCGCGGATCGTGCCGGAATCAGCGCGATAAATACCTGACATCAGCTTTAACAGAGTGCTCTTGCCCGACCCGTTTCTTCCAACAATGCCGAAAAACTGCCCTGAAGGAATGTCAAAGGAGACCGAATCGAGCGCGGTCATCAAACTTGATTTCGACTTCAGCCGCCCCGTCGCGAACCGTTCGCGGACGGTCTCGAGTTGGTGCTCGGGGACCACAAATGACTTCCGCAGATCCCTGACCTCTACTGCATTATCCACGCCGTGAATACTAGGGGTACGGGTGCCTCGCAAGCCGACAGGCTCTAACCTGCCCATCATGGAATCGGGAACGATCGACACAACGCTCGAAGGTGGGGCGCCGACGGTGGCAGTCGGGAAAGGAACCTGCGCACTGCTTCGTGGCTCGTGTCGGGTCGACCGCCCTCGCATTACCGAGCCCAGGCTGCTTGTAGACGGAGTCGAAGCGCCGGTCACCAGGTTCACGGAGTCCCGTGCCAAAGATGCCGGCGACCAATCGTGGTGGAGTGTCGTCGACTTCCCGAAGGTCAACGCTTCGAGGCTGGCAACTTTGGAGCTCGATGTCCGCATCGGTTTTCGGCATCGGGTACGGGCCCCGCTTGGAACCATCGAGATCAAGCAGGGGTGGCGAGCCCCTCGCCTCGCGTTCACCCCCGGGCAATTCGATATCGACGGTTCCGTAACGGGCGCCCTCGCACTCCGGCCGCTGGTTGTGATCTGCGTTGCTACGAGTTCGCCGTCGATAGCCGCGTTAGAACGGTTCATCGATCAGATGACCAAACAGAGCTACGAGAATTGGACCTGCACAATTCGCGACGGAGGCTCGAGTTCTGAACACTTTGCAGCTCTGCTGAAGGTGACAGAGAAACACACGAGAGTTGAGATACACAAGACCATCCGGCACGGACGGGGCCGTTACTCGAGCGTCGAGCGGGCAATGATGGATACGCCTGCCCACGCACCCTACGCCGTCTTGACGGCGCTCGAGAATCCATGGTCTGACCCGAGCACTCTTGAACGCCTGATAAGCGGCTTCGCACCGGGAGTGAATGCCGTCGCCAGTGTCGTCAACTCCTTGGATCCTGGTCCCATCGCGTGGCGGCGTGAACTGACCAACTATGTATTGCCGCTCCCCCCAGCCGAGCAGAATGGCGGACGCCCTGCACGGTGGATCCTGGCGGTTGCGTCCGCGCTCGGGAATGTCCAGTATCAAGCACTCCCCGAGATGGAGGTCGAAGTCTCCCCAGGGGCATCCGATGGGAATCAACTCCAGCTGACGCCCGAGGCAAAGCTCATCGCCGAAACTCTGACGGACAGAATCCTCCAACTCAGATGCGGAGCCTTCCTTTCGAAACAGTCAAGGCGACGAGTCTCAGCGCTGGAGAAGGCTGGCCGGCAACGCGTTTCGCTTCATCGCCGTCAACCATCCGCGTAACGCCCGGCAGTGTCTCACCTTCGCGCTATGGTTCCGGCAGTTAGTTGGTCCGTACCTGCTAGCTGGCCTCGAACTTGAAGGAGAGCGTTGTCATCAGGCAAAGAAATGATTGGCCCGAGCCTCACCTACCAGAGTTGTCGATACATGGCGATCGAGCGGGGATCGCAGCTCTAAACTCCTGATGACTCGGATTAAAGCAACCCAGTCGGTCTACGACCACAATGGACAGGAACTCTTCGCCGGTATGTGGGACCCTAAAATGCTGGCGGCGATACTGACACGAGATGATCCGGGCTTCTGGCAGGGGCGACGGGTACTCGACATCGGAGCCAATACCGGTGGCCTCAGTGTCGAGCTTGCCAGGATGGGTGCAATAGTTACGGTCGCCGAACCGGACCCCTTCAGGAACACTCTGGCGCAAACCCACGAGCTGCTCTTGCGCCTTCGAGAAGACGAGCAACTTGATTTGACCATTGAACGCAAGACGCTCTTCGAGTGCCATACACTCCCGCGGCATGACGTAGTCCTCTGTCTCGGCCTCATGTACCATTTTCGGTACCCGCAAATGCTGATCGACTACTTGTCCTCGCTTCGTCCCGAGTTCCTGTTCATTTCATCTCAAACGCATCCTTCCACGGAGCTAGCGCTGTTCAATCGTGCCGGGATACTTTCCAAGGACCACTTCCCCGATGACCTCGTGCTTACCGGGTGGCATCCGACACGTCCTCTACTCGAGCGCATGCTCAAGTGGGCGGGGTTCATCGAGGTGGAGTCACTCACGAAAGAGCCGTTTGACTTTCCGCGAAAGCCTCCCGGTGCTACGAACTCCGCTTACTACAAGGCGCGGTTATCAAATCCGGTCGACCCGGAGACTCTCCGCACTGTGTTCTACCCGAGGTGAGTACCCCTCGTGTCTGTGAAAAGTTCGGAGGGGCATTGAAGAACGATTCTCAAGTATCCCAGTAGACCTGGCTTTTGATCAACTTTGCTGGATAGCCGGCAACCAGGGAATTCGCCTCAAACGAAGTCGAAACCACCGACCGAGCCCCAACGATCGAACCAGGCCCGACCTCGGCTCCCTTGAGGAACAGCACCCCCTCGCCGACCCAAACATGATCCCCAAGCCGGATCGGCCTTGGTGGGTTGATTCGCGTGTTCGCCCCCACGTCAAAGATTTTGTGGGCATCGGAGGGACGAAATGAAGTCTCCGCCGCGAGCAGGCAATCGTTGCCTATCTGGACCGAGCTCCCTTCGTGCAAATGGCAGATGATTCGCCCAGTGCACGTGAGGTTGTCCCCAATCACGAGCCGAGCCCCGTCCGCCAGGAAGATATGGCCAGCTACCTTGCAGTTCTCGCCTATATGCAGTGCATTGCCCTCCCCCCTGGAGACGACCTTCAGGTGCTCGGTGGATGTTGACCGGGCGATATTCAGCCGGACGCCGGCTTCGTTTCCTTCTACTTCCACAGCCGTAGATTCATGCGTGACCACCAAGGAATTGTGAGGTGAAATAGGGTGAAATGAATGCCAAACGGCGAAGTGCGCAAAAGCATCTCTGATCTCCGGAGGAACATCGATTTTAGCGCGGTTCGCCGAAACGGCGGCGATCAGGAGGTCTTCTCGGAAGTATCGCGGGTGGCGGACACCAGCCTGCGTCCGCAAGTACGCGGCTACCAGAACACGATCCTGGAACTCTCGCCCGGCGACGGGCGATTTACGTTTGAGCTGATCCGCTACGCCGCCGAGATCGACCTTCTCGATATGGACGAGGCGAGCATCGAGGCCTGCCTCCAGCGCCTGCGGCCCCTGTCTTTGCCGGTGAATTACTACGTCAATGACGGACACTCATGCGGAATGCTTCCCGCCTCTCAGCGCTACGACATCATCGCTTCGTTCGACTCCATGGTGCATATGCCCCCTGATGTCATCGCCGAATACCTCCGCCAGTTCACACCGCGTCTCAAGCCGGATGGCTTTATGTGGCTCGACCACAGCGGCAGGGGCGCGCGGGAACTCGGTGATCGCACCGACATGACCCCGGAGAAGATGGCGGAGATCGCTGACGACTCCGGACTCAGGGTAGACACGACCTGGTTCCGGAACGACCACGACTGCATAAGTGTTCTGCGAAAGCGCGCACGGCACAACGGTGCAGCCATCGGCAACGGCCTCGACCAATCGCCGCATTCGCAGAAGCCGATTTTTGTATCGGTTGTGGTTCCGGTTTACGACGTCGCGCCGGAGCTGCTTCGTCCGTGTCTCGAGTCCCTGCGTCTGCAGACCCTCCGCGAGGATGAGTTCGAGATCATCATCGTCGACGATGCGAGCACCAACAAGGCGACGCGGGCCCTGATCGAAGAGTTCGCAGAATCGGTCCCCCACTGTCGCTTGGTCCGCCATGAGACCAATCGAGGCTTGAACCAGGCCCGCCGCGCGGGCCGCGCGAGTGCGCTCGGAACACACATCCTGTTCGTCGACGGGGACGATGTCCTCACCCGTGATGCGGTGGAAACCCTGCGCATGCACGCCCACAAAACGGGGGCCGATATCGTAATGGGTGGATTCCTTCGGTGGTCCCCGTCCGAGCGTGCTTTCCGCCCCTTCGACCCCGCGAATCGCTCACTCCCGGCGGAGCACATGGACAGTATCCGAGCTGCGTTCGGCGCCAAGGTGTCCTACACGATGTGTGGACGTCTCTTTCGGGCCGAAGTCCTCCCCGACGAGCTCTTTGTTCTGCCGGACCTGATCTCAGAGGACGTAGCAACGTTCGTACGCGCCTTGCTTCGGGCCCGAAGCACGCATTACATCGGTCGAACCGTGTACTTCTACACGGACAATCCCACCTCAAAGACGAGTGCGTTCAGCACCAAGCATGTCAACGACATGTTCCGGCTCTTCCAGGACTGGCGCGAGCAGGC
>JBPPMT010000062.1:0-45036 GCA_051306195.1 Solirubrobacterales bacterium
TCGCTCGACATCGGCGGCATCGAGGTCTACTACCCGTCGCACACGAAGGAGCAGACCGAGCACCTCCTGAGTCTCGCCCGGGAGCTGGGAATCAGCGCCACGGCTTCATCCGACTACCACGGACCGACCCACAAGACCTTCAGCCGCTTCGGCGCCTACCAGACCTACGATCTAGGCCAGCCAGAAGTCCCCCCAAAGCCCTGACCACCAGTGGGGGAGATCCGCGTGCCATTCGCACTTCGATCGCCCCCAGTGACTCTCATTTTAGCTTTGTGACCCATATTTGAGGTCCGAACGTTGACGCTGGACGGATGACGGCCACGACGAATTCCGGCGAGCTGACCATCCGCCTTTTGGGGTTGGCGAGGCCGCAACACGGGGTGGTCTCGCGACAGCAGCTCCTAGACGCAGGTCTCAGCGCAAACACTGTGCTCCGCAGAACGAGGTCGGGGTGGCTCTTGCCTATAACCGATGGGGTTTACGCAGTCGGTCGCGAGATCTCGACGAGTGAAGCGATTTGGATGGCGTCCGTCCTGGCCGGTGGTGCGGGCGCATATCTTGCCCGACGCAGCGCGGCAGCTCTTTGGGGGTTTCACAAATGGACATATCCAATCGAGCTTGTGAGATCAGAGAGCCGAGCTCCGAGTTCAGGCATTCTGGGGGCTCCTGGTCTTGCAACCCGCGGACGATTTCGCGTGATCCGAAGCCGCAACCTTGGGAGGGAGTTCGTTCAGGTGCATCGTGGGATTCCGGTCACCACGGTCGCCAGGACCCTTCTCGATATGGCTGCCGTTCTCGACGAAAAGACCCTTAGAGCCGCCTTCAATGAGGCGGACAGAAAAGGTCTCCTCAGGAAAGATGACCTTGTCCATTGCGTAGGCGCCAGTAGAGGGAGAAGGGGCGCCGGCAGGTTCCGACGCCTTATCGAGAGCCGCCATCCCGAAACAGCAATCACCCGGTCCGAGCTCGAGGTCATGTTCCTCGAGCTTTGCAGAAATGGCGGACTGCCTTTACCCGAGATCAATCAAACCGTTTACGGATACGAGGTTGATTGCCTTTGGCGGGATGCTCGCCTGATCGTGGAGCTGGACGGGTTCGAGTTTCACCAGGGTCGCATGGCGTTCCTCAATGACGCGAATCGAACCAAGGATTTACGAGGGGCGGGGTACGGAGTTCATCGCTTCACCTACGACATGGTCAAATACGAGTCGGCCGATCTGCTTGCGTTGTTGAGAGTGGATCTCGACCAGAACTGACCACTGGGGGAGATCTGCGTGCAAATGGCACTTCGATCACCCCCACTTCTGCTTGGTGCAATGCGAAGGGCGGCACTTGGCCGCCCTTCGCTTGATGCTGCTCGGCGCTATGCGCCTTGCTGATGCCTGGTGCTACGAAGCGACCGCTGCCGGGATGAGCTCGCGCTCTTCCAGGTAGGTGATCAGCTTGGCGGCTGATTCGGCCGGCTCTTCTTCTTCGGTCTTGATTACGACCTCGGGGTTCTCGGGAGCCTCGTACGGATCCGAGACACCGGTGAACTCCTTGATCTCGCCGGAGAAAGCCTTGGCGTAGAGACCCTTGACGTCGCGCTCGGCGCAGGCGTCGACCGAAGCCTCGATGTAGACCTCGATGAACCGGTCGCCCATCATCTCGCGGGCTTCGTCACGGATCGCCTTGTACGGGGAGATCGCGGCGGTGATTACCGGGGTGCCGTTCCTCGAGAGCAGGTCAGCGACGAAGGCGATGCGACGGATGTTCGTGTCGCGATCTTCCTTGGAGAAGCCGAGTCCCTTAGAGAGGTTCTCACGGACGATGTCGCCGTCGAGAATCTCCAGGCGCGATCCACGAGCCGTCAGCTCGGTGGCGAGCAGCTCGGAGATGGTGGTCTTGCCGGCTCCTGAGAGTCCGGTGAACCAGAGGGTGAATCCTTTGTCTGACATTTGTTAGTTGTCCTCCTTGTAAGCGTCGATCAGGATCTGGGCGACCTCGGGACGGGAGAACTCGGGCGGCGGCATCTCGCCGTTGCCCAGCATCTCGCGCACCTTGGTTCCCGAAAGGAAAAGATGGGAGTCGGCGTCATGAGGACAGGTCTTGCCGGAAGCAAGTCCTTCGCACTTATGGCACCAGAAAGTATGTTCGAACATCAGCGGCTCGATACCGAGCTCGTCAGTGTCGATGTCGTCGAAGATCTCCTGCGCGTCGTAGGTGCCGTAGTAGTCACCGGCACCGGCGTGATCGCGTCCGACGATGAAGTGGGTGGCACCGTAGTTCCGGCGCACGATGGCGTGGAGGACGGCTTCGCGCGGGCCGGCGTAGTGCATCTTGGCCGGCTTGACGCCGAGCACTACACGGTCGCTCGGGTAGTAGTCCTCCATCAGGACCTCGTAGCAGCGCATGCGAACGTCAGCCGGAATGTCGCCGGCCTTGGTCTTGCCGATCAACGGGTGGATGAACAGCCCGTCGCAGGTCTCGAGAGCGGCCTTGGTCAGGTACTCGTGAGCGCGGTGGATCGGGTTACGGGTCTGGAAAGCGACGATCTTCTTCCAGCCACGGTCGGCGAACTCTTGGCGAGACTCGGCCGGGGTGAGGTAACGGCGCATGAAAGCTTCTTCGTGGTCCGGCAGGGCGTCCACCTGGATCGGACCGGCGATGCAGCGGCTGCCTTCTTCGACGATGGCGGCAACACCGGGGTGCTCCTTGTCGTCAGTCCGGTAAACCTCGCGGGCTTCGCGGTCTATGTCACGCTCGAAGATCTCCTCGACGGTGATCGATCCCAGCGGCTTGCCTTCGTCTGAAGACAATGCGACCACGTCGCCGACCGCACATTCGAGGTCGGTCGGGAGGGTGATCGGGATCGGCCAGTATTCGCCGGCGGCGGTGCGCATGTCGGTGCATACGCGGCTCCAGTCCTCGGAACCTTGGAATCCGGTCAACGGGGCGAAGCCGCCGTTGCCGATCATTTCGAAGTCGGCAGTTTGCCGTTCCGAGAGAGTCAGGGCCAGTTCAGTCATAGTCAGCTCGTCCTAATGAAGTGTTTGTTGACAGGGAAGGTTGGAAAAGATTAGTTGCGCAGGGTAGCGTTTATCGCACCGGGCAAGTCGTCTGGCAGAGGTCGTCTGCCGACAGGGAAGGCTCTAGTTGATCCCGCATTCGGTCTTGCCGGAACCTGACCAGCGTCCATCACGGGACGACTGACCGGGCACGACCGGACGGGTGCAGTGGGTGCATCCGATCGACGGATACCCCTGATCGTGAAGCGGGTTGTACGGCACGTTGTGCTCGTTCAGGTGGTTCCACACATCGCGTTCGGTCCAGTCGGCGATCGGGTTCAGCTTCCACATGTTGAACTTCTTGTCCCAGGCCAGCTTGCGGGTCTTGGCCCGGGTGGCCGAGTCGGCGCGGCGGACTCCCGCGACCCAGGCATCGACCGTGGAAAGCGCGCGGCGCATCGGTTCGACCTTACGAAGTCCACAGCAGGCGTCGGGGTCACGCTTCCAGAGCTTGTCGCCGTACTCGGCGGCCTGCTCCTCGAGCGTGATGTTGTGCCAACGCTCGAACTCGACGTTGAAGTGTTCGGCCAGACGGTCCCTGGTCTCGTAGGTCTCCGGGAAGAGGACGTCCGTATCGAGGTAGAAGAACCGGGCCTGCGGGTTGATCGCGGTCGCCAGCTGCATCACCACGGAACTCGTCTTCTGGAACGAGCAGGCGATGTACATGTCCTGTCCGAACTGGTCGAAGGCCCACTCGAGCACCTCGGAGGCCGAGCGTGACTCGAGCTCCTCGGACACCGCTTCTTCGTCGAAGCGCGAGCGGGCCTTTTCGAGGTCCTTCGTTTCAGGGCTTATGGCTGTGGTCGGTTCCATGGTCCAAGTGTGGGCCAGCCGGGGGCTAGATCGCGCACTCGCCTTCGCCACGTTCGACCACGTACGGGTCGGAGCGGTTCCAGTCGATGAACTCCTGCATCGTGTCGAGGTTGAAATCTGCCGGCAGGGTCAGGTCCTTGACCGCGGCTTCCATGTGGGCGGTGCCGACACGATCGACGTAGTCATTGAAGACTTCGCCGTCCTCGCGTTCGGACTCGTACATCTTCACCCAGCGCTCGATCGCGTCCGGGACCCGGCGGGAGGGAAGGCGGGACTTGAGCCTGGTGCCGAAGATGACCTCGCCGTCGATGTACTTGCCACCGAGGTGGGGTACGTAGGCGGGCATCGTCCGGCCACCGACCTTCAGTGAAGCGCCGTAAAAGCCGATGTTGGCGATGTGGTGCTGGCTGCAGCCGTTCGGGCAACCGCTCATCTTGACGTGGATCGAGCGGGTCAGCGGGTCGGTGATGTTCATCGACTCGAGCCGCTCCTGGACCGCCTTGTTCAGGCCCATCGAGCTGGTGATGCCCATCTTGCAGCTGTCGGTACCGGGACAGCTGACCACGTCGGTGATCCTTCTCGGGCCGACGTCGTCGAGGTCGAGTTCTCCGAGCCGCTTCCACACGTCGTAGAGCGCGTCGTCCGTGACCCAGCGCAGCACCAGGTTCTGCTGGACCGTGGTCCGGGCGAAACCACCGGTGTAATCACGCATGATCTGGCCGAGGCCGCGGAACTGCTTCGGGGTGAGGTCGCCGCGGACGATCCGCACCTCGACCGTGTTGAAGCCGTCCTGCTTCTGCTTCTGGACGTTCGCCTCGAGGTAGGTCTCGAAGTCCGAGCGGTCACCGTTCGGCGAGCTGGTCGCCGGGGCTGCCTCGGGAAGTGCAGCCTCTTCGTCGAGGTCGAAGAGCATGTGGTCTACGCGGAAGTCGCGCTCGTTGACCCAGTCGCCCTTGAGCTCGTCGTCAACCATGCGGCGGACCTCTTCGATCCCCACCTTGTCCACCAGGACCTTGATCCGGGCGCGGGCCCGGTTGGCACGAAGCCATTCCTGACGGTCGAAGATGCGGAATACGGCCTCGGAGACCTTGAGGTAGTCGCCGTTGTCGGCTTCGACGAAGTCGTAGAGGGTCGGCGCGATCCGGGCCATGATCGAGGTGCCACCACCGACACGGATCTCGAAGCCCTTGACGCCATCCTTGATCCGGCTGATGAAAGCAATGTCGTGGATGCCGGTGATCGCGCGGTCGGCGTCGGAGCCGGTGAACGCGGTCTTGATCTTCCGCGGCATCAGCTGCGTCGTCGGGTGGCGCACGAAATAACGCACGTAGGCGCTGGCGTGGGAGGTCGGGTCGAAGATCTCGTCTTCGGCGACGCCGGCCCACGGGTCACCGGTCACGTTGCGCACGGTGTTGCCGCAGCCTTCGCGGGAGGAAAGTCCGGACGGGGCGAGGTCCCGCAGCATGTGGACCATCTGGTTCAGCGGAACGTGATGGATCTGAATGTTCTGGCGGGTCGTGATGTGACCCTTCTCGAGCGGCGCGTAAGTCTCCACCGAATCGGCGAAGGCATCCATCTGATCGGGGGTGATGCCGCCCATCGGGAGCTTGACTCGGACCATCTGGACGCCGGGCTGGCGCTGTCCGTAGACGCCCTGCTTGAGCCGGAAGCCGATGAACTCCGGTTCCGGGGTCTCACCGTCGAGGAAGAGGTTCGCTTCGCCTTCGAAGTCCTCGAATTCATGCTCGAGGATCGGGATCACGTGGCCGGGGACGTTGTCGTAGGTCTCCGGGTTATTCAGGGAGCCGAGCTTGCTCTTGCCCTTCTGGACCTTGCCTTCTTCCTGCTCGACGCCTTTGTCGCCAGGCTTGGCGAGTGGCTTCGGTTTGGGTTTGGCGGGGGCCGTACTGGGCTCCATCGGTGCTCCTTCTGCGTGACTGTCAGCGATTTACACGGCTGATAGTAGCAAAGCACCGAAACCGGACTGGATTTTGGGTATTTAGTTTTTAGCGGGCCTATCCCGCCCGGGGCCTAGTGTCCGGCGGCCCGTGCTCGAGCTTCGAGGATTGCGGCGGCTTCTCCGGGTTCGGCTACGTATCCGTCGGCTGGTTCGATCGTCTTGCCTTCTTCGATCCAGGCGGCTATCCCGCCGTCGAGGGAGTTCACGTCGTAGCCCGAGGCACCGAAAGCGTCGGCCGCCATGGCCGAGCGGTTTCCGACGCGGCAGTAGAAGACGATTGGTACGTCCGGGTCGAGTTCGTCGCGATGGTCCGGCAGGACTTCGAGGCCGATCCTTTCGGAACCGGCGAGGTGGGCGGCATCGAATTCGTGAGCGGCCCGCACGTCGATGACCCGCGCCCCGCCTTCAATCAGCGCTTCGATTTCGGCGATGGACCGCTGGTAGTCAGGTTCTTCGGAAGCTTCCATGGATTCGGAAAGCTACCAACGTTGACCTCCGATCAGGTCACGTCAGCGCCTTCGATCAGGAACGCGACCCGCACGTGCGCCCGGTACTCGTCCAGGTGCTCTCCGCGGATGCCGGTCGAGACGATGTCGACGGCGCGGATGTTCCGCAGCGAATCCTGCGCCTGCTTGAGTGCCTGCTGGGCGGCGTCGTCGGTCGATACCCGTGAACTTCCGACCAACTCGATGATCTTGACTACTGCCATGAGCTCCTCCTCGTATGTGGACTCTGGTGAATCGAAATCCGGCTGCCCCGATGCTATCCCTCCGGTGCAGTTTTCGGATCAGAGTTCGCCGAAGAAGGGCGACGGACCGAAGGAGACCTTGGCCGAGACACCCTCTTCGTAGGCCGCCTTGAGCCAGGGATCCATCGCGGTGGATTCCGCGGGCGGCGGCGGGGCAGTCTGGGCCTGGAAGAGGTTGATCGCAGCGCTGATCGCGGCGGCTTCTTCGGGCGTCGCGGAAGGTGAGATCGCTCGGCTCATCTCTAGAGGGGGATGTTGCCGTGCTTGCGCTTCGGCTGGGCGACCCGTTTGGTCTGGAGGGTACGCAGGGCCTTGATCAGCTTGGGCCGGGTCTGGCGAGGTTCGATGACGTCATCGATGTAGCCACGTTCGGCCGCTGAATACGGATTGGCGAAGTGGGCCTTGTAGTCCTCGATCAGCTTCGCGCGCCGGTCCTCGGGGGTCGGCGACTTGGCGATGTCACGGCGGTAGATGATGTTGACCGCGCCTTCGGGGCCCATCACGGCGATTTCTGCGGTCGGCCAGGCGAAATTGAAGTCGGCGAGCATGTGCTTGGAAGCCATGACGTCGTAAGCGCCGCCGTAGGCCTTGCGGGTGACGACGGTCAGTTTCGGCACGGTCGCTTCGGTGTAGGCGTAGAGCAGCTTGGCGCCGTGGCGGATGATGCCGTTCCACTCCTGATCGGTGCCAGGCATGAACCCGGGCACATCGGTGAAGGTGATGATCGGGATGTTGAAGGCGTCGCAGGTGCGGACGAACCGGGCGGCCTTCTCCGAGGATTCGATGTCGAGCACGCCGGCCTTGAAGGCGGGCTGGTTGCCGACGATGCCGACCGGATGGCCGTCCAGCCGGGAGAAGCCGACCACGATGTTCTTGGCGAAGTGCTCGTGGACCTCGAAGAACTCGCCGTCATCGACCACCTTGGCCACGACCTTGCGCATGTCGTAGGGCTTGTTCGGATCGTCCGGAACGAAGGTGTCGAGTTCCGGGTCCTCCCGGTCGGGGTCGTCACCGGTGTCGAAGTGCGGCGGCTGCTCGAGGTTGTTGAGCGGCAGGAAACTCATCAGGTAACGCACGTCTTCCAGGCAGCTCTCTTCGTCTTCGGCGGCGAAGTGGGCCACGCCGGACTTGGAGTTGTGGGTCATCGCTCCGCCAAGTTCCTCGAACTCAACCTCTTCGCCGGTGACCGTCTTGATCACCTCTGGGCCGGTGATGAACATGTGCGAGGTCTCCTTGACCATGAAGATGAAGTCGGTCATCGCCGGCGAATAGACCGCGCCACCGGCGCAGGGGCCCATGATCACGCTGATCTGGGGGATCACGCCGGAGCTGGAGACGTTGCGGGCAAAGACATCGCCATAAGCGCCGAGCGAGACAACGCCTTCCTGGATCCGGGCGCCGCCCGAGTCGTTGAGACCGATCACCGGGGCGCCGACCTTGGCCGCGAGGTCCATGACCTTGCACATCTTCTCGGCCATCACTTCGCCGAGTGAGCCACCGAAGACGGTGAAGTCCTGGGAGAAGACGAAGACCTTGCGACCGTCGATCGTCCCGTGACCGGTGACCACCGCGTCGCCCCAGGGACGGCGCTTGTCCATGTCGAACTCGTGGGTCCGGTGACGGACGAAAGTGTCGAGCTCTTCGAACGAGCCCGGGTCCAGCAGGACCCCGATCCGCTCGCGGGCGGTCAGCTTGCCTTTGGCGTGGTGCTTTTCGACCGCCTCCTCGGAGGCCGAGTTCAGCGCCTGCTCACGCAGGTCACGCAGGTATTCAAGTTTCTCTTCGTGGGTCTCGGGACTCTTCTCGCGCATGGACGGGGCAGTCTATTTGGATACCGGCTGAGCCCGCCGACCGAACCGCCGGGCCCAGCGTCTGACCGGCTGCTCGAGGAACCTGGCCGACAGGTATCCGTATGCCACAGCCGCGGGTATGACCAAAACCATCCAGACCAGGAGAGAGCCGAGCCCACCGCCCTCCGGAAGGGATGTGAACTCGTCCAGGTAGTAGATAAGGACGAGGTGAGAAAGAAATATTCCGTAACTGATGTCGCCCAGTTGTCGTACTTTCGGTGCGGCAAAGGGGCGTCTGACCCAGGGCGGGCCGAGGGCGATGGCGACCATGAGCGCTGCCAGGCAGGCCGAATAACCGATGGCGACGTCAACCGAATGTCGAGCCACCTGGGCAACCAGCCGGACCGGCGTTTCGCCGGCAAATGAGCCGGCTCGCCAGACGAAGAAGGCGAGGCCGACGGCGGAAACGAGCAGGACCACCCTGATCAACCGGTCACGCCTTTCGCCGGGGGGCAATGCCCGGACCCGGACGAAGACCCAGGCCCCGGTCATCCCCAGCGCGAAGGAGAAGGCCCAGGCGGGCAGTTGAAGATCGGACGCCACGATCAGGCGCAGCAATTCCACTCCGGAAAGTTCCAGTCCGAGCTGATCCGAGATCCTCGAGATGTGTTCGAATCCCGTGGTCCAGGCCAGGGTGATGATGGCTGCGATGCCCAGTCCGAAGAACGGATGCCGGAAGTAGATACCGGCAATCAGCGGCAACACCAGGTAGAAGGTGACTTCCAGGGACAGGGTCCAGACCGCCGGGTTGACGGCAAAGCCAGTCGCAATCCCACCAAAAATCATCGACGCGGGACTTTGGAGCCCGATGGCGTGAAACAGGATGCTGCCGATGCCCGGTGTCGGGGCTGCTTCTGAGGGCATTGCCACGATCAGGATCAGGATGATCGCGAGGATCAGCCAATAGGCCGGGAATAGACGTGAGATCCTCCTGATTGCATACGGCGTGATCCGCCCGAAATCTCCTCCACGGGCGACAGTTGGCAGGAACACGACGAAGCCGCTGACCACGAAGAGTATGTCTATGGCGTGCCCGAACGTACCGTTGATCAGGAGCGGGACCAAGCCGCCGTCGCCTTCCCGAAGGAGGCCCGACTGGCCTGAGAGATGGAGCATGACCACGCCGAGGATCGCCAACGCCCGGTACCCGTCGAAGACCGGGACCACCGGCACACCCGCCTTCGCCCTGGCCTCCTTGCCGGGATCGCTCAGGTGGTGCTCGGCCTCACCTTGATTGGGGGTCGCCTCCATCGAGGCGCATTGTTACTTCCCGGGGGGTCGGCAGTCGGGCGAAGTGAAGTTTGCGTCGGTCGGCAGGGTCACCTTGTCCTGAAGGACCCCTCCGAGGCTGGACCGCCCGTTGTCGAACCTGAGTGAGATCGAGCCAGCTTTCGCCTGGTCGGCAAAGCTGACGACGCCAATTGTGAGCTGAAGCCTCTGGGACACCGGTCCGACCGTGTACCGCCCCATTTTCGACCGGGGTCCAAAATGGCAAAGGGGTCCCGGGTCGAATATCCGGTCATGGGAATCAAACGGCAGATAGTCGCCTTCGGTGGCGGCGGTTTTTCCATGGAATCCGGCAACCCGCTGCTGGACGACTTCGTCTGCTCCCTCACCGGGCTGAAGAAGCCCCGGGTCTGCTTCCTGCCCACCGCCAGTGGCGACGCCGACCATTACGTGGTCCGCTTCTACAACGCCTTCCGTGACCGTTCCGAGGCGTCCCACATTTCCCTGTTCCGCCGGGAGAAGGGGGTCAAGGACATTCGTGACCACCTGCTCTCCCAGGACCTGATCTACGTCGGCGGCGGCAGCGTGATCAGCATGCTCGGTGTCTGGCGGGCCCACGGAATCGACGAGATCTTGCGGGAAGCCTGGGAGCGGGGGATCATCCTCTGCGGACTCAGTGCCGGCTCACTCTGCTGGTTCGACGAAGGACTCACCGGCTATCAGGACGCGAGCAAGCGGGTTCTCGGACTCGGCTTCCTGCCGTTCTCGAACATGGTCCACTTCGAAGCCGGTTCGTCCCGGCACAAGGTCTACGAAGACGAGTTGAAGACCGGGCTGCGGCCGGGCTACGGTGCCGCCGACGGTGCGGCTCTCCACTTCGTGGACACCGGCCTCGCCCAGGTTGTTGCCTCCCGCCCGGAAGCGCGGGCGTACGGGCTCGAGCTCCGCGGTGACCACCCGAAGACAACACAGATCGCCACCCGATTCCTTGGGTCTACCGATCACATTCCGCTGGTCGGCGAATCGTCGCTGCCGTGGACGTCCTCACCGCTCGCCGCTTAGGCTTCTTCCATGAGCCGCCGTCTATTCGTAATGGGAGGTCACGAGTTCGATCGCCTCGATGGCAACGAATCGATCTGCAACCACATCATCGAACTCTCCGGAGAAGCGGTGCCGAAGATCTGCCTCCTGCCGACCGCCAGCGGTGATCCCGAGGACCAGATCCACCGCTTTCGCCGTTCCTTCGGCAGCCGGGGCTGCGAGGTCTCCGACATCTCGCTCTTCCGGCTCGGGGCCAACCCGATCGACGTCAGCGCCCACCTGCTGAGCCAGGACGTGATCTACGTCGGTGGCGGAAGCCTGGTCAACCTGGTTGCCATCTGGCAGGCCCACGGGATCGGCGAGATGCTCGAGATGTGTCTCGATCGAGGAATCCTGATCTGCGGCCAGAGCGCCGGCGCGATGGCCTGGTTCGAGTACGGCATCACGACTTCCTCCGGCCTGCCTGCTGCGGCACAGGGGCTCGGGGTTCTGAAGGGCAGCTTCTGCGTCCACTACCACCAGGATCCGGAACGTCGGACCCGGTACATGAGTGATGTCGGATCGGGCATGCCGGGCGGTTACGGAGCCGACGACCAGACAGGAATGCTTTTCGTTGACGGCGAATTGACCGAAGCCACGAGCTTCCGGTCGACCGCCGGAGTCTGGAAGGTCGAGGCCGTCGACGGAGAAGGAAAAGAGACCCCGATCGACCTGGTCGAGGGTTACTCCGAGAAGCCGGAAGGCAAGGTTCCGGGGTCGACCGTTGACGACTTCCGCAGCCTGAACAACTGGCGCCGTACCGGCAACGTCCTGCGTGGGCACTGAGTCTCAGCCAGCCTGATTGACCCTTTTGCCGCGCCTCCGCGACCAGGTCATGAGCGGGCGTTCCACCGAGTAGTAAGTGATCGCCGAAAGCGCGACCGTGGCCGCGAGGGTCGAGATCGCGAGCAACGGGAAGCGGAAGGATGAATCGCTGCCGGCCACTCCGAGGTCGAGCAGGGCCCGCATCACCGGGAAGTGCCAGAGGAAGATTCCGTAGGAGATCAGGCCGAGCCAGATCAGCGCGGGGTGACGCAGCAGCCGCCGGGTTGAACTCGCACCCTGATGTCCGAGGATCGCGGGCAGCAGTACGAGGGCGGAGATCAGGCCGAAGATGAAGTACTCCGTGAGGTACTCGCCGCGGCCGGTCGTCGGGAAGTTGAGTGACGGACCGGGCTCGAGCACGAAGATCGCCATCACGAAGTAGCCGGCTCCGGCAATGAGCCAGGCGACCCCGGGGCGACGGGCGATCCAGCCGAAACCGGCCGGGGTTCGGTCTTCCTGCTGCGCGAGCACCGAGATCACGGCCATCCCCATGCCGAGCGCAAACCACCAGGCCCGGCCGAGCGGCGAATAGAAGAGCCACTGGTCGAGGTCGCTTGTCGGCACCGAGCCCTGGATAAAGAAAGAGGCGAGACCGGCCGCGCCGAGCACGACGAGGTTCACCCAGACCCAGCTCACCCGGCGAAGCAGGGACATCAGGCTGAAGATGAACCAGGCGATGAAAGGCAGGGCGACGTAGAAGGCCAGTTCGAGTCCGAGGCTCCAGGCCGGAGGGATCCCGCAGGCAAACGGGTTGCCGGCGCAGGTCTCTTGCGCGGTGTAGATCGGATAGTTGTCGAGCAACCCGTAATAGACCCACCAGTTGCCGCTGAAGATGCCTTCCATGCCGGGCACGATCGCGACCACCGTGAGCACGACCCAGAACAGCGGGAAGATCCGGAAGAAGCGGTTGCGGGCGTAGTCGCCGAGTCGCTGGCGGGGAAGACCGAGCACCTTTGAGGCGAGCATCGGCCGGTAGAGCAGGAACCCGGAGAGCAGGAAGAAGAACGGAACGCCGATGTCGAGGTGGGCGAAGAGCTGCTTGTACCAGGGCTCGAATCCGCCGGTGAAGATGCCGACGTGGACCAGCAGGACCGCGATTGCGGCAAAGGCCCGCAGGGAGTCGAGTCCCGGGAACCTCGGGTGTCCGGGCGGAGGCGCCAGAACCTCTCCGGCCTGCTGTTCGATCTCCTCGAGTGGCTCGTTCTCCGGGTCTCTCCCCGTGCCCGCTTCCAAGAGGTTCAGTCTAGTCCCGATCTGGCCTCCGGTAGCATCGCCGCGTGGCTGAACAAGGCTCTCCCGCCGGCCAGATGAGGGCCTCCCGCAGTCTGGGACCGACCGTGGCACTCACGGTTGCACTCGTCGGTGGCGCGTTCATGGTCCTGCTGCCGCTGGCCCTCAAGGCGATCCATCCGATTCCGCTGCCCGCTCCGTTTCCTGCCCACAACCAGAACACCGAGACCCTTCTCTATTTCGCTTCGTTCTTCGCCCTGCTGCCCACGGCGCTCTGGGCGGTGCTGGAACTGAAGAGCCGGATTACCGCTGCCACTGGGCAGGCGGCCTTCTCCGGCCTGGTCGGCGTCCTCGGGCTCGCACTCGGGGTGGCGACCCTTCTGGCCCGGATCCTTCCCGAAGTCACTTCGGTCGGCAACCGTCCGTCCACCTTCATCTTCGGTCTGGTCTGGTCGCTGTTCACGGCGCTCCTCCTCTTCGAGGCCTCGAAAGGCAGGCCGGAGCAGCTGCTCGCCTGGCTGGCCGATCGGGCCGGCGCCATCTGGATTGCCGCCGGGGTATCCGTCGTCTGCGGGATCGGGGCCTTTGTCGGGATCTCCGACCTCGACCGCCCCGCGCTGATCGTCGGCCTCCTGGTCGGGGTAGCGGTTCTCTACGCGTGGGGTCGCTTCCGGCTGCCGGCGCTCGGCCGCTGGGGAATCGCGGTCGACCTCGTGGTCGTGCTGCTGATCCTGCTCGCCGTTCCTGACCTGGTCATCTTACGGCCGGAAGACGCGGCCACCGACCCGGTCGCGGCTTTCGACACCGAGGTGATGCAGTTCCACCAGAACCTCTTCCTCGGAGCGGCCAGTCAGGTGAACGCCGGCTCGGCACTGTTGGTCGACACCGTCTCCCAGTACGGGATCGGTTCGATCTACCTGATCGCGGCCTGGTTTCAGATCGCTCCGATCGGCCACGGCACCCTCGGCATCTTCGATGCATTCCTCTCGGCTGGAGTCTTCGCCGGCGGCTACGGGGTCCTGCGCATGGCCGGCGTGAATCGCCTGCTGTCCGCCGCGGCCCTGACCGTCGGAGTCACCGTGCTGATCTGGGGGCTTTATTACCCGGAAGGCGGACTACTCCAGCACGGGGCGATCCGCTTCGGCCTGCCGATGCCGCTGATCGTCTTCGCGATCGCCGCGCTCCGCTGGCCCCGCAGCTCGAAGTTGATGGACTTCCTGGCGCTGGCCGTGATCGGGATCTCC
This sequence comes from Solirubrobacterales bacterium, assembly GCA_051306195.1. Classification (GTDB taxonomy): domain Bacteria; phylum Actinomycetota; class Thermoleophilia; order Solirubrobacterales; family 70-9; genus 67-14. Next base: position 14,025 of record JBPPMT010000062.1, read on the forward strand.
TCGATCTGGGCGCTCGAGGCGTTCCTCTATGTGCTCTTCACCTGGATCGGCCTGACCGCCGTCTCCGCAGTCTGGATGCCTGCCGGCGAAAGGATTCGCGGGCTGCTGGTCGCGGCGGCCAAGGCGTTCGCTTCGATCGTCCTGGTCCAGGCCCTCTTTGCGCTGCTCACCCTGATCGCATCCGGGTCACTGCCGGACTGGGGCCTCTACTTCACCTACCTCCGGGACTTCCTGGCCGGCGATATCGGTGACCTCACCTATGACTTCGACGCCTGGTCCCCGGCAATCGCGGTGGCCGGGATCTACGTCGCTTCCGCGGCGGCGATCGTCGCCACCTTCGTCCTCAACCGCGCTTACTTCCAGGGGCACCGGACAGCCTTCACCGCTCTGGCCGGAAATACCGCCTACGGGATCGTGCTCTTCAGTTACTTCGACAACCGGTCGCTCGATCACATCCTGCCTTACGTCTGCCTGCCCGCCCTGCTGGTGTCGACGATCTGGCTCTCGCTGATACTCGATCCGGGCGAGGACGGTGCCCTGATCGGGAATGTTCAGAAACGCTGGGCGCTCGGACTCTCGTTACTGGCGTCGGTAGCGATGGTCGCGAACGTCTGGCCGGCCGCCGGTAGCCGCTTCGAAGATTCGGTCCTGGCCGCGGTGCCGCCGGGTGGCAAGTCGCTGCGCGGCGGCTTCACCCGGCTCTGGAACATGCCGCAGGTCGTGCCGGGCTCAGACGCAGGGGTGAGCCTGATCGAGGAGTACATGCCGGACGAGGACGAGACGGCTGTGATCACCGCGCCCGACCTCGATGTCGACATTCTGGTCCGATCCGACCGGGCCAACTCGCTCGGGATCACCGATGCCAAAGAGATGAGCTGGGTTCCGGCCCCGCACCTGCCGGTAGTCCAGGAGGCGGTTGATTCACTTGAACCCGGCGACCGGATCCTGATGGACCGGAAGGCCCTTGCCGCGGCGTACCGCATCGAACAGGACCCGGCATCTGATCCTTACCTCCTCGCAGACGAAGTCGGCCTGGCGGCTATCCAGACCCGGGCCATCGGCTGGGTCCTCGAGGAATACAGACTCAAGCCGATCGCCAAAGGAAGCGATGGCATAGTCGTAGTCGAATTGGAATCCAAGTAGCCGCTAATCCAAGTTGGTTTTACGAACACGTCCTAGTTGGCGTCCCCTTCGGAGACACCAACTTGGGTTCCTAATCAGATCTTCTTGGCGTACTTGCGGGACTTCAGGATCCCGTTGCGATGCAGGATCAGGCGGAACCCGGCCCAGAGGGTCTTCAGTCCGTAGACGACTCCGGTCTCGAATCCGACCGAAGACATGTCGTCGAAGTAGCGGCACCGGGCCGGCACTTCACCGATGCGGAATCCCATGTGCGAAGCCTGCATCAGGAGTTCGGAGTCAAAGACGAAGTCCAGTGAGTTTCTGAGGAACGGGACCTCCAGCAGTAGCTCACGCGAGTAGGCGCGGTAGCCGGTGTGGGCTTCGGTCAGGTTCGTTCCCATTATGCGGTTCTCGATGATCGTCAGGAAGCGGTTGGCGATGAACTTCCATCGCGGCATGCCGGCTTCGATCGCCCAGCCGGGCATCGCCAGGCGGGAACCGAGGACGAGGTCTGCCTCGCCGTTGACGATCGGGTCGACCATGCTCGGGATCAGGCTCGGCTCGTACTGGCCGTCCGGGTGGAGCATCACCACGACGTCGGCGCCGCGGCGGAGTGCCTCGAGATAACAGGTCTTCTGGTTACCGCCGTACCCCACCTGGTGGGGATGCCAGATGACGGTCAGCGGCAGGCCTTCGGCCAGCGCCACTGTTTCGTCGGTCGAAGAATCGTCGACCAGGATGATCTCGTCGACTTCGTCCTGGGGGATCTCGGCGAAGGTCCGCTCGAGCGTCGCCGCAGCCTGCCTGGCCGGCATCACGACGACTACTTTCTTGGAAGTGCGTTCAGACACGTTGGGCCTCTACGTAGACGGAGCCGGATCGGTTCCTCGCGATCTCGACCGCGGCGCAGATTAGCGCCACCGGGAAGAGAACCACGCCCGCCGCAATCGCCGCAGCCCGCTGGGCCGGGGTGATCGGAATCCTCCGCGCCGATTTGCGGCGGAGTGACTGGTAGAGGTCGAGGTCACCGGGGAGGCGCCCGACGAGGCCGTCGAGCCAGCCAATCGCGACCTGCCCGGCGCGGGTGCCAGAGGTCCGGCTGACCCTGAACCCGCTCTCTTCGAGGCCCGAAGTCAGCGAGTCGGCCGTAAAATGAACGAGGTGCCGGGGCAGGTCGAGGTGAAGCCAGTCGTCACCGAAGGCTTTCGCCTGCCAGCTTGCGTTATTGGGCACGGCGATCACCAGCACGCCGCCGGGGATCAGCAGCCGCGAAGCTTCCACCACGGCCTCGCGCGGATTGCCAAGGTGCTCGAGCGAGTGCCAGAAGACAACCCCGGCAAAGTTGCCTTCGACTTCGCTGATCGCCTGATTGACGATCTCGGGGTGATCGGATTCACGCTCGAGTCCCGAAGCCTTCCGCCCGCATTCCTTCAACGCGTTAATCAGCGTGCCTTCGCCGGCGCCGACATCGAGGATCGCTCCCGGTGGGGCGACTTCGTCGATCCGAGCGGCCATCGAAGCGCGGGAGCGGCGGAGCATGGCGTCGCCGATCAGGCTGAAGCGCTGGCCGGCCTGGGGCCAGTACCAGTCGCCGTAGGCTGCGTTCAGCGATTCCTGATTCGGTACCGGGTCAGTCGTGCCAGTGCCGCATCGACCGCAGACGGCCCGGCCGTATGGCCACTTTGCGTCGGTGCCGAAAGGCCTGCCACACCAGACACAAACGGCTGCCGCCTCCCCCGTCCAGTCCGGAACGGCGGTCAACTCCGTGGTCCCCGGCAGATCGCAATGACGTCGAGCGAAGCGTTGAGGTTCTCGGTCCCGAGGAAGAAGTCGTCCGGGGTGATCTTTCCGGCTTGCGGGTCCACGTCCTTGCGGAACCTGCCCAGCAGCGAGTCGTAAAGGCGCTGCTTTGTCTTCATGGGAAGCACCTTCCGGATCCTGAACGGGTCGAAACGCAGCAGGCGGTCGAGGGTCTCGCGCTCTTCGTTGAAGATCTCCATGTAGGCGGGGGAGCCGAATATTCCTTTGATCTCGACGCTGCTGAAGGTGACCTCACAGAGCGCCTGGAGTTCCTCCGGGTCGAACTCGATGAAATGAAACGGATCGATGATTTCGTCGGGACGGCCGAAGGTGAGCCGGTTCGGGGTGACGAAGACTGCCGTGCCGGAAGCGTCGAGGACCCGGGCGACTTCGGTGAGGGTGGCCTCCGGATTCGGAACGTGCTCGAGCGAATGGACTGAGAGCACGGAGTCGAATTCGCCCTCGGCGAAAGGCAGGTCCCGCATGTCGGCGACCCTCGTCGGGCGGTCCTGGCCCTCAAGCGCACCGGGGTCGATGTCGACGCCGATCGTCTCTCGCGGTTCGAGCAGGTGGTAGCTGTGACCGACGCCGCAGCCCAGGTCCAGAACACGCTGCGGGCCGAACTCGGGTTCGGCCAGGGCGTAGGCGGCAACGTGGCGCTGCCAGGTCGGGTTGAACCCGCCTTCGGGGGTGACGACTCGCTCGCCGGTGATTTTCAAGGACGTGTGCCCGGCGGCGGGCAGAAGTATTCTCGGTCGGTCAAGGCTCCCATGAGGCGCCAATCTTGACAGGGTTAGGCGGGTGGAAGACCGAGTCCCAGATCAGCCCGCGGGCGGGCGAGGCAAACTGCCGCCCGCATGGCTCATGTGGGCCGGGCTCGGAATCGCGGTCCTGGCCGGCATCTGGCTGCGCCTTTCCACCTACGGCCAGTCGCTCGTCGGCGACGAGCTTTCGACCCTTTACATCGTCAAGACGAACGGACTCGGCGGCACCATCGACTTCGTCTCCGGCGACGGGGAGATCAGCCCGCCGCTGTTCTTTGTCCTGGCCTGGCTGGCGAGCAAGCTGGGCTCGGCACCGGAGCTGGTCCGGATGCCGTCGATGCTCGCCGGGCTCGCGTCGCTGCCGGTCTATTACCTGCTCGGCCTGAGGCTCTTCAGCCGCCGCGCCGGAGTGATCGCGACCGTGATCGCCTCCCTCAGTCCGATCCTCATCTACTTCTCGGCCAACGGTCGTGCCTACTCGGTGATGCTCTTCTTCCTGCTCGTCTCCACCCTGGCGATGCTGATCGCTGAAGATACCGGTCGCAAACGGTGGTGGGCCGTTTACGCCCTGGCCACCTGCGCCGCGATGTACTCCCATTACACCGCGGCTTTCGTGCTCGCCTTCCAGCTGGTCTGGCTGCTCTGGTGCTTCCCGGCCGCGCGAATCCCGGCACTGGTCTCGAACGCCGCGGCCGGGCTGCTCTTCCTGCCCTGGCTTCCGGGCTATTTCTCCGATGCGGACTCGCCGACCACCCCGGTGCTCGAAGCGCTTCAGGGATACGGGTTCGACGCCAAACGGACCGCGGTCGAGCAGCTGCTCTTCTGGGACATCAGCCCCGGGGACTGGGACCTCGACGGCCGCTGGGACGCCGCCCTGATCGTCGCCGGGGTGCTGATCGCCCTGGTTGTCGTGATGGTCAAGGCTCTGCGATCAACCGGTCTCGGAGCCTGGCTCAAGGGAATCGATCGAAACCTCGTCCTGGTGATCGGCCTGTGCCTCGCCACTCCGATTGGTGCCTTGCTCCTCGGCGTCGTCAGCACCGACATCTTCGGCGGCCGAAACCTCGGCGCGTCCTGGTCGGGCATCCCGCTGCTGGTCGGTGCCCTGATCGCGGCTGCGGGTCCGGTCTGGGGGATCGTCAGCCTGGTGGTCGTCTCGGCCGGCCTGCTCGCCGGATCGATCCACCTCGCCGACAGCGGTCGGACTGAGTTCAGCTACAGCGATGCCGCCGGGTACATCGACTCGAGGATTGGGCCCGATGACGCCGTGATCGACACCAGCCACATCTCTCCGGTACCACTCACCCCGCTCGACGCCTATCTCGACTTCGACGGCGACGAGTACCGGCCGGGCCTGCCGATGGGGGAGCCGCCTTTCCTGCCGACTACTCCCGTGCCCGACACCGCGAAAGAGCTGAAGCAGGCGTTCGAACTGTCGGACCGGATCTTCCTGGTCACGCTGACCGGGCACGAGTCACTGGTTGACGACAACGCCCTCACCTTCGGCCTCACTTATGACCTGCCGCCGGGCGCGAAGGTCGTCTCGCAGAAGACCTTCGACGGCATCTACCCGATTACGGTTACGGTTATCGACCCTGCGGCGGCTGATCCCGGCGCAGGAAGCTCCCCATGACCCAGGCCCGGAACGACTTCCAAACCCACTTCGACCAGATCGCCGACCAGTACGACGAGTCGCTGCCGACCCATGTGGTCGAGCACTACCTCGCCAAGCGGATCGCTTTCGTAAAGGAACTGATGCCGGAGGGGTCGGTGCTGGACGTCGGTTGCGGCACCGGGGTGGTTGCCTCCTGCCTGGCTGACGAGGGCTATTCGGTAACCGGAGTCGATCCGTCGGGCGCGATGCTCGAGCATCTGAAGAAGAACAATCAGGAAGTGGAAGCGATCCAGGGATCGGCCACCGACCTCCCGTTCGAAGACGGCCGTTTCGACCTGACCATGTGCATTGCCGTGATGCACCACATCGTGACCCCGGAAGCGGTCCACATGTCGCTGGTGGAGATGGTCCGGGTCACCAGGCCCGGAGGCCTCGTTCTTGTCTGGGACCACAATCCCCGCAACCCCTACTGGAAGTTCCTGATGGACAGGGTGCCGCAGGACGACGGCACCGAGAGGCTGATTCCGGAGGTCGAACTCGTGTCTGGACTGGTCGACGGCGGAGCGGTCCTCATTTCAACGACCCAGCTCGGTTTTGTGCCCGATTTCGCCCCGCCGACGCTGCTCAGACTCAGTGCCAGAGTCGAACGGGTGGTGGAGCGCACTCCCGGACTGAACCGTCTTTGCGCCCACAACGTAATTGTCGCCCGCCGCCGATGAGCCGTTTTTCCCCGCTCTCGGCTATCTTCCTTCAGCCGTGGTAGCCATCGGAAGTGCCATCACCTCGCCGGCAAAGTACGAAAAGTACGCCGTACCGGGGATCGAACTAGCTAAGGAAGACGACACTCAGGTTCTGAGTTTCGCCAGTTCCGGAACCCTGTTTCGCAGCTACAACCTGATCCTCGATCAGGCGGCCAAGATGGAAGACCTCGAGTTCCTGGTGTTGATCCACCAGGACGCCGAGATCACCGAGACCGACTTCATCCAGAAGATCCGCGACGAGTTCAAGGATCCGGAAGTCGCCCTCGTGGGTTGCGCCGGAGCGGTCGGCGTTCGCAGCATCGCCTGGTGGGAAGGTGCCGTCACCTGGGCCTCTTTCACCCACATATATGAGGAACTGGGCGGCGGCGAGATCCCGGCACTCACCTGGCTCGCGACCGAGACCCCTTCTTACGCCAAGCTCGGCGAGGTCGACATGGTCGACGGATTCGTCCTCGGGTTCTCACCGTGGGCGATCAAGAACCTGCGCTTCGACGAGATCACCGGCGGCGCTCTCCACGGATACGACTTCGACATCAGCCATCAGGCCCGCGACAAGGGCAAGAAGGTCGTGACCGCCGACCTCAAGGTGATCCACCATCACTCGATCGAACTGATCTCCGACCTCGACACCTGGGTCAACGCCCACATCGCCTTCTCCAAGAAGTGGGAGCACATGCTGCCCACCCCCGAAGGACCGGGCGGGGATTCGTCCTGGGAGGACCGCGCCCGTCGCGCCGAAGCGGAGGCTTCTGCTGCCCGTACCCTCGCCGGCGCCGGCCACCTGATCAACGAGTCGATGGAGCGTGAGCTCCAGGAACTTCAGGCCAGCAAGAGCTGGAAAGTCACCAAGCCGATGCGCGACTTCTCGCGGATCTTCAAGAAACGCAAGGCCCGGAAAGAAGAAAAGGCGCACCACGCCCTCCGGGTCGGCGATTCACCCAGCGACCACTAAACCAGCAGCCTCCGATCCACAGGACTGGCAGTGAAATTGGTCGCTGAGCGACTAATTTCACTGCCAGAAGGTTGAAGACGGCTCGGGTTATTCGCCTTGGTGGTCCAGCAGGTCCTGGATCTCCTGGCGGGTGAAGATCGGGTTGCCGCGCTGGCGGACCTTGGTGATCCGTTCGGCGACTCCCAGCGCGCTCGACTGGAGCATGCGAGCGAGCAGTTCTTCCTGACGGGCGATGCGGGCGTTCAGCTTGCGGATCTCCGCGGCGTCGACGTGGCCCCGCACCAGGTGGGCGACGCGGTTGGCCTCGGCCCTGGTCATCACTGCGTTCCGGTCGAATGGAGCGATCAGCCTGGCGACTTCGTCGGCCCAGGGGGCGTCGGTCTGCCAGAGCAGGCCCATGCCGAAGAAGACCGGCACCACGGCGAGCTGGAGGCCGGAGCGGCCTTCCATGAAGTCTTCGATTGCGGTGAGCACACCGTTCTTCGGTCCGCCTTCGTGGTCGGCCGCCCATTCGTAAGGAAGGCCGCCATCACTCAGGCCCGGGTTGCCCGGGCTGATCGTGCAGTTGTGCCCTAGCGGCTGGCGCTCGTCTTCCGGGATGCGCTCCGGCGCGTAGTAGGTGTCGCGCCTCTCGTGCGGCCAGCAGACGTCGTGGAAGAGCAGGAACGGAAGCGGGTTGTCCCCGGCCAGCTCGGCGATCTTCTCGAGCTCCTGGGTCAGTGTGTAGTAGTTGTGGTCGCCGTCGATGATGATCGTGTCCGGCAGGGAATCGAGTGATTCGAGCGCCCCGACACCGGTGTCTTCGATCAGGGTCAGCTCCGGGCGGCGCTTGACCAGGTCGAGCAGATCGTCCGGGGGAAGCGGCTCCACGGTTGCGATCGACGAGCCGCTCTTCTCGGCCCAGACCAGCAGTTCCTCCGTGAGTTCACCCCGGAAGGAGCCGATCTCGAGTAGCGAAGTGGTACCGGCTGCATCGAGGCAGGGCTGCATGATTTCGCCGAAATTGGCGAGGGAGTAGCCCCACTGAAGGGCTTCTGTCTGTTGTGTGTCGGGAGTCATCAGATCGCTGGGCAGGCTATACGCTTCCGCCCGATGAGCGAGATCCTGAGCAAGAGCGATAGACGCGCTTTCATGCGGACCCTTCACGAGCGCCACCCGGCTTTTCGGGTGGCGGTCAGGGACGACGCCCGGATAACCGCGCATCAGAGGGGGGAGCGGTTCGAGTTCACCTCCCGCCGGGATACCTTCTGCCAGGTCGTTCGACTGATGTGGGTGAGTGATGCTTTCACCGCCCACGTCGCGTATCGCCTGCGCACGACTTTGATGCGCCGCCGGATCCCTGCCTTGCCTCGCATGCTCCACAAGTTCTGCATGAGGAGCGCCCAGGTGTCGATCGGTCCGGGTGTCCTGATCCATCCGGGCGTGTACCTGGTCCACGGGCAGCTGGTGCTCGATGGCCTGGTTGAAGTCGAGTCGGGAGCGGTCCTTTCTCCCTGGGTGACGATCGGCCTGAGGGGCGGCAACGTCCAGGGGCCGAAGATCGGAATGGGCGTGAACGTCGGAACCGGCGCCAAGATAATCGGTGCGATCACGATCGGGGCGGAGGCGCTGATCGGTGCCAACGCCGTGGTGATCGACGACATCCCCGCAGGGGCGACCGCGGTCGGCATGCCCGCCAGGGTGGTCGAGTCGCGCTCATGACCAGGACTCAGCCGCCCTTCCTCCACGCCGTTTCCGAGGACACCCACTGCGCCTCCTTCCACCGGGGCGAGTTCTTCGACACCCGGGAGGCATCCGGTTGGTACGTGGCCTACCGGGCGCTTCGCCTGATGTGGGTAAGCGATGGTTTCTTCGCGCAGGTCTGCTATCGGGCCCGCATGAGCCTGAAGGCCAAAGGGGTTCCGATCATCCCGCGCATCCTCCACAAGATTTCGATGATCACCTCGCAGGTCTCGATCGACGAGTACGTCCTGATGCACCCCGGTGTCTTCATCGCCCACGGTCAGGTCGTGATCGGCGGGGTGACCGAGATCAAGTCAGGGTGCTTCATCGCCCCCTGGGTTTCGATCGGACTCCAGTCCGGGAACGTCATGGGCCCAACGATCGGTCACGGGGTGTTCATCGGGTCCGGAGCCAAGCTGCTCGGCGAGTTCACGGTCGGCGATGGAGCGGTGATCGGTGCCCAGTCGATGGTGATCAGGGATGTGCCCGCAGGGGTCACGGTCGCCGGCATTCCCGCCAAACAAGTCGGAAATAAATAGCGAGTGCTAGCGTTCCTCGCAGTTACCGGGCCCCGCGGCCTTCAAACCCACCAAGGCAGGTACTGAATTGCTCTTCCGTTCACGCAAGAACCGTCGTTCCGATACCGCAGTCATCGAACGTCGCCCGGAGTCACTGGAAGCCGACCGTCTGGTCGGCGAAGGAGACCTCTTCGGAGCGATTGACGTCCTGACCGAGGCCAACCGGACCGAGCGGGACCCGCAGGTCGAGCGGGAACTGCGCCAGGTTCGCCACCTCGCCGGAATCGAACTTCTGGACAACGCGCCGTCGAACCCGGTCTACCCCGAGCCGGCCGCGACCGTTCCGCCCCGCGGCGAGCAGTCCAACTGCCCGGAGATCACACCCGAGGAACTCACCCCCGAGATCCTCAGGGCTTCAATCATGGAAGCCGGCTGCCTCTTGGTCCGTGGCCTGATGGACCACGACCGGGCACTTGACCTCGCTGCCGACATCGATCGCAGCTTCGAGATCCGCGACGACCTGGACGAAGGCGAGAGCGACCCCGACGGCTACTACAACGAAATGGAGCCCGAGTCGCCCTTCCGCATTCCCGAGCGGGACTGGGTCGAAGAAGGCGGAGGCGTCCTCGCGGCCGACTCACCGCGCATGCTCTTCGACATGCTCGACTCGTTCGAGCAGGCCAACCTGCGCTCCGTGATCGAGGGTTACCTCGGCGAGAAGCCGGCCATCTCCGCCCAGAAGTGCACCCTGCGGAAGGCCCTTCCGGAGATCGCAGGCGGCTGGCATCAGGACGGCCGCTTCATGGGCGAGTCCCGGGCCCTCAACGTCTGGCTCACGCTTTCCCGCTGTGGCGACGTTGCGCCCAGCATGGACATCGTCCCCAAGCGGCTGAACGATCTCGTTCCCGTCGGCGGCGAAGGTGCCTTCCTGGACTTCATGAACTCCCAGGAGAACGTCGAGAAGGCCGCCGGGGAAACTGGCATCGTCCGCCCGATCTTCAACCCGGGTGACGCCCTGCTCTTCGACGACCTCTTCATGCACCAGACCGGATCGGACCCGAGCATGCCGAACCCCAGGTATGCAATCGAGAGCTGGTTCTTCGGTCCTTCTTCCTACCCGGAAAATTACGTCCCGATCGCTTTCTGATGGGTCTCTTCACCCGCAAGAAGCCGAATGTCGACTACAACGCGAAGCTCGCTGAGCTGAACGAGGAGAACCGGGTTTCGCGCAGCCCCAAGCGCGACCACGAGATCCGTCGCTACCGACATCTCGCCGGAGCCGAAGCTCTCAATTCACCACCGCCCAGCCCCGAGCTGATCGAGCCCACTATTGCTTCGCCGGCCCGAGGCTCGCAGTCCGGTTGCCCGGAGATCACCCCGGAAGAACTCACCCCCGAGATCCTCCGTGCGGCCATCCTCGAAGCCGGCTGCCTGCTGGTCCGTGACCTCGTCCCGGATGAAGAGGCGCTGGAGATCGCCGACGGAATCGAGAAGGCTTTTGCCACCCGGATCAACCTGCGTGAGAACGGCGGGCGGGACAAGGACGGGTTCTATGACGAACTGGTCCCCGAGTCTCCTTACGAGGTGGAGAAGCGGGATTGGGTCGAGCAGGGCGGTGGCGTCTTCGCGGCCGATTCGCCGAAGCTCCTGGTCGACATGCTCGACGCGTTCGACCGGGTCGGGCTGCCCGATGTGATCGAAGGTTACCTCGGTGAAACCCCGCTGATCACCGCCGAGAAGTGCACCCTGCGGAAAGCCACCCCCGACGTGACCGGCGCCTGGCATCAGGATGGTCGCTTCATGGGTGACGTGCGGGCAATGAATGTCTGGCTGGCGCTTTCGCGCTGCGGTGATGAGGCCCCCGGAATGGACCTGGTCCCGACCCGACTCGATGACTACGTCGCGACCGGCACCGAAGGCACCTGGCTCGAGACCCAGGTTTCCGACGCCATTGCTGAAGAAGCTGCCGGCGAGATCGGGATTACCCGCCCGATCTTCAACCCCGGCGACGCACTGCTCTTCGACGACCTCTTCCTTCACCAGACAGGGTCTGACCCGAGCATGCCCAAGCCCCGCTACGCGATCGAGAGCTGGTTCTTTGGTCCCTCGGCCTTCCCCTCGATCTACACACCCCTCGCCGCCTGAGGCCGGATCGTTGAAGGCGCGCTGGCCACTGATACTGGTCGGTCTGTTCACCATCGCCGGCTTTGCACTGAGACTTCACCAATACGGGGGCTCGCTTCTTGGCGATGAACTCTCCACCCTCTGGGTGGTCGACAACAACGGCCTTTTCGGCACTGTCAGCACGGTCAGCAGCAACGCCGAGATCACCCCGCCTCTCTACTTCATTCTCGCCTGGTTTACGACCCGGCTGGGGTCGAACCCGGACCTCGTTCGTCTTCCCGCCCTGATCGCGGGTACGGCCTGCATTCCCCTGATCTACGTTCTCGGTCTGCGCACTGTCGGCCGGGTCCAGGGACTGGTCGCGGCCGGCCTGATGACCCTCAGCCCGTTCATGATCTTCTTCGCAAGTACTGGACGTGCCTACGCGTTGATGTTGTTCCTTCTGATCAGTTCATCGCTCGCCATGCTGGCCGCGGTCCGCACTGGCCGGACCCGCTGGTGGGTCGCCTACGCATCGTTTTCCTGCCTCGCCGTCTACTCCCACTACACGGCCATGTTCGGTCTGCTCGCCCAATTCATCTGGCTACTTTGGGCGGAGCCGGGTTTCCGGCGTCCAGCGCTGATCTCGAACGTCGGCGCGGCGCTTTTGTTCCTGCCGTGGATTCCATCCTTCTTCGCCGATTCCGATTCGCCGACTGTGCCGTTGACGGCGTCCCTGCAGGGGGATGGCTTTGAGGCCAAGCGCCTGGCGGTCGAGCAATGGGCGTTCGGGCACCCGCTGCTGGCACCGCCGCAACTGCCGGGTCGCGCTGTTGTCACCATGATGGTTCTGGCGCTTGTGGTCGCAGTGGTCGTAGCACTGTTCAGGGTCTACGGCCGGAAGTTCGAGCTGAAGCCGTGGCTCCGGGAGAACAAGATGGCCATCCTGATTTTCGCCCTTGCCCTCGCTACCCCGGTGGCCGAAGCGATCTACGCGTTCTCCGGTACCGACCTCTTCGGCTCGCGCAACCTGGTTGCTGCAACCCCCGGACTGTTGCTCGCGATCGGAACGGTCCTCACCGCAGCAGGACCGGTCTGGGGAGGGATCTGCGGTGTGGTGGTCATCGGCGGATTCATGGTCGGCGCCGTCAAATCGATGGAAGGCTCGGCGGCGAACCCTGACTACAAGGCATCCGCAGAGAGGATCGACCGGCTTCGTGGGCCGAACGACCCGGTCGCCGACCTGATCACGCCCCCGGTCACGCCGGTGCCATTGACGCCCCTCGGCGTCTACCTCGATCACGATGTTCGGATCTATTCGATGGATCTGCCGGTCGGCGAGCCGCCATTCCTGGCGCTCACTCCCACGAACGATCCGACCGAATACCTGAACAAGGCCCTGGTTGCCGGCAAGGCAGGTCACGTATTCATCGTCGGCCCGGAGGTGAAAGTGACCGTTGGCGAGTCAGGCGCAGGGAAGTATCTGGAGGGGAACATCGAACTGCCGAAGGGTTGGCAGGTCGACTCGGTCGAGTCCTACCCCGGAGTGGCGGAGCTGAGCGTCTACGAAGTCAGCCGATCCGGCGGGCCCGCAGGCGGAAGCCCAGGATCAGCATGATCATTCGCAGGCCGAGCAGGAAGGCGGTCCCGAGGTCCCCGGTGACCGACGACTTGCCGACCCGCGGCAGGTAGTTCACGGGCACCTCGACGAATTTCGCGCCGGAGACGATCATAAGCATCAGCATCTCGGGACCGGCGTGGCTTGATCCGACCTTCATGTTGTGTGCGAGGAAGTCGGCCATGTCGCGGGTCACCAACCGGTAGGTGCAGCCGATGTCGCTGAGATGAGTGGTGTTGAAGATCACTTCGACCATCTTGGCCACGGCCCAATTGCCCCACTTGAGGAAAGCACCCATGTTGGCCCCTTCCCAGATCATCGTCGTGGTGGTCCGGGTGCCGAGGACCACATCGCAGTCACCGCTGTACGACAGCAGCTTGACGATGTCGCTTCCGAGGAAGGTGCCGTCGGGCTCGGCCAGGACGACCAGGTCGCCGGTGGCATCGGTCAGGCCGCGGCGGATCGCGTGTCCGTAACCCTGGTCCGTCTCGATGACTTCCCGGGCGTCGGTCTTCGCGACTTCCTCCGAGGTTCCCTCCTCGGCGTTGTTGTTCACGACCAGCACTTCGTCGACGACTCCGGTCGCGAGGAAATCCTCGATCACATTGCGGATCGAATCACGTTCGGCGTAGGTCATCAAGATGACTGAGACTGTTTTTTCGTTCCACATACGGCTGTTCCCCGGCCAGAATAGTGTTCCCGCAGTGATCGCCGTCTGCATGGCCACCTATAACCCGGACCGGGAACTGTTCCAGGCGCAGATCGATTCGATCAGGAATCAGACTTGGGACGAATGGCATTGCTTCATCAGCGATGACGGCTCCAGCCCGGAAGGACTGGCCGGGATCGAGGCAGTTCTCGATGGCGACGAGCGCTTCACCCTTTCGGTCTCTCCGACCAATCTCGGCTTCTACCGCAATTTCGAGCGGGCGATCGCGATGGCGCCCCGTGAGTACGAGCTGATCGCCCTGAGTGATCAGGACGACCGCTGGTACGAAGACAAGCTCGCCTCGCTGGAGGCGGCCCTGGGGGATGCGCAGCTGGTCTACAGCGACCAGCGACTGGTCGATGCTTCTGGTGGCCTGATCGCGGACACCTACTGGACCAGCCGTGAGAACAACTTCACCAACCTGACTTCACTGCTGGTCGCGAACACTGTGACCGGGGCAGCGTCGATGTTCACCCGGGCGGTGGCCGACCGGGCCCTGCCATTCCCCGAGGTTCCGGGCGAGCAGTACCACGACCACTGGCTGGCGATGGTCGCGATCTCAATCGGCGACCTGGCTTACGTTGACCGGCCGCTTTACGACTACGTCCAGCACGGCGGGGCCGTACTCGGCCATGACGCCGCCAACGCCGGTCTGATGAGTGCCGGCTGGTACCGGCTGGACCCGCGGCGCTGGCAGGAGATCCTCGGCGGCTGGGGCTCGGCCTACTTCGATGTCTTCCTGCGGCTCAAGGGCCTGGCCCAGATCGTGCTCGAACGCTGCAAGGCGGACATGCCGACCAAGAAACGCAAGGCGCTGACCCGCTTCACCACCAGCGACCGCAAGATCAGCGGGATGCTCTGGCTGGCGCTCCGGCCGCTCCGCCGGCTGTTCGGCCACAACGAAACGCTCGGGATGGAGCGGGTCCTGGTCCGCGGCATCCTCTATCGCCACCTGATGGCAATCAGGCGGCGGCTCCCCGGAGGCGTCACCCATGTCGCCGGCAGCGGTGAGCTCAAGGTGGAGTCGGAGGTGACTCCGCAGATGCGCCAGAAGGTAGCGCCGCTTTTCCCGGTCGTTTCAGCCACCCAGCCCCAGCGGGTCAACCTGCTGATCCCGGCGATCGACCTCGAACACCTCTTCGGTGGCTACATCGCCAAGTTCTCCCTCGCCCGCCGGCTGGTTGAGCAGGGGGTCCGGACCAGGATCGTCACGGTCGATCCGACCCCGCCCCTGCCAAAGGACTGGAAGAAGCAGGTCGAGTCCTACCGGCAACTGGACGGCCTCTTCGAGGGGGTCGAAGTCGAGTTCGGCCGCGATGGCAGGGAGCCGCTCCGGCTGAGTCCCGACGACCGTTTCATCGCGACCACCTGGTGGACCGCCCACATCGCCACGCGGCTCGCGTCCCAGAGCGGCCGGCAGCGGTTCCTCTACATGATCCAGGAGTACGAACCGCTGACTGTTCCGTCCGGCAAATGGGCCGACCTCGCGGCGGAGTCCTACGGATTCGAGCACGACGCCCTCTTCTCAACTTCGATCCTGCGTGACTACTTTCGCGAGAACCGGATCGGTGTCTACGCCGGCGGAGAACATGAGGGCGATCAGCATTCGCTCTTCTTCGGCAACGCGATCACCCCGGTCGTCCCGCCCGAGCCGGAAATCCTCGCCGGCCGGAAGAACCCGAGCCTCATCTTCTACGGCCGGCCGGAGCAGCACGCGGCCCGGAACCTCTACGACGTCGGCATCGACGCCCTTCGCCAGGCGATCAGCGAAGGTGTCTTCGGCGAGGAATGGAGCTTCCACGGGATCGGATCGACCGGAAGTTCCGAGTCGGTTGACCTCGGCGGTGGCCGGGTGCTCGAGCTGGTTCCGCGAACTGATCAGGACTCCTATGCGCGGCTCCTCACCGGGCACGACCTCGGCCTGGCGCTGATGGACGCGCCGCACCCGAGCCTCGTTCCGATCGAGATGGCGTCGGCCGGAATGATCGCCGTGACCACCACTTACGGCTCCACCAAGACCCCGGAAAAGATGTCGGCGATCTCCGGCAACCTGATCGCGGTCCCGCCCGATACCGGCAGCGTTGCCGCCGGTTTGGCCGAAGCGGTGGGCCGGATCCCCGATTCCGCCGGGAGGTCCGCCGCGGCCGAGGTTGCCTGGGCAAATGACTGGGACCAGGCACTGGACGACCCGCTGATGGAGCGGATCGTCAAGCTGCTCGAAGTGTCCTGATCCCAGCAGGGATAGCATCCAGAATCTTGCCACCCACCGAGACCATCAAGAACACGCAGGCAGAAGACATCGCGGCCGAGATCCAGGCCGGGCCGGTCGTGGTCGAGGTACGGAACGTCGACAAGACCTTCCGGATCCCCGAGAACCGGGTCGATTCGATCAAGGAACGGGCGGTCCATCCTTTCCGCGGCAATCCGTACCGCGAACTCCAGGCGCTGCAGGACATCAGCTTCGACGTCCATCAGGGTGAGTTTTTCGGAATAGTCGGACTCAACGGTTCCGGCAAATCGACCCTCCTGAAGATCCTCGGATCGATCTACCGGGCCGACCGGGGAACGATCCGGGTAGCCGGGCGAGTCGCGCCTTTCATCGAACTGGGAGTCGGGTTCAACCCGGAGATGACCGCCTACGACAACGTCGTGCTGAACGCCGTGATGATGGGACTTTCCCGGCAGGAGGCCACGGCCAAGGTCCAGTCAGTGATCGAGTTCGCCGGCCTCGAGGAGTTCGCCGAGCTCAAGCTGAAGAACTACTCGTCGGGAATGATGGTCCGTCTTGCTTTCTCCGTCCTGGTCGAGGCCGAGGCCGACATCATGCTGATCGACGAAGTGCTGGCCGTCGGTGACGCCTCTTTCGCCCAGAAGTGCGAGGACGTGTTCTACGAGATGCGCGAGGCCGGCAAGTCGATCGTGCTGGTCACACACGACATGAACTCGATCGAGAAGTTCTGCCACCGGGCGATGATGATCCACGACGGCAAGGTCTCGATAATCGGAAGCCCGGACGAAGTCAGCGACTGGTACCTCAAGGCCAACTTCCACGTTGCCGACGAGCGCGCCGGTTTCCACCCCGGTGCCGCTGAAGAAGGCGATGACGCCCACGTGGTCGAGGCCTGGATCGAAGATCTGAACGGCGAAATGATCACCAACGTGGAGCAAGGTACGCCGTTCCGGATCAACCTCGTGGTTGAAGGCATCCGGGACATCGAGAAGCCGCTCTTCAACTTCCTCGTTTATGACGAGGTCGGGTTCCACGTCTTCGCGATCACCAAGAAGATGTCGGAAGTCAGCGGAGTTCCGCCCCGGCTCGGTGCCGGGGAGCGGGTCACGATTTCGGCTGATGTGGTCAACCGGCTGAACCCGGGCCGTTATTACGTCGGTGGCCGGATCTTCCACAACGAGACCAGTAACGAGATGGCGATGCAGGTTGTCCGGGTGCTGGACTTCGTTGTCTTCGGGACCGAAGGCGGTTCCGGCGCCGTGAAACTCGTTGAAGAAGTGGGCATCAAGATGAACGACGGGACCCCGAATGAGTGAGCCGGCCAAAGCAGCACCGGAGCTGGTTGAGGTAGTCGGCCCCTCGGCGCTCGGCGGAGGCTGGAAACGTTTCATGGACCTGCTGATCCTGATCGCGGTCAACGACTTCAAGAAGACCTACTTCGGCACGGCGCTCGGCTACATCTGGTCGCTCGCCCGGCCGCTGATGCTCTTCGCTGTGCTGCTCTTCGTCTTCACGAAGATCTTCCGGATCGGTTCGGAAGTCGCTTATTATCCGGTTCTGCTGCTCTTCAACATCGTGATGATCTCCTTCTTCCAGGAGGCCACCCAGACCTCGGTCGTCTCGGTCGTCAACCAGGAGAGCGTGGTCCGGAAGACCCACTTCCCGCGCCTGGTCATCCCGCTCGCGACCGTGATCACCTGCCTCTTCAACTTCGGCACGAACATGATCGCCGTCGTCATCTTCATCATCGCCTACGGGGTGCCGGTGACCTGGACCTGGCTGCTCTTCCCGGTGATCGTCCTGTCGATCTTCATCTTCACGCTGGCGGTTTCGATGCTGCTGAGCGCACTCTACGTTCGTTACCGCGACGTCGGCATCATCTGGGGGGTCCTCGCCACCGCGATCTTCTACGCGACCCCGGTGCTCTACCCGCTGGAGATCGTGCCGGTGCAGTACGTCGACTGGCTCCTCGCCAATCCGCTCACTCCGATTTTCGAACAGGCGCGCCACTGGGTGATCGACCCGAACGCACCCGGAGCCCTCAGCGCGGCCGGCGGCATCGCCCACCTTATTCCCGCGATCGTGATCTACATCGTCACCTGCGTGCTGGGCGTCTGGGTCTTCAACCGGGAGGCGCCGCGCATCGCCGAGGAGCTGTGACCGGCCGATGACTCCGATCGCAAAGGCGAAGGAACGCCTCAGCCACGACGTCCGAAGGATCCACGGCTACCGGCGTTTCATGCGATACCGAAACGATCCCCGAGTGGCGACCGCGATCCTTGCGGCCGCTTCGGCCCTCTCGCTCATCGCAGTCCTCTACTTCGGTCGTGGCACGACCTTCTCCGGAGACGAATCGACCTGGGTGGCCGCCACACCAGACATCGATTTCACAACGATCTTCACCCCCCACGGTGGTCACCTCCTCGCACTGACCCGGGTCGTCTACTGGCCGATTCTCGAATTCTTCGGCCTCGGCTATCTGCCATTCAGGCTGCTCTCGTTCGGCGCCGTCCTGCTCACGGTGTGGCTGCTCTACATCTACGGTCGCCGTCGGTCCGACCACTTCGTTGCGCTGGCTCCCTGCATCGTCCTGCTTTTCTTCGGATCAGACTTCCTCCACCTTTTTCAGGGCAACGGATTCACCGTGATGATTTCAATGGCTCTCGGCATCGCCGCATTGCTTTGCTTCGAGCGCGGCGATCGCCGTGGAGATCTACTGGCTTGCCTCTGGTTGACGATCGGGATCTTTGCTTACAGCACGATCCTGCCCTTCGTGGTCGCTATCGGCGTACTCGTGCTGCTGGAGCGAAACCGCTGGAGCCGGATTTGGATTCCGCTGGTGCCGGCCGCGGTCTATCTGCTGTGGAGAGCCTGGCTCGTTACGGCCGATGTCGGTGGCACCGGCGGCGGTTTCGACGTGCAGAACCTGCTCCTGATTCCCGCCTGGAGCTTCCAGTCGCTGAGCGGAATCCTCAATTCCCTGACCGGATTGAGCTACGCGTTCACCGGCGAAAACATCACCGGGTCGATCGAGCTTGCCGGACCACCACTCGCGATTCTGCTGATTCTGCTGATCGGCTGGAAGGTGTCGCGGGATGGCCTTTCCCGGGCGATGCTGGCGGCGATTGTCGTGGCCGTCTCACTTTTCGCGCTACAGGCGGCCGCTTCGTCTGACAGTAGTGCGCGTATCCCCGGTGTTGACTCGCGGTACCTCTACCCTGGGGCCGTCATGGTCATCCTGATCGTCTACGAGCTGGCGCGCTCGTGGAAGCCATCTCCGCGCGGCCTGATCGCGATCCTGCTGCTGACGGTGTGCGGGCTCAGCACGAACCTCCTTTTGATGAAGGACAACTCCGCCTACGTGCGTGAATCGGGCTATGAGGTACGGTCGCTTTCCGGAGCGCTCGATCTCGCGATCCAGGGTAGACCGGACATCGTCACCTCGACCCAGACCAGCGATTCGGCAGATGAAAGTTCGATCACCGCTCTGGTCGGCATGGCTGAACAGGACTACGGCGACTTCGGATACAGCCCCGACGAGCTTCGCGGTCAGCCTGTGGTGCGCCGCCAGTCAATCGACCAGGTCGGCATCACTGCCCTGGGTATCGAGCTGGTCCCGTTCAGTGGTACCCCAGGGAGATGTAGGACTCAGTCCGCCGGACCCGATGGAGTAAGCCGGATCAAGACAGGTTCTGGATCGGTCGTCCTGCATTCCGCCGGTGGCGGGGTTGTCAGCCTCGGCCGATTCGCCGACACTGCCGGAGTTGCTGTCGGAACACTCGTGCCCGGAACCCCAGCCACGCTCACCCTCCCGGACGATTCGGCCCGGCAACCATGGAAAATCGCCGTGACATCGCCGAAGCTGGAAGTCTGTCGGGATGCCTGAACCCTTGGATCTGGCAGTCATCATCCCGGCGCTGAACGAGCGAGAGTCCCTCCCCGGGCTGATCGGGGAGATCGATGAAGCTTGCGGCAAGATCGAGCCCCCGATCGACTGGGAAGTTCTGGTTGTTGACGACGGCTCGACCGACAGGACCTTCGAGGTGATCAAGGACCTCGCAAACAGCAATGACCGGGTATGGGCCATCCGGCTCCGTCGCAATTTCGGGAAGTCGTCAGCGCTCTCGGTCGGGTTCGATGCAACCAGCGCCGATACTGTGGTCACGATTGACGGTGACGGACAGGATGACCCGGCCGACATCCCGTTGTTGCTTGCCAAGCTCAGAGAAGGATCCGACCTGGTGTCCGGGTGGAAGCGCGACCGCCAGGATCCGGCAACCCGCCGCCTTGCTTCGAGGTCCTTCAACTGGTTCACCACCAAGGCCACCGGCGTGCAGATGCACGATATGAATTGCGGCTTCAAGGCGTATCGCGGTGAATGCGCGCGCTCGATCGATGTCTACGGGGAGATGCATCGCTTCATGCCCGCGCTGGCTGCCCAGCAGGGCTGGAAAGTCGCCGAGGTCCCGATCAACCACCGGGCCCGCGAGTTCGGCAAGTCCCGCTTCGGCCTGGAGCGCTACCTGCGAGGTGCGCTCGACCTGATCACCGTCGTCTTCCTCGGGCGTTACCAGTTCCGCCCGCTTCACCTGTTCGGCGGCGCTGGTGCTGCGATGACCTTCCTCGGCCTCGTAATCTGCCTCTATCTGACGATTGTCAAGATCGGCGGCGAAGCGATCGGCGAGCGACCCCTGCTTTTCCTCGGAGTGCTGCTTATCGTCGTCGGCGTCCAACTGCTCACGCTCGGTCTGCTGGCACAAATGCAGGTTCTGACCAGACGTGAGCTCGCCGGCTCCGGCCTCGAACGCTCGCGGATCGACAAAGTCCTCGAACGAACCCCGGCCACCGAAGCAACGACCGAACCCGTCGAAGACCGGGTCTGAGTCCTTACTTCTTCCGCAGGGTCAACGCAACCTGGTACATGTCGCCGCTGAGGATGCTCACGTCGAGCAGGTCGAACATCTCCGTCCACTTCTCGCGGACGTAGGGCAGGGTCACAACGGCCTCGCCGTAGTGCATTTCCTCGCCGCCGAACTGCGGATGGCCCTCGGTCTCGTGCGGGACGAATACGTAATGGGGATCGCGCAGAACTTTTAACCGGTCGGGCCCGAGGCGATCCACCGCGGGCTGCATCAAAGGGTTGAAGTTGATGTAAGCCGGGGGGCGGACTGTTACGACGAAGAGCCCGCCAGGGTTCAGGCCGTCGTGGATCGCTTTGAGTGAAGCGAGGTGGGCCTGCTCCGAGATGTGGGTGAAAACCGAGAAGGAAAAGACCAGATCGAACTTCTCCTTGAAGGGAAGCGCCTCGGGTAGGAAATCACTGAGAGCGAGGTCGGCGGGGACGTGGCAGTCGCGGCTTACATCGAGGATGCTCTCAACCGGGTCGCAACCGTGAAGCAGTCCGGGGTCGAGGTCTTTGGCCAGCATCCGGGTAAGGCGACCCCAGCCGCAGCCGAAGTCGAGGGTGGTTGAACTGGCGAGGTCAACGGCCCCGTGGGTCGACTGCATTTCCTTCAGCTTGCGGTAGAAGCAGACGCTCTGGGCGGCGAGAGTCGGCCCACTGGTGCCGTTCCACATCTCCTGCAGAGCAGGCTCGGGCAGGTCCGGAAGGTAGGAGCGGATCCCCGGATATGCGTCGTAGTCGAGAGTGAGGAGCATTGACCATAGATCATCGTCGAGGTTGCGGAATTCGCGGTATCCCTCCGGGCCGGCCTCCTTGACCGCGGCATCGATGCGGTCAAGTTCGTCACCGAAAAGCGGCACTATCCAGTCATCGAGACGGGCCGGCGAAGGATCGGTTCGCAGGCTCGATACGGCACGTCGGCCGAGCGCAGTTCCGGCCAGCCGGCGGGCGGCCCGGCTGGCTGCCCCGGTAGCTCTCCGGGCTAGCGGGCCGGCTGATGAATTCGAAGACATGACGCGGGATCCTACCCTGCTGCAACGGGTGTCACCTGACCGAACTTGGAGGCCCGGATCGGGTTGGTTCTGTCAGTCTGTGTCCATGGGGAATGAAACACCCCGGGTCGCTGTCGTGATTCCCAACTGGAACTGCGTGGCTGATCTGAGGGACTGCATCAAATCGCTGCGCATTCAGAATGGTGTCGACCTCGAAATCATGGTGGTCGACAACGGTTCGACCGACGGTTCGATCGCGTTCATGCAGGACGAACGAATTCCCCACATCCCCCTGCCGCGGAACCTCGGTTTCGCGTCAGCGGTCAACCTCGGCTTTTCGGCAACCACCGCGGAGGCAGTGGTCACGGTCAACTCGGACACCATGCTCGAACCCGACGCGCTCGCCGAGATGCATTCAGAGCTGATGTCCAATGAACGGATCGGTGGAGTACAGCCGAGGATCCTTTCTCTGATCCGTGGTGAGGACCACGACCCTGATGACCCCGACGCGCTGATTTACAGTCTCGGACAGGCTCTCACTTCCGATGGCCGGGCCCGCGAGGACGGCATTGGTCAGCCCCAGGGTCAACGAGGCTTCGAAGCACGTGAGATCTTCGGTGTCTGCGGCGCCGCCTGTATGTTCAGGCGAAAGCTTGTGGTTGACATGGGAGGCTACGACGAGCGCTACTTCGCTTTCTATGAAGACGTCGATCTGAACGTCCGCGCCAGGGTCGCCGGCTGGACCTTCCGCCTCGTTCCTTCGGCGGTCGTCTGGCACGTGGGCAACGCCGCGTGGCACGCCGGGTTCGCCCGGCCGGACGCCGAGAACGCTCGCCTCGTTGCCCGCAACCGGATCTACACTCAGGTCAAGTTCATGCCGTTCAGCTCTCTACCTCGTATCGCAGCAGTTGAGGTTGGCGCGATCTTCCGTGCGATCGGGGCCCGCCGTCTCATGCTGACCCTGGCCGGGAAGGGTGCCGCTGTCATGCACCTCCCGGAGTTGGTCAGGACCCGTCGAAAGCTGCGCAAGCAGGGAGAACTCCGGCTTGCCCAGGCCTGGCTTGGCGAGAGCCGACGCACCACCACCGAAGTCCTGAAGCACCCGCTGCCCCCGGTCGGCACTCCGCCGCCCAAGTGATCAGGCCCGGCGGCGCCAGTCGTCGAGCAGGTCGAGCAGGCTGATCCACAGCGGGATTTCCGGCTGCCAGCCGATCGCTTTCCGTAGCCGGCTTCCCGATCCGATCACCAGGGGGACGTCCGCCCGGTGGGCCCGTTCCGGTGTGCGCTCGACCCCGACTTCGACCGGCGTATGAGAGGCGAGTCCGGCGGCCACATCGTACATCCTGACCCCCGTCCCTGAACAGATGTTGAAGGTTCCGGTCTTCCGCTCGTTGACGATTCCGGCAAAGGCGCGGGCGGTGTCACGCACGTCGGTGTAATCCCGGCCGGCCTCTGGATTTCCAATTCCCAGGTCGAGCTTTCTGCTTCCCCGCTTCTCGGCAAGGGCGATGTCACGGGCGAACTCGGCGGGGGCCTGAGCCTCGGACTGGCCCGGACCGATCTGGTTGAAGACCCGGGCGATCGCGATACGAAGTCCATGCTGGCGGGCGTATTGGCCGGCGAGGGACTCGGCCGCTGCTTTAGAGGCCCCGTACGGCGAGGCCGGATTGCTCGGGTCTTCTTCGGAGAAAGGCAGCTCCTCGTCGGTTTCAGGAATCCCGTAGACGCTGGCCGAAGAGACCAGAGTCAGGTGTGCTTCCGGACTGAACCGACGCATGCCCTCGAGGACATTGAAGGTTCCTTTGGTATTGGTGCCGAAGGCCCCGGGAGGATCTTCCCAGGCCTCGCTGATCGAGGAGCGGCCGGCGGTGACAACGATGGCGTCCGGCTCGGCTCGCTTCAGGACGTCGTCAACCGCCTCGGGGGTCCTTATGTCGCAGGCAAAGTCCGCGTGTTCGCCGTCGGTGGAAGTGCCGAGGACCCGGAAGCCGGATTCGGACAGTCGATCCACCACATGGCGGCCGATGAATCCCGTCGCCCCGACGACCACTACGACGGACGGGGAGCTCAAGGCACTATTCGATCTCGCCGATCAGACGGCTGCGACCGGAGAGCTCGATGGTCTTTGCCAGACCGTCGTTGAGTGACACGGTCGGTTCCCAGCCGAGGATCGACCGGGCGCGGTCGATGTTCGGCTGTCGGACCTGGGGATCGTCGGTCGGCAGCGGTTCAAAGATGATCGACGAGTCGGAACCGGAGGTTGAGGTCACTGCGTTGGCGAGCTGGAGCAGCGTGTACTCGTCCGGATTGCCGATGTTGACCGGCAGGTGCTCGCCCGATTCGGCGAGGCTGATCAATCCGCGGACGAGGTCGTCGACGAAGCAGAAGGAGCGGGTCTGGCTGCCGTCGCCGAAAACGGTGAGCGGCTGGTTCTGCAGAGCCTGGCGCAAGAAGGTCGGAATCGCCCGGCCGTCATGCGGACGCATGCGTGAGCCATAGGTATTGAAGATCCGGACGATCGAAGTATCGACTCCCTGCTGCCGCAGGTAAGCCATGGTCAGGGCCTCGGCGTAACGCTTTGCTTCGTCGTAGACCCCGCGCGGGCCGATCGGATTGACGTGCCCCCAGTAGCTCTCTTCCTGCGGGTGGACCTGCGGATCGCCGTAGACCTCGGAGGTCGACGCGAGCAGGAAGCGTGCCCGCTTGAACTTGGCCACGCCGAGCATGTGCCAGGTGCCCTGGGCACCGACCTTCAGCGTGTGGAGCGGCAGCCTGGCGTAATCGATCGGGCTGGCCGGAGAGGCGAGGTGGTAAACGAAATCGACCTCGCCTTCGACGTGGACCTCCTCGGTGATGTCGTGGTTGAGGAAAGTGAAGTCATCCGAGCGGATGTGCTCGATGTTCTGCAGCGACCCCGTATCGAGGTTGTCGATACAGATGACCCGGTATCCCTTTCCCAGCAACTGGTCACAGAGGTGCGAGCCGACGAAACCGGCTCCGCCGGTTACAACACAGGTTGTCATTCGCTGATCGTATTGAAGATTCCAGCCTGGGTGGGTCGCGCGTGACGCCCCGTCTGTCGACCGTCAGAAATCGCCTCCCGCGAACGACCCTGCCCTCAGGTATGACAGTCGAACAGAAAGGGGAGTGCTTATGTGGATGGTTACGGATCGCGGGTTCTTTTCAATCGTGGACAAGGGCGACCGGGAGGACCATGTCTGCATCCGGGGGCGGGTCCGTGCCGACATGGACGGCCTCTGCGCGCTGGAGCCGCTGAAACCCTACGCCGGTGAGATCCAGGAAAGCGATCTGGGTGACTATCGCTACCGCGTCTACGTGGACCGGAACGATTGGATAATGGCCGCGGCCCTCCTTGCCGAGGAGATCGACTACCCCAACTTCAAGGACGAAGTCGCCCGTAAGCAAGGGCACGAAAGGGCGAGCCTTTACATGAAGGTCTGGTCAGCCCTCTACAACCTGCAGCGGGGCTAGGCTAGGCCGGATCAGCCGAGAGCGTCGGGGCCCGGGCCTTCGGTGTGGATCCGGACCAGCAGGTTGTCGATCCGGTCGAGGTCGATCGGTCCCATTTCCTCCTCCTCGAGGTAGACCTGCCCGTCGAAAAGACCGTAGAGGGTGCCGAGCACCTCGCCACCATCCTTCAACTTGAGGTTGATCCGCGCACCTCGTCCCAACTTGGGAAGGATGCTCTCAATTTCTTCACGAGAAGCCACCGGAGAAAGGTACCGGTCCGGGGTCCGGAACTTCATTCGCAAAGTCGCAATACCCTTCGCGAATGGCCCGACTCCCTTATGTAGATCCAGAGACCTCTTCCCCCGAAACCCGGAGGGCACTTGACGCTTTGCCTCCACTCAACGTTTTCCGGATGCTGGCGAATGCCGACAGCGCTTTCGCACCCTTCCTCCAGTTCGGCGGTGCGGTGCTTCAGTACCTCGAGCTCGACCCGGTGCTACGGGAACTGGTCATCCTCCAGGTGGCGAAGCAGACCAACGCCGAATACGAATGGGTCCAGCACGAAACGATCGCCAGGGCGGTCGGGGCGAGCGACGGGCAGGTCGAAGCGGTGGCGGCAGGAGACCTCGATTCCGCGTCCCTGGCGCCCGACGCGCAGGCTCTGCTCAAGTTCACCGTCCAGGTCGTTGATCGGGAACGGGCTGATGACGAAGTCTTCGCTGCGGTCCGGGAGCACTTCCCACCGAGGCAGATCGTCGAGGCGATGCTCACCGCCGGCGAGTACCTGATGCTGGCCAGAGTGATGACCCATCTTGATCTCGAGATGGACGATGCCGTAGGCCCCCAGGATCTGGCCGCTGCCGGTGGCCGCCTGAGTGATTGAACTGCAGCACAGCAGCTGAACCACTCGAAATCTCTCAAATAGTTCGGAATTTGCGGGAAGTGCAGGAAGTTCGCAAATTGCGGCCAAAGGAAGGGCATGAAGGGGGGCGAGTTATGTGAACTCGCGGACTTATTCCTGCAAATGTCAATTTTCGTCCAGAAATCACGAAAGCCGGGGGGTTCGGTAGGGGCGAAAACCAGATGTTCCAGGTTGTGGGCCAGCGGGGATAGAAGAAACACAGGTGTTTTTGTTCGCAGGCGGGGAATCGCAGGAGGAGTTTGATGGATCAGGCAGAGAGGGCACCCCGGGCGCCGGGGGGTCTCAGACGGATCGACCAGAAAAGCGCCGATGGCGAATTGGCGGAGCGGAAGCGTGTCGCGGTAGAGCTGATTCGACATCACGACACCGCCCTCCGGAGCTCGGCCCGCCGCTATTCGATCTGTGCCGACGACGCCGATGATGCCTATCAGCGCGGCATCGAGATCCTCCTCTCGAAAGCCCCGACCACCGACGTGCGGCAACTTCTGCCGTGGGCCAGGACAGTCATAAAGCACGAGGCCCTGGCGGTTAGAAAGTCGAGGGAACGAATTCTCGGACGGCCTGCCTCGGCCAACCGGGAGGATGACTCCGAGGACTGGGTAAATCTGATCCCCTCGGTTTCCGCCGGACCGGACGAGCGTGCGGTCGAGCGGGAGAAGGTGGCCCGGAGCCGGGAGGCGCTGGCGAAGCTGAAGCCCCAGGAGCTCAAGGCGCTGACCATGCTGGCGGAGGGCTACTCGTACGCAGAGATCGGGCAGATCAACCGGTGGACCCACACCAAGGTGAACCGCTGCCTGGCTGAAGGCAGGCAGAGGTTCCGGTCAGTGTTCCGGGAGAGCGAGGCCGGGGAACGATGCTCGGAGTTCGAACCCTTGATCTCCGCGTGTTGCGACGGAGAGATCGGGCAGCAGGAGCTTGCCGAAGTCGAGAACCACCTGGCCGCCTGCGGGCACTGCCGGTCAACCCTCCGGGCCTACCGGGCAGCCCCAAAGGCCGCGGCGGCGCTCTTCCCGCTGGGTCCGGTGTCGCACTCACTCTGGGAACGGATCCAGGAGGGCCTACTCTCGGCGCAGCTGAAGTTCCAGGGCCTGGGGCGAAGTGGAGATTCTTCAATGGCTTCGGTTGCAGCCAGCGGAGGTACCCGCGGCGCCGGGGCCGCGGCCCTTGCCAAGATCGCCACCGTCTGCATCGGCACCGCTGGAGGCGCGGCTGCTTGCGTGGCCACCGGTGTGATCCCGGATCCCGGCATCATCAATGACCTGGACCGGAAGCCGGCCAAGGTGCGCCAGGTCGATCGCCCGCAGCCAGCAATGGCCGGCCGCCCGGACCCGACAAGTCGAATCGAAACAGCCGCCACGGAGCCCGCGGGTTCAACATCGAAGCCTGCCGGCCAGAGCGAGTCGACGGCCAGCCAGCAGAACCAGGAGGCGCCCGCCGCGCCCGCTCCGACCCCCACGGAAGCGGAATTCACACCGGAGGCCGCCGGGACCCCGGTCACCTCGGCGGCACCACCTCCCCCACCAGCACCGACACCCGCGCCAGCTTCTACATCGTCGTCAAGCAGTATTCCCACCGGAGGTGGGGGAGGGGAATTCGGACCATGAGAATTCGTGCGAATCGGCGGGGGCGCTTCGTCGCCTGTCTGGGCTTTCTGGGAATCGTCCTGATCTGGGCCGCGCCGAATGCCGCTGCTGGCGAATATTCCGTTCGGCAGTGTGAGGGGGCGAATCATCAAGGGTTTTTCGGTCAGTACTTAGAGATGGGCGGCTTTGATCGAGTTGACGCCGCAACCGGATGCACTCCCGGCCAGGCCACCAAAATCGGCATCTATCAGGATCGCAGTGGGTCTCAAATGCCAAACGGTTCGGGCGGTCAGTTCATTTGGGATGCCCCCAACGGAATCGAAATCTTCGGCACCGTGTTCACCGCCAGACTCAACGACGTCAACGGCATCACGACCTGGCTGCTCGGACCGAGTGGAGAGTTCGGAGACGTGAGTCTCGACGAAGGCCAACCCCACGACGGCCAGCAGCGGACGACCCGCTGGACCGATCGAAGCAAGCCGCGCAACCTGATCGTCGCGCGTTTGCACTGTCCTGTCTCGAGCGGCTGCAGTAACAACGAAGGCGGCCCCAAGGCATATTTCGAAGTCACCGATGCCGAGTTCAAGAGCCGCGACGTAGTCAAGCCGACTGCCTCCGGCTCGGGATTCCTCTGGGTCTGGAGCAATGACTGGAAGTGGCACCGAGGGGACATGGCCTATCGCATCGATGCTGCCGACACCGGTACGGGAGTCGCTTCCACCTACCTGTTGGTGAATGGCTTGAAGGTGGAACTGGACTCAACTGAATGCTCTGGCGACCGCTCGACCTACGCCACTCGCTTCGACCCCTGCCCGGCAAGCGCGATCAGCACCGATGTCGCCCACACCAGCGCGGCTCCGTTTCAGGAGGGGACCAACGTCGTCCAGTTCTGCAGTTCGGACTACGCCGCTTCGGCCGGCGATGCAAACCAGACATGCACGCCCAGCCGGGTCCTGTTCACCGACAACGTTGCCCCTGCGGCACCGATCGACCTGAAGCCGGTCGGCGGCAACGACTGGCGAGCGGTCAACGGCTTCGACGTCGTCTGGAGCAACCCCGACGGTCAAAAGGCGGAGATCACCTCGGCCGACTTCCAGGTGATCAGGAACTCGGAAAATCAGGTTGTTGAATCCGGTACCGCGACCCTGGGAACCGAGCCGGCACTTCCGACCCTGCACCTGCCCGAACCGGGCGAATACCGGGTGGAGGTCAGACTGCGAGACGCGGCGGGAAATCTCGGGCCGTCCAGCTCCACGACCCTGCGATTCGACGACCTGCGTCCCGGGGACGTCAACCCTGAGCCGGCCGCAGGCTGGGTCTCGGCAGACGAGTTGCCTTACGAACAGGAGATCGAGAAGGCCGAAGCGGGCGGTCCTTCGGGGGTGGGCGGTTACGCATTCGAGGTCTCCAAGTCGGGCCCGGTTCCTCCCTGCCCGTCCGGGACCTGCCAGCCACTGGAGATCTCACTGAACTCCGGAGCAGACGATCGAGTCGCGACGCTTTCGTCCCTGTCCGAAGGGAACCACTATGTATCGGCAGTTGCTGCCTCCGGGGCCAGGCTCTCTTCCGAGACGGTCGGCTCGAGCGTTCTTCAGGTCGACAAGACCGATCCCGTGACCACCCTGCAGGGGGTCCCGGGCGGATGGGTCAACCACCCGGTTACCCTGACCGCCACTGCGACCGATTCCGGATCCGGGATGGAACCGGTGGCGGGTGACGACGGAGAACCGGTAACGGCGATTCGAGCCGGAAGCCTGGCTCCTTACGAATCGCCCGGGTACCGGGCAACGTTCACGGTCGCCGACGAAGGCGCGACCAGGGTCGAGTACTGGGCCAGGGACCTCGCCGGCAATGTCAACGACGGCCTGCCCGGGACGGAAGGCGAAGTCCACGCGAAGCCATCCGTCGCGACCGTCCGGGTCGACCGCCGACCGCCCGGCGTTGAGTTCGTTGAGCGCCGGGACCCGCTTGATCCGGAGCTGATCCGAGCCAGGGTTCGCGACACGGATTCGGGCTTCGATTCCGGCACCATCTCCTACCGACAGGTCGGCGGAGGCACGGAATTCACGAAGCTGGAGACCGGCGTAACCGGCGGCAACCTCTCTGCCCGGCTGCCTTCCGACGATCTGCCAAAGGGCAAGTACCTGATCCGGGCGGAAACCCGGGATCGCGCCGGCAACCTCGGTGACACCGCGATCGCCGGCTCCGGCTTCACGATCACGGTTCCGCTAAAAGCGGAAACCAAGCTCAGCATCGGTTTTGAGAAGAAGACCAGGGCGAGGGCAGTCAGTCGGAACTTCAACGAAACGGTCCGGGTTGAGGGACGACTCCTCAGCAGTAGCGGAAGCCCGATTGCCGGGGCTGATCTTCTCGTTGAGCAGCGATTCGCGGTTGGTTCGAAGAATGAATCGGGTGTAGTCAGGGCGAAGACGGATGGCACCGGCCGGTTTGCTGCCGGGCTGAAACCCGGACCATCCAGAATGATCAGGGTGTCTTACCCGGGAAGCAGGACGAACCAGCGCGCAATCAGCCGCGACCTGAACTTGACGATGCGCGACCGGGTCTCGTTCTGGATCAGTCCGCAGGTCCTGCGGAACGGAGGGCAGGTGCAGATGACCGGTTCGATTCGTGGAAAAGGAGCGCTCAGGCCGGCCCGGGGCAAGCTGGTCGCGATCCAGTATTTCGATCCGTCGCGCTCCAGATGGCGACCGGTCGAGGTGCTGAGAGCCACCCGCAAGGGCAGCTTCAGGTACCGCTACCGCTTCCGCACGATCGACTTCGCGCAGCGCATAGTCTTCCGCGCAGTGTCCCTGCCGGAATCGGGCTGGCCGTTCAGCCCCTCGACATCGAAGCCACAATCGGTCATTGTGTATCCAGCAGGACGATTCGGCAGGTAAGGAGGTGGGGTGATGAAAAGGGTTCCCAGACCGTCCCCGGCGATGGTTGTGGCGATGATCAGTCTGATCGTTGCGATCGGTGGTACTGCGGTGGCATTGCCCGGTAAACGCACGGTCGACAACGATGATTTGCGGACCGATTCCATAGGAGCAAGATCCTTTGGGTCGGCTGTTCTTGGTTATTCCCGCGGTTTCGCATCTACGGATCCGGTTGCCAAGGATGGCGTCTTCACCGAGACCGAAGGATCGATCCGATGTCCCGAGAAGGCCCCATTTGCCTTTGATCCATCGATCGGCAACATGGGACCGCAGGCCTTCGAACTCAGGCGA
>JBPPMT010000074.1:0-3008 GCA_051306195.1 Solirubrobacterales bacterium
CTGAGCGTGGCCGCGCTCGAGGTGTTGCGGAACAGCTCCAGATACCGCCGCTTCACGGTGGGCTGATTGTTGAGATCGTAGTTGCCGCCCTGATGTGGCGGATTGAAATATGACTGATACTCCAACCGACCCGGGCCGGACTTCGGGAGGTCAGCGAACCAGCCGTGCATCAAGCTGATGAACCGGTCGGTGTCACCGAAGGCACGACCCCACTCGGGGTACGACACCGGCTTCCCCCTCGAGATGGCAAAATCCCGGTGGGCGGTGAGCGTTGCCTTGTACTGGTTCCAGATCGTGTCCGTGATCTCGCCCGACTCGCGGTAGTAGATGTCGAGTCCGACGATGTCGACGTAAGCGTCCCCGGGATAGGCCTTCCGGGCATGCGCAATCCAGGGCGCTCGCATGCCGGTCCATTCGTAGCGGAATTCCGATGACTCCTTCGCGAAGACGTTGCGCACGTGTCGGAACGCCTCGATGTAGGCCTGCTCGTTGTCTCGAGCGGACCATTGGACCCAGGTTCCGTCGAACTCGTGACCAAGGCGCAGCACTGCATCCGAGTACCCCGCAGCGATGAGGCCCCTCGCCACGATCCGGTAGTCGGCGTCGTAGGCGCCCGACGAGGTCATTTTCAGACCCTTCAGAACCGCCTCAGGCCCAGACGTCTGATAGATCGCCTTCTTGCCGAACGCCAGCGGAATGGTCACCGTCACATCGAGTCGGTCGGACAGGTCGGGCAGATACGCCGAGGAGTTGCCGAACTGTCCATAGATCGACGACCGCATCTCGGACGGCGACGAATTGCCCGTCATGGTCACAACCCGGTCCAGCGGCCTACCGAGCGCAGATTCCATGTCATCGAATCGGTTGCGCTCGTTGAAGCCGACGTAATGAGCGAGCGTGCCGGGTGGCAGGCCGTCGGCCGCTCCAACCGGTTGAGCATCATCCTGGCTACACGCTACGAGAATGAGCGCCATGGCACAGAGGGGCCGGAGAAATCTGATGTGTCGTGGACGAGAGCGCATGGTGAGGGGCGAACGGGCTGGCGGTCCTTCCCGATAGTAGGAGCGTGCGGGCTCGAGCGGGGCGCGGCCCCAGATCACCAGCGAACGATCGTGGCTCCCGAATGAATGAGCCACCAGCGGTCGGCAACTTAGGGTTCGTAGCCCATGCGAGTGATGGTGGAGCCGCAAAGCCAGTTGCACCGCCTCAGTTGTCCGGGGGTCATCTCCTCGCGTCGCCGTCCGCCTTGAATGAAGTGCGTTCCAGCCTTCTGCCGGGCGTTCCCGCCATGGTAGTCGGACACGAGACGTTCCAAATCCGTGTCTGTCGGAGCAACGCCAAGGTGCTGAGCAAGAAGTCGGAGTACACCGATCCCGTCGTTGCTGAGATCCTCATAACGAACGAGCTGCGTGTTGGGTTGGTCCAGCCAAGCCTCGTAGACCGGCATCTGCCGATAGCGCATCCAGACAGTGGCAATATCGATGGTACGGAGCCGAGCGAAACTGTCTCTGTGACCGTTCGCCCGCCGGACCTGGCCGCGTCGATATGCAGAAACCACGACGTCACGCGGGTCGCGATAGATATACGTGGCCTTCAGAAGTCCCTCGGAGCAGAGTTGGCGGACCATTGGCGTCGGCTTCCGGTGGGTCTTGACGACGAAGGTGTGGCCGTCGGCGATCGCCGGCTGGAGCCGGCGCCACTTTGCCTCATCGAGTTCTCCGACGTTGCAGTTGTCCCACAGAAGAACATCGTCGAGTCCGTACTGCTCTCGGATTAGACGCACATCGGAGTGCCCGACAGACTTCAGCATCTCGTTGGTCAGATTAAAAAGCCACCCGCTCCCAGCGCTCTCCATACTGGCCGACAAGACGAGTGTTCCCGCAGTACCGTTAGCAACCATCGAATGACTCCTGCTCTGGCCGTGGGTGGTGCACGGTCCCGCAACTCTCTTGATCGTAGTGGTGGAATTCGCGACTGAGTAAGATGGAGCTGAGCAGCCGGTCAAGTTGATGGAAGCACGAGCGTCGGGTCGATGCGGAACGTCTCGAGCAGCCGGTTGCACCATGCTTCGGTGTCGTCATCGAGCTGGCGGCGCCATCGAGTGACGATCTCCGCAGACTTCCCCTCTGCGATCAGCACACGCGTCTCCTCGGTCGAGAGTCCTGACGACACGGAGGGCCGCTGAAGAGTTACATGCATCCGTTCCCGGTCGGTGAGCCGGAGCCGGGCGGCGACGGTGTCGAGCACTCCTGCGGGGTCGGTGACGCAGTCCTCGTATCGGACATGGGTCCAGGTCGGATGCTCGGGCAGGAGCCGAACCGGAGCCACGTTCTCGAGCGCCCAGTTGAGTATGAACTGCTCCAACTGGGTTCCGGTCCGCATCACGTCGTGGGCGAGGGACACGGCGGTGTCGGAGAGGTTCGCCTCGATGAACCGCTCGTCGCGCAGGTACGCGGCGGCGGTCAGGGTCCAGCGGTTGCGAATACAGGAGATCGCCTGCGGAATGGGGTGCCGCGTGAGATAGACGATGTCGCAGGGAACCGCGTCGGCGAACCAGCCGATCAGCGGTTTGGCGTCGAGGATCTTGAGCACGAGCCGGTTGGATCGCCGCTCCACGTCCGGTCGCCACACCCGGCTGGGCGCGTTGATCACGACCTCTCCGGCGAAGATCCGCTCGGTCAGTGACTTGAGCCGTCTCGCCGAGCGTTCGTCGAGCGACGTCAGCTGCCCGTCCTCGAACAACGGCATGTCGGCGACCTGCGCAGCAGTCGGGAACGCGGACGTCATCTCGAAGGGTTGATCGATCGACCGGACCCCCCTGTTGGCGCTGATGAGTTCCATCAGAAAGGTGCTGCCGCCTCGGCGGGTGGCGAACAACAAAATGTTCGGCTCCGGGCCCTGTCGGTGGTCGCAGGTGAGATACCACAGCAGTTCTTTCCCGAAGGACTTCGCTGCGAGACCTACGTAGCGTCGATCGGGCCGGCTCATTCGAAGACCATGTCCCTTCG
>JBPPMT010000075.1:0-19379 GCA_051306195.1 Solirubrobacterales bacterium
ACCAGGACGTGGTCGCCATCAGCGGCTTCGCGTTCAACGGCTTCCAGGCTCCCCATGCCGTCACGAAGACGTTCGAGCTCGCGCTCGATGATGTCTTCAGGCACGTCGGAGCCGGGCTTCCCCACTTCAAGTCCTTTGTAGTCACCAAGCTCGGCAACGGGGCGGACGCCGACCTCGAACTTGAACTCGAGCGGCTGGCCTTCCTCGTCAGGCGCTTTGGTGACTTCGACCTCGGGGTCACCGATCGGGACAACACCCGAGTCATAAACCGCGGCCTGATACCACTCGGGCAGTCCGGCACGGAGGGCCTCTTCGAACACCGAAGCGAAGCCGAGGCGCTGGATTACGAGCGACGGCGGGGCCTTGCCCTTGCGGAAGCCGGGCAGGCGCATCTCTTTGGCGAGGCCGCGGGCGGCGCGCTGGGTCTGGGTTGCGACGTCATCAGCCGAGACTTCGGCTTCGACGCGAACACGGGAATTCTCAAGTTCTTCTACGGTCGTCTTCAAGATGGCTCTGACCCTAGCGAGTCTCAGGCCCGGGCTACGCCCTGCGCCGGGCCTTCCAGAGCGACCAGACTGCCTTCGAGAAGTCGAGCAGGAATCCGACCAGCCGCCCGACCGGGCCGGTCACGAGCCATGCCCTGAAGGGTGCCCTGGCCATCGATTCACCCGGCCGGGACACGTGGTTGCTCGGTCGGCTCGGGGTCGGTCGTCAATTCACCGGCGATGATTCGCTTCTCGAGCAGGTCGGCGTGCCCGGACTTGACCGCCCGCTCGGCCCGTTCTTCATCGAGGGTGGCGCCGTTCACGTAGGCGAGGTCGAGCAGCTCCTGCTTCTTCATGCTCTGCCCCGCCGATTCGAAGTAGGTCCAGGCGAGGACGGCCATGATCAGGAAGGTGCCCTCCACCATCATGATCACGCCCGCGGTGCTCTGGTCCTGGATCGCCGACAGGCCCCACTTGAGCTGTCCGTCCGCGTAGTTGTCGTAAAGCGTGAACTGGGTCCACATCAGGATGTTGCCGAGGATCGCCGCGGTGAAACGAACGATCACCGTGTAGACGATCTTCCACCCCGGGCCGAACCACTTCGGGGTCGGCAGCGGTCCGAACACCGGCATCCACATCAGGATGCCGAATCCGAGGAAAAGCCCGTGTTCGAGTCCATGCAGGAGGGCCCCACCGTAAGCCAGGTCGTACATCACGGGGATGTGCCAGAAGAAGAGGTTGATTGCCCACAGCGGGAAAGCGACGAAAGGATTGGCAAGCACCTGGAGACGGCCGATGTAAGGCAGCGCCAGGATCGGCTGCATGATCGAGCGGGTCAGGCCCAGGACAATGAAAAGCGAGGCGATGTCGCCGATCACCAGGTGCTCGATCATGTGGGCGATCACCAGCTCTTCGGCCAGATAACCCCAGGGGCTGAACAGCACGAAGGACGCGAGGAAAAGACCGAAACCGAAACAGACCTGCCGCCAGACGGGAACCGGGCGTCCGTCCCAGGAGAGCCTCATTGCGCGGTGCCAGTAGAAGACCACCGCTGCGGTCAGCGGGATCAGCTCCAAACCAGCCACCAGGGCGGGACTCAGCTCGGCCAGAACCGGTGTGAAAAGCGAAGTCACGGCCTTCAAGCGTACTGACGACGCCGATCCGCCGGAATCGACCCGTTACCGCTGGTAGGTTGAACGCGATGACAGTCCGCAAAGGAATCCCGGTTCCCGAAAACGCCGAACACGAAGCCTGGGGCCCGACCTGAAACACTCGCCCTTTCCCCCGATCGGAAGCTACGGCTTCCTTTCGGACTGCCATACGTCTGCGCTCGTTGCCCCGAACGGGTCGGTCGAGTGGCTCTGCGTGCCGCGTTTCGACTCCCCGTCCGTGTTCGGATCGATCCTCGACCGCACAGCCGGCCACTTCCGGTTCGCGCCCAAAGGAATCCTGGCGCCGCTCAGCCGGCGCTACGAACCGGGCACGCTGGTGCTGGAGACGACCTGGTCCACCGATAATGGCTGGGTCGTCATCCGCGACTCCCTGACGATCGCTGAATGGAGTGACTCCGGCGAAGGAGACGATACGAAGAGGATGAACCACGAGGCCGACCTTTCGCTGGTCCGGGTCGCCGAGTGCATCGAAGGAGAAGTCGACCTCGAGATGATCTGCGCTCCCCGCTTCAACTACGGGGCCGACGCGGCCCTCTGGACTGAAGGCGAATTCGGTGAAGCGAGAGCCGAAGGCAGCAAGTGCGGTACCAGGCTCGCATTGGCAACCGACCTCAACCTCGAGATGTCGGGCTACGGCCAGGCGACAGGCACCATCCACCTCAAGGAAGGCGACAGGGCGTTCTGTTCGCTCGCCTGGGGCGAAGGCATCGATGCCCACCCGCGCAGCGCCCCGGAGTCGATCGAACGGGTTGACACCACACAGGAGTACTGGCGCGAATGGCTGGTCCAGGGCAGCTTCCCGGACCACCCCTGGCGGGCTTACCTCCAGCGCTCTGCTCTGGTACTCAAAGGTCTGATCTACGAGCCGACGGGCGCGATCCTCGCCGCGCCGACCACCTCGCTTCCGGAGACCCCGGGTGGCGAACGTAACTGGGATTACCGCTTCAGCTGGGTCCGGGACTCGACCTTTGCGCTCTGGTCGCTCCATTCGCTCGGCTTCGATTCGGAGGCCAGGGCCTTCATGAAGTTCGTACGTGACCGGGTCGAGGAGACCGAAGACGGCGACCTTCAGATCATGTACGGGATCGGCGGGGAACACGACCTCACCGAGAGCACGCTCGATCACCTGTCCGGATACGACGGAGCCAAGCCTGTCCGCATCGGCAACGGGGCATATGACCAGCACCAGCACGACGTATGGGGCGCGTTGCTCGATGCGGTCTACGTCCATCGGAAGGCCCTCGGCAACAGGGCCAAGGACTCCGACAAAGAGCTGATTCGCCGGATGACCAAGGCCGCCATCGACGCCTGGCCTTCGCCCGACCAGGGGATCTGGGAGGCCCGCGGCGAACCGCGGCACTACGTTTCTTCGAAGCTGATGATCTGGGTCGCTGTCGACCGCGCAGCCCGCATGGCTCACGAGTACGGCAACAAGGACCAGGCCGAGGAGTGGGACCGGATCGCCGCCGGATTCAAGGAGGAAATCATCGAAAAAGGCGCCCGCGACGGAGTATTTCGCCAGCACTACGACACCGATGCCCTCGATGCGTCCGTGCTGCTGATGCCCCTGGTTCGTTTTCTGCCGCCGGACGACGAGAGGATCAAGGCCACGATCCTCGCAGTGCGAGACGGACTCGACGACAAAGGGCTGATCCTCCGCTACATCCCCGAGGAAACCGACGACGGCCTCCATGGCAAAGAGGGTACCTTCCTGATCTGCTCGTTCTGGATGGTCTCCGCGCTTTCCGAGATCGGCGAGATCGACGCCGCCCGGATGCTCTGCGAGCGACTGATCAGCGTGTCCGGCTCCCTCGATCTTTACGCCGAGGAAGTCGAGGCCTCCAGCAATCGCCACCTCGGCAACTTCCCCCAGGCTTTCACCCACCTCGCCCTGATCAACGCCGTCTCGCACGTGATCAAGGACGAGGACCGCGAGCGCCGACCAGGTCAGCGCACCGCGGTCTTCTCCGA
This sequence comes from Solirubrobacterales bacterium, assembly GCA_051306195.1. Taxonomy (GTDB): domain Bacteria; phylum Actinomycetota; class Thermoleophilia; order Solirubrobacterales; family 70-9; genus 67-14. The sequence continues at coordinate 3,629 of JBPPMT010000075.1, forward strand.
GATGCGCGACTGAGCGCCTTGGCTCCCGACGAAGAAACTCCCGACTTTGATCCGGACCTGATCCGGTCGAACATCAATGCGGTGAGGGGCAGAATCAATGCGGCTTGCGAAAAGGTCGGCCGGGATCCTGATTCGGTCCGGCTGCTGCTGGCAACAAAGACCCTCGGCCCGGGACCGATCCGGGTCGCGATCGAGGCCGGTGAGACCCTGGTCGCCGAAAACCGCGTCCAGGAGGTCCGGCCCAAGTTCGAGGCGCTCGCAGACCTCGAATACGAGCGTCACTTCATCGGTCACCTGCAGTCGAACAAGATCAACGCACTTCTCCCCTACGTCAGCTGCATCCAGACCCTCGACCGTTTGTCACTGGCGAACAAGCTCCAGACGAAGCTCGAAGCCGCAGGCCGTCAACTCGAAGTCCTGCTCCAGGTGAACACGTCGGGTGAGGCCAGCAAGTCCGGGGTCGACCCGGACGAAGTAACGGACTTTGCCAAAGAGGTAAGCCGGCTCGATGCCCTGAAGGTCCGCGGACTGATGACGATCGGCCTCTTCACGGAAGAGCCGGAGATGACCCGGCCCAGCCTGACCCGGCTCCGGGAACTGCGTGATCAGGTTCGGGAACTCGGGCTCGAAGGGGTCGGGATGGACGAGCTCTCGATGGGAATGAGCGGCGATCTCGAGATCGCGGTCGAAGAAGGCTCAACGATCGTGCGCGTAGGAAGCGCCATATTCGGAGCCCGCCCCACCTAACCCAGTGGACTGGCAATGAAATTGGTCGCTCACCGACCAATTTCACTGCCAGTCCGTCTGAAGGGTTCCGGAATGACAAGGGGCCGGTTTCGCGATCAAAACGAACCCGGCCCCCGCCACCCTTCCTGGATCAGACTCTTGCTTTTCCGCGCCCCGATATTGCGGGCCAGACGAGCAGTACGAGTCCGATCAAGATGCAGGCGATCCCGAGGCCCCAGTGGACCAGGATCGCAAGAACGATTCCTATGATTATTAGAAGCAGTGCTATTGGCATGCCCCATAGTTACCCGTCGCCCGAATGCGCAAACCGGTGGCGGGTGCAGCCGGTCAAAACTCCGCGGTGACCGGGATCAGGTAGCGGCGCGGGCCAGGTAGAAGCCGGCGGCAGCGGCACCGATGCCGGCCAGTACCGAGACCGCGATGTAGATGAACGCCCGGGCCGGCTCCCCGCCCTCGAAGTCAGCGAATGCCTGAACCGAGAAAGTCGAGAAGGTCGTGAACCCGCCGAGGAACCCGACGCCGAGCGCGGTTCTCGTCTGGTTGGTCAGCCAGTCACCCGAGACCACGAGAAGGACGCCGAGCAGGAACGAGCCGACCACGTTGATCCCGACCGTCGCCCACGGCAGGGCGTCGCCATGGAACATCGTGGAGATGCCGTAGCGGGCAAGAACTCCTGCGCCACCGGCGACGAATACGAGTAACAGGGTCATCGGCCCGGATTATGGCGACTGGCAGTGAAATTGCCCGCTGAGCGGGCAATTTCACTGCCAGTCCTCCTCAATTCCTTTCCAGACCCAGCTCGTAGAGGGCGTGCGGCAGGCCCACGTGCTCGACGTCCCGCGAATATTCGAGTCCGATCTTCTCCATGACCCCGCGTGAAGCACGGTTCTCCACCAGGGCCAGGGAAATCACCTTCGATAGGCCGATCTTTCTTGCCACCTCGATCGCTGCCAGGCCGGCCTCCACGGCGAGGCCCCGGCGGTGGAACCCCGGCAGCACCGCCCAGGGGAGTTCTACGGCTTCCCTGCCCTCGACCCGGGTCCAGGCAAGCCCGGCACGGCCGATGAATTCGCCGCTGTCGCGGTCGGTCAGCGACCAGGGACCAAAGCCATGAATCTGCCAATGGGACCGGTCATGGCGGAGCAGCATTTCGATGTCCGCCGCGCTGAACGGGTCCAACGGCGCTGGACGCAGCCAGACCTCGATCGCCGGATCCATGAATAGGCGCTCGTAGTTGTCCCCCGCCGAGGCCGACGGGCGCGCGCAGAACATCCTCGTCGTGACCGTCTCGACGGGACCGGTGAGGCTACCGAACGAGTCAGCCAGCGGAGGTCGGAACGTCGGTGGAGTCAAGGAGCTCCCTGGACTGGGCACGGACCTTCGACTTGACAATCGGTGACCAGCCGAGCAACAGGCCCGAGGTACCAAGCGCCATCCGCGACCAGCGCCAGAAGTTGAACGAATCGACGTGGTCGATGATCAGGCCGTCTTGGAACTTGAAAGCCGCATCGATCTCGTTCTTGACCTTCCGACCGGTTCCGGAGAAAGTGTAATCGGCCGTCCAGTGGGCGGTCCCGGACTGATCGTCCGCCGCATGTTCGCCGAGGGTGATCACCAAGTCGTCGGACCGGGTGAGCAGCATGCGCCACATCTTCATCACCTCGGGACCATTCAGGTCCTGGAACACGTCGTCGTAGAAGTGCACATCGGCGTGGTAGCAGGACGCCATCTGGTCACCATCACCCGCCGCGAAGCCTCCATAGAACCGTTCAACGACCTGCGCGTTATCGCTTATCTGAGTCATGGCCCTGATCCTATTCCCGGAGCCACGATCCCGCTCAGGAGTTGCTGCGCTGGGTCGCGTCCCTGACCTCGCCGATCAGTTCTTCGAGTACATCTTCGAGCGCCACCACCCCTACTGTCTTCCGGTCGTCGCCGATCACCCGGGCGAGGTGGGCCCCGGAACCCTGCATCGCCTCCAGCACCGAGCGCAGGCGGTCCCGAAGGCGGACGGTTGGCAGCGGGCGCACCCATGATTCAGCGATCGGACGGTTCCGGTGGACGTCCTTGAACTCGAGCGCGTCCTTCAGGTGCAGGTAACCGATCATCTCGCCATCGCGGGAAACCGGGAACCGTGAGAAGCCAGTCCGGCCGGCGATATCTTCGACCTCCGCCGGAGTGACCGTGACCGGGACGGTCTCGATGATGTTCATCGGCAAAAGAACGGATCCGGCATCTCGTTCTTCGAATTCGAGGGCCCCGGCGAGCAGGTGGCTCTCGTGGGCATCGAGCATCCCTTCGCGCCGCGATTCCTCGACCAGCCCCGCGACTTCATCCCGGGTGAACGAGCTTGCGACTTCGTTTTTCGGCTCGATCCGGATCAGCCGCAGGAAGACGTTGGCGAACCAGTTCAGCAGGCCGATCGCCGGGTAGAGGACAACCACGACGACGCGCAGCGGAAGCGCGAGGTACATCGCCGAGCGCTCCGGGCCGGCAAGAGCGATGTTCTTCGGCACCATCTCGCCGAGGATCACGTGCAGGGAACCGACGATCCCGAGGGCAATCACCAGGGCGGCCGGGTGAACCAGGGCTTCCGGCAAGCCGATCGACTCAAACGGCGCCTCGAGGCTGTGGGCGATCGCCGGTTCGGCGAGGGCACCGAGGCCCAATGTGCAGAGGGTGATTCCGAGCTGGGCGCCGGCCATCATCAGCGTGACGTTCTCCATCGCGCTGATCGCGGTCTTCGCTCTGCGACTGCCGGCCTCGGCCAGCGGTTCGACCACCGAGCGGCGGGCGGATATCAGCGCGAACTCCGCGCCGACGAAAAAAGCATTGGCGAACAGCAGGAACACCGAGAGCAGGAGTGCGGCGGCCGGACTCATTCGTCTTCCTCCCCGTTCTCGTCAACGGTCTCCAGCCGGACCAGTCGAATCCGGTCGACCCGAAGTCCGTCCATGCGGAGGACGGTCAGCTCAACTTCAGGATCCTTGCCCTCGCCCTCTTCGATCGCCTTGACCCTGACCGTGTCGCCGCGTCCGGGGACCCGACCGAGTTCCATGCCGATCAGACCGGCGACGGTTTCGTAGTCCTCGTCCTCGGGCAACTGGATTCCGGTCTGCTCCTCGATCTCGTCGGGCCGGAGCAGGCCGGAAATGCCCCAGATGCCTTCGCTGATCCGGCGGACCGGTTCTTCGCGGGGATCATGCTCGTCGCGTACCTCGCCGACGATCTCCTCGATCAGGTCTTCAAGCGTCACGATGCCGTCGAAGCTGCCGAATTCGTCAACGACGACGGCGATCTGAAGTCCGACCTTTCGAAGCTCGGTCAGCAGCGGGTCAAGTTCCATGGTGGACGGGACGAGAACGGGGTCGGCCATGACTTCCCGGACCCGGGTTGTTTCGCGCTCGCCGTAAGGAACGGCAACAGCGTGTTTGAGGTGGACGATCCCTGCGACTTCTTCTTCCCCGTCGCTGATCACCGGGAACCGGGAGCGTCCGCTTTCGCGAGCGGCCTCGATCACACTGAGCACCGACTCGTCCGGAGCCACGGTTTCCACCCGTGGCCGGGGAGTCATTGCGTCGTCGGCACGGCGTTCACCGAACTCGATCGACTTCTCCACCAATGTCGCCGTCGGCAACTCGAGGGTTCCCTGCTGGGCCGAGCGGCGGACCAGGGAACTCAGTTCCTCCGGTGAGCGGGCCGACGCGAGCTCCTCCTGCGGCTCGATCCCGATCCGCCTGAGGATCGCGTTCGCGGAACCGTTGGCAATGCGGACGAAAGGCCGGAACACCCGGGTGAAACCGCGTTGGAATCCCTGAACAGCACGAGCTGTCGCCATCGGCCTGGCGATCGCAAGGTTCTTCGGGACGAGTTCACCGAAGACCATCGTCAGACCGTTGGCGAGGATGAAAGCGATCGCGAGGGCAACACCCCTGACCGCACCTTCGGAGACCCCGATCGATTCGAGGGGTGCATCGATGATGTCGGCGATTGCCGGTTCGGCCATGAAACCGATGATCAGGTTGGTGACCGTGATGCCCAGCTGGGCGGCCGAAAGCTGGGTCGAAAGGCTGCGCAGGGCGATGCCGACGCCCCTGGCCTTGCGGTCCCCTTCTTCGACCTTCTTGTCAACCGCGTTGCGGTCGACCGTGACGAACGAGAATTCGGCAGCGACAAACGCACCGCATGCCACGATGAGCGCGAGAGAGATCAGTACGAGCAGGAGCTCGACCATTAGGAGAGCGCCCCCCGACCGCAGGTCGAGGTGCGCCTGGGACTAGAGCCGGGTTCGTCGTCCATCCACGGTTCCGTGAGTGATCATCAAGGAACTAACACTACCTGTCGATGCCGGATACCATCCGACGGTGTTCAGGGCACTGAAATTGGCATGCTTCAGCGTGCTGGCGATAGCCGGGTGCGTACTTGGCATCTCGGCTCCGGCAGCCGCTGCCGGGCCTGACCTCGAGGTGGATGGCAACCAGATCCGCGACCTCGCTTCGGGCAAGGAGTTCATCCCGCGGGGTGTCAACTGGCCGAGCTTCGAATACGCCTGCGTGCAGGGCTGGGCTTACTCGAATTCGGGGGCTACGGCGGAAACCGCCCAGGCGATGCTCGAGTGGCACATCAACGCCGTACGCATTCCGCTGAACCAGGACTGCTGGCTCGGTGACGACGGACAGCCGACTTCGGGCATGACCGCGGCCGAGTACCAGAACGCGGTGGAAGCATTCGTGAACGAGCTGACTTCGGTCGGGATCGCAGTGATCCTCGACCTCCACTGGAGTGCCCCTGACGGCAGTGTGGCTGACGGACTTCGGCCGATGGCGGACCAGCGATCAGACAACTTCTGGACCTCGGTGGCAATCCGGTTCAAGTCCAATCAGTCGGTGATCTTCGACCTCTTCAACGAGCCCCATTCGCGATGGAACCCGTCAACCGGGAGCTGGGCGTTCGAGCAGTCATGGACCTGCTGGAGGCACGGTAATTGCCAGGCACCGGACCAGCCCGACACCGAGGTCGCGATCGGTGGCGATACCTATGAAACTGTCGGCATGGGTCCGATGCTCAGTGCTGTCCGCAGCACCGGGGCGATGCAGCCGGTCATCCTGTCGGGACTCGACTACGCCAACGACATCTCACAGTGGAGCGATCATATTCCGGTCGACGACCAGCTGATCGCCGGTTTCCACAACTATCAGGGCCAGCGCTGCAGTAACCAGGCCTGCTGGAACAGCGAAATCGCCGCGGTCGCCAACGACCATCCGGTGATCACTGCCGAGATCGGCCAGAACAACTGCCAGTCCGGCTTCATGAATACCTACTTCGACTGGGCCGACCAGCGGAACATCGGTTACCTCGCGTGGGCCTGGTGGGATCTCGGCGCCCAGGGCTGCACCAATTATGGGTTGATCAGTGACCTCTCGGGAACACCGACACCTTCATATGGCACCGCCTACCGCAGCCACCTGCTCGAACTTTCCGGCCGGCCCGATCCGCCGCATCCACCCCCGGAGGAAATACCTGAACCAACGGTTCGCACCAAGCCCGGACTTAAGGTCAGCTGGGCTCATTTCCGCCGTGGCAAGGTTAAAGCCCGCCTGCGGGTGAGTCGGGTCGCCGTCATGCCGGTCAACATCCGGATCGAGTTCTTCCGGGGAGGCAAGCTCCGGAAGATCAGCCAAAAGGTGAAGATGGTCGACGGAGTGGGCAACCTGAAGAAGAGACTTCCAGCGCGATCAAGGCCGACGCGCCTCTACGTCCGCTACCCCGGCGACACGCTCCTGCTCCCCCAGAAGACCTCACGAACCCTGAAGAGCCAATCGACGGGTTCGGAATGAGCGATCCGGCCGACGAAGATGTAAGGGAGGACCTGGCAGAACTCAACCGGCGCCGCGCGCTGACCGAAGATGCCGCTCGGCCGAATGCGGTCGAGAAGCGCCACGGACTCGGAGGCCGCACCGCGCGGGAGAATCTCGATGACCTGGTCGATCCCGGCACCATGGTCGAGTACGGCCGCTTCGCCGTCGCCGCTCAGCGGGGCCGACGCGAAATGCGGGACCTCATCGAAAAGACACCGGCCGATGGGATGATCGCCGGCACCGCCCGCATCAACGGCGAGAGTTTCGGCGATGACGCTGCATGCGCCGTCCTCTCGTATGACTACACCGTGCTGGCCGGCACCCAGGGTTCGGTCGGTCACCTCAAGAAGGACCGGCTGTTTGAACTCATCGAGCGGATGAAGCTGCCGACCGTCTTCTTCGCCGAAGGCGGTGGCGGACGTCCCGGCGATACCGACTACCCGGCCGTCTCCGCCCTCCACGTGCGCGCTTTCGCACTCTGGGCGGGACTTTCCGGGGTTGTGCCGCGGATCGCCATCGTCGCCGGGCGCTGCTTCGCAGGCAACGCAGTCATCGCCGGCTGCTCCGACCTGATCGTCGCCACTAAGAACAGCTCGCTTGGCATGGGCGGCCCGGCGATGATCGAAGGTGGCGGCCTCGGGACGGTCCACCCCGACGAGGTCGGCCCGATCGGCATGCAGACCGCCAACGGGGTCGTAGACGCGGTGGTCGAGGACGAAGCCGAGGCGGTCGTTGTCACCAAAAAGCTCCTCGCATTCTTCCAGGGGGACACCGAACCCGGCGAAGCCCCGGACCAGAACGCATTGAGGGACGTCATCCCCGAACGCCGCCGCCGCGCATACGACGTGAACCCGCTGATCGAGATGCTCGCCGACCTCGATTCCACCCTTTTCCTGCGGCCCGAATTCGCACCGGAGATGGTCACCGCGCTCTGCCGGATTGATGGCAGGGCGATCGGCGTGATCGCCAACAACCCGATGCACATGGCCGGTGCGATCACCAGTGATGGCGGCGACAAGGCCGCGCGATTCATGCAGCTCTGCGATGGCTTCGGCGTCCCGCTGCTCTCGCTGGTCGACACGCCGGGAATGATGGTCGGGCCGGAAGCCGAGAAGACCGGACTGGTCCGTCATTGCTCGCGGATGCTGGTCACCGCTGCCGGAATGTCCGTCCCCTTCGTCGCGGTGATCCTCCGCCGGGGCTACGGCCTCGGCGCCCAGGCGATGGTTGCCGGAAGCCTCCACGAACCGCTGCTCACGGTGGCCTGGCCCGGGGCCGAACTCGGGCCGATGGGGCTCGAAGGCGCGGTCCGGCTCGGCATGCGCAAGGAGCTGGAGAAGATCGAAGACGATGCGGAGCGCGAGCGCACTGTTCGCGAACTGACCGAGATGGCCCTCGAGAACGCAAAAGCCGTCAACGCGGCGACCCTCTTCGAAATCGACGACGTGATCGACCCGGCCGATACGAGGCGAGTCATCAGCGCGACCTTCGCGGCCGCGGACTCCGGACGGGAGACTCCCCCTCCGGCCCGCTTCATCGACACCTGGTAGCCGTCAGGCCTTCTTGAAGTCTTTCCGCGGCGGCTTGACCAGCAACGCTGCGACCAGGAAGCAGATGGCTCCGAGGAAGGTTCCGAGGTTCACCCATTCAGCGCTGAGGGGGTTGGCGGTTCCCGGAGAGACGTAGGCCGCGATGGCCGATGCCCCGAAGAGCACCGAGCCGGCAAATCCGAGCCAGGTGCTCCACCAGTTGCGGGCGTCCGGGTCCCAGAGGCTCTCCAGGTGGGTGGTCGCGGCAACCGCCAGGGAGGCTGACACAAGGAAGCAGATCGATCCGAGCGCGTCAGGGCGCCAGACCGAATGCTGGTACTGGGCCGTGCTCGAATCGAAGAAGAGTGCGGCGAAGGTCGAGAGGTTGAAGAAGAGGGTGCCGAGGAACTGGACCCCCGCCGACCACCAGTCGTCCCAGTCGGCATTGGACTTCCAGGCTCCGGGGCGCCAGCGGCCGGTCAGCCGGAACTGGATGAATCCGGCAAGGGTGAAGAAGATCGAGCCGACGAAGAAGGTGATGTTCGTAGCCTGCTGACCGACGAGTTCGAGGTAGCCGGGACAGGCACCGATCGCAAAGCAGAAGGAACCGATCGCGAATCCGAGAGACTCGCGCCGGAGCCGGAGCAGCCTATTCAACGCGAGATCACGGAGGCATCCTATACACAGACCCGAATCCGGGCGGTTCAGCAGCTTGGCCGGAGCCGGGTCACACAGGGCCTCTCGCCGTCCTGACACACTGCCGGTGTGGCACAACCAGAGATCATCGAGATCCATGGCCAGCCGGTGACCTATCACCGCATGGGAGAAGGACCTCCGCTGGTCCTGATCCACGGAATCACGTCGAGTTCCAGGACGTGGAAGAGCGTGATGCCGCGCCTGGCCGAAAAGTACACGGTGATCGCGCCCGACCTGCTCGGGCACGGGCGGTCGGCAAAGCCGCAGGGCGACTATTCGCTCGGCGCCTACGCCAGCGGCATGCGGGACCTGCTGGTTGCCCTTGAGATTCCAAAGGCGACAATCGTCGGCCATTCCCTCGGCGGCGGAATCGCCCTCCAGTACGCGTACCAGTTCCCCGATCGTGTCGGTCGGCTTGTGCTCGTCGATACCGGCGGAATCGACAAGGAGGTAAACCCCGTCCTCAGGGCCGCCACCCTGCCCGGAGCCGAATTCGTCCTTCCTTTCATGTTCGCGGCACCGCTCCACGAAGCCGGGCTGAAACTGCGATCCGCCCTGGCCACGATCGGGCTGCGCCCGAGCGCTGACGTCCAGGGTGTCTCCGAAGGCTTTTCCTCGCTGACCGAGGCCGACGCGCGCCGCGCATTCCTGAACACGGTCCGCTCGGTGATCGACCCCGCCGGCCAGAAGGTCAGCGCCAAGGACAGGCTCTACCTCGCCGCCGACATCCCGTCGCTGATCATCTGGGGCGACCGCGACCGCATCATCCCGATGACTCACGGCCAGATTGCACATGAACTGATGCCGCACAGCCAACTCGAGATCTTCCCCGGCGCCGGGCATTTCCCGTTCAACGACGACCCGGACCGCTTCATCCGGGTTCTGAACGACTTCATCGCGAACACCGAGCCCGCCAGCCTCGACGAAGAACACGTCCGCCGGCTGCTGAAGGAAAACGGCGAGAAGCCGAAGCGGAAGGCCAGTCCGAAGGCCGCCTGATGAGCACCCCGGAGACCACAGACGAAATCGCCGAAGAAGTCGTCTCCGCTCTCGAGGACTACCAGCAGCTTTCGATCGACGTGGTCACCAGCAACGCCGACGACCCCGAAGCCGCAGTCAAGGGTCTGGTTGCCCTTCACCTCAACTGGACCGAGGAGAACCGGGAAACCGCCAGCCTGGTCAGCCGGCACCGGAACGCCGTCGTGGCCGGGCCTCTCGGCCCCCGCCTGATGGCCAGCAACAAGGAGTACTTCGCTCAGATGAAGACCTGGATCGATCGGCAGTCAGAAGCGGGCCGACTGCCGGCGGTTTCGTTCAACCTGATGCACGCGGTGATCTTCGCCCCGACCCAGGAGATCGCCAAGCTCGCACTCGCCGGACGCCTGAAGAAGCCCCTCACTGACTACGCAGATGCCCTCGGCGATGCCGCCTGGGCGGGACTGCTAACGCTGCCCGAGCGAACCCGGGACCCGGTCAGGGACTGATCTCGGCGAGCTCCGGGCGCTTCGGCACGCAGCCGTCGCCCGAGGAGCGGCCGGTGATCCGGCGCCCCACCCAGGGCAGGAAGAATGCCCACGCCCAGCGGGCGTCCTCCGCGATCCGGGAAATTGCCCCGGCGGTCCTGAGTGGAGGCAGCGGATTCACCCAATCGTCGGCGTCCCCACCGATCAGCGTTTCCATGCCAAGCGCCAGTCGCTGGTGGCCTTCGGCGTTCAGGTGGAGGCGGTCTTCGCACCAGATCCGGGGGTCGGTCGTCACCGGGATCTTTTCCAGGTCGAGCAGCAAGGCACCGTTGGCTTCTGCAACCTCACGTAGTGCCTGATTGAACAGATAGGTGCGCTCGGTGAGGAACCGGCCGATCGGCGCGAGAAAGGTCGGATCAGGGTAGGTGATCGTCAATACGGTGGCTCCGATAGCGCGGATCTTCGCCTGCATGTGGTCCATGTGATCAATCGTTCGAGCCATGTCGAAGCCCGGCCGGATCATGTCGTTGAGTCCGGCGATAAGGCTGACCAGATCGGGCTCGAGTCTGAGCGCTGATTCCAGCTGTTCCTCCCGGATCGGCTCGATGCACCGGCCGCGGATCGCAAGGTTCGCGTAAAGCAGGTCAGGATCGCGCTGGACCAGCGATTCGGCGAAGCGGTCAGCCCAGCCCCGCTCCAGGCCGTTCGGATAAGGATCGCCGACCCCTTCGGTCTGGCTGTCCCCCATGGCGACGAATCTCTTGTAGCTCGTATCCATCATCAGTTCCCCTGTTTGACCAGGAGATTCTTTCACCCGGGAGCGGGACTGGCAAGTCTTTGGCGGTCAGCCGGGAAGCAGCGTGCGGGCCAGCCTGCATTCGGATTCGAGCGAAGCCCTCATGCGAAGCAGCAGGCCAGCGTCTTCCGGATCCCTGACCCGGCCCGTGTCCTTGTTGACGAGGTTGTTCACCTGATCCGGATCGCGGGTCATGTCATAGAGCTCGTATTGCGGATCCTCCCGACCTTCGGGGTCGAAGTAGACCGCGTACATCGACTCCTCTGAACGGACCGCCCGGATGTGGTTGGGCGGCGGGGCAACGTCCTTGAAAGCGCTGCCGGCCTGATGGTCGTCGTAGGTGAACAGCACCTCTTCCCGCACCGACTCGGCGTCTCCCGAGAGGATCGGGGTCAGGTCCTTACCGCGGATTCCGTCACCAGAGGTATCAACTCCGGCAAACGAAGCCATGGTCGGCAGGATGTCGCAGAGCGAGACCGGCGCGGGGCTGGTCTTCGCCTCGGGGAAGAGGACCGGATTGGAGACGATCAGGGGAACGTTGATCGTCTCGTCGTAGGCGTTGAATGCCTTCTGCCGCTGGCCGCCGTGGGACATTCCCATCTCGCCGTGGTCCGAGGTCTTGATTATCACAGTCTTCGAGCGCAGTGACTCGGGGTCAGTCGCATCCCCAAGCGCGTCGAGGACCCGCTGGACCTTCTCATTGACGAGCCGGTGGAGGTGGGCATAGAAGCGGCAGTATTCGATCCGCTGTTCGTCGGCCAGCACCCCCAGGAAGTTGCCCTGGCCCACCTTCATCAGCTTGTGGACATGCGGCTTGTCGACCAGGTTCTCGTCGACCGAAGGCGGCAGCTCGATCGCGTCAAGATCGTCCCAGGCCTCCGGCTCGTACCCGCCCTGCTCGAAAGTGGACGGGAAAGCGAGAACGTCATGCGGGTTGACCAGGGAGACGATGAGCGCCCAGGGTTCGGGCGGAGGATCCTTGAGGAACTCCTCCGCCTGACGGGCAAAGTCTTCGTCGAAGCCCTCTTCGGACTTGCCGGACTGGCTGCCGCCACCGAAGCTGGAAGGCTCGGTGTTTTCGCCGGCATCCGGCGGGATCCATCCTTCGAATCCGTAGAGGTCGCGCACAACGTCACTGTCAGACGGCGCCCATTCTTCGCCCATCGGCTGGCTGAGGTGCCACTTGCCTTTCAGAACCGTGCGGTAGCCGGCGCGGGCGAGGATTGTCGCGAGGTTCGGTGTCTTCGGATCGAGGTTTCTTTCACCTTCGCCGCCGTTCGCCCTGCGGATCGAGTTCTTCAGCACGGTGGCCAGGGCAGCACGTGGCTCGGTCTCACCGCTGCGGGCGGATTCGATCACGTTGCGGATCGTCGCTGGCGCGTTCTTCGGGTCGGGCTTGAAGCCACCCCGGGTCAGAGTGAGGTCCACCCCGTGCTCGGCCGGCCACTTGCCGGTGAAAAGGGAGGCCCGGCTCGGGGAACACATGCAGGACGCGGTACAGGCATTGGTGAAGGTGACTCCGGTGCTGGAAAGCTCGGCATCAGCGGGGACCAGTTTCTCCAGCCACCCCTCATTTTCCGGCCAGTGTCTGGGCTGGCGCTGCTGATCGGTGATGATCAGGAGGAGGTTCGGCGGGGTCTTCTTCCCTTTTTTCGACTTCTTGCCGGAGTCCTTGCTCATTTGAACGGACACCCGTGGGATTCGAAAGCCTTCTTGCTGAGGTAGTCGCCCCTGGGGAAGTACCCGCCCATTTTCCCGTCAGCGTTGAAGGGGGTGGTCACGTCGAAGATCGACTTCCTGAAGTCGGAGCGCGGCAGTACGTTCCGGGTCAACAGAACGCCGGAATCGGGGCGCCCGGCTCCGTCGCCTTCGGGGTCGGCCGGCAGCCAGGCGACGCCGCACTCGCGCTTCGCATTCGAGGGACGCATGCCCGCCTTGGCGAAGGCGATCACGTAGTTGCGCTGCTTGCCGCGCATTGGGATTTGCTCGTCGAACCGGCAGCGGTAAGTCTTGGTCGTGGTCAGGGCCTGGATCCCGCAGATGTCCCATTCGACCACCTGCCCGCTCTTGGTGAACTGCTGTCCGTTCAGTGTCTTCGGCGTGGTCGGCATCCGACCCTTGAGCATCAGGACCTCGCCGAACTTGAAGCTGTAAGCGCCGGTCATGTAGCGGGCGTCATTGTTGTTGTACTGCGTGCCTTCTTCGACCGGATTCTCTGCCCAAGCGTCCTGCTGGTCCTGCTCCGTGCCGTAGGCGGCAAAGGTGTTGTCGAGGTTGAAGAACTTGCGGAATTCGAACTCCGGCAGGGCGGGGTTGGTCTCCGGGTCCTTGCCAGGGGTGTTGACCAGGCCCTGGTAGATGAAGTCCGGCATCAGGTTGCTCTTGTAATCGTGGGTCGAATTCAGCTCTTCGCACATCGCCTTGCCGCTCAGCTTGCTGCCGTCGGCGAGGGTCAGTTCCGGGACGGGAACGCCGGTGCCGCCGGAAAGGTTGCGGCCGCGGTCGGGTACGTATACCCGGTAGATGATGTCCTGGTTGGAGCCTTCGATCGGTGCCGCGTACAGCGTGTTCCTTTTCGGATTCACCGGCGTGTCCTTGCCGAACACCTTGATCTCGTAGCTGCGGTTGCCGGCTCTGCGGTCCTTGCCGGGACGGGCCGGATTGATCGAACCGGAATTCGGCTTGATTGCGGTGTCGTTGAGTGAGCTGGCCGAAACGCCGCCACCTTCGTAAGCATTGAATGACGAATAACGGGCATGCGGGAACCGGCCCTTGAGGGTCAGGTGCGCCCCGGGAGGTGTGGCGAACTTCGCTCCCCAGTAGGTGATCTCGGTACCGGGGAAAGCAACGTTCGTCTTCGGGTTGGAAGCGGAGAAAGGACCGGTCCAGAAGCAGCCGGCGGTCGGCAGGTCGTTCGGGTTGTAGCCAGTCGGAGAATCGGCAGCGAGAGCCGTCCCCTGGAACGGGATCAGCATCATTCCCAGCACGATCAGAAGTCTCCTTATTGCCACTGCGTTAATAAACCTATCACCGCCCGGAAGTTGCTCCCTCCCTCACACATTCGGCGAGGACCTTGCGCTGAGAAGCGCTACCACCGCCGCAGCGACGAGGAACAGGGCGCAGGTCGCCAAGCCGATCCGGGCGGCGCTGTCGAAGGATGAATACGCCTGGTCGAGCAGGGACCCACCGGTCTTGCTGTCCAGTCTGGCGGCCACTGTCTGGGCGCCTTCGATCGAGTTTGTAGCCAGGTCTCTCGAGGCCCTCGGAAGCTGCCTGATCTTCTCGTCCAGGCCCGAGGCATAGAGGCCGGCGAAAATGCTCCCGATGATCGCGATGCCGAAAACCCCGCCGACCTGGCGCCCCAGCTGATTGACATTCGAGGCATCACCGGCTTTTTCCGCGCCGAGGTCATTCAGAACGACCGTCGTCGCAGGGGTGATCGTGATGCCATCCGCCAGCCCGAAGATGGCCACCCCGACCGCAACCTGAATCAGGGGACTGTTCTCGTTCAGGAGACAAAGGGGGATGAATGCGGTGGCCATGACCAGGAGCCCGAAACCCATCACCTTGCGAGGCATGTACCTCGCGGTCAACCGGCGGGCGAACGGCGAGGTGATCGCCATGCCAACCCCGAAAGGCGCCATCGCGAGGCCGGAAACGAGGGCCGAGCGGCCTTGTACGTACTGCAGGTACTGGGGCAGGAGGAACAGCATTCCCATCGTTGAGCCATAGATGGCCACCAGGGCCAGCGCACCGGCCCTGACCCGGGGACGACCGAGGACGGTGATGTCGAACAGTGGTTCATCGAACCGGATCTCCAGGACGCAGAAGGCGACAAGGGCACCCAGGCCGACCGCGGCGGCAACCAGTACATCGGTGTCCAGCCAGCCCTGAGCCACACCCTCGATCAGCGCAAAAACAATCCCTCCGAGGGCAAGGGTGGAAAGCGCAACGCCCAGCAAGTCAATCGCTGGAGTCCCCGTCCGTACCGACTCCGGAAGCAGCCTGATGCCGAACGGGATCGCCAGAAGTGTCACCGGGACGTTCACCAGGAATACCCAGCGCCAATCCGCGATGTCAATCAGGATGCCACCGAGGACCGGTCCGGCGGCAAGCCCGAGACCGGCAATACCTGCCCAGATTGCGATCGCCCTGGGCAACTCCTTTGACGGGAAGATCGCCGACATCAGCGACAGGGCCGGCGGCAGGATGAGGGCAACGCTCACGCCCATCAGAACCCGTGCGCCGATCAGCTGGGTCGGCGATTCTGACAAAGCCGCCAGAAGCGAAGAAATCGCGAAGCCGCTGAATCCGATCAGGAAAACCCGCTTGCGTCCGAACCGGTCGGCGAGCCCACCGCCAACCAGGAGAAGACTGGCAAGGGCGAGGAGGAAGCCCTCGACCACCCACTGGAGTTCATTGACGCTGGCGTTGAGGTCGTCAGCAATGTTAGGCAAAGCAACGTTGACGATCGTCATGTCAACGGCGCTGAGGAAGATCGCCGCACAGATCACCCAAAGCGCCTTCCACCGCCTCGGATCCGGCTCCCCTTCCGCCGGGGGACCGGTCCCCGAGTGATGATCGGGATGGGTGATCATGGTCGGACCCTATTGCCGGATCCGTTGTCCTGCCAACGAAGGCAGGCCGGCTAGCTCACCTGGT
>JBPPMT010000109.1:0-2697 GCA_051306195.1 Solirubrobacterales bacterium
CCGATCGAGGGCGACCCGAATGAGCCCGCCCCAAAGACCGAAGGGCCCAGACGCCTCTGGGTCATCGGTGGAACGGTCCTGGTCGGTGTCCTCGCCCTGATCTCGATCAACGGAGCCGGATTCGGTGGATGGTTCTTCGGCTTTGCCCAGGGGTTCTGGTTCGGTGCCCTGATCTGGGTAATCGCGATCGTCGGCGTGATCTGGCTGAGACGCCAGGCCGCAGATCCGGTTGGGGCGCCCGTAACTACTGCGCCAGCCGCCATGGCCGGGACCGCCGCGTCCGCTCAGCCGACGCCAGCGCCGGCAGCAGAGGCTGAGACGAAGACCCTCGCGCCTGCTCCGACCCAGAATGCACCGACTGCAGTTTCCACCGCCCCTGCCCCGAAGAAGCCCGGGGACGAAGGCAGCAAGACGATCGGCAAGATCATGACCGTCTTCGCGATCATCCTGGCCGCGATTTTCTCCGCCGGCGTGCTGATGGTCATTTCCGGCTGGTCGACCGCCCTCTTCGGTGCCGCCCCGATGGCCTTCATCGTGATCCTGCTCGGTATCGGGCTGGTGGTTGCGGCGCTCCGGGACCGCCACGCGATAGCCCTCTGGACCCTCGGAGCAGCGATCGCGATCGCCATCCCGATGGCCGTGGTTTCGATCGCGGACCTGGGGATCGAAGGCGAGTACGGCGAAGTGAAAGAAAGGCCAGTTATCGCCAGCAGCCTCCCCACCGACGGCTACAAGCTCGCGGCCGGAGCGATGACGATCGACATGCGTGGCTATCCCTTCCGCAACGGCGAGACCGTCGACCTGCCGATCAACAGCGGTATCGGTGCTACCCGGGTGATCGTGCCGGACGACGTCTGTGTCACCGGAACCGTCGATGGCAAAGGCGGAGTCGCCGAAGTGCGAGGCCTCGAATCTTCTGGAGTCGGCTTCGAGAGGAGCTTCGGTGGCGGCAACAGCAAGGTGCCTGTGCTCAACATCGACACTGACCTGAAGCTCGGCCTGTTCGAAGTGATCGACACCACGACCTGGCATGCCTCCGGGTCTCAGGGAGATCGAAACGACAACAGCTGGGGCTACAACGTCGACAACCCGGGACGCCAGGATGCTGCCCAGAAGCGTGCAATCGCGGCCTGTAAGGAACCGATCCGGCAGATCAAAGAGCCAGTCCGACATTTGAAGGTCAGTTGACCGAGACCAGGAGGAAGTTGAAGCGTTCCGGCGACGGCGCCCTTCTTGCCGGCATCTGCGCCGGCATCGCCCGCCGGCTCGACATCGACCCGGCACTCGTCCGGATCGCGCTCGTCCTCCTGGTGGTCGCGACCGGCGGGCTGGCGGTGGTCGCCTACGGACTGCTGTGGGTCGTGCTGCCGGCTTCACCGAAGACAGGGACGAAGTCCAAGCTGGCCCAGCGTCCTGCCAGTCGACACTCCTGGCTGATCGGTGCCGGCGTCGGCCTGGTCACCCTCGGCCTGCTGTTCATCTTCCGCGAACTCGGCATCTGGTGGAGTGATTCCCTGGTCTGGCCGATCGTGCTCGCCACCGCCGGAGCAGCCCTCCTCTGGAGGCAGTTTTCGGGAACCAGTGAAGAGACCGGGCCGGAAAAGCCCAAAACCACAGGACAAGACACTTCTGGCAGACGATCCCGTTTGGGGCCGTATCGCGGTGCTTTCGGGTTTGCGCTGGTGGTTGGTGCTGCGGTCCTCTTCCTCTACATCAACGGGGCTTTCGCTTCCGCCGGTGAGGCGGCCCTCGCGGCGATCACCGTGATGGTCGTCCTCGGCCTGGTGCTGGCCCCGCTCTGGGTGCGCCTCGGGCGGAACCTCTCCCGGGAGCGCGCCGAGCGGATCCGCTCGCAGGAGCGGGCCGAGGTCGCGGCTCACCTCCACGACTCAGTCCTCCAGACCCTGGCTCTCATGCAGAAGAAATCGGATGATCCCCGGCAGGTCTCCACCCTCGCCCGCAAGCAGGAGCGAGAGCTCCGCGACTGGCTCTCGGGCAAATCGGACAGCGACCGGGAGACTTCCCTGGCGAGCGCCCTCGAGGCCGCCGCGGCCGAAGTGGAGGAGCGTCATGGATTGCCGATCGACACGGTGACGGTCGGCGATCGTGCCCTCGACGGGCGCGGCACAGCCCTGGTTGCCGCATCAAGGGAGGCGATGACCAACGCGGTCCGCTACGCCGGTGACGCGGGGACGGTCCGGCTCTACGCCGAGATCACCCCGACCGAGACCCAGGTTTTCGTGCGCGACCGCGGACCCGGGTTCGACCTCGAATCGGTGCCCGATGACCGGCGCGGGGTGAGAGACTCGATCCTGGGTCGCATGAAACTGAACGGCGGGACCGCAGAGGTGCGCTCAGCCGACGGCGAAGGAACCGAGATCGAACTGAGGATGGAAAACAGATGAGAGCGATACGGGTAGTGATCGTCGATGACCACGCGATCTTCCGGGCCGGCGTGAAGTCCGAGCTCGAACAGGGTGTCGACGTGGTCGGCGAGGCCTCCACCGTGCGCGAGGCGGTTTCGCTGATCGGCGAGAAGAACCCGGACGTGGTCCTGCTCGACGTCCACATGCCGGACGGTGGTGGGCAGGAAGTCATCCGCCAGGTCCTGCCATCCGATGGCGGCACCAGGTTCCTCGCGCTCTCGGTCTCCGATGCCCCGGAAGACGTGGTCGCGATCGTCCGCTCCGGTGCCCG
>JBPPMT010000064.1:0-18522 GCA_051306195.1 Solirubrobacterales bacterium
AAGAACTGGTGCGGGTGGACCAGCTGAGTCCGTAAGCGATCGCATTGTGGATGGCCGCCGGCTGGTACCCGCGGAAGACGATGGTGAGCCAGGATACGACCGAAGCCATCATCATCAGGTACGGGATGACATAGGCGAGGACCATGATCGGGAACAGCAGGACGATCCTGAACAGCGCCTTCAGGCGGCTCTGCTTTGCGGCGGGCGGCGCGAAATGCACCCTCACCGGATAGGCCGGATCGTCCTTCAGGCCGAACGAGGGCCACTCGTCGGTCTGGAGGTAGAGGAAGGCGTTGACTCGCATGTTGAACCTCAGCAGCCCGCCTACGAAGTTGTACATCCCTTCGGGGTAGCGGCCGATGATGATCAGTGCGAACCAGGCGATGAAAACGACCAGGGCCCACGCGATCTGGTAAATCGACGCGACGATCAACCATGGGATCGCGACGATCAGGCGGAAGAACGTGGTCAGCCGGTTTCTCTCCTTGAGATAGTCGGCTTCATATGTGACTGGATACAAGATTTCTCCTCGGTGGTTTGGCAACAGAACGAGACGACCATCAGCCTACCCGGGCCTTCGGACCGCGTCCAGAGCCAGATGACCTGACCACCCGGTGGTCTGCCGCGCCGGATCAATATCCTCAGCCGAGATGACCGACCATGCCAAGATCCCGAATGACCTGAAGCCCGCCGACGGCCGGTTCGGCTGCGGCCCCTCAAAAGTACGGGCCGAAGCCCTGCGCTCGCTGGCAGAACGGTCCGATCTGATGGGTACGTCACACCGTCAGAAGCCGGTCAAGGATCTCGTCGGTCGCGTCCGCACCGGCCTCGGAGCCCTCTTTTCGCTCCCCGACGGCTACGAGATCACCCTCGGCAACGGGGGTGCCACAGCGTTCTGGGACGCAGCGGCCGCCTGGCTAGTCCGTGACCAGGCGCTTCACCTGGTCTATGGCGAGTTCTCCCGCAAGTTTTCCGATACCACTGCAGGTGCCCCGTTCCTTTCTGACCCGATCCTGATCGAGTCGGATCCGGGCAGCGCCCCGGTACCAGAAGGTCGTGATGGCGTCGACGTGATCGGCTGGGCCCACAACGAGACTTCAACCGGGGTAATGGTTCCGGTCGAGCGCCCGGCGGACGCCGGCGACGCTCTGGTCCTCGTCGACGCGACTTCCGGCGCCGGCGGCCTCCCGGCCGACCTTAGGCAGACCGATGCCTATTACTTCGCGCCGCAGAAGGCATTCGGGTCCGACGGCGGGCTCTGGCTGGCCGCGCTGAGTCCCGCAGCGATCTCCCGGATCGAGGAGCTCGACGGATCGCCCGACAGGTGGCAGCCGCCGTTCCTCTCCCTCAAGACGGCGCTCGACAACTCCCGCAAGGACCAGACCTACAACACGCCGGCCCTCGCGACCCTGATCCTGCTTGCCGAGCAGCTCGACTGGATGCTCGCGGGCGGCGGACTCGATTTCTGTGTCGAACGGACCACCGCTTCGTCCTCACACCTCTACGGGTGGGCCGAGGCCAGCGATTTTGCCACTCCTTTCGTCACCGATCCGGCCCTGCGTTCACTGGTCGTCGGCACGATCGACTTCGACGACTCGATCGACGCGGCCGCCATCGCGGCGACGCTACGGGCCAACGGCGTCGTCGACGTCGAGCCCTATCGCAAGCTCGGTCGCAATCAGCTGAGGGTCGCAATGTTTCCGGCGGTCGATCCCTCCGACGTCGAGGCGCTTACCGCCTGCGTCGACTGGGTAATCGAAAACGCCGGAGTCACCGCGTGAAAACACTTATCGAAGCCGGCTCGTTCGAGCCCGGCAAATAGGAGGCAGCTTTTGAGCGACAAGGCCAAGGTTCTGGTCAAAGAGAAGATCGCCGATTCCGGCGTTGACCTTCTCCGCGAACAATTTGATGTTGATCTCGGACTCGAGATGTCCGACGAAGAACTCGCCGAACAGATCGGCAAGTACGACGCGATTCTGATCCGCTCAGCTACCAAGCTGACGCCGGAACTGATCGAGCGCGCCGACAATATGAAGGTCATCGGGCGCGCCGGCACGGGCGTTGACAACGTTGACATCCCGGCTGCGACCAAGCGCGGAATCATCGTCGCCAACGCGCCCGAGTCGAACTCGGTAGCCGCCGCAGAGCACACTCTCGCCCTCGCCCTCGCCCTTTTCCGCAACGTTCCGCAGGCCCACGGCTCGCTGGTCGCCGGTCGCTGGGACCGTGCGAAGTACAAAGGCGCCGAGCTTTATGGCAAGACCCTGGGAGTGATCGGCTTCGGCCGGATCGGCCAGCTGGTTGCCAAGCGGGCTCAGTCCTTCGACATGGAGGTACTCGCCTTTGACAAGTTCGTCTCGGCCGAGCGCTTCAAGGACCTCGGAGTCGAAGGGGTAGATTCAAGCGAAGAGCTGTACGAACGAGCCGACCTGCTGACGATCCACCTTCCGAAGACGCCGGAAACGATCAACTGGATCGACGCTGATGCGATCGCAAAGTTCAAGCCGGGAATGCGCATCGTCAACTGCGCCCGCGGTGAGCTGATCGACCTCGACGCCTTGATCGCCGGACTCGATTCCGGCCAGGTCGGTGGAGCGGCACTCGACGTATTCCCCGAAGAACCCTTTACCGAACACCCGATTTTCCAGCGCGAGGACGTAGTCGTGACTCCGCACCTCGGAGCCTCGACAGCCGAAGCCCAGGACCGGGCCGGTACGGACACGGCCGAGCAGGTAGTGGCGGCTCTCACCGGTGGCGTGGTCACCAATGCGGTCAACATCGCGTCGGTCAGCCCGGCCGTGATGGAAGCGCTGGCCCCGTACGTTCCACTCTGCGAGACCCTCGGCAAGGTCGCTGTTGGCTTGATCCCCGGGACGATCGACCGGGTCGAAGTCGAGTTCCGAGGCAACGTCGCCGACAACGACACCCGCCTGCTCGGCATCGCCGTCCAGGCCGGACTGCTCTCGGGCCACACCGAAGAAGCGGTCAACCTCGTCAACGCGCCGCAGATGGCCGAAGAACGTGGCATCGAGATCGTCACGATCAAGGAGCCGAACGCCGACGAGTTCACCGACCTGATCCGGGTATCGGTCCAGTCCGGTGGCGAGACCGTCTCGGTCGCCGGTACTGCGGTCGGTCCGAAGAACCTGCCTTACCTCGTTTCTATCTGGGACCAGAGCTTCTACCTGCCGTTCGCCGAGCACATGGCGGTCTTCCGCTACTCGGACCAGCCGGGAATGATCGGCAAGGTCGGCACGGCCTTCGGCGAGCAGGGCGTCAACATCGGTTCAGCTGCTGTCGGGGCCGAATCCGGAAGCGACCAGGCAGTGATGGTAGTTACCAGTGACGCCGAAGTGGCAGCGTCCACGATCGAAGCAATCAAGGAACTGGACGGCTTCAGCTCCGGATATTCAATCGAGCTGTAACCCGAAGTTGATAGGCCTGACCTGGCCCCGCTCACGGGTAGGCAACTCAATTCTCTAAACAGGGTTTTCCCGAAGGGAACAACCCTGCCTTATTCAGAACTGTGATGTCGGAGAGAGGGCAAAAACCAGGAGCTTGTTCTCCTGGCCAAGTTTTGCCCGCCCTCGCGGTAGACCGATTCCCGTCCAGCAATAGGCTCCCCGAGTGACCGATCTGGAAACCCTGCTCCTTCTGGTTGCGCTGGCCGTGCTCTTTGTGCGGCTGGCGGACATGGTTTCGATCCCGTACCCGATCGTGCTGGTGCTGCTCGGGATTTCGATCGGCCTGCTTCCCGGGGCTCCCGGAGCCGAGATCCCGCCGCAGGTCATCTTTCTGATCTTCCTTCCGCCGCTGCTCTTCGCGGCCGGACTCGCGACTTCGCCAAGGGAGATGAAGGAGGAGACCGGGGCTCTCGGCGGGCTGGTGATCGGCCTGTCGATCGTGACCATGCTGGCGGTGGCCTGCGCCGCACAGCTGATCGTGCCGTGGCTCGACTGGCCCGAGGCGCTGTTGCTAGGAGCCATCGTGGCCCCGACCGATCCGGTCGCCGCGATCGCGACTTTCACGCGAGTCGGCGTGCCGCAAAGGGTTTCGCGCCTGGTCGAGAGCGAGAGCATGATCAACGACTCGACCGCGCTGGTCCTCTACAAGGTGCTTCTGACCGCGGTCGTGGCTGGATCCTTCAGCCTCGCGGAAGCCGGCTTCGAACTCGCGGTGGGGGTGTTCGGCGGGATCCTGATCGGACTCGGTATCGGCTGGATCACCGCCCGGCTCCAGCGTCAACTCGACGACCCGCCGCTCTCGATCCTGTTGTCAGTCGTCGTCGCTTACGCCGCCTATCTGATCGCGGACAATGTCGGCGCTTCCGGCGTGCTCTCGGCGGTGACGGCCGGACTTTACACCGGCTGGCAGGCCCGTTCGAACACCGACGCCGACACCCGCCTGGATGCGAATGCTTTCTGGGCGACCTTCATCTTCGCGCTGAACGTTCTGCTCTTCATCCTTCTTGGCCTGAAGCTGCCCTCGATCGTCGAGGCCGTCCAGGACACGATGTCCATCGCCCAGATGATCGGCTACGGCGCGCTGGTCAGCGCGGTGGTAATCGCGGTGCGGCTTGCATGGCAGTTCGGCCCGGTGACCATCGGCCGGATCTACTCTCCGGCACTCCGCTTTGACACCGGTGACGGCTGGAAGGAACGGCTGGTCGTCGGCTGGTCGGGAATGAGGGGTGCCGTTTCACTGGCTGCCGCGCTCTCCCTGCCACTCACGCTGGACAGTGGCGCCGACTTCGAAAGCCGGGAGACGCTGATCATCCTGACCGTTGCGGTCATCTTCGCGACGCTCGTGCTGCAGGGGCTGACCCTTCCGCTGCTGATCCGGAAGATAGGCCTGACGACTGAGGAAGGCTGGTCGGAGGACGAAGCCCGGGCCCGGGCGGCTCTCGCGCAGGTCGCCCTCGACCGGATCGACGAGCTCGAGCGAAGCCGCCCGGACGTGCCCGAGGACGTCTACGAGCGGTTTCGCAAGGTCTACGGCAACCGGGTGGCCCGCTGGAAAAAGGCATTGGACCGGGGAGACCATCCGGCCGATACAAGCAAGGACTTCCGTGTCAGTCCCGACATCCGGCGGGAACTGATCGAGGCCGAACGGCACGAATTGCTGCGCCAGCAGGATGCCGGCGAAGTCGATGCAGAACTTCACCGTCGTATGGAACGGGAGCTCGATCTCGAAGAGACGAAGTTACCGTCATTCAACGAGGAGTGAGCCATCTCTTGAAAACCGCTGAAGGCTTGCGCTACCCTCTGGGAACAGTGAATCACCGTCTGAACAACCCGGCGCGACTTCTCCTTCTCCCCTTCGGGGGAAATGATCGCCGGGCGGCGCGTTAGCCGCGAGCAGACTCAGGAGTTCCAGTTTCGATTAGAAGGAGAAGTCCCATGACCGATATATCGGGCAATCAGAACGACGCAGAGAATCGCGTCCACATCTTTGACACCACCCTGAGAGACGGCGAACAGTCGCCGGGAATCTCGCTCAATACGGCCGAAAAGGTCGAGATCGCGCAGCAGCTGGCGCGGCTCGGCGTTGACGTGATCGAAGCTGGCTTCCCGATCACCTCGCCGGGAGACTTTGAAGCGGTCGAGCAGATCGCCCGCCGGGTGGAAGGTCCAACCATCTGCGGGCTGGCACGGGCGCAGAAGGGTGACATCGAAGCCGCCTGGAACGCGATTCGTGATTCCGAGCGACCTCGTATCCACACCTTCATCTCGACCTCGGACATCCACATCGAGCATCAGATGCGCAATACCCGCGAAGACGTGAAGATCGGGGCGAAAGCTGCCGTTGCGCACGCGAAGTCCTATTGCGACGACATCGAGTTCTCACCGATGGATGCGACCCGGGCCGACGTGGAGTTCACGGCCGAAGTCTGCGCGATCGCTGTGGCTGAAGGCGCCACCGTGGTCAACATCCCGGACACCGTGGGATACACCACGCCCGAGGAGTATTCCGGGTACTTCGCGAAGCTCTACGAGTTCGCTCCGGAGCTGAAAGGGGTCGAACTCTCGGTCCACTGCCACGACGACCTGGGCCTGGCTGTCGCCAACTCGTACGCCGGTGTCCTGGCCGGGGCGCGGCAGGTCGAATGCGCGATCAACGGAATCGGCGAACGGGCCGGAAATTGCTCACTCGAAGAGATCGCGATGCTGATCCGGGTCCGCGAGGATGCTCATGGCCTGACCACCGGGATCAATACGAAGGAGATCGCCCGGACCAGCCGCATGATTTCAAGGCTGACCGGATACGTGGTCCAGCCGAACAAGGCGATCGTGGGGCGCAACGCTTTCGCACATGAGTCGGGCATTCATCAGGACGGCGTGCTCAAGGAGCGCTCGACCTTCGAGATCATGGACGCGACCGAAGTCGGTCTCGATTCCAATCAGATCGTGCTGGGCAAGCACTCGGGCCGTCACGCGCTGAAGGACGCGCTGGAGCAGCTCGGATTCACCGTCGACGGTGGTGCCCTGAACCAGGCGTTCAAGCGTTTCAAGGAAATCGCCGACAAGAAGAAGCAGGTCACGGCGCTCGACCTGGAGGCGATCGTCTCCGACGAGATGCGTGAGCGCGAGGAATCGCATGAGCTGAGCTGGTTCGAGGTCGAGTCCGGGTCGGAGCGTGAGCCGAAGGCCCGCGTCGCCGTTCGAATGCCGTCGGGCGAGGACCAGATCGGCGAAGCGAGTGGCGATGGCCCGGTCGATTCGATCTTCAGCGCGATCCAGAAAGCGACGGAAACAGAAGCCGAGCTGCGTGAGTACCACGTGGCCGCGGTGACCGGGGGAGACGACGCCCTCGGTTCGGTGACCGTGATGCTGCGCTCTGAAGGTCGAACCGCAACCGGTCAAGGCGTTGCCACCGACATCCTCGAGGCATCGGCGCGCGCGTACGTAAGGGCGCTCTCGAACCTGCTGGACGGAGTAGCCATTAGCGAAGCGGAAGCAGCAACCGCCGATGCCGCCAGTGAGATGTCTGGCCCCTAATTCACGGCGCCGAACAGGAATTTCCCAGTTAAGGAACATTCCTGCCTTATTCAGAACTGTGATGGCTATGAGAGGGCAAGAACCGAGAGCTTGTTCTCCGGGCCAGGTTTTGCCCGCCAATGCGGTAGATCGCCAGAGTGAGGGATGTCACTCACAGCGCGTGATTACACGTGTAACTTGGCTGGTGGAGATTTACTGAACACACAACCGTGAAGTGAGACGTGAGAATCATGATGGGCAAAGCACTCTTCAGCCTGATCAGCACCAACTACCCTGCGGACCAGAAGGGCCATAAGAAGCCGAATAGCGGCAAGTAGCCCGCCGCAGGTCTGCAGCTAACGAAGCGTTCAAAGCGTCCCGCTCCGGCGGGGCGTTTTTTAGTGCAGCGCCTTCAGGCGAGCGGAGAGCCGGGGACCGACTTCGCTGAGCAGCGCCGTCTGTGCGGAGATCAGGATCATGCGGGCGTCGCCACGTTCCATCTCGCCGTCCAGCCATAGTCGGCAGGTCGCCTGGTTGAGGCCCCGGTACGCGGCGTAAAGCAACCTGGTCCTGGGGTTGTCGGTGAGCACGTCGGAAAAGGTGATCAACCAGGCCTGGAACTGCATGTCCCAGAGGCTCTCGGCTGCGTCTTTCAGTGGACCGGGAGGGATGTTCGGGCCGGACGCCAGGGTTGCCAGCCAGGCCTGGCTGTGGTCCTCGAGGACGGACATCAGCGAGTCAACCCGCTGCTCAACCCGAAGGGGAAGGGGCAGGGAGATGTCGATATCGGTCGGCTTGGGCGCCTTTGTCGGCGTGATCTCACGCATGATTGCCGCGAGGATGTCGTCCTTGCCGCCGAAGTAGTGATGGATCAGCCCCCTGGCAACGCCGGCTTGATCGGCGATCTCCTGAACGGAAATCTCGGAGTAGGGGCGGGTGGCAAACAGGCGCTCAGCGACCTGCATCAAATCCTGGCGCCTCTCGTCGGCCGAAATTCGGGTTCCCATGGGTCAACCGTACTCCGCTAGGGACCCTTAGGACTCCGGATCTCGATCTGGTTCACCCGGCCCGCGTAGAGACTGAACTCGGTGATGGACTTGCCCGGTCCCTTGACTGCGTAGACGGAATACTTCTTGACCTTGGACTCCTTCTTCAGCTTCTTCTTGTAGATCCTCTTCAGCTTGCCGAGGTTGGTCCCGATGCCGACACCCTCCTTGGTCTTGTACCGGTTCATCTTCGACTTGAAGACGGGCAGGTTCGTCCCTCCGTCAAGGGGAGCTCTCACGCCGATGCTGAGCGTAGTTTTGCTCGGCTTGCCGATGAAGTAGACGTTCCCGGTGTTGTAGTTGGCGCCCGAGGAGGCCAGCTCGAAGTAACACGTTTCGAATTCGCCAGGCGGATCGAAATAGACGATGACAGGACAGACCTGGGGGCCATCGGTGTCCTTCCAGATCTTCTTGGCCTGCTTCATCGATGTTCCGAGCCTTAGTCCGGCGATGGACTTGCCCGGCACGATGAGGTTGGTTTTCGTCTTCGGCAATGCGGCCGAACCGGGAGAGGCGCAGATCAGGGCGATGAACCCGATTGCCAGTGAAGCAACGGCAAACGACGACAACGACTTCAAACCGGTTCCACTTTTCATGACTCGCTCCTCGACCCTTTTTGACGGCGGCTTGCTGCTTCCGGAGAAACCGTAACCCATCAACAGCGCCAGATGTTGATGGGTTACAGATGTGCGTGATAACGTACAAAGCATGACAACCGTCACACCCGACAAGGGCGATACCTACGCCGCCGACGCGGTCACCGAGAGCGGTGCGGTCGGCGCCCGGGTCAAGGCCCTGCGGGAGGCGATGAATCTGTCGCTGCGGGACCTGGCCGAGCGCAGCGGCGTCAGCGCGACGATGCTGTCCCAGGTCGAGAGGGGTGCGACCAGCCCGACGCTGGCAGTCGCGTCGAAGATCGCCTTCGGGCTCGATCTCAGCCTGTCGCAGCTGCTGCGTCTGGACGAGACCCCGCATGTCGTCGTAAGCCGTGCTTCGGAGCACCGCCGCCACAAACGCGGAGGACACCAGATCGAAGAACTGACCCCGCCGCTGCCGGGGTTGCGCGCCGACGTGTCGTCGCACGTGCTCGAACCGGGTAGCAGCACCGGCGGCAAGGGCGACGCACCGATGCATGAGCCCGGCAGCCGCGAGACTGCGGTCGTCCTCGAGGGCGAGCTGGTGCTGGTCTTCGAACAGGACCGCCACCAGCTGGGCGAAGGCGACAGCGTTACTTTCGATGCCGACCTGCCACATCATTTTGAGAACGAAAGCGACGAGCCGACCAGGTTCGTCGCGGTAATCGCCGCCGGCCTCCGCCGCGGATAGGAAGGAGATCAAGGTGCCAAAGACCATGTTCGAGAAGATCTGGGAAACCCATGAGGTTCGTGAGGAATTGATCTACATCGATCTCCACCTCGTCCACGAGGTCACCTCACCGCAGGCTTTTGAGGGCCTGCGCATGACCGGACGGAAGCTGCGTCGGCCGGACAAAACCGTGGCCACCGCCGACCACAACGTGCCGACCGACGGCACGCCGACCGCAAACATGATCAAGGACCAACTCTCGCGCAAGCAGGTCGAGACCCTGGAGCAGAATGCCGCTGATTTCGGTGTTCCCGTCTACAGCCTCGGCTCGGATACGCAGGGAATCGTCCATGTGATTGGCCCGGAGCTCGGCCTGACCCAGCCCGGCAACACGATCGTCTGCGGTGATTCACATACGTCGACGCACGGAGCCTTTGGCGCCCTCGCTTTCGGCATCGGTACTTCCGAGGTTGAGCACGTGATGGCAACGCAGACCCTGGTCCAGCGGCGCCCGAAGACGATGCGCATCAACTACACGGGCATCCTGAGCGAAGCGGTCACTTCAAAGGACCTGATCCTGGCGACGATCGGCGAGCTGGGAACCGGCGGCATGACCGGATACGTGGTCGAGTACGCCGGCGAAGCGATCCGCAACCTGACGATGGAGCAGCGCCTGACCGTCTGCAACATGACGATCGAAGGTGGCGGCCGGGCTGGAATGATCGCCCCTGACGAGGTCACCTACGAATACATGCGCGGCAAGCCGGGGGTCCCCGAGGACTTCGAAGCCGCGGTCGAGAAGTGGAAGACGCTGCCGACCGACGAAGGCGCGACTTTCGATCACGAAATCGACATCGACGCCAGCAAGATCTCACCGATGGTCACCTGGGGCACGACTCCGGGCATGGTCACACAAGTGACGGCCACAGTGCCCGATCCGGCTGGAATGCCGACCGCCGGTGAGCGCGACTCGGCCGAGCGGGCCCTGCAGTACATGGGTCTCGAAGCCGGAACACCGATGGAAGAGATCAAGCCTGAACGAGTCTTCATCGGCTCATGTACCAACTCCCGGATCTCCGACCTGCGCGAAGCGGCCGGGGCAATCAAGGGCCGGAAGGTTGCGGACACGGTCCGCGCCATGGTGGTCCCCGGGTCAGCGCTGGTCAAGGCCCAGGCCGAAGAAGAAGGCCTCGACCGGGTGTTCGAAGATGCAGGGTTCGAGTGGCGCGGCGCCGGTTGTTCGATGTGCCTCGGGATGAACCCGGACACCCTGTTCGAAGGCGAGCGCTGTGCTTCGACCTCGAACCGGAACTTCGAAGGACGGCAGGGCAAAGGCGGGCGAACCCATCTGGTCAGTCCGACCATGGCCACGGCCGCCGCAATCGAGGGTCATTTCGTCGACATCAGGAACTGGAGCTGATCAACATGGAAGCAATCAACATCATCGAAGGCGAAGTTTCTTTTCTCGACCGCAGCGACGTCGATACCGACCAGATCATCCCCAAGCAGTTCCTGAAGAGGGTGGAGCGCACCGGATTCGGTGAGTTCCTCTTCTACGACTGGATCCGGGATGGCGAGATCGTGCTTCACCCGCACCCGATCCTGGTCTCCGGCCACAATTTCGGATCCGGGTCTTCGCGTGAGCACGCGGTCTGGGCGCTCCATCAGTTCGGCTTCAAGGCCGTGATCGCCCCGTCGTACTCGGACATCTTCTATTCCAACTGCACCAAGAACGGCTTCCTGCCGGTCGTGCTGTCACCCGACGACTGTCGGGCGATCGCTCTGGCCGGGGCCTGTCGGATCGACCTGGAAAACCAGAAGGTCAGCTGGGACGGCGGCGAAGGCAGCTTCGAGATCGACGCCGAGATCAAGCGGCGCCTGCTGGGTGGCCTCGACGACATCGCCCTGACCCTGATGTCCGAAGACGAGATCGAAGAATTCGAGAGTGGTCCGGGTGGCAGTTACGGCCCGGTCACGACGGCCCTGAGTTGAGCGGCGGGGAGAACAGCCCCGCGGACTGGGACGCGACCAAGTACGCCCGAGTGGCGACTCCCCAGAGGGAGTGGTCGGATGCCGTCCTCGCCCGCCTGGACCTCGAAGGAATCGAGACGGTAATGGATGCCGGCTGCGGCAGCGGTGAAGTCACCGCACATCTGCTCGAGCGCCTGCCCGAGGGCCGGGTTCTGGCGGTGGACGGTTCACCGTCGATGGTCGAGAAGGCCCGGGAGAACCTGGGCGACGACCGGGTCTCCTACCTGATCCATGACCTCGCCTCACTCGAGGTCGACGAGCCGGTCGATCATGTCTTCTCGAACGCCACCTTCCACTGGATTCCGGACCACGAAGCGTTGTTCGCCCGCCTGTTCGCCGCGACGAAGCCGGGCGGGATGCTGGTGGCACAGTGCGGGGGCAGGGGGAACGTGGCGGAGATAATTGCCGCCCTCGAACAGGTGACCGGGGAAGAGCCATTCGCCGAGCATGTCGGCACGGTGAAGAGTCCCTGGAACTTTGCCGGTCCTGAAGAGACTGAGGCCCGCCTCATCGCCGCGGGATACGAAGACCCCAATTGCTGGCTGGAAGAGCGGATCGCCCACCCTGAAGAGCCGCAGGCCTTCTTCGAGGCGTCGACCCTGGCTCCGCTCGGACAGATGCTGCCGGCCGAGTTGTTCCAGCCTTTCAGTGACCGGATGATGGATGTCATGGGTCAGCCCGACAGCTTCAACTACGTACGCCTCAACATCGAGGCCAGGCGGGCCTGATGCAACCCGGCCCGGCCTTCAACACAGGAGAACAGGACTCATGAGTGAAACCAGGAAGATCGTCGTACTGCCCGGAGACGGAATCGGACCCGAGATCGTGGGAGCCACGAAGCGTGTCCTCGATGAAGTCGGAAGCTTTGAGTACACGGAGCACCTGATCGGTGGTGCCTCGATCGACGAGCACGGCAACGCTCTGACCGATGAAGTTGTCGAGGCCTGTCGCAATTCCGATGCCGTGCTTCTGGGTGCGGTTGGTGGACCCAAGTGGGACGAAGCCGTCGCGGCCGATCCCACAGCACCCCGTCCGGAGCAGGGCCTGCTGGGCATCCGGAAGGCCCTCGGACTGTTCGCGAACCTGCGGCCGGTCAAGCCTTTCCCGGCCCTGATCGAGTCGAGCCCCCTGAAGCAGGATCGGATCGAGGGCACCGACCTTCTCGTCGTCCGCGAACTGACCGGCGGCATCTACTTCGGTGACAGCGGACGCCGCGACGACAACGGCGGAACCGCCTACGACGAATGTGCGTACTCGGTCCCCGAGATCGAAAGGATCACCAGGGTCGCCTTCGAAGCCGCCCGCCAGCGCGCAGTCGGTCGTGATGCCGGTCCCCGGGTCACCTCGGTTGACAAGGCGAACGTGCTCGAGAGCTCCCGCCTCTGGCGCGAGACGGTCAAGATCGTGGCCGAAGACTATTCCGACGTCGAGCTTGACCACATGCTGGTTGACAACACGGCGATGCAGCTCGTTTCCCGCCCCGCCGACTTCGACGTGATCGTCACCGAGAACCTGTTCGGCGACATCCTCAGCGATGAAGGGGCCATGCTGACCGGATCGCTCGGCATGCTGCCGTCCGCGAGCACTGGTGCAGAAGGCGAACCGGGCCTGTTCGAGCCGGTCCACGGCTCGGCTCCCGACATCGCCGGCCAGGGTGTGGCCAATCCGCTGGCAACAATGCTCTCAGCCGCAATGATGCTGCGCTACGGGCTGTGGGATGTCGAGTCCGCCAACCGGATCGAAGTGGCGGTAGATGCCGTGCTCGGATCAGGATTGCGAAGCCCGGACATCTACTCGGGGGCCGAAGGGGAGAGCAAGGCGGGAACCGACGATGTGACCGAAGCAGTCCTCGCGGAACTCGCTCGCTAGCGTTACCATGCGTCGTCACCGATCGAAGAAGGAGTAACACGTGGAAAAGGCTGAGTACATCTGGCAGAGCGGCAAGTTCGTCCCCTGGGACGAGGCGCAGGTCCACGTACTGAGCCATGGTCTCCATTACGGAACCGGTGTATTCGAGGGTGTCCGCTGTTATGACGGTGACCAGGGCCCGGCGATCTTTCGCCATGCCGACCACCTCAAGCGCCTCGAGCAGTCAGCGCAGATGTATTACCTCGACCTCCCGTTCTCGCAGGAAGAGATCGGCGAGGCTACGCGTGAACTGATCCGGAAAAACGGACTTCGGGACTGCTACATCCGCCCGCTCGCGTTCCGCGGCTACGGCGAGATGGGGCTTTTCGCCAAATCCGCTCCGGTCGAGCTGATCGTCGCCTGCTGGCCCTGGGGCGCCTACCTCGGTGAAGAAGGCAAGGCCCACGGCATCCGCGCCAAGGTTTCCTCCTGGCGCCGGGTCTCCGGCGCGGGCCTGGTTCCGCATGCCAAGGCTTCGGGCCAATACCTGAACTCGATCCTCGCCAAGACCGAATCGGCCAAGGCCGGTTACGAAGAAGCGATCCTGCTCGACGACAGGGGCTTCGTCTGTGAAGGCTCGGGAGAGAACATCTTCGTGGTCAAGGACGGTGTTGTTACCACGCCGCCGCAAGTGGCCTCGATCCTCGACGGAATCACCCGCAAGTCGGTGATGCAGATCCTCGAAGACCGGGGTTACCCGGTGGTTGAGCGTGATCTCGCGAGGTCGGAGCTCTACACGGCGGACGAAGTCTTCATGTGCGGAACCGCGGCCGAGGTCGTGCCCGTCCGGGAAATCGACGACCACCCGCTGGGCGAGCCGGGAGAAATCACCAAGATGATCCAGGCCAAGTTCGAGGATGCGATCTACGGTCGCGCCCCCGAGTACCTGGAATGGCTGGATCTTGTCGGCGAACCCGAAAAGCCGGAATCAGAGACAGAACAGAGTAAAGTCACCAACTGATGCGTCACCTCTTTCACGAGAACAACCGAATTTCCCGAATTACGGGCGCTGCGGGCTGACAGCTCGCGGCAGCGTGGCTCTGGCCGCGTTTGGTCCCCGCGTGGGGGCATTTTGATTCGGTTGTGATTTTCTGAAAGGACTTGTTTCGATGGAAAAGGTGAAGCTTTACGACACGACCTTGCGGGACGGCATGCAGGGGCACGGCATGTCGCTCTCGGCTGCGGAAAAGGTGCGGGTGGTCCACGCCCTGGACCGGCTCGGGATCCAGTTCATCGAGGCCGGCTTCCCGTCTTCGAATCCCAAGGAAGCCGAGCTTTTCGACCTGCTGGCCGGGGAGAAGCTCGAGCAGGCCACGATCTGCGGTTTCGGAATGACCAGGAGGCGCGGGGTGGAGGCCGCCGAGGATGAGGCTCTGAGGGTTCTCGCCGAGACCTTTGCCCCGGTAATCACCCTGGTCGGCAAGACCTGGTCTCTTCACCTGGAAAAAGTGACGAAAGTCTCGCCGGAAGAGAACCTGGCGATGATCACCGAGTCGATCGAGTTCCTGGTGGCGGCCGGCAAACGGGTGATCTACGACGCCGAGCACTTCTTCGACGCCTGGCGCGAAGACGCCGGCTATTCGATGGAGTGCCTGAAGGCCGCAGCAGCGGCAGGAGCCGAGAACCTCAGTCTTTGCGACACCAATGGCTCGAGTCTCCCGGCCCAGATCGCCTCAGCCGTGCACGAGGTCAAAGCCGAATTCGGTGATTCGGTCGAGCTGGGTTGCCACGTCCACAACGATGCAGAATGCGGCGTGGCCAATTCCCTGGCTGCGGTCGACGAAGGCGTGCGCCTGGTGCAAGGGACGATGAACGGCTACGGCGAACGCTGCGGCAACGCGAACCTGGTTTCGATCCTTCCGTCTCTGCAGATGAAGATGGGTTACGACGTGGTCACAGCCGAACAGCTCGAGCAGCTTTCGACCACCTCGCATTTCCTGGCGGAGCTGCTCAATGTGCCGCTCGACCCGGATCAGGCTTACGTCGGTCGCAACGCCTTTGCCCACAAAGGTGGGATGCATGTCGCTGGCATTGCCGCAGACTCGAGGACCTTCGAGCACCTCGAGCCGTCGACCGTCGGCAACACCACGTCGGTCCTGCCTTCGGAGCTCTCGGGCAAGGCGACGATCCTCCAGCGGGCCGAATCGATCGGCCTCGAGATGGACGATGCCGCCGCGCGTGAGGCGATTGACGAACTGAAAGTGCGCGAGCACGAGGGGTACCACTACGAAGCCGCCGAGGCGTCTTTCGACCTGCTCCTGCGCAAGCTCACCGGGGACTACGAACCGCTGTTCAAGCTCGAAGGATTCAAGGTCACGACCGAGATGCGGGAAGACGGCAAGGTGGAGACGGAAGCCACCCTGAAAATCGTGGTCCAGGGTGAGCGGCACCTGACGGTTGCGGAAGGCAACGGTCCGGTCAACGCGCTCGACTCGGCGCTCCGGCAGGCGATAACCGAGTACTACCCGCACCTGGCCGACGTGGAACTCACGGGCTATCGGGTGCGGATCCTTGATTCCGACCACGGAACCGGAGCTGGCACCCGGGTCCTGCTCGACTCGACCAACGGTGACGAGTCCTGGGGCTCGATCGGCGTTTCCGAGAACATCATCGAAGCCTCCTGGGAGGCCCTTGTTGACTCGCTCGAATACGCATTCCCGAGGCAGAACGGACAAACGGACAAGGCGGCTCCCGAGTGACCCAGGAGCCTCTGCCACTTGCAAAGCCGGTGATCGGTGCCGAAGAGGAGCGGCTGGTGCTCGAAGTCCTGCGCTCCGGCCATCTCTCCCTGGGTCCGATGGGCCGGCGCTTCGAAGAGGACTTCGCGGCCTGGCTCGGCGTTGACGACGCTGTGTCGGCGAACAGCGGCACGACCGCGCTCCACCTCGGTGTTCGGGCGCTCGGCTGGGGTCCCGGTGACGAAGTGGTGCTGACTCCGTTCACCTTCGTCGCCAGCGCCAACTGCCTGCTCTATGAGGGGGTCAAACCGGTATTCGCTGACATCGACCCGGTCACCCTGAACCTCGACCCGGCAGCGGCTGAAGCCGCGATCACCGCTTCGACTGCCGGGATCCTCCCAGTGGACATCTTCGGCTACCCCTCGGCCATGCCCGAGTTCGAGAGGATCGTGAGCGAGCGTGGTCTCGGCCTGCTCGAAGATTCGGCGCAGGCGCTGGGCTCGATTGACGAAGACGGCCGCAAGGTCGGCAGCCGGGGCAACCTCTCGGTTTTCGCTTTCTATGCCAACAAGCAGATGACCACAGGTGAGGGCGGCATGATCATCCCTCGTGATGCCGACGAGGCCGCAAGGCTCAGGTCCGAGAGAAACCAGGGGAGGGCGGTCGACATGAACTGGCTCGATCACGACCGCCTCGGCTTCAACTACCGGCTCTCCGATGTCTCGGCGGCGATCGGGGTCGCTCAGGTCGGCAAGCTGGACCAGATACTCGCGGACCGGTCCCGGACTGCCGCGCGTTACGCCGAATCCCTTGGTGGGATTAAAGGCCTCGAGCTGCCGGCGGCCGACCAGGGGTCCAGCCGGCGCAGCTGGTTCGTCTATCCGGTGCGGCTGCCGGTTGGTACCGATCGGGGCGATGTCATCGAGCGGCTCGCTGAAGCGGGCATCCCGGCCAAGGCCTACCTGCCCTGCGTTCACCTCTTACCCCACATCCGGGAGCTCGGTTACAGCGAAGGCATGTTCCCGATCGCGGAAGCGGTAGCCGCCCGCTCGATGGCCCTTCCGTTCTTCGGTGACATGACCGTCGCCGAGACCGATCGCGTGGCTGCCGCGCTCGCCACAGCATTGGAGGCATAATCGACGCCGTGTCCCGCTTTCACGAAGAACCCGACCCGCGCTTCTGGCGCCTCAACCGTTCGATCGATTTCGACCGTCACCTCGCGCCGTATGACGTCGTTCAGTCGAGGGCGCACGCGAAAGCGCTGAACCGGATCGGAGTCATTTCCGATGATGAGATCGGGCAGCTCGACGATGCCCTCGCGGAGATCGGCAAGGAACTGGAAGAAAACCGGTTCGAGTTCGATCCGGCCGATGAAGACATCCACATGGCGATCGAAAGGCGTCTCGGTGACCTGGTCGGTGCGCTCGCCGGCAAGCTCCATACGGGGCGCTCGCGGAACGATCAGGTTGCGACTGACATCTCGATGGCGGTCATGGATCACGCGGGCAGGGCCTGCGAGCTGATCGCTGCCGCCATGAGCGAACTGCTCCGGCTCGCCAAGGCCCATGACAGCTGGGCCATGCCCGGCTACACCCACCTGCAGCGGGCCCAGCCGGTTTACCTCGGCCATCACCTGCTCACTTACTTCTGGATGCTTTCCCGGGACCACGACCGGTTTGAAGCAGCCCGGAAGGCCGCCTCGGTAATGCCCCTCGGATCCGGTGCCCTCGCAGGGGTCAACTGGAAGATCGATCGCCGCGCGGTTGCAGCCGATCTCGGCTTTGACGACATCACCCCGAACTCGCTTGACGGGACGTCGAACCGGGACTTCGTCCTCGACTACCTCTCGGCGGCTTCGATCTGCGCGACCCACCTTTCCCGGCTCGGTTCCGAGCTGGTGATCTGGTCGAGCACGGAATTCTCCTTCGTACAGATCGCCGAGCCGTTCACCTCTGGCTCGAGCATCATGCCGCAGAAGCAGAACCCTGACTCAGCCGAGCTGCTCAGGGCCAAAGCGCCTCGTGTGATCGGCGACTTCACGACGCTACTCGGCGTCATGCATGCTCTGCCCCTGACCTACGGCAAGGACATGCAGGAGGACAAGGAACCGTTCTACGACGCGGTTGAGACGATTGAAGCCAGCCTTGACATGACCGCCGGAATTCTCGAAGCGATTCAGTTCGACCAGGAGCGGCTCTTTGCCGCCTCCGGGGACGAGATGCTGGCTGCGACCGAGGTCGCTGACCTGCTCGTGCGGCGTGGGGTTCCGTTCAGGGAGGCACACGGCATCGTCGGAGCGCTGGTCCGCCAGTGCGTGGCTGACGGCCGAGACCTCTCCGACCTGACGCTCGAAGAACTCGCGGAGCGCTCGGATCAGCTCGACGACGAGTACTACGAAGTCCTCAAGCAGGGAAGCTGGCTCGAATCCAAGCTCAGCGAAGGCGGAACATCAAGCGAGAGCCTGGCGATCCAGGTCGACCAGGCAGAGACCCGCCTGGAAAAATTCAAAGCCTGAACCGGTACCGCTCACGGGTAGGCCATTCACTGAAGCAAACGCCGTGATTTCCCAGTTCGGAA
>JBPPMT010000126.1:0-7361 GCA_051306195.1 Solirubrobacterales bacterium
GATTTATCGCCGGAGTTGGCAGACACGAAATGAGGTCCGCACCGAGGTCTTCGAATACATCGAAGGCTTCTACAACCGCCGCAGGAGGCACAGCTACCTCGGCTGGCTATCGCCCGCCGAGTTCGAGGACCGGGCATGCCCGGTCCTCGCCGAACGACCCCCAGATACCATCAACCAACCGTTAGGAAAAGTGTTGCTCAAAGCGGACTAGGACCAGATTGGCTATTCGAAGACCGCTCTGAGGCCAAGGTAGTTTCGGGGTGGTCGATCTTCTTCGTGGGATTCCTCGTCGGAGCAGTGGTCTTCGGTTCTACTTTAGGGTCGAATCCGGGCACCCTCGCACTTATCGCTCTGGCCATATATGCCATAACGATGTCGTTTGCCTCCATGTTGGCCGGGGGTCTCAAACTCGCGAACTTCTCCACCCTGGCCATTTCGATCTATCTGGCCTCGAGCCGCTTGACGCTACTCGAGGACGGAGCATCTGCCGCGTTTGGCGCTATCGCGTTAGCGGCCAGCCTTTCCCTCCTTTGGTGGACCTATCGCTGGTTTCAGTATCAGCCAGTGGCGCCAGCGACGATCGCGTTGTGGACGGTATTACTCGCGGCTGTTTCGGCAGTAGCGACCTTCACCCGCTGATGGGCTCGGACTTACCGGACCTCAATTGCATTCTTCGCTCAGTCCATGGATTCCGGCACGGTTGCCGACCATTCCGAAATTAGTTGCGCGGAACAATTCCAGTCCAGTGCTTATCACTGAGAGAAACTTGCCCGTCCTCCGCGAAGGTCAGTCCTCGAGTCCTGGAATGCCGCCAGGTTCGAACCTTGGCGGGGGCGGATATTCGAGCAGTTCCCGGTCGAACTCGTGCCACTGCGCGAGCAGTTCCTCGAGTAATTCGGGATGCTCGCCGGCAAGGTCAGCCATCTCACGGCCGTCGGCCTCGACGTCGAACAGGCGGACCCTCGGACCATCCTTGGCGAAGAGCCCGTGGATGAACGGTTTCGCCTTGCGATCGTAGAGCAGCTTGAACCGGCCCCTTCTCAGCGCCCCCTGATCCCGGGTACGCCAGAGCAGATCACGGTCGGGCTTCTCGGCACCGTCGATCAACCAGGGAAGCAGGCTTTGGCCATCGAGCGGGTACGAGGGATCGGGCTCGACCCCGGCCGCGTCGAGCAGAGTCGCGGTCCAGTCCATCGTGATCACCGGAAGGTCCGTCTTCTGCGAGGGGCTGATCACCCCGGGCCAGCGGGCGATCATCGGGACGCGGATTCCGCCCTCCTCGAGGTCGCCCTTCTGCCCGACATAGGGCCAGAGGAACGCGTAGCGCTCGCCGCCGTTGTCGGAGGCGAAGACAACGATCGTCTCATCCTTGAGGCCCTTCTCGTCGAGCGCTGTGAGCACCTCACCGATGCCGGTGTCGAGAGCTTTGACCATCTCGCAGTACGTCTCGAGCGAGCCGCCTTCGAAGTGGAACAGCCCGGTGCCGCGGCCTTCCTTGATCGATTGGTTCACCTTTTCGCTGACGGCCTGGTCACCCGGCCCCTCCCAGGGCCAGTGCGGAGCTGTGTAGTTCAAGTGCAGGTAGAAAGGCTCGTCCCCGTCGTGCTCACGAATGTACTCGGCGCCGCGCCGGCTGACCAGGTCTGTCATGTAGCCGGCCTCCTCGGTCGGCTCCTCGCCCTCCCACAGGTCGTGTTGCCCGGCCGTGTCGACGTGGCTGAAGTAGTCGACGGCACCGTCGAAGCATCCCCAGAACTTCTGGAAGCCGCTCTTGATCGGGCTGAACCAGGGCAGCCATCCGCAGTGCCACTTGCCGATCATCGCGGTCGAATAGCCGGAGTCGCGCAGCAGCGAAGGCAGAGTCGGGTGCTCGACCGGGATGCCAGCAGTCTCGTCCCGGCTGACGAGCGGTTCCTGGAGCCCGCCTTCGGTCCGTCCCGGGTATCTACCCGTGTACAGGGCGAACCGGGTGGGCGAGCAGGTCGGCGAGGCCGCGTATCCCTGCTCGAACCGAAGCCCTTCGGCGGCCAGCTCATCGAGCACCGGCGTGCTGTTGTGAAGCGAGCCGTAGGCGCCGACATCACCCCAGCCCAGGTCGTCGGCGAAGATGAAGACGATGTTCGGCCGCTTCTCCGGGCGGCCGTCGCCGCCAAGACTGAATTCAGTCTCGTGGGAGGACCACTCACTCCTGCGATCTGTCAGGCCGCTCATGCCGCGATCTCCGAATCGGCCGGACGGCGAACCAGCGAGAGCACCTCGTGGCGGAGCCTGGCGAACTCCGGATCCTCCTTGGTTGACATCTGGCTGCGCGGTCCGGGCAGGTCAACCGGGACCACCCGGCTCACGATCGAGGGTGGCGGGGTCAGCACGACGACCCGATCTGACAGGTACACCGCTTCGTCGATGTCGTGGGTGACGATCACGATCGTCACCCCGTACCTGTCGCGCAACGGCAGCACCAGATCCTCGAGGTCCATGCGGGTCTGCGCATCGACCGAAGCGAACGGCTCGTCCATCAGCAGCAACTTCGGCTCATAGGCGAGTGCACGGGCGATCGCGACCCGCTGCTGCATTCCTCCCGAGAGCTGCCAGGGGCGAAGCTTTTCCTTGCCAGCCAACCCGACCGACCGCAGTGCCTCCTTCGCCTTGGCGCGGGCTTCGGACTTCGAAATCCCCTTCGATCGCAATGGCAGGGTCACGTTGCCCTGGATCGTCAGCCACGGCAGCAGCGAGCGGCTGTAGTCCTGGAAGACGACCGCAACCCCAGGCGGCGGTCCGTCGACCGGAGTACCGTCAACCGTGACCGTGCCTGAAGTCTGTTCGAGCAGGCCGGCGATGATCCGCAGAACCGTCGTCTTTCCCGCGCCCGAAGGCCCGACGATCGAAACGACCTCCTCCGAATCGACCTCGAAGGCGACTCCGGCGACCGCAATGTTGGGACCTCCGGACACCTCGTAGCTCTTGTGCAGATCCTCGATCCTGACGAGTGGCCGCCCTTGCCCTGCCCGGGCTGTCCCGTGATTCGATGCATCGGTCGAAGCTTCCATCATTTACCTCCAGAGATCGAGAGTTTCGGAGAGAGTCCGGCGCGGCTAAGCAGGGTGCGTTCGCCGTAGCCGAAAAGTGCGTTGAGGCCGATGCCGAGCAGGGCAACGAGGACCATTCCCGCCCACATCTGCTCGTAGGCGAAGGACTGCTGGGCGAGCAGCGTGATCGCGCCGATGCCCTTCGAGGCGCCGACCATCTCACTGACGACCATCACCAGAACCGCAAAAGAGACCGATACGCGCGCGGCCGCGAGGATCTGAGGCGACGCGGCCGGAAGGGTCACCAGGAAGAGCTTGCGAGCACCCTTGACGCCGTAGACGCGCGATACCTCGCCGAGGGTCGGGTCGACGCCGCGGATCCCATCGGCGGTGCAGGTCAGCATGTAGACGCCGGTCGAGAACACGATCACGCCCACCTGCATCTGGGACCCGACGCCGAGCACCAGCAGGAAGAGCGGCAGTAACGCGACCGGTGGCACCGCGAGCAGGAAGCCGAAAACCGGGCCGAAAGCCCTCCTCAGAATCGCAACCTGCCCGAGGACCACTCCCCCGGCCAGACCGAGTGCGACCCCGAGGAAATAGCCGCGGAACAGGTTTGAGAGGCTCGGGACCACGTTTTCGGCGAAGCCCTCACCGAGCCAGTTGGCCTTGAATGCCTCGAAGATTTCCGGGATCGGCGGGAAGTATGGATCCTGGTTCGCTGATGCCCAGAGCTGGTAGGCGACCAGCAGGCCGATCGGCAGGATCAGCTCCCAGGCCAGCCGCTGCCCACGGGTCACGGAAGTACGCACGTTCATCGTTCGTCTCCCGGCTGCCAGCGCATCAGGCGACGTTCGAGCAGAACGAACAGCGTGGTGATCAGGATTCCGGCGACGCCGGTGAAGATGGTCACCGCGTAGACCTTGACCAGATCGTTGCCGCTCTGAGCGAGGATCAGGATCTGACCGAGCCCGGGAGCGCCACCGACCAGCTCGGTGACGATCGTAACCGCGAATGCCGTGGCGGCTGCGAGGCGCAGACCGGTGCTGATCATCGGTGCAGCAGCCGGTAGCCTGACCAGCAACAGGCGCCGCCTGATGTCGACGCGAAAGCTCTTCGCGGTGTCGAGCGCGACCGGATCGGTGGTGCGCATGCCGTAGACGGTCTGGGTCAGCAGCGGCCAGATTACTCCCTGAACGATCAGCACGACCTTGAACACCAGGCCGCCGCCGAGCAGCAGCAGAGCAAGCGGCAGCACCACCACGGGTGGGACCGGGCGGAGCGCCTCGATCGGGACCCGGAAGAACCTGTAGGCACGGTCACTGGTTCCAAGCAATACGCCCAGCGGGATCGCGATCAGGATCGAGACGCCGAATCCGACGGCCCATGCCTGCACTGTCAACCAGGCGTCTTCCCAGAAGGACCGCTCCCGAAGCAGGGTGGTGAGCTCGGACGCAGTTTCGGTGAAGCTCGGTGCAATCGTCGGCGAGATCAGTCCAGACACCGTGCTGACCTGCCAGGCGACGGCCACCAGGGCGAGTCCGCTGAGCGGCAGAAGCCAGTTGCCGATGCCGGACCGCAAGCGGACCGTCCTGAGGGCGGCGGCCCTCAGGACGGTCTCGGGTGCTCCTATCGAAGACGCTCCGCTCACTGACCGAGGAAGCTCGTCAGGT
The DNA here is from genome assembly GCA_051306195.1 of Solirubrobacterales bacterium. Lineage (GTDB taxonomy): Bacteria > Actinomycetota > Thermoleophilia > Solirubrobacterales > 70-9 > 67-14. Next base: position 4,700 of record JBPPMT010000126.1, read on the forward strand.
CGGGCTTTTCCTTGATCCAGTCGAACTCGACCATCAGGTCGAGCATCGGATCCAGATCGGCGGCCGTCACCTTGGTCGCGGGTGGTGCCAGTGGCAGCTTTGCGGCCACCTCTGGCGGGATGCCGGCGAGCTCACCGCCGAGGGCCTTGACCTCGTCCGGGTTCTTCTCGGCGTAGGTGACCGACTTGTCGAAGGCGGTCTTGAAGCCAGCGATTGCTTCGGCCTTGCTCTCGGCGATCGACTCGCTCGTGAAGTACGCGGCCGAAGGACTGCCCTCGGGAAGCACGTACGCCGTCGAGTCACCGAGGTTGGTCAGATCCGGGAATTCGCTGGTCGCACCGGAGAGGAACGGCTCCAGGGCCACACCGGCGTCGATCTGACCATCGGCGACGGCTTTGCCGATCGCCGTGAACGGCAGCGGCACGAGTTCGATGTCCGACGGGTCTCCACCGTCCTTGGCGATCGCCGCCGGGATAGTCAGCGAGAACAGCGAGCGCGGGGCGTTGGTGCCGATCTTTTTGCCGGCCAGATCCTTCCAACTCTCTATCCCGGAATCCTTGCGGATCAGGGTGCCGCCGTTGTCACCTTCGGGACCCTGCACGCTGGAGTTCGAGACCAGCTTCAGCGGTGCTGCGCCTTCGCCGATTGCCAGCAGCGGCGGCGCGTAAGCCGTCCAGCCGATGTCGTACTGGTCGGCAACGATGCCGGTGACGATGGTCGGTCCGGCATCGACCGGGCTGATTTCGAGCTTCAGGCCTTCTTCTTCGAAGTAACCCTGCTTCTCACCGGCCGAGACCACGCCGAGGTCGAGACTGGGCACGACACCGACCCGGAGGGTCTCCAGGTCCGATGACCCGGTGTCCTCGCTGCTCGAGGCCGCCGTGGTCGGGGTCGTGGATTCGGACGTGCTGTCGTCGGACGAACTGCAGCCGGCGGCCACGAGTCCCAAGGCAACTATCAGGGACAGCAGTAATGCAAAAGCATTCTTGTTCTTCAAGGAGATCCTCCTTTCGTCCCATTTGGACGAATTGTTGAAAGTTCGGTTTGAGGGTTGAAACCGGGCACCGATTCACCGGGTCTGGATAAATTACCATTAACTTGATCAACTTAGTTGGTTGATCAAGAAACTCAGGTACTGTGTCGATCCTTGGCGAAACGGTCAAGGCATCGGGCTGACCTCCCCCGGCGGGCACCGCCCCGCTCTTGTCGGCAAAGTGGGAGGCCCGACCGCGACCCCGCCGACGACTTGAGGAACGGTCGCAAGCCGAACCGGATTCCTCCCCCCCTGAGGAGCCAGGAGCGCGGAGCGAAACTCCAACGCCAGGAGGTCGCCAACGACCCCTGGCCTTCGGTGACTCGAGAACGCCAGGAAACTCGTGGCTGTCAGCCACAGGTAAAAAGTATTATACTTGCTTGCTGTAAGCAACTATATGGATGGTCATGCCTGAAGAAGTGGAAAATCTGGTCAAGTCGCTTTACCGGCTCGGCCTCGTTCAGCGGGAAATCGCCAGGCATGCCCTGGCCGAGCTGGGGTCTCAGGGGTTCACCGCTCTGGCCGTGATACGAACCGTCGGACCGCTACGTGTGAGTGAGATCGCCGAGCGGCTCAGCATCGACGTTTCGGTGGCCAGCCGGCAGGTGAACTCGTTGATCTCCGCGGGATATGCCCGTCGGGATCCCGATGAGGCCGATGGTCGCGCCCACCGGATCACGGCCACCGAATCCGGAGCCAAGGCTCTGACCGAGAGCCACGGACGCATGGTGGCCGCCTTCTCCCAGGCCCTCGACGGGTGGTCCGCCAAGGAGCTCACGGAGCTCGCAGCGCATCTGAATCATTTGATTGAGGACTTCTCGAAGGACACCCGTCTGAGCGAAGAAGACCCGGAATGAGGCTGGGCAAAGCAAAGGCTGCACCCGGCTCCGAGGAGAAGCTCGAATCCGGCATGACCCACCGCCAGGTCCTCGAGGCCATGTCCGGTCTGCTGCTCGGCATGTTCGTGGCGATCCTCTCGAGCACGGTAGTGACCACGGCCCTGCCGAAGATCATCGGTGATCTCGGTGGCACTCAGACCTCGTATACCTGGGTCGTCACCTCCACCCTCCTGGCCCTGACTGTCAGCACCCCGATCTGGGGAAAGCTGGCCGATCTCTTCGATCGCAAACTTCTGATCCAACTCGGCCTCTCGATATATGCGGTGGGCTCGACCCTGGCCGGCCTCGCGGAATCGACCACCTGGCTGATCTCCTGCCGTGTGATCCAGGGACTCGGAGTGGGCGGACTCACCGCGCTGGTCCAGATCGTGCTCTCCGACCTCGTTTCGCCACGCGAGCGCGGCCGGTACATGGGATACCTCGGAGCGGTCTTCGGTCTCGGCACGGTCGCCGGCCCGGTACTCGGTGGCGTGATCACCGACGGGCTCGGTTGGCGGTGGTGCTTCTACGTCGGGGTTCCATTCGCCGTCGCCGCCCTGATCGTGCTGCAGCGGACCCTGCACCTGCCCCGGGTTCGCCGCGAAGTGAAGATCGATTACCTCGGCGCCACCCTCATCGCCGGCGGCGTCTCATCGCTCTTGATCTGGGTATCCCTGGCCGGTCAGCAGTACGACTGGATCTCCTGGCAGACCGCGGTTCTGGTCGCCGGCGGAATCGCCCTGTGTGCGGC
>JBPPMT010000008.1:0-8018 GCA_051306195.1 Solirubrobacterales bacterium
TTGTAGAAGCCTTCGATGTATTCGAAGACCTCGGTGCGGACCTCATTTCGTGTCTGCCAACTCCGGCGATAAATCAGCTCCTTCTTCAGGGTCGCGAAGAAGGTCTCGGCAACTGAGTTGTCGTAGGCGGAGCCGACCTGGCCCATCGATTGGCTGATCCCGTTCGCCCTTGCGAACTGTCCGAACGCCAAACTGACGAACTGAGATCCCTGATCGGAATGAAAGGTCAGGCCCTTCTCGGGCTGGCGGCGATGAACCGCCATCTTCAAAGCGTCAACGACCAACTCCGAGCGCATGTGGTCAGCCATCGACCAGCCAACGATCCTTCTCGAGTAGAGGTCCTGAACAACTGCCAGATAGACCCAGCCCTCCCAGGTCCGAAGGTAGGTGATGTCAGCAGCCCAAATCTGATCCGGCGCCGTGGCGGTGAAATCCCGGAGCAACAGATCACTTGCAACCCGAACGCCAGGAACCCGGATCGTTGTTTTGCCGCGCCGTTTCGGGACCAGCCCTGAGATCCTCGCCTCAACCATCAGACGCTCAACCCGCTTTCGGCTGACCTTGATCCCGTGGGCCATCCTGAGTTCCGCATGGATCCTCGGTGACCCGTAAACGCCCCGGTTGGCGGCATGGATCTCCTTGACCAACCGGGTCAAATGACGGTCCTCGAGCTCCCGTTTGCTCGGCGGTCTCCTCGCCCAGTTGTAATAGGCGGTCCGGTTCACCTTCAGGACCCGGGCCATGACCGCAACCGGAAAGTTCACCTTCTCGGTATGGATGAGATTGAATGCCTTCTTCACTTCGACTCGTCCTCCGCCGCGAAGAAGGCCGCGGCTTTTTTCAGGATCTCACGCTCCATCCTGAGGCGCTTGTTCTCCTTGCGAAGAGCCTTCAGCTCCTCGCGTTCATCAGATGCCAGCCTGCCGGGGACAGCACCCCGGGCAGCCTCATCGGCGGCAATCCAGTTCCTCAAAGTTTGATCGGCAACACCGATCTCCTCGGCAATCTGGCGGATCGGTCGGTCGGTGATCTTGACCAGTTCAACCGCTTCGCGCTTGAACTGATCCGGGTACGGCTTCGTTGGTTTGGGCATGTTCGACTCCTTTGAACAGGAGTCTTACGACCCCTGGGCTCAGGCGTCGTCGAAAGCGGGGGAGATCCAGTAAGCCTGACCCCAACCCGCCGCGCGACAAGCGGCACTAGTCGGTTCAGAGCCCGGTCCGCAGCGGTCAGTGCTCCTGCTCGCTGCGGACTAAAGGCGAAGTGGCAGCGAGGCTAAACGGGACAGGCCAGCCGAAGACCAGCAACATGTTTCTCGGACGAGTGCTTGACTGTCCGCTTGACTGCACCTTTTGAACGGTCTCCGGGAAGACCCGCGAAGCTTTCGCAGGGACCAAGCCAGATCGAAAGTGCGCCCGACTGGATTCGAACCAGTGACCTTCGGTTTCGTAGAGGTCAAGTCATCTGACCTATTTTTCTCAGTCACTTACAAGAGATCCCGCACCACTCGCATCGGAACGTCGCATCTCACGACCTAGCCGTTCCACAAGTTGGACACTCGCCTCGATCTCCACTTTGCGAATCGACACGGACTCGACGTTGATGCCGAACGGAACGCCGAGGTGGCGGCAGAAGGAGATCAGCTCGAGCGCCGTGTGCTCGGCGTGCTTTATAGACGCATCGAGGGTGTCGTCGGCGTGGCGCAGGTCGTTCTCGATCCAGCGAGGGACGTCGACGCCGAGCCAGCGGAGGAACCGCAGGGTCCTCATCGATCCGCACACCGAAAAGGTGAACACGATCGGGACCGGCTCGAGATCGCGGTCGCGACACTCATACGCGTAGTCGGAGACCAGATTCTTGGTTGCGTTGACGTCGTAGACGACCTGGGTGACAAAATAGGAGCATCCAGCCTCCTGCTTGGCGACCAGCCCGAGGTGCTCGTCGTCTTTTCGAGTGTGCCGCTCGGGTATCGCAACGGCTCCGAGGAGCAGGCCGGGAGCAACCTCGGCGCGAAGCTGCTGTGCCCTGCGGAGCGTCGTGGCGACTCGCCTCTCGCGGGAAGGAGCGCCGACGAGCACGGCCATTCGACTGGCGGTGTCCTGCCTTCCGATCCATTGTCGGAGTTCTTCCTCCGTGTACTTCGCCGTCGCGCGATAGACCACGACCGGTTTGCGCCAGGCCTTGAGATGTCTCTCTAAATAGTCGGCCGGGTCCATGGTCGGCAAGAACGGAAACGGCCGCTCCTCGGGATTGCGGTCGACTTCATCGTCGATGTCGTAGAGGATCAGGCCGTCGAGGCCGAGGGGCTCCAGACGTGCGACGGTGGTTTCGGCGATCGCCTGCGCCTCCTCCGCGGTGGTTGAAATCCTTGGCGGGGTCACTGCGAAGAGAAGGAACTCGCCCTGGAGGGAGGTGATGCGACACCGGAGATCCATGTGCCGGAAGCTATCCGAGCTAGTGCTTGACTGTCCGCTTGACTGCACTTTCTGGAGAGTGTTCCGGGAGACCGCTCGAGGCTTCGCCAGCGGTCAAGCCAGATCCAAAGTGCGCCCGACTGGATTCGAACCAGTGACCTTCGGTTTCGTAGAGGTCAAGTCACTTGACCTACTTTAAAATGTATTGAGACCCGCTTCGTTTTCTCAGGAGGACGCCCGGATAGTCGAGCGCGTCGCCGTCTGATTTGGAGTTCCGGCCCCTGGCAACCGACCCACTTCCGCTGCAACTGATTTATGTGTGACAGGTGGGAACCTTCAGCCTCACCACGGCGACATCGTTGCTCGTGGTGAGGCTGAAGGTTCGGCCGGCCGCAAGTAGCCTGTTGTTGGCAGTCACGCCGATAGCGTTGAACTGCGAACTCGTCTTCTTGCCGAAAGGGAAGTACAGCTTCCTGCCCGGGAAGGACCGGTCGAGATTTCCGCGAGGATTAAGGCGCATCATTGCAGCGTGCCCTCCGGGCGCCCGGCCCGCCAGGCTGATCCGCCCGCATTTGTCCCGGGTCATGTCTGCTGCCTGGAGACCTCCGGTATAGGCAACCCCGCCTCGGGCAAATTTGCGGTCTAGCCGGCCTTTTCGATTCAGCTTCAGGACCACACCCTGCTGCGTGTAGTTGTCGTCCTCTCCCGAAACCAGGATTCCGCCGTCGGACGTCGGGATCATTTCGGTGGCCACATGTGAGGGAATGCTGCTGTTCAGGTCGAGCTTGACCAGAGGCTTTGGCACGATCTTCGGCTTTGCGATGCCACCCTTGCCCCAGGTCGGGTCAAGCGTTCCGTTCTGCCGCAACCGGATGACAATCAGGTTGTCGACATCCTCGGTTGCGCCAACTAGGATCTTGCCGTCCTTCTGAACCCGGACGGAGCGCCCGAAGACGGCCCCTCCGGCAAGACGGAATATTCCGTCGTCACCGAAGGACTTGTCAAGTGATCCGTCCGCGAGATAACGCACGACCGGGAGGCAGAACTGGGCGCCGCCGCAATCTCTGGCGTAGCCGGTGGCGATGATCGAGCCATCCCGCTGGAAATCGATTGCCGAGATGTAACTGCCTTCGCTCGAATCGGACCCGAACTCGGTGGGGTCGGTGAAGACCCGGCCGTCTTTTCCAAACGTGGAGTCCAGCCTCCCGCTCACCGAGTACTTCGCCATGAAAAACGTCGGGTATGCCTGCCTACCGAAGACGGGGTTCGGCTTTTCGATGCCGTTCCCGGCAACTATGACGGCCCCCGTGCGCCCGGCCTTCATGGTGTTGACAGAGCGGTAGTAACCATTCTCGAGGACCCTGCCGGCATCTCCGAATGCCTGGTCCTCTCGGCCGGCATGACCGTACCGAACCAAGGCAAGGCCGGAACAGACAGCCGTCGACTGGATCGGCTTGCCTGCGCATCGTGATGCTCCACCGACCATGAACTTCCCGTCCTTGCCGATAAGAAGAGCCCTTGCCGCGTCAGAGTTCGGACTTACAGCCGGGATGATGTTGCCTGACGACGAACCGTAGTCCTGATCGGGATTCCCGTCGGAAGACAGCTTCACGTAGCGGATAGCGGATGTTTCAGAATCCCACTTGGCCAGCAGTACTCCGTCATCCGAGGTTGCCTTTGCATCTGAGAAGGACATGTCGATGGCCTGGAGATCGGCAATTCCGCTATCTCCGAAGCCGGTGTCAGGAGCGCCTCCCGGAAGCATCCGGCCGAGGTCACACCCGTCGGTCCTGACGAGGATCCGGCTGTTCCCGTCCACCTGCAGTGAGGGTCGGCCGTAGCCGATGCCGTTATGAGCGTCCGGATCGACGCAGGTGACTTGACCGCCCGGGCCGAAATCGGGATCGTCGCTTCCGTCCACCTTCAGCCTGTAGATCGCATTCGGGTTGTTGCCGCGGAGCATCAACAGGGAGCCGTCGGGATTCACAGCCAGGTCGTTGGAGGCGACTTCGTTCTCTCCGAACTGACGTATGACGGTGTCTCCCAAGCCCGGCCCTATCTTGACCAGCGCCCCGGGGACGGGGCCAAAGTATCCGGTCTCATGGCGACCGAGTGCCCAGATGTCCCCGTTCGGGGTCTCGACCGGGGTCCCGTACGCGCCCTCCATCGGCTTGCTCTGCCTGATCAGCTTTCCGGTCTTGCCGACGAGCGAGAAAATCGTTCGGCCGATCGATCCCTCGTAACAACGGGACCAGGGATGTCCGCAACCCGAGGTCGCCTCGACCAGATAAGAACCATTGGACAGGACGGTGAGCGCAATTGGCCCATCGACCTCGCCGAGGTCGTACCGAACCTGTCCGCCGTTGCCGAAGGTCCCGTCCGAGTGCCCATTGGCCCTGAACCGTCGGACCGCTACGTCGGGACCGTTTTTATTGCCCAGCAACCGGCCCCAAACCAGGAAGCTACCGTCCGGCAGTACAGAAAGTCCTTCGGCGAGTTCGCTACGAAGTACGCCGCCGTTGCCGAAAGACCCTTCCGGACGTCCGTCGCGGTCTAGTCGGTAAATGTCCATCATGGGTTCGTTCACCCGGTGTTTCCGAGTGATGAGGGCGGCTCCGTTCGGCAGGGGAAAAGATTCGACCTGCGAATCCTCAACCACGGCCGTGAACGCAAGGTTGTCGTACATGACCCCCTTTGCACTGAATCCCGTCGACGAGGCATGTGAGGAAGTGGCGAAGCCCGCGGACAACGCAGCAAGGACGATGAGACTGGAAAGTAGGACTCTGGACTTGATCATCGATCATCCCCCACGTCGACTGAAGATTCCACATTAATCTAAGGCGCGCTGGTGAAACCCGCTGCCTCGGAAAAAGTTTCGCTATCTCAGGTCGCGCTCGTGGCCTAGCTGGACCCCGGTTATGCGGTTGATGTGACCGGCCGATCAAAGCGGGCCGAATCGCGAGTTTCAGCCGCGCGGAAGTGCTTGCCTGTCCGCTTGACTGCACCTTCTTGACGAGTCTCGAGAAGACCGCCCGAAGCTTCGTCAGCGGTCAAGCCAGAAGCGAAGTGCGCCCGACTGGATTCGAACCAGTGACCTTCGGTTTCGTAGAGGTCAAGTCAGCTGACTTATCTCGGTCTGTCGCGAGGACTTCGAGAACTTACCCTGGTCGACGACTTTGCAACAGAATCTTGATCAGACCCTGACTGAGTAAGCACTGCCGACATTCTGAGTTTGAGCCTTCTATTTGTCGGTGGAGGTGGTCGCAAAGCACCGGGTCGGACTCTCACAATTAGCTTCTTCAATGGCCGCTCCCGAGACGTGAGAACGTCGTCTCGTATCGTGAGTCGACGCGCCTTGAATGAGATGGAATCTCGGGACAAGGAAATGCGATCGGTGCCAGATGCGGAAAGCAGGGTCGCTTGAGCGCGGAACGCTCCGGGCCGTGAACCGCCGCGGAATACGAGAGGACCAGGTAGGTGAAAGACTAGGCGAGGGGTACGTACGAACGAGTACGAGAAAGGAAAGCTTTCGTCCCACGGCTCCGCAGGCCGCAAACTCTGTTTTCCTTTCGGCGGTAGTACTGAGAATGTGGCTTCCGGTGACCTTCCCGCCTTTCCATGAGTCGATGCCTTGATCCTGAACGCACCGCCCTGCACCCGACACCGATGGCGAGCGATCCAACCGCCCCCTGCATTTCGGCTTTGGCCTAGAGAACATGTTGTTTTAGGGGTCACGCTGATTCCTTGACTGTTTCCGAACGACTTCACAGGGTGACCGTCATTGCTGAGCTTGACCAACACGAGGGACTTTTCGCAGAAGGCCTTTTTTCTACAAACGGTGGTGTAAGAACTCCCCGACGCAAGAATGAAATTCTTATCTGACGACTGAACGGCGAAATTCGCTTCGGCGGATCCTCCGCCTATCAAGGCATGGAAACCGTCGCCTTCAGCTGTGCCGAAACTCTGTTCGATTTGGCCATCTGCGTCCGAACGACGGACAACGAACGATGGATCTACCAAACCATCGAAAGGCTGGGACCCGACTGACAAGGCACCTCCCCCAGAGGTCAAGCCAACAGCGTTGCCCACTACCTTCTTGCTCGAGGCCATCTCTGCTCCACTTGGATTGAACTGAGCTACGACACCAAAATTTCCGGATTGCTTTGGGACTTCGTTGTGGAATGTGCCGAGAACTCGGGCAGAGCCATCGGACTCTAAGTCGAGCGAGGTGGCCGTTCGAGCTTCATAGGCCCCATCGGTCATCTGAGCCGAGGCAAAACCCATCGAACCGTAGGAGCTGACCACGCTCCCGTTCCCCGTCAGCTGCAACACCGTGGGAGCGAAACCAGCTTCGCCGGAGTCCGCTGGTCGAAAATTGGAACCCATGTAAATATTGCCGTCGGGTCCGATCTTGATTACACCAGCCGAGATCCAGACGGCAGAGCTGTCGACTCCGGTTGGCAATGGAGTGATCGTTGCCCCCCCTTCCCCAAACGTCGGGTCAACATCTCCATTGCTCATGTACCGAGATGTGAGCGGCGTGCCTGAATTCGGTACTCCTGGAGTGGAGCCACCTGTAATACCGGCAACCAAGAATTTGCCGTCAAGCTGGAACGTGATTGCGGAGATCGGGGTGGGTCCGTTCGGAAGCGACTCGCCGGTGTCGAGAACACCATCTTCACCAAACGATCTATCAACTTGGCCGTCAGCTTCCAGCGCCAGAATTTCGCTGCCTCTGACAAGTAAGACCCGTCCTCCCGGCCCCAACACGAGGTCAGATGGCCCGGTACCGGAGAGAGATGATCTGCCGATTCCGTCAGCTCCGAACCCTAAGTCGACTCGTCCACTGCTCAAGTATTGAATGACCTTCGATGCGCTTGATGGGCCACAATCATCAGCTAAGCCCACGACCTTTCCATTCGGACGCTCGACAACTTTGGTCAAAGTCTGACACTGATTCGCCACAGTCGAATTCGCCTGACTTTCGGTGGTCACTCCGACGAACAGCACCGCGACCGCAGTCAACGCAGGCAGCGGCAGAAATCTCAAGATAAGTCTCCTCAAAGCATCCACGTAAGTTGGCCCTTCCTCCTTGAAGCCGGTAATGCCGAAACCCGTCGAACTCAAATAAGTTGCGGGACGAGACTACAGCTAGCTTCCGAGCTATTGACTTTAAGCGCTACTATAATTAGCGGGAGCATAAGCGGCATGAAATGTGCCGCGCATCCGATCAATGATTGATCAACCAATAAATCGTCGAGACTTCTTGGGACGTGCCGCTAGGCTAGGCGTGTCAGTCGGGGTTGCATCAACGCTTTCCCTGGGAAAAGCTGCGCCCGCCAAGGCCTCTTCGTATTACAAGACGGGCTACAATGAGGGATTCTTCGGCCTCTCGCAAGACGCCAGCTTGGCTCCAACTTTGGCATCTCGCGTGAGCGCTTCCCACGCCGACTACATTAGGACCGCCCTAAAGCTTGGGTCTGCCCCGGCTTTGGTTGACACCTGACGTGTGAGGATTCGTTCTCACTGGAAGGATGGTCAACATGCCGAAAGCGTTTCCGAAGGAGTTCCGTGACGATGTTGTTGCCGTGGCCCGTACGGGCC
>JBPPMT010000021.1:0-5358 GCA_051306195.1 Solirubrobacterales bacterium
AAAAAAATGTCGGCTGGCGAGTCGACTCAAGGGAGAGTGAGCCGACTCGCCTGTTACCGACGAAGCGTTGCTGAGGGTAGGGAGGGACCCCAGTCAACGATGTATATGCAGTTCTCACGTCCAGTGATGAACTTGCTAAGACGGCAGTGTACACCATAAACGGCTTTTTATGTGCGGCTGCTCATCCAGACGACCTGCTCGCGTCCGGGGCCCACTCCGACGAGTGAAATGGGCACTCCGACGAAGTCGCTGATGAAGGCGATGTAGTCGCGAGCCGTCGATGGCAAATCTTCCTCTTTGCGACATTCCGTGATCTCATCGCCGAAGCCCGGCAGGTCGACATATTCCGGAGTCACGTGGTGGAGGACACTCTGGTGATACGGGAACTCGTTGAGCACCGCCCCCTCCTGCGAGCGGTAGCGGACGGCGACTTTCAGGGTGTCGAGTCCGGCCAGCACGTCGAGCTTGGTCATGGCGAGGGACGAGGTTCCATTGAGTCGCACCGCGTACTTGAGAGCGACCAGGTCGAGCCAGCCGCATCGCCTTGGACGACCGGTGGTCGTGCCGAACTCGTGGCCCTTGGAGGACATGTGCCCGCCGACCTCGTCATCGAGTTCGGTCGGGAACGGTCCGGCGCCGACGCGGGTCGTATACGCCTTGACGATCCCGACGACTTCTTCGATGTCGGTCGGGCCGACCCCCGCCCCGACGCAGGCGGCGCCGGCGATCGGATTCGAGGAAGTCACGAACGGATAAGTGCCGTGATCGAGGTCGAGCAGGGCTGCCTGGGCACCTTCGAAGATCACCTTGTTGCCGGCGTCGAGCTCGTTCCAGCAGAGCCTGGAGGTATCGGTGATCAGCGGCTCGAGCCGGTGGCCGTAGCTGAGGTACTCCTCGGTGATCGAGTGGAGGTCGAGCCGGTCATCCGGCAAGACCTCGGCGTCGATCTGGCCTTCCTTCTGGAGCTTGCGGCGACGGACGGCCAGTTCGCGCAGGATGTACTGCTTGTCTTCGAGCGCGGCCATGATCTTTTTGCGCAGGATCTTCTCGTCGAGCATGTCCTGGACCCGGATCCCGAGCCGCAGCGCCTTGTCGGCATAAGCCGGACCGATGCCCCGCCTGGTGGTGCCGATCGAGAGTTTTCCGAGCTTGAGTTCACCCGCCGTGTCGAGCAGGATGTGGTACGGCATGATCAGGTGCGCGTTGGCCGAGATCCGCAGGTTCGAGATCGAGATCCCGGCCCGGCGGAGGCCTTCGATCTCTTCCAGCAGGACCCGCGGATCGACCACCACACCGTTGCCGATCACGCAGTACTTGTCTTCGTGGAGGATGCCTGACGGGATCAGGTGGAACTTGAACTCTTCACCGTCGCGCACGATCGTATGGCCGGCATTGTTGCCGCCCTGGAATCGCACGATTGCGGAAGCGTCTTCGGCGAGCAGATCGGTGATCTTGCCCTTGCCTTCATCTCCCCACTGGGTTCCTACTATCGCTAAACCTGGCATGAAGAGATCAGTCTACGGAGAAGAGGGGGAGTGGACCCTGTCCCGAGGGAGCAATGACACCACGCGGATTACTCATCCCGGAGACGGGGTTTGAGCCGCGCGTCGTCACCCATCAGGGGCAGCGCCTCGCCGCAGATTTCGACGAGCCTCGAAACCGTGCGCTCGCCGATCTGGGCTTCGAGCGCATCGTGGCTGAGGTTGGTCGTGACCACGATCGGCTTCTCGCGTTCGTAGCGCTCGTTGATCAGCGCGTAGAGCTGTTCGAGTACCCATTCGGTCTGCTTCTCGGCACCGAGGTCGTCGATGTGGAGCAGGTCGACCTCACAGAGATTCTCGAACAGTTCGGCGTAGGACTCCTCCCCGGCCGCGGCATCGAATGTCGCACGGATCCGGGCGAGCAGCTTCGGCAGCGAGTAGATCGCAACCGACTTGCCGCGCTTGATCGTCTCCTTCGAGACCAGCATCGCCAGCGTGGTCTTGCCGGTGCCAGTGTCACCCATCAGCCAGAGACCGTGCCCCTCGGCGAGGTTCTTGTCGAGGGAATCAACCCAGTCTCGGACGGCGTTGACCACGTCCTTGTTGATCTCGGTAACCACCGGGGGCCGGTCGAATGAGACTCCGCGGTAGCGCGCCGGGATCACCGAGTTGATGCCGGAGTTCCGCGCTTTGCTGAGGCGCGGCTGAAGGCAGTCGCATTCGTAGGCGAGGTTGTCCTCGCCGAGGATCCAGCCGCCGCCGTCGCACTTGCCGAAGGGGCAAGTGAGCGACGAGCCGTTGTCCGCAAATCCCTGAGCCACTAGTACTGCCCGGCCTGCGCCCGCTCGGCGGCCGGCGAGCCTTCACCGGTCGGATGCTCCGGGGCTCGATCGACAAACTTGGGGTAGTGCGGCAGGAAGGTGAGGTGTCTGGTCCCGATCGGTCCGTTCCTGTGCTTGGAAATGATCACTTCGGCCGATCCGTCCCGTTCCTCCTCCTTGCGATACACGTCTTCGCGGTAGAGGAAAGCGACGAGGTCTGCGTCCTGCTCGATGTTGCCCGAGTCACGCAGGTCCGAGAGCATCGGCCGCTTGTCCGGTCGTGACTCGTTGGCCCGGTTGAGCTGGGAAAGCGCCACGACCGGCACCTTCAGCTCGTTCGCAAGCAACTTGAGTCCACGGCTGATCTGACCGACCTTTTCAACCATGCTGGTCCGGGTGTCATCCATCCGCATCAGCTGCAGGTAATCGACGATGATCAGCGCGAGGCCACCGTTCTCGGCCTCCTGTGTATGGAGGCGGCGGGCCTTGGCACGCAGGTCGAGCAGACTGAGGTCGGAGGTCACGTCGATGTAAAGCGGAGCCGAATCAAGGCGGTTGCAGGCATCGTGGATCTTCGTCCATTCGCGCTTGCCGATCCGGCCCTTCCGCAGAGCTTCGCCGTAAACCTTGGCCTGCGACGCGATGAACCGTTGTGAGAGTTCGATCTCCGACATTTCCAGCGAGAAGAAGGCGACTGACCGCTTCTCGTTCACTGCGACGTGCTCTGCCACGTTGGCGACGAAAGCACTCTTGCCGACCGAAGGACGGGCGGCGACGATGATCAGGTTTGATGGCTGGAAGCCACCGGTCATCTCGTCGAGGTCCTTGTAGCCAGTCGGGGTGCCGGTCATCTCGATCTTGCCCTCGGAGAGCATCTCGAGGCGCTCGATCTCTTCGTCGAGAACTTCGCTCAGGCGGCGGAAGTCACCAGCCTGCTCCTTGTGGGCGACCTCGAAGAGGAGCTGCTCGGCCCGCTCGGACAGGGCCTGGCCACTGCCGTCTCGTTCGTTCACCCACTCGCTGATCTGGTGGCTGGTGTTGAGCAGCCGCCGGAGGAGCGAGTTCTCCTGGACGATCTCGGCGTAATGCTTGGCGTTACCGGGGGCCGGGACCTTGGCCGCCAGTTCGGAGACGTAGTTCTTGCCACCGGCCTTCTCGATCGTGCCGGCCGTGACCAGGGCTTCGTTCACCGTCAGCTCGTCACACGGTTTGTCCGAGCTGTAGAGGTCGAGCATGACCCCGAAGATCTCCCGGTGCCGGTCGAGGTAAAAGTCGGGCGCCTGAAGCTTTACGTCATCAACGACCCTCTGAACCGCAGGATCGCTTACCAGCATCGCGCCGAGGACTGACTCCTCGGCCTCGATGTTCTGCGGTGGTACCTGGGTGCTTATTTCTCTTCGGCGACGATCGTCTTGACCGATGCCGTGGCGCCGCCCGCTACTTCGACGTCGATCATGTAGGTACCGACCTGGTGGATCGGCGCATCGAGACGGATCTTCCGGCGGTCGACCTTGATGCCGCGGGCATCACGGATCGCCTCGGCGATTTCCTTGGTCGTGACCGAACCGTAGAGCTTGCCGTCTTCTCCAGCACGGTGGTTGATCGTCAGGACCGTCTTCGAAAGGAGTGATGCGGATTCGGCAGCGCGGGCGATGGCTTCGCGTTCGACACGCTCGGCCTGATCCTTCCGGCGAATCGCCTCTTCGAGCGCACCCGGAGTGGCCGGCTGGGCCAGCCCACGGGGCTGGAGGTAGTTGCGGAGGTATCCGGAGGAAACCTCGATCGCGGTCCCGTTGTCGCCCAGTCCTTCGACGTCAGCGAGGAGGATGGCCTGAGCCATTACCGCTCACCCACGTACGGCAGGAGGGCCACTTCGCGGGCGCGCTTCACGGCGACACCCAGCTGGGCCTGGTGCTTGCGGGACAGGCCGGTAACCCGGCGTGACCTGGTCTTGCCTTTGTCGGAGATGAACCGACGGAGCAGCGTCAGATCCTTGAAGTCGATGTCTTCAGCGGTGATCTTCGTGTACTTGCGCGGGCGGACGCGTTCGCTGAAGCGGCGTCCCTTGCGCGATGATCCTGCTTCTCGTGTCTTAGCCAACTTGTATTCCGAAGCCTTTACGTAGTTCTAGCCCGGACGACCGGGCATTGACGGACTCGTGATCCTAACGGTTTGAGCCGTTTTCCGGCAGCCACAGGGGTGCGGCTGCCGGGTCGGGCCGGATTGCCGGTGTTCTCGCAGGCGTGCAGGCTAGAACGGAATGTCGTCATCGGCGCCACCGCCGCCACCGCCGCCCGCCGGGGTGAAGTCACCCGTATCGGCCGGAACGTCGGATGAGGGGGTGAATCCACCGCCATTGCCACCGCCGTTTCCGCCGTTGCCTCCGCCTCCGGAAGCTGAACCGTCACGTGATCCCAGGAACTGGACGGTGTCGGCGACGATCTCGACCGACTGCCGCTTGCCCGATCCGTCCTTGGCTTCCCACTCTCGCCAGTCGAGGCGTCCGTCGATCGCGACCGGACGGCCCTTGGAGAGGTAGTTGTTGCAGTTCTCGCCCTGGGCGCCCCAGACGGTGACGTTGAAGTAGTTGGGCTTGTCGACCCACTGGTCGCCATCCTTGCGGCGACCATTGACCGCGACGCGCAGCTGGCAGACGGCGGTGCCGCCGCCGGTGTGACGAAGCTCGGGATCGGCAGTCAGGTTACCGGTGATCGTGACTCTGTTGATGTTCTCAGCCATTGCGTATTCGCTCCTCGTAGTTCTTTTCGTCTCAACAGACTGGTTTTGATCGTGCCGCAGACAGTGTCGGCACTAAGAACCCAAATCTAACGAGACGTGATGAAGGAAAAAGGGGCTAGCGAGGAATCCTCGCCCCCCAACCGCCCATTTTGCGACGGAAACCGGATGCTTCGTGCGGGTCGCTGGGGTGGCTCCGGAGGATGTGGTCCAGAGGAGCTTTCGTCCTGCGGCCCGTCGACGGGGACGTATCCTCCGGGGTCACCCCCGCGGCCCGCCTCGCACTCCCATGCAAAAGAAAGGGCTGTCTCTTATACACA
>JBPPMT010000024.1:0-7816 GCA_051306195.1 Solirubrobacterales bacterium
CTGATCACGCCGTGCGGAGCGACCGCAGTCGCGACCCGTTCCCGCTCCGGCTCGAGCAGGCCGGAGCAGACCAGTCGACCCGGCCGGGACTCCGGGGTCAGCTGCGAAGCGACTACCTCGAGCAGGGGCGCAGTCAGGTTGGCGACCACGGTAGGCGCAAGTTCGGGCAGACCGGCCTTGAGGTCGAGCCGGTCGAGTGCGATCTCGACCGAATTGACTTCGGCATTCTCGATTGCGGCCTCGATCGCCGCTTCTTCGTGGTCATAGCCCGCGACCGGACCCCAACCGAGTTTCGCCGCGGCGATCGCCAGAACGGCGGAGCCGGTTCCGAGGTCGGTCAGGGCACCGCCGCCGATTCCCCGGTCGTGGAGGTCGAGCAGCAGCTGCAGGCTGAGCCTCGTCGTCGGATGGGCGCCCGTGCCGAAAGCCTGGCCGGGGTCGATCACGACCTCGAACTCTCCCGGTCCGCCTTTCTCCCAAGGCGGTCTCAGCCAGAAAGAAGTTCCACCGTCGGGCGCTGTGATCGCCAGCGGCTTGTGGAAAGCGCGCCAGCGTTCGGACCAGTCGTCGGCGACCTCGGTCGCGACCACCTCGACGAGCCCGTCGCCACTGGCCGCTTCAACTTCGCCGATGTCAGGCAGTTCGCCTTCGGCGCCGTAGATCGCGTATTCGACGAAGCCGTCGCTGCTGCTTTCTTCGACCCCGCTCGGCGCGAGCACCGTCAGTTCGGCCAGGACCATCTCGGCCTGGTCGGGCCGGCAGCGGACTGCCAGTCGAATCATCCGCGGATCACGCCCGGGTCCGGCGGAAGCGGCCGAACAGGCCCGATTCCTTCGGGTGGCGATTCTCGTCGGTCAGGGTTTCATCAAATTCGCGAACCAGCTTGAGCTGTTCCTCGGAAAGCCTGGCCGGGACCACCACGTTGAATACGAACCGGTGATTGCCGCGGCGCTTCGAAGTCCCGAGCTGAGGCAGGCCTTTGCCCTTCAGTGCCTGCTCGGCGCCAGGCTGGGTCCCCGCGGGGATCTCGAGCTCTTGATCGCCGTCGATCGTCTCGACTTCGATCGTGTCGCCGGTAATCGCCTTGGTCGCGTCGACTTCCACGACCGTGATCAGGTCCTTGCCGTCGCGGATCATGCCTTCCCGTTCACGGACCGAGACCTCGACGTACAGGTCGCCAGACGGTGCGCCGGGCTCGCCGGCGTGGCCGGCTCCGGAGATCCGGATCCGCTGACCTGACTCGATGCCGGAAGGCACGTCAACGGCCAGGGTCTTCGATGTGTGGCTGCGGCCGAGTCCGCTGCAGACACCGCAGGGGGTCTCGGCCATCTTGCCGTCCCCGTGGCAGACATCGCAGGGAACTGCTCGAACCATCTGGCCGAAGGCGGTGTTCGCCACCGAACGGAGTTCGCCCTGGCCCTGGCACTTCTCGCAGGTCTTGATCGGGGTTCCGGGTTCGGCCCCGTTGCCGTGGCAGTGCTCGCAGGTCGCGACAACGTCGAACTCGACTTCCTTCTCCACCCCTTCGAGCACGTCTTCCAGCTCGATCTCGATCGCTACACCGACATCGGCTCCCGGAGCGGGTCCGCGGCGGCCACCGAAGCCTCCGCCGCTACCGCCGAAGAAGGCACTGAAAAGATCGTCTATCGATCCGAACCCCCGGGCCTGGGACGAGAACCCTCCCGACCTCAGGCCGTCGTGTCCGTACTGGTCATAGGTCTGGCGCTGCTGTTCGTCGGAAAGGACCTCGTAGGCCTCCGCCGCTTCCTTGAACTTCTCTTCGGCGTCCGGGTCGTCCCCGTTGACGTCCGGATGGAGCTCGCGGGCAATCTTCCGGAACGACTTCTTGATCTCCTGGTCAGTGGCGCCGCGGGGAACCCCGAGCACCTCGTAGTAGTCGCGTGTGCTCATGCGTATACGTTCTCGAAGTAGTGCGAGAGTTCACGTGCCGCCTCGGAGACGGAGGCGATCGCGGTCTCGTAGTCCATGCGGGTCGGGCCGACCACGCCGACCGATCCGAGGTTACGGTGGCCGAGACCGTAGTTGGCCCCGACGACGCTGACCGAACGCAGTTCCGGCTGCGGATTCTCGCCGCCGATCCAGAGGAAGACCGAGCGCTCGTCGATCGCCGAGCGCATCATGCGAAGTACGGAGGCCCGCTGCTCGAGGGCGGTCATCAGCTGGTCGATCTGCGGCAGGTCCTGCGAGCGGCGCTCGTCGAGCAGGCGGCCGGCACCTTCGACATAGAGCGTGTCCTGGCCCTGTTCGAGGTCAATCAGGGCGGCCGAGAGGCGGTCGATGAATTCTGCCTCGACCGGACCGAGACCGGGATCGGCCAGCTTCGAAGCGATCCGGCGGGCACCGACGTCGATCCCGACCAGGGACTCGTTGAGGTAGCTCGAAGCCCACTCGACCAGACCCGGGTCCACCGGGGACTGAAAAGTGAAGGCCCGTTTGGTCACGTCACCCGAGGAGGTGATCGCAACGACCATGACGACCTCCGGCTGGAGCAGCAGGGCTTCGACCCGATGAATGGTGGCGGTGCCGAGCGGCGGGGCGACAACGAGGGCGAGCAGATCAGTCATATGCGAAAGCGCGGTGGTGGTCTCGCGCATAGCGTCATCCACCTCGCGACGGAACTTCGTCTCATCCGGCTCCACGGCGACGGATGGCGGCCTGGAAACGGGCTTCAGCATTATCGATTCGACGTAGCGGCGGTAACCGAAGTCGGTCGGAACACGACCGGCCGAGGTGTGCGGATGGGTCAGGTATCCGGCCGCTTCAAGCGCGGCGAGTTCGGCCCTGACTGTCGAAGGGCCCCAGGAAAGCTCGGAGCTCTCGACGATCGTCTTCGACCCGACCGGGCGGCCGGTGTCGAGGTAGGCGTCGATGACGAGCCCCAGAATGAGCTCCTGTCGCTGAGAAAGCATCACTGCATTGTACGGTCAGGCAGTGTCGAGCTCTGCGGTGGCGTTCCGGATGACCTGGCTGTCACCCTGGGTCGCGACCACGTCGAGCTTGAGATGCCCACCGTCGGACTCGACAACTTCGCCGGTCACGACAATCTCCTGCTCGGGAAAGCTCATCCCACGAAACTGGACCGAAAGCTTCTTGAGGGCCCGCGGATCCCCGCCGGCCGTGCCGGCGCTGGCCTTGGCGACGAGGCCCATCACGTAGAGGCCATGGAGAATCGAACCGGGCAGGCCGACCATCCTGGCGAACTCCGGATCGATGTGGATCGGGTTGAAATCCCCGGAAGCGCCGGCGTAGCGGTGCGGCACGTACTTGTCCGGGGTGATTCGGACTTCTTCGATCGAATCTCCAACAGTGAGATCACTCATTTCACGCGCCCCTGACGATGTTGGTCCAGGTGGCGTGAACGACTTCGGCGCCTTCCTGGTTCACGGACCGGGTCTCGAAAACGTAGAACCCCTTGCCGTCCTTCTCGTAAATCTCCTTGCAGCTCGGTGTGGTGGTGATGAGGTCACCCGAGCAGACCGGCTCGCTCCACTCGAACTCCTGGCCTCCGTGGACCATCGCGGCGAAGTTCATCTCCACCTCCGGGTCAAAGAGGACCGGCCCCATGGCCGAAGCGCTGTAGACAACGACGAACATCGGCGGCGCGACGATATTCCGGTAACCACCCTCTCGCGCTGCGTCTGCGTCAAAGTGGACGGGGTTCTCGATCCCCAGCACATGACAGTATTCGCGGATCTTTTCCCGGCCGACTTCGTAGTCGACGGCTGGCCAGCTCTTTCCCACCGCGTCGGTCTTTAGTGCCATGTGGGAAAACTACCGGCTGGGGTCAGTCCGCGGCGATCAGGAATCGTGATCCGCCCTGATGTTTGGCGTCGTACATGGCACGGTCGCATTCGCGAAGGGCCGAATCGGCGTCAACGTCGCGACCATCGAGCATCAGCAGACCGATGCTCACGCTTGGCAGGAAGTTCTCGCCATTCGATTCGGTGATCTCGATCTCCGACTCCCGGAGGCGGTTGAGAAGTGACTCGGCAACCCTCACGGCACCCTCCTGCCCGGTGCTCGGCAGCAGCACTCCGAACTCGTCGCCGCCCAGCCGGGCAACCATGTCGCTGTCCCGCAGCTCCTGCCTGAGGATCCGGGCGATTTCCTTCAGAACCCCGTCGCCGGCGTGGTGGCCATAAGAGTCGTTCACCCGCTTGAAATCATCGAGGTCAATCATCAGTAGAGCTCCACCTCCATAGCCCTGGGCACTGCGGTCGAGGCGGTCGGTCAGCAGCGCGATGAACCAGCGGCGGTTGAGCAAATCGGTCAGCGGGTCGTGCCTCGCCTGATGCTGGAGCTCGCCCTCGGCCCGGCGCTGCTCGGTGACGTCTTCGATGTGGGCCACCGCGTTGATCGGATAAGGATCGTCCGGTTCGCCGACGATGCCGACGTCCAGAGCGGAAACATCGGCCTTCATCTCGAAGCTCGTGCCGTCGGGGCGATTGACCGTTCGCTCGAGGGTGAAGCTCGGCTGTTCTCCTTCGAGGATTGCCTTGCTGTCCTGCAGCGCGACCGCGAGCTTGTCCTCCTCGATCTCCACCAGCCCTCCTTCGGTGAGCCAGAGACCCACCGCGTCGTCGTGGCTGTAACCGGTGATTCGTTCGGCCTCCGCGTTCGCACCCTTGATCAGGCCGCCCCTTTCGAGGTGCAGGTGGAGCAGCACGATTCCGTTCGGGGCCCGGTCGAAGGTCTTGAAGAAGAGCACCCTCTCCCGCTCGAGCGCCCGTTCGGCGACCTTCTGACGGGTGATGTCAGTGGTCAGGGCGTAGATCAACTCGTCGCCGTCTTCGTTCCGGTTTATGCCGGACGCATTGACTTTGACGTCGTATTCCCTGCCGTCCTTGCCGCTCACCTGGATCTCTGTGCCGGAGTCGACCCGGGCCGCGGGATCCCCCTGAACGATCTCTTCGAACCTGAGGGTCGTCAACTCGGTGTATCCGGGGTCGACGATTTCCTGAAACTGCCGGCCGACGAGTTCTTCCCTCGGGAACCCGAGCCGGCTGTCGAGCGAACCGAAGACGTCGATGATCACGCCGTCGGTCTGAACCACCCAAAGAGTCTGGCCGGAGAGGGCGAGTACCTCCTCCAATGCTCCGATAGGTGTGTTTTCAAGGCGCCTCAAGTCAAAGCTCCCTTTGATCGAATCAGTCGTCCAGCTCAAGCACGGCCAGGAATGCCTCCTGAGGTACTTCTACCCGACCCACGTTCTTCATACGCTTTTTGCCTTTCTTCTGCTTCTCCAGCAACTTGCGTTTTCGGGTGATGTCTCCGCCGTAAAGTTTTGCGGTCACATCCTTGCGAACCGCCTTGACCGTCTCGCGGGAGAGGATTCGGGCGCCGACCGCTGCCTGAACCGGAATGTCGAACTGCTGGCGCGGAATCGTCTTGCGCAGCCTGGAGACCAGGTTCTTGCCCTGGGCGTAGGCGAAGTCCTTGTGTGCGATCACCGAGAGCGCATCGACCGTCTCGCCGGCCAGCAGGACGTCGACCTTGACCAGTTCCGAGGGCTGGTTGCCAATCGGTTCGTAGTCGAGTGAGGCGTAACCCTTGGTCGATGACTTGAGGACGTCGAAGAAGTCGAGCACGATCTCGGCAAGCGGCAGGTCGTAGCGGATCTGGACCCGGTTGGTGCTGAGGTAATCCATGTCGACGTGGGTTCCACGACGGTTCTGGCATAGCTCCATCACCGCCCCGACGAAGTCGGTCGGCGTGATCACCGTGGCCCGGATGTAAGGCTCTTCGATCTCCTCGATCGATGCCGGGTCGGGCATCTCGGTCGGGCTGCGGACTTCGATCGTCTCGCCACCGATGAGGTGGACTTCGTAACGCACCGTCGGGCTGGTCGCCATCAGTTCCAGGTCGTACTCGCGTTCAAGCCGTTCCCGGACGATCTCCATGTGGAGCAGGCCAAGGAAGCCGCAGCGGAAGCCGAACCCCAGAGCGTCTGAAGTTTCCGGCTCCCAGGTCAGGGCAGCGTCGTTCAGGCCCATCTTGTCGAGCGCGTCACGCATGTCTTCGTAACGCTCGGTGTCAATCGGGAAGAGTCCGCAGAAGACCATCGGCTTCACGTCGCGGTAGCCCTCGAGCGGCTCCCGGGCCGGGTTCTCGAGGTCGGTCAGGGTGTCGCCGACCCGCAGCTTGGCGACGTCCTTGATGCCGGTGATGACATACCCGACTTCACCGACGTCGATCTCCTTGACCGAAGTCATGACCGGCCGGAAGAATCCGATGTCGTCGATCTCGGCTTCGGTCCCGTTCTGCATCGCGAGGATCTGTCCGCCCTTCTTGAACTTGCCGTCCATCATCCGGACGTAAGCGATCACGCCGCGGTACTGATCGAACTCCGAATCGAAGATCAGGGCCCGGGATGGAGCCTTGCCGTCACCGTCGGGCGGTGGCACCCGCTCGACGATCGCCTCGAGCACCTCGGGGACGCCCAGGCCGGTCTTGGCGGAGATCTGGAGGATGCCTTCGGGGTCGATTCCGAGCAGGTCAGCGACTTCTCCGGCCACCCGTTCAGGCTCGGCCCCGGGCAGGTCGACCTTGTTCAGGACCGGGATCAGCTCGAGACCGTTCTCGATCGCCAGGTAGGTGTTGGCGACGGTCTGGGCCTCGACCCCCTGGGCAGCATCGACCACCAGCAGGGCGCCTTCGCAGGCAGCCAGGCTGCGCGAGACCTCGTAGGAGAAGTCAACGTGACCGGGTGTATCGATCAGGTGGAGGTGGTAGGTCTCGCCATCGGCGGACTTGAACTCGACCCGCACCGCCTGGGCCTTGATCGTGATCCCGCGCTCGCGCTCGAGGTCCATGGAATCGAGGACCTGGGCCCGCATCTTCCCGGGGGCAACCGCCCCGGTTATTTCGAGGATGCGGTCGGCCAGCGTCGACTTGCCATGGTCGATGTGGGCGATGATCGAGAAGTTACGAATGCGGTCCATTGAGTCTGGTGAGTATGGCGAGCCGGAGCGCCCGGCGGCATGGAGCCGGAAGCCCGGCGCCTAGCCGCAGAGCGAAGGGTCAGGCTCGCCGTTCAGCCTGTAGACGACCGTCGGCTCCTTGCGCCAAACCTGGGTGACTGCGGGATCGTCGGCCATCCAGCCGGATTCGCGGGGGAACTCGCGGTTGGGTGACGGCCGGTCGAGAGTCAGCACGAGCAGGTCGTAGTCGCCTTCGCCGACCGCCTCCCGGTACGCCTCGCAGCTTTCCGGGCTGGTGAATCCCGCGTGCTTGCCCGGGATGCCGATGAACTGAACCTCGTTGCCGAGCTCCTTGCCATAGAGCGGGTACTGCCGCGTGGCGTTGGTCCCGATTGACTTGCCGTCGAAGAGCTGGGCCCAGGCGAACGCCCGATTGAGCCCCGGTGTCGTGAAGTCGGGGTTGGCGTAGCGGTTCTCGAAGTAGTTCTTCTGGACGACCTGCCCGGCGAGGACGAGCACCAGGATGGTGCCGAGGGCGATCGCCACCCGGGGTCGGGTCCAGCCCGAGCGATAGGCCCAGCCGATGCAGATGAGGGTCCCGAAAGCCACCAGGGCGATGATCACGCCGCCGAGGACCTGTCTGAAGCTGGCGACATCGCTGACGTAAACGGTGAACGGCAGGAGGAGGACGATCAGTCCCATGGCGAGCCAGCGGATCGACAACGATCTGGGACCGACGATGCTGCCGAGCAGCGCCATCGAGACGGCCAGAGCCGGCGCGAGATATCGCAGCCCGGAAACGAAGCCGTTCGGCTCCCCCGCCGGGCCGGAAGCCGAAGTCGGAGCGACCAGCCAGGCCAGGACCAGCGCCAGCC
>JBPPMT010000025.1:0-3773 GCA_051306195.1 Solirubrobacterales bacterium
CGGCCGACGGTGGCGGCTCCAACGGGTACCGCACCCGGTTGTGGAAGACCGAACTGGCGAACCTCGCGGCCGAGACCGGGCTGACCATCACCGTCTGCCACCTGCCCCCGGGCACCTCGAAGTGGAACAAGCGACCCAGCGCTGAGGAGCGCGCCGTGGGGATCGAAAATATGGGGTGGGTCACGTTCTTAACCCCTGGGCTGGCAACAGTTTCCGGTGGATGATGGTTACGTCTGTCACGGTCGACGCCGGTCGATCTATGGTGCTGAGGTATGAGCCTGAGAACAAGCGTGGCGCGAGGACTTCCACGGGAACCGTGGATTGTTGCTAAGAGCACGAGTACTAGATTCCTGATTTATTTCCCTGTCCTCCCTGGCAGACGTCCCATATCGAGTTGACGTTCATTGGAGGATCATCATGGATATTGTTCACGACCGGGCGGTTGGAATAGATATTTCCAAACGCGATGCAAAGGTGTGTGTGCGTGTGCCCGGTCCCGTCCAGGGGGAGTTCGTCTCCACGGTCACGACGTGGGGTGCGACCACGAATCAGATTTTGGAACTGCGGGCGTTCCTGGAGAAAGCACACGTCACTATCGTGGTGATGGAAGCGACCAGTGATTATTGGAAACCGTTCTTCTACCTTCTGGAAGAGACCCTGCCGGTGGAGTTGGTCAACGCCAAGAGCGCTCGGAACATCCCAGGGCGAAAGACGGATGTCAACGACGCGACCTGGCTGGCCCATCTGGCCGCGTATGGTCTGCTTCGGGCCTCGTTCATTCCCCCGGAACCGATCCGGGAACTGAGGGATTTGACCCGGGCGCGGTCCATAATCGTTCGGGACCGCACCCGAGAGGTCCAACGACTCGAGAAGTTCCTGGAAAGTTCCGGGATCAAGCTTTCCAGCGTCGTCACGAACCTCACCGGAATGTCGTCGCGGTCGATGCTCGACGCTCTCGTCGCTGGTGAGCGGGACCCGGACGTGCTGGCCGCCCTCGCCAAGGGCAAGTTGAAGCCGAAGATCCCTGAGCTCGTCGAAGCACTCACGGGCAGGTTCGGTGAACACCACGCGTTCCTGACCCGATTGCATTTGGACCAGATCGACGCCCACACGGCCATGGTCGAGGAGTTGACGGCCAGGATCGAGGAGTCGATGGAACCCTTTCGCGTGACCCGGGAACTGCTCGTCACCATCCCCGGAGTCTCGACCCTCGTCGCTGACGTGATCATCGCCGAAACAGGTGCTGACATGAATGTGTTCCCGACCGCGGCGCATCTGGCGTCTTGGGCGGGGGTGTGTCCGGGATCGAACGAATCCGCAGGCCGCGTCAAGTCCTCAAAGACCCTGCCGGGGAACAAATACCTGAAGGCAGCCCTGGGCATAGCAGCGATGTCCGCTTCGCACAGCAGAGACACCTATCTATCCGTCAAGTACAGGCGCATCGCCGCCAGGCGCGGACCGATCAAGGCCGTCGTCGCGCTCGAGCACAACATCCTGACCGCGGTCTGGAACATGCTCGCCAACGGGGAATGCTATGAGGATCCCGGCGCGGACCACTTCGCCAAGCTCGACCCGCTCAAAGCCAGAAACAGGGCCATCCGGCAACTGCAAACACTCGGATACGAGGTGGTCGTAACCCCAGCAGCCGCGTAACTCACGTCCATTTTCGTACTAGACCTATCTGCACTTCTTCCCGGATCAGTGGGACGCCGACATGGACCGCTTCTCGGCAGGCCTCGCAGCCCCGAGCGCGCCGATCACCCCTCTGCGCCGAGCCGAGGGCTAATGGACTCGCTGGTCACCTTTAGGCGTTTTGTGGTCTTGTCGAGAGCGAACGTTTCCCCACCGAAATTTGACGGCTGCGCTGGAACGCTATCGCTCCAACACAGCGCGAATAAGAGGCGTCGGATCGGCGCTAGGGTTCCGCCAGTCGGCGCGACCGGGATGAGTCACGGTTACAACTGCACGGCCGTCTGGCGCGATATGGGCCTCGCTGGTCCATCCGCGACCATTTTGCTCCACGAAGCGGTCGATCAGCTCGCTGGCGCCGATCGCTTCACGCGCCCAGCGTCCGGCCGTCGCTCCGAGGCAGAGAATCGTTCGAACGCCGAGTGTGTGGATGACCGCATCATGAACGGGCCAGCATTGCTGGAGCAGGACAGTCTTTTCAGCGCCGAGTGCGGCCTCGGTCGCGGAACGCACGAATACCACGTTGCTCGCTGGCACTTCGCGAAGCTCGACGCCCAGTTGGTCGAACACGTGTCGCATACGCGGCTGCATCCCGTGTTTACCGGGAGGCCTTCCCAGCCAGGAGTCATCCATATACGCAGACCAGGGCGTCGTACGTGCTTTCCAGTTCTCCAGGTCTCTCGCTACCGTTTCATTCGCTTGAGAAACTGGCGATCCACCAGGATTGAGCCCGAGTATGTAAAGGTCGCGATGACCCACGAAAGCGCTTGGACCAGAATAGAAAACCGACCCCGATCTATTGAGCGTCGCCTGAGCCAGCTGCTCTATCGCCGAAGTTATGGGCATCGGTACTTTCTCGGACACGGCGTACTTCCTGTTCGTGACTGTTGCTCGGCGGGTGCCCAGAAGGTTAGCCCAAGCAGGTGATCGCGTCGGCTGAGCCCGCTCCGGCTTCGGTAAGGACTCGGGCGACGGGCATCATGACGACCGTGTGCGAGGCTGTCACGTCGTCAAGCGGAAAGACCATAGACGTTGTCTCGCCCGAGGGGTCTTCTCCTGCTCCCCAGGAACCCAGGATTTCCTCCCCCGCAGGCGATGTGTACAGGACGGCGACCGAGAAGTAGCGACCACCGGACGGCACCGCCGAGCCGCGAGTCACTGTGTACCCCTCTTCCATGAATCCCTGAATGTGGGCGACCCACGTTGCACTCATCGTTAAGCACTCTGGCGCAGGCTCAGGCGCGGCGGTCGGGCTGGCGTCCTGCGTCGGCTGGGTGGTCTGCGTGGGCCGAGGCGCTTGGTCTTGCTCGGAGGACGAGAGCCCGGAACACCCTGCAAGCGCGAGGACCAGGACGGCAAGAGCGGGAAGACGGAACATGCGGCAACCGTATCGGTTCTCGAACGCGGACGGGATTCGGACGGGATCGGCTCTGGGACCTCGCAGCACCAGCACTCACATCCAGCGCAAACCGTCGTAGGGCGGACGGGACTTGAACCCGTGACCGACGGATTATGAGTCCGCTGCTCTAACCAGCTGAGCTACCGCCCCGCAGCGTCGGCGGCTGGGTTGCCCGCCGAGCGTTGCATCGGCACCTGTCGGCACCGTTTCTCACGATACAGGCCCGACTCGGACCCTCATTGCTCCTGCCCAGGCGGCAGAGCAGTCAAGTTTCCGCCGCACGCACTCTGCCCAGGCGGATCGGCGCGACCGGCTCTAGCCTGCATACGACTCAGCAGTCAGAATAGAGAGGTGATCGACATGACCGAACCACAGGTATGGGTGCTCATCGGAGTGTTCGCTGCCGCCGTCTTCGGCATGCTCACCTGGCAGACGATCAGTTTCAACCGCACCCTGAGCGCCGTCGCCGACCGGCTTGAAGCAAAGATCGACGGAAAGATCGATGGCCTTCGACACGAATTGAGTACCAAGATCGACAATCTCAATCGCGACGTCGAGGTACTCAGCCGACACGTTTTCGGCACCGACCCCCGCTGAGGCACAAGAGGCGCGTAGCTTCTCTCAGGAGTGCTGTTCGTCGAGCTTCGCGTCGGTGACCGGGTCGGTGACCTTCTCGCCGCGATAC
>JBPPMT010000013.1:0-22384 GCA_051306195.1 Solirubrobacterales bacterium
CGATGAAGTCGGGAACGAAGGTCCGATCATGGAAGAGCTGCACGTTCTGGTGCTCGAGGAACTGGAGCGCGGGGTCGACGAGATGGTCGGAGCCGCGGCATTGGTTGAACTGCTCCGGCAGGCCGGGGTTCCGGTCGGCCTCGTCTCCAACTCACCGCGGGTGTTCATCGAGCGCTCGCACGAGGTCGCGCAGACCGGCCTGGAATTCGACGCAGTGGTCAGCGGCCACGAAGTGCCGGAAGCGAAACCGGCCCCCGATGCCTACCTCGAAGGCTGCCGCCAGCTGGGTGTCGAGCCGGGCAAGCGTGTGATCGCGCTCGAGGACTCGCCGTCCGGGGTCACCGCGGCGGTTGCTGCCGGGCTTTTCGTCATCGGAGTCCCGTCGGTTCCCGGCATCGAACTGGACCAGGCGGATTTGACCGCGACTTCGCTCGAGGACCTCGCGGTTCTCGACGCGCTCGGCATCCAGCCGGCCTGAGCGACTACTGCTCGAGGATGCGGCGACGGCGGGTTATCCGCTCGGCGATCGCCAGGGGTTCTTCCAGGGACTCCGCGAGCCCGGCCCAGGCCTTGCCTTCGCCAAGCGCGTTGTCGGTCAACTCGGTCAGGTCCGGAAGCATGGTCTCCAGAAGGTCGAGGTCACGCAAGTGGTCGGGTACGTCGAGGGCTTTGTCCATCTCGACGACCGTTGCGCGAACCGCCGTCTCGATCGCCAGGGCCGCTGGGTAGACCCTTCCGGCATCGAGGTCAGCCCGGACCCGGGGAAGCAGGAACTCGCAGGCCAGGGCCTGGTCCTTGCCGCCGAGGATCGCGGCGATCCGGGCGAGGGGCCGGGTCCGACTGATGCGCTCGCGACGCGGACTCGCAGTCCCGTCCCGGGCGTCGACGTCGTAAGCCTCGATGAACCGGCCGTCGGCGACGCGGTCGCCGTCGCCGAAGCCGATCTTCGCGGTGAGGATCTGGTCGAGCACCGGCGGCTGGACCCAGGGCCGGCCGGTCGCCGCCGCTTCGGCGGCGAAAGCGCGATCGAGTGATCCCAGAGCCTCGTCGAGCAGGTCCTGGGTGAACTCATCGTCCGCGAGGCGTGCCAGCCACTCCTTCGCCAGCGAATCCGACCCCAGCGGCCCGTAGGCCCGGATCACAGTCGCGGTGGTGACACTCACGTGGGTCACTGCGTCCTTGCGACCGGACTGGCGGGGGCGTCTCCGCTTGCGCCTCGCCGGGGGCAAGGCACCTTCCGTCTCCAGCACCAGTACCCGCTCCTTGCCCGCCTTGCGTTCGAGATAACGACCGTCTTCGAGGGGCATCGTGCCCGGGAGTTCAATCTGGACGAACCCGAATAGCGGGCTGATCGGGGCTACTTGTCCTTGTCGGACTGTTCGGCCGGTGCGCCCGCATCGGACTTTTCGGCCGGGAGGGCGTCCTGCGACGGTGTGGTCGGGACGTCAGGATTCTGGATCTGGCCGAGGCGCTCGGTCAGGGCAGTCCACTGGGCGGCACCGAGGGTGGACTCGACCGAACCGCCGGGGATGTCCGAACCTGCCATCGGGCTGTACCCGAGGTGCAGGTGGTCGTCGTGGTCACCCATCGCGAAGCCGGCGGCCTGCGGGTAGTCCAGGAGGGTGATCACTTCGTTCGGGGCCATGATTCCCTGGAGCGACAGGAATTCGCGGGCGAGCTGGTCGGTCAGGGATCCGGGACCCTGCGTGGATGCGGTTACGACTTCACCGTTGATCGCGGCGATGTCGGCCGCGCCGGCACGACTGTGATTGGAGATGTTGCCCGAAGTGGTGATCGAAACTTCGCGGCCGCAGTACATGGAAGTGATCAGCAGCGTGTAGCCACGTTCGCTGGCGAAGGCCAGGGCGGCGAGCAGGCGGCGGTCGATCGCGCCGTGGGCGATGTACTGGCGGTCACATTCGCCGAGGGAGATGTTCGGGTCGGCGAGAACGCGCTTCTGGAGGGCGGTCTTCGAGAGCAGCAGTACGCCACCGACTCCGAGGCGCTCGGCGAAGCGGTCCTTGCCCTGGGCGTTGTAGATGTTCGTTTCGGCGAGCAGTCGCCAGCCGTCGAGGAAAGGCTTGGGGTCGATCTGCGGTGTCTCAGTTCCGCCCGGCTTGACCGAGAAGTTGATCGAAGACGTTCCACCCTCGGTGAGGCGGCCGAGAACGGTGCCGGCGATTACCCTCGAACCCTTTTCAAGGGGCTCCAGGTTGACGCTGCCGGGCTTGAAGCGGTAAACGCCGGCCTTGGAGCCGTCGTAGATGACATAGTCGCCGGGCTTGCCGTCAACGCCGCCAAGCGTGCTGCTGACCGGCGCGTTGACTTCAGTCGACTGTCCTTCGACCGTGGCCCGCTGCTGGTTCGCCGGGCGGAGCGGGTCGGCGTAAGTGCGACCACGCATGTCTTCGGTATTCAGGGTCTTCTGTTCGGCGTCCGCCCTTGCGGTGAGGTCTTCCTGGGCGGCGCGACGGTCGTTGGCCACGTCCATCGGCTCGTCCGAGCCACCGTCGACGGCCGAGGCGGCAGCTCCGGCGGCCTGGTCGGCGGCAGCCTGGGCTGCGGCGTCGGGATCGACCAGAACTTCGCTGATCTCGTCGTCCGAGGGTTTACCCTCATCCTTTACCTGAGGGTCAGTGTCTGCGTCCGCTTCGGTCGGTTTGTCGGTGGCCTTGGCTGCTCCCATCTCCAGCGAAGCATCCGGCTGGCCGCCGGGGGCGGGGGCCCCGTCTTCACTCGACGGAGCGGCATCGGCGGAGTCCGGGTGACGCGGAACCGGGTGAGTCTGGGAGACCGAGCCGAGGCCGGCGTAGGAGTACTGGTTTCCGTAGACATCCTCGAGCACGACTGTCCCGCTCTCCGGGTCGATCCCCTTGATGACGCCGTCGTTGACCGCGAGGACCGGAGCGCCACCTTCAGCCGAGATCTCGATCGAGGTTCGACCGGCGGAAGCGCTGACATCCTGGGAAGCGGTGCCGTTCTTCTTCGCGGCATCGGTGGAGAGCTGACCTTCGTAAGAAGACTCGGCGGCGATCGGGAAGCGGGCGCCTTCGGTGAGGCCGGTGAGGCTGGAGATCACTTCGGGCGGGATCGACGAGTAAGCCTTGGCGTGCTCCAGGATGTCCTGGACGTACCAGTCGGCGTGGTTGTAAGCGAAGATCGCGGTGTAGGGATCCTCGGAGTAACCGAAATCCTGGAGGTAGTTGCCGGCGGCGCAGATCGCGTCGACCGGGTTGTACGGATCCTTGAGCTTGTCGCCATTGGCGTCAACTCCCCATTCGACCCAGGACGAATGGATGAACTGCATCCAGCCGTAAGCGCCGGCGGTGGATGTACTGACGTTGGTACCGAAGTTGGTCTCGATGCGGTTGATCGAAGCGAGGACCTCCCAGGGGATTCCGTACTCACTGCCGCAGGCCTGATAGATCGGGAGCAGGAAGGGCGGGATCTCGAAGTTGTTGATTACGAAGTTCGGGACGTTGACCCGGTCGAGCTTGAAGGTGCCGTCGGCGGCGGTGGCACCGTCGGGGGACACGCCGCCGCTGAGGCTCGGATCCTGTTCGACGAATGCGGGCTCGCGGCCCGGGGTGGCTCCACCGTCGCCACCGTCTCCATCACTGCCTCCATCGATGCCGCTGTCGGGCGGAGTGGCGGGCGGTTCGACTCCTCCGGATCCGGGGTCGGCCGGGGGCGCTTCGGTGAGCGGCGGCGCCGCCGAGGGCGGAGCGGCGACTTGTTCGGCCTCGGTCTCAGTCTTCGAACTGGCGGCCGGCACCTGGGTGTCAGCCGGGGCGGCAACGGCGGTCCTTGCCGGAGCCGGCGGGCCTGAGACCGAAGAAGATGCTGCCTTTTCGCCAATGGTCAAGCCGAAAACAAGCAGGGAGAGGAATGCCGTGACAAACGCGGCCAGATGAATCCTGCGTGTCGACTCAGAGCCCTGTATCACCTATCGTTCCCAACTAAAACAGACACGTCCGACACTTCCCGCGGGTGCCGTCGGGAAACCGTATCGCAGACGGCTTCCACGTCGCCCCCTCACATCCTGCTTGAAGCCGCCTTCCGACACTTGATTTACCATGTGTCTCATGGACGACGAGAGCGACGGAATCAAGGATCGAGTGCAGTCACGAGGCGAAAAGGCAGCGGCCGACATTGCCCAGGCGCTTATCGGCAGCCCGGCCTTCGGCCAGGCCGTCTCGGCAGCTGTGGTGGCCAGGGACAAAGCGACCGACGCGCAGCGGGCGGCAATGGGAGCCCTCAACGTCTCGTCCCAGGACGATGCGGAGCGGCTCGAACGGCGGCTCAGGGTGCTTTCTGACCGGCTCGAGGACACCGAGGACCGGCTTGACCGCGCTCTCGACGAAATCCGTGACCTGAAGGGCACCGTCAAGGATCTCGAAGCGGCCGCCAGCGCTCCCCTGGTCTCTTCGACCACTCGCAAGCGCAAACCCGCCTCCAAGTAGCCACCTCGACCGGTGATCGGGCTATGTCTAACCTTCAGCCAGAGGTTGAAGGTTACTTCCGGTTGAGCCGTCTGACTACCTGACGTCCGGCCTCGAAGAAGATTTCTTCCAGGGCGGCTTCTTCCAGACCGTTGCCGGCACCGTCGCCTGCAACCACGAGGACCGCGGCCGCTTCCAGGCCGATCCGTCTGGAAAATGCGAATGTGGCAGCCGTCTGAAGGTCCCTCGCGGTCGCGCCCGGCGAAGGCAGCGTCCCTTCCGGGTCGAAACGGGCCACGAAATCGTGGCTGGAGACAGTCGCCGATTCGGCCACGTCGTTGAGCAATGCGAAAAGGGCGGGGTCCGGCCGGGCGAATTCCGAGTCAGGAGTGAGGCTCCCGGCTGCCCCGTCGGCCGTGATCGCGCGCTCGATCAG
Organism: Solirubrobacterales bacterium; assembly: GCA_051306195.1. Taxonomy (GTDB): domain Bacteria; phylum Actinomycetota; class Thermoleophilia; order Solirubrobacterales; family 70-9; genus 67-14. The sequence goes on from JBPPMT010000013.1 coordinate 4,879, forward strand.
CAGGACGTCCCCGGGTTCGTGGTTGGCCGCCGGAGCGAGGCAGGTCCCGATTCGCACCAGGCGCTCCACTCCGAGTCCGGCCAGGTCACCGATCACCGCGATCGCTCCCGGAGCGCCAGCACCGGTTGACTGGACCGTAAGTCCGAGCCCGTCGCTGGTTTCGCCGGTGTACCCCCAGAGTCCCCGGGCCTGATGGCTCATGGTCGGTTGGACCATCAGCGCCTGCGCAAGCGCGAAAGCACGCCGGGGATCCCCGGTAGTCACCGCGTCATGGGTGGGTTCGGAGAGTGGTGTGAGGTGCGCGGGCATTCGGGTTCTGGCGAATCGGCCGGTCAGCGCTTAGACTAGGCCGATGCCAGACAAGGAAGATAAAGAGAGCGGACGCGGCATACCCGACGGACTGCGCGAGGCGATCGAGGGAGCATTCGCAGCGACCGAGAAAACCAGGGCGCAGGCCCAGGGCTTCAGCGACAAGACCCGTGACCGGGCCCAGGGCCTCGTAGACGAGGTGTCCAGGCGTGGTTCGGACGCGCGAGGGACCCTCGAGGGATTACGTCTCGTCAGTCGGGATGAGCTGCGTGAGCTCGAAGACAAGATTGAAGCGCTTTCCAGTCGCATAGCCGAAATAGAGGCTAAGTCTAAGCCTCAAGTCGACGGTTAGTATGCCGAGAGAAGGCCGCGTTGTAATCGCCGGTGTGGCAACCCACTGGGGTGCCGAGCTGGCCCGGACCCTGGCGCGCACTCCGGGGATCGGTCAAATCATCGGAATCGACACCAAGGAGCCCGAGTTGGACCTCGGACGGACTGAATTCGTCGAGGCCGATATCCGTAACCCGGTCATCTCCCGCCTGCTGCCCTCACTCGAGCCGGACGTTGTTGTTCACTGCGGGATCGTCTGGTACCCGGAAGAAGGCAAGCCGACCCGCGCCCTTCATGACATCAACGTGATCGGCACCCTCCAGCTGCTCGCCGCCTGCGAGAAAGCCAAGAACCTCAAGGCGCTCGTTGTCCGGGGTTCGGCTGCGATCTACGGCAGCTCGCCTTCGGCCCCGGCTTTTTTCACCGAAGAGATGGCCCGCCGCTTCCCGCTCAAGACCCGGTTTCAGCGGGACATCGGGGAACTCGAGGGCTATTTCGACAATTTCGCGAAGCGGCACCCGGCCATAACCTGCTGCATGTTGCGGTTCCAGGCCGAGATCGGTGCGGGGCTCGACAATCCACTGACCCGGTACCTCTCTCTGCCGGTGGTTCCGACCCAGATGGGCTGGGACCCGAGGATGCAGCCACTCCACGCGGCCGACGCGACCGGTGCTCTGGCCGCGGCGACCCTCAACCCGGTTCGCGGTGCGGTCAACGTCGCTCCGGACGGTGCGATCTCGCTCAGTCGCCTGCTGCGGCTCGCCGGCAAGCCGGCAATTGGCATCCCGCCGGGGATCGTCGGCCTGCTGCTTCCACGACTTGGCTCGATGCTCGGCACTGGCGACATGGATTCCGATGGCCAGTTGCTCCTCCGTTACGGACGAGGCTGTGACAACCGTCGGCTGCGGGAGGACATCGGCTATGAACTCGCCTTCGATGCCGAGGGTGCCGCCCGTGACTTCGCCTCGAAGAAGTCCGGCGTGCAGGCGCTGTTTCCGGCTCCCCATCCCGGTTCGCCGGTGAGGAGCGTGAAGTAGTGAGTAGTGCTGATCTCGCCCTGGAATGGGCTTCGGTGGTCCAGAGTTCGACCGAGCGCATGCTGCGCCGGGTTGCCGGCGAGTACCACGAAGACGAATGGGGATTCGACGAAGAATTTGCCGAAGCCGCCTTTCCGATCTTCGAGTTCCTCTACCGCTCCTGGTGGCGGGTCCAGGTCAGCGGAATCCAGAACGTGCCCGGCCACGGGCGGGCCCTGCTGGTGGCCAACCACGCCGGATCGGTCTTTCCTTTCGATGCGACGATGATCGGTGCGGCGATCCAGAAGGAGCACCCGTTGCCCCGCTGGTCGCGGTCCCTGGTCTTGAACTGGGCCTTCGACCTGCCATTCGTCAGCTATTTCATCCGCAGGATCGGCGGGGTCGCGGCCAACCCCGCGAACCTCGGTCGCCTGCTCGAACAGGACCACCCTGTGATGGTCTTCCCCGAAGGGGTCAAGGGGTTCGGAAAACCGTTCTCCGAGAGATACCGCCTTCAGCGCTTCGGCCGTGGAGGTTTCGTCGAGGTCGCACTCGAGACCGGTGCTCCGATAATCCCGGTCGCCGTCGTCGGCTCGGAGGAGATCTACCCGAAGCTCGGCCAGTCGAGTGTCCTTGCGAAGCTGAGCGGCGCCCCGTACGTACCGATCACACCGACCTTTCCCTGGCTCGGTCCCCTTGGTCTCCTGCCTCTCCCCTCGCGGTGGCGGATCGAGTTCCTGGAGCCGATCGACCTCTCCGGGTACGGACCCGGAGCATCCGAGGACCGGTCGCTCGTCTTTGACCTTTCGGAACAGATTCGGGAGACGATCCAGGAAGCTCTATATAAGGGCCTGGTCGATCGAGGTCCTGCTTTCTTCTAACCCGACCATCGCGGTGCGGATTACGTTAGGGTGTCCGAACTAATCAGCAGGTACACCCAAAGTCCTCAGGGACTCGTCCGAACCACGAAGGGAATTTTTGATGAGCAAGTTTTCGAGGCGCGCCACTCTGGCCGTGACCCTCGTAGCGGTTGCGTTCGCCGCCGGTTGCGGTAGTGACGACAGCAGCACCGACTCCGAAGCCGGAGATACCGGGCTGACTGCAACCAAGTCGTACCTGACCGATCACAGCGCTGACCTGGTGGGCAACACCGCCAGGATCAAGGCAGCTGCCGACACCTACTACGACCTCGCTGCAGCGACGGGCTTCGACTACGCGAAGATGCTCAAGAAGGAATGCAAGGCTGTTGATGCGGCCCTGACCGACGCGAAGGACGCCTTCGTCGCGGCCAACCCGAACTACGAGGAGATGGAAGGCATCGTCGCCGGCATCCCGCGTACCGCTCAGTACGACACGGACATGGACGCCGGATCCGATGCGTCCGACCCCGAGAGTGCCGTCTCCTTCAACCTGACCCTGCCCGACGGTCAGGTCATGAAGCAGCCGGGCAACCTCTTCTTCCTGCTCGAGACATCGCTCTACGGAACCAACGAGGATCTGATCGTTGCCGGTGTCAAGCCTGACGTCAACTGCGACGGCAAGGTCGAGTTCGGCGAAGGTCTGCCGGATGCCAGCATCCTCAAGGCCGCCGCTGACGAGATGGACAAGCAGGCGAATGACCTCGACGCGGATGCCCAGGACATCGTGATCAACGATTCCGACGCGATGACCGCGATCACCGTGATGACCCCGACCATGAGCGAGTACTTCGAACAGTGGAAGCTCTCGTCATTCGTCGCGGGACAGGGCAATCAGAAGGACCCGAGCTTCGTCGCGACTTCGCGGCTCTCGGACATCGCTGACATTCTTACCGGCATCAACTTCACCTACGAAGAGATCGAACCGGTAATCGCCGAAGAGAATCCCGACCAGGCCGAACAGACGGCAGCCGAGCTGGCTGACCTTCTTGCCCGCGCCGAGGACCTGCGCGACCGTGAGGCGGCCGGGGAAAAGTTCACCGCCGAGCAGGCAGATCAGCTCGGTGCCCAGATGCAGGCACAGGCCGAGAAGATCGCCGGCCAGGTGACTCAGGCTGCCAAGGACACCGGCGTGGAGATCCAGGAGGGCTAACCAGCAGGTGCGTTTCGCGGATTCAAAGTGGCCCGTATCGGGCCGAAGCACGGCGACCGTCGCGAGCATTCTTGCGGCGGTCGTTGCTGCGTTCCTGCTTCCACTGGCCACGAATGCGGACGCCGCTCAGCCGCAGGCACCGTGGGAACTGGAAGCTGGAATTGAGGAGCAGTTCTCGAATGTAACCACCAGCCTTGCCCTGGGTGACCACCAGACGCCCGAATTTGCTTCGCCCGACCGGCTTGTCTCCGGCCCTCCGGCTGCACAGCTCAAGCGGTTTGCCCCGAAGCAGTACGCAAGTCTGAAGGAGGGGCTGGCTGATGCCCGGAAGGCGACCGCCGCTGGCGACCCAGTCGCCTTGGCGGCCGCGCAGGGCGATTCAATCTCCGCTCTTCGTTTCGGTTCGTACAAGACAACCCTGGCGTTGACCGAGGCTGACCGGGTCGAAGACGCCAAGTCGTGGCTGCTCGTCCGCGACTTCCGGCCCTCGACCAAGTTCTCGCAACTGACCGTCGAAGCGGCGGATGCCCTGGAAAGTCTTGAAGAGGGAGATTCGTCTCCCGAGGAAGCCGCCGCTCTGGTTGACAAAGACCTCCTCGATACCTATCAGGCGCGGGTCGACATCGGCCTCGGTGCAGCCGGCGAGGCCGGTCAAAAGCGCTTCTACCCACGATTTGCCGAATTAACAGCGCTGAGCGCCGGCTACTGGAAGATCATCCGCGGGCGTTTCGTCGAAGACCGCGGGTCCAAGGAAACAAAAGTCACCGACGGTTACTTCGAGAGCGTTGCGGAGGCTGGTCTCACCGGTGACGTTCCGCTCTTCAGAAATGCTGCCAGAGCGATCAAGGGCCATCTGGAAGCGTTCGTGGCATCACCACTGACTCTGGATGACAAAGTGCGGCGGGCTGCGCAGTTTGATCGCTTCATCGAACTGGTGCCGATCGAGTACAGCCGTGGGGTCGTTGGTGACCAGGTGACCCGGGATTTCGAGGTTCAGGAGGCAATCGCCTTCGCTGATGGTGCTGAGCAGTCGCTGAAGGACCTTTCTTCCGATTTGCTCAAACAGGATGCCCCGAAGACCAGGGAACTGCTGGCCAACGTCGAGGACCTCCAGATGGATCTGAAGAACACTTCCGAGGGCGGCGTGGTGACGTCGCCTGACGAAATCGAAGCACAGGCGTCGGAGATCTCGGACACCGCTGACTCGATGTTCCCCGACGACTGGAAGGGTTCGAGTGAGGACGCCGACTATGACCTGGTCGACATCAGTCTCGACCAGATGCTCAACGCCATCAACGCCGGCGACTACGAAATCGCTGAGCAGAACCGACTCTCGGCGTATGCCTTCTTCGAATTCGGACCGGAGGTCAAGCTTCGCGGCTTCGACCCCGGACTTTCAGTCGAAATCGAAGGCATGTTCTGGTACGGTGCCCGCGGATTTGACGGTCTTGCGACCGAAATCGCGAACGAGAGCAGCGGCCGTGATGTGCAGCCGACCCTGGTCGAGCTCAAGTCTGCCATCGATGACGCCCATGAAATCACCGGATCGAATACAAGCTCGGGCACAGTCATCACCAATGCCGCCCTGATCGTTTTCCGCGAAGGTCTGGAGGCCATCCTGATCATCGCGGCGATCACCGCATCGATGATCGGAGCCCGACGGTACCTGCGCAAGCCGGTGTACCGCGGAGCCTTGCTGGCGATCCCTGCCAGCATCGCTTCATACGCGCTGATGGTGATGCTGCTTGGCTCTTTCGCCAAGTACGGGGAGAAAGTAGAGGCGATCGTGGGCCTGATGGCGATCGCGGTGCTGCTGGTCGTCCTCAACTGGTTCTTCCACAAGGTGTACTGGACCGAATGGATTGCAACCCATCGTCGGAAGACGAAGGAGATCACTGCCGGCCTGGGAGTCGGCGCGGCAGCTGGCGGTGCAACCGTCTTCGGCCTTTACGCACTCGGCTTCGAGAGTGTATTTCGCGAAGGCATGGAGACCGTGCTCTTCCTTCAGGCCCTGCAGCTCGCTGCGGGAACGGGCCCGGTCCTGATCGGCGTCGGCATCGGTTTGGCCGCGATGGCCGTTGTCGGTGTCCTGACTTTCAAGTTGGAGAGCAAGCTTCCTTACAAGAAAATGCTGATCGTCACCGGCGTGCTGATCGCCTTCGTGCTTTTCACGATGGTCGGGACGACCGTCCGGGTGATGCAGGGTGTCGGTTGGCTGCCGATCCATCCGATCGATGCCCAGTTCCCGCTCTGGATCGGCAACTGGCTCGGCATATTCCCCTCGTGGGAGACCCTTGCTGCGCAGTTCCTGGCGATCGCTTTTGTAATCGGCAGCTACTTCGCTGCGGGCTGGGTATCGAAGCGCAAACTGGCAAAGCAGCGGGCCGAATACGAAGCTTCTCTGCTGCAGGATGACGCGCCGGAGGAACCGATTGCCGGTGGTAACGGCAACGGAAACAGCGCCGATGGACCGCAGGTCAACGTCAACGGTGAGGGTGTCATTCCTCCGAATGAACAAAAGTCGCCCGAAGAAGTCGTGTCGAGCGGAACAAAATAGGTCTGGCTCTTTGGTTCCCGCCAGAGGTTTGGCTCTGGGACTGATTTTCCGAGACCCTTACCAATCTGACAAACCGGGACTGCCCTTTTCCTCCAACGGGCTAAAAGAATCCGGTCTCCTGAAACTTAGGTTTACGCGGTCAGCAATTCGCAAATCCCGACCGCGTGGGCTCTCGTCCAGCGGGTATAGGAGGAATAACTCGTATGAGCTTCAAAAAACTAGGCATAGCGTCGCTTCTGACGCTTCTTGCCGCCCTGGTTGTGCCAGGGATGGCATCGGCGGGGCCCGCAGAAGACATCGTGGCCAAGTCGCTCGAACTGGACATGGTCTGGGTCGCAGTAGCGACGGTCCTCGTCTTCCTGATGCAGGCAGGCTTCATGTTCCTGGAGATCGGCTTCTCGCGCATGAAGAACGCCGGCACCGGCGTGGCGAAGATCTTCATCAACCTCGCCATCGTGACGATCGCCTGGTGGGCAATCGGATACGGGATCGCCGGATTCGGTGACGGAGGCCTGGCCGACTACGTCGGTACTGACGGGTTCTTCTTCCACTTCAACCAGGACATCCTCGGAACCGCGGTTACCGCAGACACCTCAATGCTCATGCTTTACGGCCTGGCATTCTGTGCCGTCTCGCTGGCAATCGTCTGGGGCACGACGCTGGAGCGCATCAAGTTCAGCGCCTATGTCATTTACGCCGTCATCTTCGGTGCCTTCATCTACCCGGTGGTTGCTCACTCGGTGTGGGGCGGCGGGCTGCTCTCCGACGTCGGTGGCAAGCCCGTCATGGACTTCGCCGGATCTTCGGTCGTCCATCTGACCGGTGCTGTCGGGGGCCTGGCTGCGCTGCTCTTGCTCGGCGCACGTAAAGGCAAGTACGGAGCCGATGGTTCGCCCCGCGCGATTCCGGGACACTCGATGCCGCTGGTCGGCCTCGGCGTGATCATCCTCTGGATCGGCTGGTTCGGATTCAACGGTGGTTCAACGTTCGCAACCGAAGGTTCGTTCTTCGGTGAAGTAATGCTCAACACCCAGCTCGCTGCTGCTGCCGGTGTCATCGGCGCCAGCCTCCTGATCTACCTCAGGACGAAGACACTCGATGTCGGCATGGCCGGCAACGGTGCGATCGCAGGTCTGGTCGGAATCACGGCTGGCTGTGGATTCGTCGAGTACTGGGCGGCTCCGATCATCGGCTTGCTGGCCGGTTTCCTCGTAGTCATCTGTGTACTGGCATTCGAGAAGTACCTGGACGACCCGATCGGTGCCCTTTCGGCACACGGTATGGCCGGTATCTGGGGAACGCTCGCTGTGGGAATCTTCGGATCCCCGCGCCTGGTCGCCGACGGTGCCGGAGCTGGTATCTGGTACGCCATTTTCGGGGACCAGACGTTCAGCTCCACGTTCGGTCAGCTCGGGGTTCAGGCCCTGGCAGTCGTCGGGACCTTCGTGTTCGTGATGGTGGTCTCCTACATCGTGTTCGCGATCATCAAGGCGACCGTCGGACTCAGGGTCTCGGAAGAGGAAGAAGACGCCGGTCTGGACATCTCGAGTCACGGGATGTACGGATATCCGGAAGCCTTCATTCCACAGCCGGAATACCCTGTTGGCAACTACACGCCGTCCATGGCCGGTACTCCGGTAGCGCCCGTGGAAACCACGTCGACTACCGACCAGGCCTAGGAGGGTTAGTAAGTTGAAAAAGATAGAAGCATTCATCAGGCACGAAGCGTTCGAACCGATCAGGACCGAGCTGCTTGAAAAGGGAATCCCGTCTATTTCGCTGCTGGAGGCAAAAGGCTCCGGGCGACAGAAGGGGATTGTCGAGACCTACAGGGGATCGACCGTGACCGTCAACGTCCGACCGAAGATCAAGTTGGAGATCGTCGTCGCGGATGGTGAAAAAGACCTCGTAGTCGAGACGATTCTGCGTCACGCTCGATCTGGAGAGATCGGAGATGGCAAGATCTTCGTGATTCCGGTCGAGGAGGCAATCAGGATTCGAACCGGCGAACGGGGAAATGAAGTAACACAGGTCCACGCGGAGTAGCGAGGGGCTGACATGGCTGGGCGGCGGGACCGGGATGGTCCCGCCGCCTTTCGCCATTTTCGGGGCCATGACGTGACGAGGTGGCCGGACCCCGACCGATAATCTGGGGAAACCCTTGTCCGGAACCAAACGCATAGGCCTGATCACGACTGGCGGCACGATCGGGTCGATGTCGGAGAACCGGGCATCAGTCGCGCAGCGCCTGGTGAAGCTCATGGGCAGCCAGGGCGAGCCGGTCGTACTCGGCGGCACGAAGACCAGCCGGGTCATCTACCGCCGGTCACTCGAGTTCATCGTTCGCCAGCCGGTCAACGCGCTGTCAGAGGACATGACTCCGAACGACTGGACCCTGATCGCAAGGGAGATCGAGCAGCTTTGCCAGAAGGAGAACGTGCGCGGTGTGCTCGTCCTCCACGGCACCGACACCATGGCTTACACCTCGATGGCGATGACTTTCATGCTTACCGGTGTCGCAGTTCCGATCGTCTTCACCGGAGCCAATCTGCCACCGAATGAACCGGACTCGGACGCCGATACGAACATCAGTGATGCCTTGGTGGCGCTGCTGAAGCTGCCAGCCGGGGTTTTCGTGTCTTTCGCCGGCAAGCCCGAGGCAATCAGCTGGGTGATGGAGTCCGTCTCCGCGAGGAAGGTCCGTGCTTCGGGTCCCGCCTACCGGTCCACCAACCGCGGCCCGGTGGCCACCGTGGAAAAGGGGCGGGTCAAATTCAGACGGAAGCTTGATCCACTGCCACGGCGGCCATCCCGGATCGAGATCTCGGACCGGGTACTCCAGTTGACTCTCCACCCGGGGATCGATCTGAGCGCGATGAGCGACCTGATCGACATCCGGGATATCCGCGGCGTCGTGGTGAGCACCTATCCGGCGTTCACGGCGCCTTCGTATCCACCCACTTCATCACTGCCCGATTTCGTCACCAGGTGCAGCGGAGCGGACGTCGCGGTTGCTCTGACTGTCGGGAATGCGCCCGTCGGCCGGACCAACGCTTACGGCTCGACCCTCCACATGATCGAGTCCGACGCCCTCCTGCTTTCGACCATGCCGGAAGTCGCGCTGGTCAAGATGATGTGGGCGACCGGCTGCAGCCGTGACGTCGACGAAGTCCGGACCATGATGCTCGAGCCAATCGCGACTGAATTCGGGCCAAAGGTACCCGAGTGAGCCGGGAAGTCTCCCCGGTCAACGAACTCGCTGATTCGCCTGTAGCCTCGGTGAACCATGCCCGAGGATGACCGCATAAGCCTCAGTGAGGCTGCCCGCAGGGCGGGAGTGTCGACCGGCACCCTGACCCGTTGGGCCGACGAGAAGATCATTCCGGTGCGAAAGGGCAAGTGGACTCCCGCGGCGGCTGCTCAGGCCCGGGTCGTGGCCCGCATGCGCGAACGCGGCCACACCCTCGAGGAACTCAAGCAGGCTGGCCGTGACGGCAAGCTCGCATTCGGTTCTTCCGAGGAGTACTTCGCTGACGAAAGTGAAAGGGTCTCGATCTCCGAAGCGGCCGGCGAGATCGGGCTCTCTGAGGAGCTGATCGAGCGGATCATGGTCGTGCTCGGCACCCCGTCAGGCCGGGAACGGACGCTGACCGAAGTTGACGTCGAGGCCATGACCAGGCTGGCCCAGGTGGCCGATGCCGGGCTACCGATCGAAGCCGTCCTTCAACTGGTCCGGGTCTACGCCCAGGCGGTCCGCCGGATCGCCGACGCCGAAGTCCGCCTGTTCCACCTCTTCGTCCACGAGCCGATGATGCGAGACGGCCTCGGGGCGCTTGAGATGTCGAATGAAATGGGGGATCTGGTCCAGTCGGTTTCACCTGTCACGGCGCCCCTGTTCGACTATCTCCATGATCGTTATGTCCGTTACTTCATCGAGCAGGACGTGGTCGGCCACATGGAAGACGAATTCGGCGGCGATGCCGAGATCGATCAGATCCGGATCAGCCTTTGCTTCATCGACCTGACCGGCTTCACCCGGTTCACCGAGGAGGAGGGCGATGCCGAAGCCTTTTCGGTGATCGAACGGTTCACCGAGGCGGTCGAGGGGACCCTGCCGCCGGAAGCGAACATCGTCAAGACGATCGGGGACGAAGTAATGGTGGTTTCCCCGGACCCGGTCTCCTTGGTCGAGTGGGCAGTCGGGTTCCTCGCGCTCTTCGACGACCGTCCGAAGCCCCGGGTCGGCATCCACTACGGGGGAGCCGTGTTCCGTGATGGCGACTACTTCGGCAGCCAGGTCAACCTCACCCATCGTGTGGTGAACCGGGCGCTCGGAGGTGAGGTGCTGGTGACCGACGCGGTCGGTGATGCGATCGGCGAACACGAGGACCTCGAACTCGAGAGTCTCGGAGCAGTGGACCTGAAGGGGTTCCCCGAACCGACCCCTCTTCTTCTCGTCCGTGTCCGGAAGTGAACAGAGCGGATACGAGCCGCCGGCCGCGCTGGTCGGTGCGATTCGCGACTCCGGCCTGATCGGGACCGGCTCGAGTGGGGTGGTGCTGCTTTCGGGTGGACCCGATTCGATCAGCCTGCTCGCCGGCCTGGCGGGGGCCGGTCTCGGGGACCTGGTCGCGCTCCACCTGAACTACGGCCTGCGGGAAGAATCGGCCGCCGACCAGGCGATCTGTGAAGCAGCCTGCGAAAAGCTCGGCGTGGAACTGCTCGTGGAGAACGCCGGTTCGGTGGAAGGCAACCTCCAGAACTGGGCCAGGGAAGTCCGCTACGAAGCCGCTGAACGACTTCGCCATGAGCGCGGGGCGGACTGGATCGCGGTCGGCCACACCATTAGCGACGTCGCGGAAACCGTGATCTACCGGCTGGCATCGTCGCCGGGCCGCCGGGCGCTCACCGCCATGAAACCTGCCAGCGGAGCCGTTGTCCGGCCGCTGATCAATCTGACGCGGGCCGAGACCCGGTCGCTTGCGGTTGAAACGGGGATTGAATTCGCCGATGACGCCTCCAACCGGGATCCGGCATTCGCCAGGGTCCGGATCCGGTCCGAGGTCCTGCCGGTTCTGGAAGACATCAATCCGGCTGCGGCTGCGAACGTAGCCCTCACGAGGGCCGAGTTGATCGAAGAAGCCGACCTGCTCGACGGTCTGGCGGCGGACCTGGCCGATCGCCTCCTAGACGGTGGACACCAACTGCGTGCCAACGCCCTTGCCGCTGAGCATCCGGCTCTGCGGCGGCTCGTAGTCAGGGAGCTGGTCCTCAGGCAGACTGGTGCTGCGCTGCCGGTCCCGTTCGATCTCGCCGCCGAAGCGATGAGGCTTGCCGGGGATCCGGAGGGCGGCAGGCTGGACCTGGGATCCGGTCACCGGCTCCTGATCGAGGCGGGCACGATCTCGGTGGAATCGGTGGAAGCCGGCAACGAACTTGGCGAAGTGTCCGTCGTGGCCGGTCCCGGGACCGCCTGGGGCGACTGGGAGGTGAGCCTGGAGCCCTTGGAGTCGCCTTTTACCCCGGTCGGTCCCGCGGTCGCGACCCTTGACAGCAGTGGCCTTGAAACAACGATCTCGGTGCGCGGCTGGCAAGACGGTGACCGCATTCAGCCGCTCGGCATGGAAGGCAGTAAATCGCTTCAGGACCTGTTCACGGATGCCGGTGTGCCGCGGTCCGAAAGGCGTCGCATCCCGGTGTTCGTCTCGGGCGGCGAGATCGTATGGGTGGCTGGACTGGCGATCGCTGATCGTCACCGGCTCCGCCCCGAAACCGGTGCCGCGGTTCGCCTTCATGCAGTCAAAACCAAGCACGCCTAGACTGAGATGAACATGGAGGCAAAAGTCGGGGAGGTGCTGATCTCCTCGGAACAATTGGATCGCCGTGTCCAGGAACTCGGATCGGAGATCAGTCGCGATTACCTGGGCAAGGACCTGGTGATGGTCGGTGTCCTCAGGGGCGCCGTGGTCTTTATCGCTGACCTGCTCCGTCGGTTGGAAGTGCCTTGCGAGATCGACTTCATGGCTGTCTCGAGTTATGGATCCTCGCGTGATTCTTCAGGCGTGGTGCGGATTCTCAAGGATCTCGATGATTCGATCACCGGTCGCGACGTGTTGATCGTTGAAGACATCGTCGATTCCGGATTGACCCTGAACTACCTGATGCGGAACCTTCAGGCCCGCGATCCGGCAACACTCGAGGTCTGCTCCCTGCTGACGAAGCCGGAACGACGCCGGGTGGAAGTGCCGATCAAATACACCGGTTTCGAAATCCCGAACACCTTCGTGGTCGGTTACGGACTCGATCACGCCCAGCACTACCGCAACCTCGACTACGTCGCTTCCCTTCCGGAAGACTCCGTTCCGCCGCTATAAGTAGCAACAGGCGGCTGTATCTCCCTGCTAGTCTGACCTTTCGGCCACAGGATCCGGAGACTCCGGTGAGGCCGAAAAGAAAGAGATCTAACAGTTACTTTGAAACGGTTTTTCAAGAGCGCAGCGTTCCCCATCCTGCTGGTGGTCATCCTGGCATTCGTCGCCCAGCGCGTAATCAGCCCGGATAACGGCCCCGAGCCGCCGACTTACAACGAGTTCCTGCAGAAGGTGGACAAGGGTGAGATCGAGAAGGTCACGATCAACACCAAGGACAACTCGCTCGATGTCGAGGAAGTCAAGGCCGAAGGCAGCACGGAAGAGAACGGCGAGAAGTTCGAAACCGGCTACCCGAACAACACCGAGCAGAGCCTGCTGAACCAGCTCGACTCGAATGATGTCTCGGTGACGGTCAAGGGCACCGGAGGCAGTTCCCTGCTCTCGATGCTCACTTACATACTTCCGTTCCTGCTCTTCTTCGGTTTCTGGATCTTCCTGATGAACCAGATGCAGGGTGGCGGGTCACGTGTAATGAGCTTCGGCAAGTCGAAAGCCAAGAAGATGGCGGTCGATGCACCCAAGATCTCCTTCAAGGACGTCGCCGGTGCGGATGAGGCCGTGCAGGAACTCCACGAGATCAAGGAATTCCTGCAGACACCCAAGAAAGTCCAGGCGCTCGGCGCCCGTATTCCCAAGGGAGTCCTGCTCTACGGACCTCCCGGAACCGGCAAGACCCTGCTGGCCCGCGCCGTCGCCGGCGAGGCCGGTGTCCCGTTCTTCTCGATTTCCGGTTCTGACTTCGTCGAGATGTTCGTCGGCGTCGGCGCCAGCCGCGTCCGTGACCTCTTCGAGCAGGCCAAGCAAAGCTCGCCCTGCATCATCTTCATGGATGAGATCGACGCCGTCGGCCGTCACCGTGGTGCCGGCATGGGCGGTGGCCACGACGAGCGCGAGCAGACCCTCAACCAGCTTCTGGTGGAGATGGACGGCTTCGAGATCAAGGACAACATCATCCTGATCGCCGCGACCAACCGGCCGGACATTCTCGACCCCGCGCTGCTCAGGCCCGGTCGGTTCGACCGCCAGGTTGCGGTTGACCGCCCCGACCGTCAGGGCCGCAAGAAGATCCTCGAAGTCCACTCGCGTGGCAAGCCGCTCGCCGGCGAGATCGACCTTGACGCGCTGGCCGGACAGACCCCCGGATTCACCGGTGCCGACCTCTCGAACCTGATCAACGAAGCCGCACTGTTGACGGCGCGCTCGGGCAAGAAGGAAATCACGATGCTGGAGCTCGAAGAGGGCATCATGCGGGTGGTCGCCGGGCCCGAGAAGAAGACCCGGATCATGTCGGAGAAGGAACGGAAGATCACGGCGTACCACGAGATGGGCCACGCGATCGTCGGCCATCTCCTGCCGAACTGCGATCCCGTCCACAAGGTCTCTGTGATCAGCCGTGGCCAGGCCCTCGGCTACACGATCTCCCTGCCGACCGAAGACAAGTTCCTGACCTCCCGCGCTGAACTGAGCGAGACGATGGCGATGACCCTGGGCGGCCGCGCCGCCGAGGAGATCGTCTTCGACGAGATCACGACGGGTGCTTCCAACGACCTCGAGAAGGTCACCGCCACCGCCAAGCAGATGGTCATGCGGTTCGGCATGTCCGAGCGCCTTGGTCCGAGGGTCTTCGGCCACGATCGCGGCCAGCCCTTCCTGGGGCGCGAGATGGGGTCCGAGCCGGACTACTCCGACGAGATCGCCCGCGAGATCGACGACGAGATCCGCCGGATCGTCGAAGGCGCGCATCAGACGGCCCGCGACATCCTCGACGAGCGTCGCGACGACCTGACCAGGATCTCCGAGATCCTCCTGGTCCGGGAGACGATCGACGCCGACCAGTTCGAGAAGCTGATCGACGGCGCCACCGAAGAAGAAGTTTTCCCGCCGGAAGCCGAAACCGAACCGGAACCGGACTTCCCGTCCGAGCCCGAACCGGTCAACACCCCGTCGACTGATCCATCACCGGAACCAGGACCGCCGCGTCCCGGATACGCCGGCGGCATGACGGACATCCGCTCCGACGACGCTTAGTTCGTCTCGGGTCGCCGGGGAGTGCCCGGAGGATACGTCCCTGTGGCAGGGCCGTTGGATGATTTCGCCTCGGGACCACATCCTCCGGACACACCCCCGCGACCCACGCGGGCACGGCCGGCGTCGTCGGTAGCTCGGGGCCCTCGGTCGGGAAGTGACGGGATTCAGGGCGGTATATACGCCCTGGATCGCATCACTTCCCATGGAGGCTCCTGAACCGCCGAATCTCGGGACCCCATAACGGGAGGTACCTGCGATTTTGGTGCGGACTGCGCGGTTATCGCAGGCACCTGGAATTGTGCCTAGGGCTCAGGGCGCGGGGCGGGTTCCCCTGTCCAAGTGCATCCCTTTGGAGTACCACTGACTCAGCGGCCTGACGATCCCTCAGCACCTCATCCCCAAAGCATCTTGGACAGGGGTGCCCGTTCCGCGCCCCGTGGATCACAGCGCCCGCCCTGAGGTTCACGCCTTATCCTCACCTCGTGGAGTCGATTGACGCAGATGTAGCGGTGGTCGGGGCCGGGTTGGCTGGGCTCAGTGCTGCCCGGGCTCTGGAGGCTGCCGGGTTTGATGTGGCGGTCATTGAGGCTCGGGACCGGGTTGGTGGGCGGACCGTCAATGAGCCGATCGGCGATGGCAAGATCGTGGAACTTGGTGGGCAATGGGTGGGACCCACTCAGGACCGGATCCTCGAGCTGATCCCCGAGTTGGGCCTCGAGACCTTTTCGACCTTCGGTGAAGGCCTCAACATCTTTGAACGGCGGGGCAAGACGAAGAAGTACGGCGGGACGATCCCCAAGGTCAATCCAGTTGCGCTGGCCGAGGTCGGTATCGCGCTCAGGAAGATCGACCGGCTCGCCGGCAAGGTCGATCCCGAGCAGCCCTGGGCCTCCGAGCTGGCCCATCTCGACCGGATCACCTTCGATTCGTGGATGCGCCGGAACGTCCGGACCGCCGCGGGCCGGGACATGATGCGGCTGGCGATCGAGGCGGTCTGGGCGGCCGAGCCCGAAGACATCTCGATGCTTCACATGCTCTTCTACGTGCGATCGGCCGGATCTCTCGACCTGCTGCTTGATGCCGAAGGCGGAGCACAGGATTCGCGGGTGGTCGGCGGTACGCAGCTCATCTCGAAGCGTCTCGCCGAGCAGCTCCGCAATCCGGTCAACCTGGAATCCCCGGTCCGGCGGATCCTCTGGTCGGGTGACCGGGTGATGGTCCTCGCCGATGGTCTTCAGGTCTCGGCTGACGAGGTCGTGGTCGCCCTGCCGCCGGTTCTGGCCGGCCGCATCAGCTACGAGCCGGCCCTGCCGGCGATCCGGGACGGACTGACCCAGCGGATGATCCAGGGCAGCGTGATCAAGACGATGGCGATCTACCCGGAGCCGTTCTGGCGCGACATGGGCTTCTCCGGCCAGGCAACCAGCGCCGACGGGCCGGTATCGGTCGTCTTCGACAACTCACCGCCGGATGGCAGCCCCGGCGTTCTGCTCGCGTTCCTTGAAGGCAAAGCTGCTCGCGACGCCGCCGGGCTCTCGCAGGAGGTACGTGGCCAACTGGTGATTGATTGCCTGACCCGCCTGTTCGGTGAGAAGGCGGCCACCCCCGAGCGTTATGTGGACAAGGTCTGGGCGGCGGATGAATGGTCCCGCGGCTGTTACGGCGGATATCTGCCTCCGGGTGCATGGACTTCACACGGCCAGGCACTCCGGGAGGCGATCGGGCCGCTCCACTGGGCCGGTGCCGAGACGGCCAGCCAATGGGCTGGTTACATGGAGGGCGCGATCCAGTCCGGCCGGCGGGCCGCCGACGAGATCGTCGGCTCGAGCGGAGGTTGATGACCGGGTGAAGGTAATGGGCGTCGTCAACGTGACCCCTGATTCGTTCTCCGACGGGGGTGAGTTCCTGGATCCCGAACTCGCGATCCGGCACGGACTCGAGCTGATCGAAGCCGGGGCCGATGTCCTCGATATCGGGGGTGAATCGACCCGGCCGGGGGCCGAGGCCGTCTCCGCCGAAGAGGAACTGAGGCGGGTGGCCCCGGTGGTCGAAGGCCTGGCCGGCGCCGCTCCGATCTCGATCGACACCGCCAAGGCGCAGGTAGCGGCCGCGGCGATCGAAGCCGGCGCGAGCATCGTCAACGACGTGACCGGCCTTGGGGGAGACCCTGACATGGCCGGAGTCTGCGCTGACGCCGGGGTTGAAGTTGTCCTGATGCACATGCTCGGAACACCCCGCACCATGCAGGACGATCCGCGGTACGACGACGTGGTCGCTGACGTCAGGGCTTTCCTGCTCGAAAGGGTCGAGGTGGCAACCGCCGCCGGTATCAGCCGGGAGCGAGTCTGGATCGACCCCGGCATCGGCTTCGGCAAGACGCTCGAACACAACCTCGCCCTGCTGGGTGGCACGTCCGAGTTCGTGGCGACCGGATTCCCTGTTCTGGTCGGTCCTTCGCGAAAGGCTTTCATCGGCAAGATCGACGGGTCGAAGGAGGATCGACGGCTCGGGGGTACGATCGCTGCCTGCCTCGAGGCGCTTCGCGGCGGTGCCGGCATGGTCCGTGTGCATGATGTCGGTCCGGTCGTCCAGGCGATCCGCGTGGCCGAAGCGATCGAAAGGTAGGTTTCACCAATGCCTTCTTCCAGCCAGCACAGCCAACTCGTGACGATCGAACTCCGTGGGGTCTCGGTCCGAACCAATCACGGGGTCACGGCGGCCGAACGCGAGGTGGGGCAGACGATGGTCTTTGACGTCGACCTTTC
>JBPPMT010000049.1:0-36774 GCA_051306195.1 Solirubrobacterales bacterium
GAGGACGACTAGGATCGCCCCATAGTGAAGATCTATACGAAGAAGGGTGACGACGGGACAACCGGCCTCTGGTACGGCGGGCGGGTCGAGAAGTCGGGCCTCCGCACCGACGCCTACGGCACTCTCGACGAAGCCTGCTCGGCCCTCGGCGTAGCCCGGGCGCAGTGCGGGTCCGACCGGACTGAACTCCACGACGACATCCTGGCCTTGCAGAACGAGCTTTTCGTGGCGGGGGCCGAACTTGCCACCGCACCCGAAGCTGCCGAACGCCTCGAAGACGGGATCAGCCGGATCACCGCCGGCATGACCGATGCCCTTGACGCGGAGATCGACCGTTACATGTCGCTGGTAGAGCTGCCGCCGAAGTTCGTTATCCCCGGCGGCACCAAGCTCTCAGCACAGCTCGACGTCGCCCGCACCGTGATCCGGCGGGCCGAGCGAAAGGTCGTGAAGATCCAGCTCGCCGACGAGCTCGCTTCCGTCGAAATCCTGCGGTTCCTCAACCGGGCTTCGGACCTCTGCTTCGCCATGGCCCGATACGCCGACATCGAAGACCCGGAACTCTTCGAAGGCCGGCGCAAGTCGAAGTGAGAGAACCTTGAACCTCGGACTCGAGAACCGGGTCTGCGCCGTCACCGGCGCAAGCAGCGGCATCGGTTTCGAAGCGACCCGCCAGCTCTGCTCGGAGGGCGCGAAGGTCCTGATGATCTCCCGTAACCCCGAGCAGCTGGCCGCCATGTCGGAGGTCGTACGGGCGGAAGGCGGCGATGCCAGTGTGCTGGTGATCGACATCACCGAAGAGCACGCCGGCGAGCACATCGTCGCCGCAGCCACCCAGGAGTTCGGCAAGCTCGATGTGCTGGTCAACAACGCCGGTGCCGCCAAGTGGCGTGATCTCGAGGACGCACCTGACCAGGACTTCCGTGACCAGTTCGAACTCAGCGTGATGGCGCCGCACAACCTGATGAAAGCCGCGATCCCTGCGATGGTCGAGCGTGGATGGGGTCGCGTAGTCAACGTGTCATCAACCGCCGGCAAGCGGCCCTCGGCCCAGATGCCCGACTACTCGGTCGGCAAGGCCGCGATGCTTTCCCTCTCCCGCCTCTACGCCGACAAATATGCAAGCAAGGGCGTTCTGGTCAATGCGGTCTGCCCCGGTCCGACCGGCTCCGAGCTCTGGCTCGAACCGGGTGGCCTGCTCGACCAGTCACGGGAGCATTCAGGCGCGGAAGACAACGAAGCAGCCCGGGAAGCGGTCGGGTCGAAACGGCCGATCGGCCGGCTTGCCACGCCCGAAGAAATCGCCTCGGTAATCACCTTCCTCTGCTCGGACCGCGCCTCATTCGTCGCCGGAGCCGCGTGGGGCGTGGACGGCGGCACAGTTCCCGTAATCATCTAATAAGGCGCCGAATTTCTCGACAAGGCACCGAGCGAAGCAAGCTCGATCAGGAACGCACGGCCGACAACCTTGCCACCCAGCTTCTCAACGACTTCGATCGTCGCCGCGGCTGTGCCACCAGTGGCGATCAGGTCGTCGTGGACCAGGTCCGTGGTCACCTGACGGGACGCCGCCGGCTCGAGCAGCAGCGGGGTGATGTCCCGGAAGACGATCCCGGGCTGTGGAAAATCAGGGACGTCCCGGATCAGCCGTCCCAGGTCCAATCGGCTACTTCCTCGCGGTGAATGTGGTCTCGGCCGAGCATAGGCCTTCGACCTTCATCGAACCCGTGACCTTGTTGCCATTGAACTTGCCCTTGAGCGTCCGTTTGTCGTCGTTGAAGCTGACCCTCGGATCGGACTTGAACACAGTCTTGAAGGAGCCGCCGTTCTTGATCTTGATGGTTGCGCCCTTCTTGCCGACCGGCGGGTAAGCAAACGAGATGATGAAGTTGTCGATGTAGCAGGAGGCGTAGACCGAACTCTTGAAACTCGTGATCCGGTTGTTCTTGACCTTGATCTTGACTTCGAGTTCGCCTGCCTCCTTGCCTTTGTAAGTGCCGTCCGCGACGGCTGCTGCGTTGGCCGCGCCGAATCCGGCCAGCAGAGCGAAGCAGACAAGGGTCGCGGAAGTCAGTCGGCTGATCATCGGCGGAATTCTAGCCATTTGGTCATGATCTGGTTCGTGGACTTCGAATCGACAGATCTATCATCGTTGCTTCTGACCGCCGAAGATGCGGGCGGCATTCAGACCCCCGGCAACCGTGAGGCTGCGGTGCTCATCCCGATCATCGACTGGCCCGGGGATCCGAGACTGATCTTCACTGAGCGAAACGCCGACCTCAACAAGCACGCCGGTGAGATCTCCTTCCCGGGAGGCATGTCCGACGATGGGGATCCGAACCTCGAGTGGACGGCGCTGCGCGAAACCCACGAAGAGGTGAGCATCAGCCCGGACCGGGTCGAAGTCCTCGGTGCCCTCGCGCCCGTCGGCACCTTCGTCACTTCGTACCGGATCCAGCCTTTTGTCGGACTGGTGTCCGGGGACGAACCGCTGATCCCCAATCCGGCCGAGGTCGCGTCGATTCTCAACTTCGGGATCGACGAACTCGTCGACTCCTACGCGATGCGCCGCCTGGTCCGAAGAGGCGTCCCGATCCGAACCCCAACCTTCGAGATGGACCGGGTCATGATCTGGGGAGCAACAGCCAGGATCCTCACCGACTTCTTAACCCGCATCAAGGCATTTAACTAGGCACCGGATTTCCTTCACTGGGAAATCCGGTGTTTGCTGCAACGACAGGCAACCGATACAAGCGGGCTGGTTGACTTAGTGTTCAGTCATGGCTGATTTACCTCTTCTCACCAGCATCGACGGCGCTGTCACCCCTTCGGACGAAGCCTTGATCCCCTTGCCCGAAGGTGGGCTCTTTCGTGGGGACGGGGTGTTCGAGGTGCTGCGGTCCTACGCTGGCACGCTCTACGCCCTCGCAGAGCACCTCGACCGCCTCGAACGATCTGCTGCGGCGATCGACCTCGAGGTCGACCGGGCGCTGCTCGAATCGGAAACTTTGGCCCTGCTCGAACTTGCCGAGGGGACGGATTGCCTGGTCCGGATGATCTCCACCCGGATGGGCCGGCGGATCGTCACGCTGGAGGAGCTCCTGATCCACCCGCCTTCGATCGCGCTGGCCACGGTCACCTACTCGCCGACCGTGATCCTCAACGGGGTCAAGTCGCTTTCGTATGCCGCGAACATGCACGCGACCCGGGTCGCGAAGAAAGCCGGTGCGCTGGAGGCCCTGCTGGTGATGCCCGACGGCACCGTGCTCGAAGCGCCGACCTCCACCCTCTTCTGGGTTTCGCCCTCCGGCAACCTGCGCACGACTGACACCGAGGTAGGTGTGCTCGATTCGATCACCCGGGCGCAAATCATTCAAAGGTGCGAGGTCGAAGTCGGCCGGTTCACGATCGACGACGTCGTGGAATCTTCCGAAGCCTTCCTCGCCTCGACGACCCGGGAAGTTCAGCCAGTCGATTCAATCGACGGTCAGGCGATACCGATAGACCCGGCGCCCCGCACGGTCGAGAGCGCAGCCGCGTTCAAAGCGGCACTGGCTTCGGAATAAGATCCGGGTCGCACAGCGAGACCATTCTCGACTTCTATCGAGCGAAGTCGATCAGAATTCAGTTACCCGTTGTCTCTAAGGAACCACTCGGCGTCGAGGGCTCCCTGGCAGCCTGATCCGGCGGCGGTGATCGCCTGGCGGTAGGTGCGGTCGACCAGGTCACCGACCGCGAACACGCCCGCGAGGTTGGTCTTCGTGGACGGCTCTTCAGTCCTGACGTAGCCCTCTTCGTCAGTGGTGATCTGTCCGATGACGAGCTCGGAACGCGGGATGTGCCCGATCGCGACGAAGGCACCGTCAACGGTGACGTCTTCGGTCTCACCCGTGTCGGAGCGACGCAGGCGCACCTTTTCGAGGGCACCATCCTCACCGGCGATGAATTCCTCCGGCGCGTACGGCGTCATCAGGGCGATGTTGGAGAGGCTCTCCGCCCGCTCCTGCATGATCTTCGAAGCGCGGAATTCGTCGCGACGGTGGACCAGGTCCAGCTTCGACGAGAACTTCGAGATGAAGATCGCGTCTTCCAGGGCTGTGTCGCCGCCGCCGATGACCATCGTGGTCTTGTCCTTGAAAAAGGCTCCGTCGCAGACACCGCAGGTGGAGACACCGCGGCCAGCCAGCTCCATCTCGCCCGGGATGCCGAGGCGCTTGGGTTCTGCCCCCATCGCGAGGATGATCGCCTTGGCCTGGTACTCCTCGTCGCCGAGGTAGACCTTCTGGATGCCTCCGTCGCTCAGCTCGACCCGATCGACGTCATCGGAGACAAAGCGGGTGCCGAAGCGCTCGGCCTGGGCCCGGAACTTGGTCATCATCTCGGGGCCCATGATGCCTTCGGGGAAGCCGGGGAAGTTTTCGACGTCGGTCGTATTCTGGAGCTGTCCGCCCCATTGGAACCCTTCAAAGACGAGCGGATTCAGCTCGGCGCGGGCCGCGTAGAGGGCAGCTGTGTAGCCCGCGGGACCACCGCCGACGATGATGATGTTTTCGACCTTTTCGCCGCTCATTTTGAATCCTTCTCGGGTTTAGGAGTGCCTTTCGATGTCGATCGACATTCCATTACTTTACTTTATGAAGTATAGACCTTCGATCAAGTCCCTGTCTTGATCAACATTGGTTTCGGTGGCCGGTCGACCGGCAGACCTTCAGTCTTCCATCTCTTCACCGTCTTCCGTAGCTGGAAAAAGGCCACGACCCCCGGTGGGATCGGCAGCCAGAACGCGACCAGCCTGTAGATCAGGATCGCAGCAAAGACTTCGGACTCGGGCAATCCGAAGAGCACGAAGGTCCCGATCATGCCGGCGTCGACCGCGCCAACTCCGGCCGGTACGAAGGGAATCAGGTTGGCCGCCATGCCGATGAAAAATCCCATGACGACCACGCCGAATGGGACCGCGACGCCAAAGGCCTTGAAGGACGCCCAGAGGATGCCGACATTGGCCGCCCAGAAACCGATCGCCCCGAGGATCGCGAGACCCGCCCTGGTCGGGTGAGCCACCAGTCGGAGTGCCACCCGCACGCCTTCGGCCAGTGTCGCCGGCACTGTCGACAGCTTCGCCAGGATCTTGATCGAGGGCCGGCGGGCCGAGATGTTCCTGATCCGGCGCTCGATATCACTTGGTACCAGAGCGATCGTCAGGCCGGCGAGCATGACCAGGCCCGCTATCGCGGCAGGAACGATGGTCAGCGAGACCTCGGTGCTGCCGTGAAGCACCCCGGTCCTCAGCAGGACACCGCAGACGATGATCGCCAACGGGTAGAAGAGGTAGTGGAGCACGATGAAGGCGACCATGCGGGTGCCAACGTCCCGCCGCTCCATGCCGCCCTGCCGAAGCGCCCAGTATGTGAGCACCACCCCGCCTGCACCGCCGGCCGAGAAAAGCAGGGTCGCAGCGAAGCCGGCCATGTTGATCTCGTAAGCCTCGCGCCAGGAGATCGGGAATGCCTCGCCACCGACGACCGCACGAAAGAGGGCGATGTATGTGAGGAACGAGACGAGGCAGAACCCGACGGCGACCGCCACCCAGATCAGGCTGGCTTCCTTGAGCATTCCGATCGCGTCGCCGAAACCGACAAGTTTCGGTAGCAGGAAGTAGATCCCGACGATCAGGACCGTGATCACGACGAGGGTCTGAACGGCTGCCCTGGTCGAAAAGACAGGTAACCCGTCGCCTTCTTCCTCCTCCCCCACGGCCTCGACCGGAGTCTCCTGTTCCTCAGTTATCGCCATACCCCCGGACGCGCATCAACCGTTCGCAATCACTTCCAGGCGACGCAACCGGTTATTGATGAGGCGGACCAGCGGCCGGGCGAGCGGCTCTGCATTACGGGCGATCGCGACAACGCCGGCTCCGGCGATCAGGTCTGTCACGTAGTGCTCGCCCAGATATACGAGGGCGAATCCTAGGGTGATGACATAGACCCATGCGATCGCTCCTTCTACCTGACCGCCGGCATCGCTGACCAGGATCGCCGCCATGGTCGCGGTGGCGAAGTGGAGCGAAGGCATTGCCGCCCACGGATTTCCGTTCAGCGTGCCGAAGATGCGGGTCCAGCTGGGTCCGAGAAGGTCCTCGCCGAACTCGACCATCACCCGCTTGATCTCCTCTTCGGTGTAGTCGTTCTCCGAAGCCCACCACGGCGGGGCGGTCGGAACCAGAAAGTACATTGCGCAGCCGATGTCGAAGACGGCGGCCATCTGTCGGGCTGACTGCGGGAACATTGCGTTCTTTCGCAGGAGAATCCAGAAGAGCGCGCCGTAGGGCTCGATGAACCAGAGCCAGTGGGCCCAGGCCGACACTTTGGTCAGGGTATCTCCGGCCGGTCCCTGATGGAGGGCCTGCTGCAGGCGGGCGTTGGGCAGCACGCCGCGCCCGATCCAGCGGTCGACCTTGATCGGGTAGTCGATCCTCAGGCGCTCGCGCAGTCGATCGGGATTGTCATAGGGAAGTTCGTGGCTGACCGCGAACGCCCACATCTGCCCGAAGAAGAGTCCCAGGTCCCTTTTTCTCGATCGGGGCCAGAGGATTGCGATCGCCATCGGAGCGGAAAGGGTCGAGATCACTGTCACCGTCGGCGGGATCTTCAGCTGCTTGCGCACGTGAGGGACGACCACCGCGGCGACCAACGCACCAATGGCTCCGGCCCGCACGGCGGTTCGGGGCAACGGGATTCGAGGCTTGAATGCGGTCGGCAATCTCATCGAATGACTCACAGCGTAGGCGACCTTCGAGCGGCAGGTTTTGCGACGCCAAGTCCCCTGTCCGGCTCTTCCGATTAGAATGGCCCGGCCTTGCTGCCTCGCCCACGAAAAATCGTATCTCTGTCCGTTGCTCTCGCCGGATTTTTGATCGGAACCGCGATATCCGCGGCACCGGCAATTGCCCTTTCCCTCAACCCGGATGCGGGCTCCCCCGGGATCGAAAAGGCCAACACTTTCCACTGGATCATCTTCGTGGTCCTGCTGGTCGCGATCATCGTGGTCAACCTGGCGATCCTCCGGGCCTCGCGGCCGCGGCACCGCCACATCGCCGGCGACGGCAAAGCGGCCAAAAAGGGGAGTCAGCTCAAGGTCGGCCTCGGACTGGGAATCGTCGCCATCGCAATCTTCGTCACCGCGACCGTCTTCTCGGATCAGTCGCGGCAGGTCCCGGTCAGCACGGAGACTGTCTCCGGCATGACTTCGGACAAGCAGCTGGAGATCAAGGCGTCCGGTCAGCAGTGGCTCTGGCGCTTCAACTATCCGAACGGCGCCTTCAGCTACCACCGTCTGGTCGTACCGACCGGCGTGACCGTTGCGCTCAAGCTTGTCTCCACCGATGTGATCCACGGCTGGAACGTGCCTTCGCTCACTGGCAAGGCCGATGCCGTTCCCGGAAAGACCAACTGGGTCTACTTCCGGGCCGACCAGACCGGAACCCACGAGGGTCGCTCGTCGATGTTCTCCGGACAGGGTTACTCGAGCATGCAGATACAGGTCGATGTGGTTTCACCCGAGGACTACGAGGCTTACGTCAAGCAGCTCGGCACCGACATCCAGAACGCACAGGACGAAGTCGAAGCCGAGAACAAAGCCGCGGCTGAGAAAACCGAGAAGATCAACAAAGAAGCGGCAAAGTCGACCGGCACCACCAAGACGACCGGTGGCACCGACGAAGCCGGGGGGGCTGGCACCGAATGAGCAGCTTTCCGAACACGATGCCGCCGACCCGTCCCGAAGTCTCCGGCCAACCGGCCACCGACAAGCGCCCTCGCTGGGCACAGCTTTCGACCAGCGCCGACCACAAGACGATCGGTTCGATCCTTCTAACTGCTTCGTTCGGATCGCTCTTCCTCGCCGCACTCGAGCTCCTGCTCGTGCGAGTTCAGCTGTCGGTCCCGGAGAACGTCTTCCTGAACGCCGTCACCTTCGACCGGCTGCTCTCCGTATATGGGGAGACCGCGATCTTCCTTTTTGTCCTGCCACTCTGCATCGGCCTCTTCTATTACGTGGTGCCGCTGCAGATCGGCAGTCGAGGCACCGCCCTGCCGCGCCTCGGCCAGTCCGGAATGTGGCTATTCCTGCTCGGCGGAATCATGCTTTACGCCTCCTTCCTGTTTACCCCGCCAGAAGCCGGCATCAATCCTCTTCCGCCGCTTTCCGAGCTGGCTTTCACACCGAACAACGGGGTTGATGTCTGGGTCGCCTCGACCGGAATGATCACTCTGGGCATCCTCCTGCTCTCGATCGACCTGCTCACAACGCTCCACAACCTTCGCGCTCCGGGCATGGCCTGGCGCCGTGCTCCGATCTTCACCTGGGCTGCCGCGATCATCACCTGGCTGATGGTCATCGTCGCGCCGATCATGCTGGCTGCCCTGGCCATGCTGATGATCGACCGCCGCCTCGGAGGAACCTTCTTCGCCGGTGGAGCTGGTGGCGCCCCGCTCCTCTGGATGCACATGACCTACATCTTCTTCACCGCCGTCTACATGACAGCAGCGATCACGATCCTCGCCGCGATCTCCGAGATCGTCCAGACCTTCACCCGTCGTGAGCTTCCCGGCCGGAGCGTGGTAATCGGTTCACTCGCCGCGATCGCGGTCATCGGAACCCTCGCCTGGACCCAGAACATGATCACGTCGCCGATCGGCAGCGGCTGGAAGTACTACGGCATGCTGATGTCGATCGCACTCATCGTGCCTTTCGGCCTGATCTTCTACAACCTGATCTCGACCGTATCCTCGAGCGACTTCCACATGAGGGCACCACTCCGGTACGCCATGGGCGCGCTCTCGCTGGCTTCGATCGGTCTCGCCGTCGAGGTCTCCCAGTCGACGATCGCTGTAGGTACGCAGCTCCAGCACACATACGACGCCTGGGCCGCCACTCATTTCACGATGATCGGCTTCGCCGTATTCGGCGGGCTGGCCGCGGTCAGCTACTGGTACCCGAAGATCACCGGCCGGGTGCTCAACGAGGACCGCGCCAGGATCTCCTTCCAGGTGCTGTTTGCCGGTGCGCTGATCTCCCTCCTGCCGCTCTTTGGAGCCGGCGTACTCGGAGAAGTCACCGACTCGTACCGCTTCTATGGAACCGGCGAGATCGAAGTGTTCAACGCGATCGCCGCCTTTGGCACGCTGATCCTCTTCGTCGGTGTGATCATGGCCGTCGGCAACCTGATCAAGAGCCGGACCGAGGGCGCAGTGGCCACGCCCGACCCGTGGCGCGGCGACTCCCTCGAGTGGCTGGCCCTCTCGCCGCCGGTCGAACACAACTTCGACGTGCTTCCGGATGTCCGCAGTTCGCAGCCGATGCGCGATATTCGTGATGCTCTCGCCCGTCGCGACGCCGTTGCCGGCGCCCCGGCCGACGAGCCTCAGCCGGTAGCCTGAAACCATGCTCGGCAGCGCCGATGCGCGGACGACGCGTATTTCCCAGACAGTAGAGACGGCTCCGGCCAACCCGTTGCACGACGCGGTTGCGTTGGTCCGCGACTACATCACGCTGACCAAACCGCGGGTGATCAGCCTGCTGCTGCTGACTACCGTCGCCACGATGTACGTGGCTGATCCTTCCGGCCCTGCCCTGTCCCTGATCCTCTGGACAATGCTCGGTGGTTACCTCGCCGCCGGAGGCGCCGGTGCGATCAACCACTACATCGACCGCAAGCGCGATGCCCACATGGCACGGACGGACTCCCGTCCGCTGGTAAACGGCCGGATCGCCCCGCTACACGGACTGATGTTCGGCATCTCGCTCGGAGTGATCGCCTTCTTCCAGCTCTGGCTGACGGTCAACCTTCTCGCCGCCAGCCTGGCGATGGTCGGTTTGCTCGGGTACGTATTCCTCTACACCCTCTGGCTGAAGCCGCTGACCCCCCAGAACATCGTGATCGGCGGCAGCGCCGGGGCGATGCCACCACTCGTCGGCTGGGCCGCGGCCGCCGGCGCCCTCAGCTGGGAAGCCCTCTGGCCCTTCCTGATCGTCTTCTTCTGGACTCCGCCCCACTTCTGGGCGCTTTCGCTGATGATCAAGGACGACTACGAACGCACCGGAATCCCGATGCTTCCGGTGGTCAAGGGAGAAGCGGCGACCCGCACCCAGATCCTGATTTACACCGTTTTCATGATCGGCTTCACCGTCGGGCCCTACTGCACCGGCCTGCTGGGCCCGTTCTACCTCGCATCGGCGATCGTGCTCGGGACCGTATTCTTCGGGTTTTCATTCGCCCTCTGGCGTAAGCCGTCGGCCGCGCTGACCCTCCGCACCTACCTCTACTCGCTCGCCTACCTGGCTTTGCTCTTCGTGGCCATGGCCGTCGACGCCGTCGCCTGATAAAACTCCGCTAGTGGATCGCAAGACTTCGAAATCCAATTTCTCCACCGGCCTGCTCATCGGCGGCGGTTCCGCAGCGATCTTCGCCCTCAGCTTCATGTTCGCGATGCTCTACATCGCGGCCTGACCACGATCGGAATCAGAAACTTGAGCGACTCAGAGCAGATCATCGAACCCACCGAGACGATTCAGATGCCCGCGCCCTCCTGGGGTCCGGCCTTCCTGGCGCTCGGTGTCATGGGAATGCTTGCCGGCCTCTTCGCCAGCCATTTCATGTTCCCGGCCTGGTTCTACGCCGCGGTGGGTGTCGTCTTCTTCATCGGTGCGATCCGCAGCATGGCCCGCAAAGGTTCACGCGCCTTCTACAGCCTCCCGAGGGATCAGGGCGACGTCCGCTCAGAGCTCCCCGTAGAGAGCTTCAGCGCCCCAACCCACGAGTAGTCGATTCCGCCAAAGCGGTCCGCGAGCTCCGTTGTCCGCGAGGTGCGGTGCGCCCCTCACTCAGCGGACGGTCACCTCCCCGGGACGGTGCATCCTGCGGCGCGGCTGGCTTCCGCCAACCGAAGTTCAGGGGGGTCCGCCGCTGGTTGCTCCTTCGGCGGTCCAGACTCTCATGATGTCCCTCATTGACAGGACTCCGATGAGTTCTCCGTCTTTGTAGATCGCCAGGTGGCGGATGTTTCGGCGGGACATTTCCATCGCTGCCCGCTCCATGCTCCATTCCGGCCCGGCCGTGATCACGCTCTCGCTCATGTGCTCGCTGACCAGTTCGACATCCGGGTCCTGGCCGGTGCCGATCGACTTCAGGATGTCCCGCTCGGTGATGATCCGGGGGACCGGCCAGTTCTCGTCCTCGACGATCGCAGCGCCAATCCCGTGCTCGGTCATTTTCGTCGCAGCCTCTCGCAGAGTGTGACTCGGACCGACCCTGAGGACTACCTCTGACATCCCGACGCTAACTCGCAATTCTGCCCCTCTCCGAGGATCTTGGATGGCTTGTGACGATCGTTGCCAGCTTAACTGATCCACGGCAACCCGTGGAAGCCGCCGCGATATATAGAATGGCCTGGCTTCGTCTACCCCTATGTCAGCGACCAAACTCAAGTCCAAGTTCTGCCTGCTCCTGGCTTCGTCGGGACTGACGATGATCTTGCTTTCAGGCTGCGGAACCACGGACTCCGCGCCGATCACCGGTGACTTCCAGGATCGTGGACGCCAGCTCTTCAACGCCAAGTGCGGAACCTGCCACAAGATGGCCGCCGCCGCCAGCGTCGGTGTACAGGGTCCCGACCTCGACGCCGCGTTCGCTGCGATGCGCGAAGTCGGCATGTCGGAATCGACCATCGAAGGAATCGTCAAGTCCCAGGTCGAGAACCCCCGGCCGTCTGATCCTCTCTACCCGGCTGTCTCGATGCCGGCCAACCTGGTCGAAGGCAATGACCTCGACGACGTCGCCGCTTACGTCGCCCGCTACGCCGGAGTCCCCGGGGCCGCCCCGCCCAAGGCACCCGGCGAAGGACCCGGCGCACAGGTTTACGCGAACAACGGCTGTGGCAGCTGCCACGTCCTTGCCGCCGCAGAGTCGGCCGGTGTCCTCGGTCCGAACCTCGACGAAGTAATTCCCGGAATGAGCAAGGCCCAAATCGAGGAATCCATCCTCGACCCGAACAAGACCAAGGCTCCCGGTTACGAGAACGCGGTCATGCCCGACCGCTTCGACAGCATCCCGAAGGACCAGCTCGCGCAGCTGATCCAGTTCCTCATGGCATCGGCCGCGGCCGACGACGCCTGAGGCTGAAACTCAGCGCGCCCGTCCGGCGCCCCTCCGGGTTTTAGGCAATCCATGCTGAAACGCATCCAGATATCCCCCGAACGCTATGCCCAGGTGACCATGATCGCCCTGATCGCGCTGATCCTGATCGTGTTCACGGGCTCTGCTGTGCGGCTGACTGCTTCGGGACTCGGCTGCCCTGACTGGCCGAAGTGTTATGGCGGCTACGTCGCGCCCGCCCAGATCAACGCCGTAATCGAATACGGAAACCGCCTGCTCACCGGGTTCGTCGGGTTCGCGGTGATCGCCGCTTCGCTGCTTGCCTTCGCCCGTCGCCCTTACCGCTGGCACCTGGCCCTGTTCGGGGCCCTCCTGCCCCTCGGTGTGATCGGCCAGGCGGTACTTGGGGCATTCGTTGTCGAGTACCACCTGCCGCCCGAGCTGGTCATCGGGCACTTCCTGCTTTCGATGATCCTGATCGACGCCGCCTTCGCGCTCTTCTGGTGCTCGCGCTACGAGATCGGGGAGCGCCGGTTCTCGACCGACCGTTTTGGTGTCTGGGCAGTCCGCTGCCTGATCCCGATCGGTCAGTTCACGATCTTCCTCGGCACGATCACGACCGCCTCGGGTCCGCATCCAGGCGACCACGACAAGGAACTCGTTCGGCGCTTTGATTTCCAGGGGTCCAACACGCTCGAATGGATCGCTCAGCGCCACGCGACGATGGCGATCATCTTCGCGCTCTCGGTGGTCGCGGTGATCTTCATCCTCAGGCGCCGTGGCGGCGACCGCCGCGCGGTCAAGCCGCTGATCGTCGCCTTCGGCCTGATCTGCCTTCAGATCACGATCGGAATCACCCAATGGCTGCTCGAGCTGCCCGCCGCCCTGGTCTGGGTCCACGTAGCCGTGGCAACCCTGACCTGGGTCTCGATTCTGTGGTCAGTAGCAACCGCAGGGCAGCTCGAAAAACGAACAACCGCGACTTAACCACGCACCGCTCACGGGTAGGCAGTCCAGACCGTTAAACAGGGTTTTCGCGCAAGCGAACAACCCTGCCTTATGCAGAACTCAGCGAGACTCCGACAGCGCGAAACCATTCGGCTGTTCCCTGGGTTGGGTTCGCGCGCCAATGCGGTAGATCGACAACCGAGTTGCCTCGGGGTTGGTGCGTGGTCAGGCTGTTAGCTCCGCTGCTGCCTCTGCCAACACCCTTGAGTGGGCATCGACATCACTCTCTGTTGTGTCCGGGCACATCAGGGCCATCATGTGGAATGGGGTCAGGAGGATCCCCCGGTTCAGCATGTAGAGGTGGAGCAGCGCGTCGAGTTCGGTGTCGAAAGCGGCAGCCGCTTCCGCTCCGGACCTGGGCGGCTCGGCACCAAGCATGTATTCGGACCGGCAACCGAGCCGGGTTACCGACCAATCGAGCGGGTACTCGTCGATTACGCCCTGGACGCCGGTTTCAAACCGCTCACCCATCCTGATCATGTGATCGAAGTTCTCTTCGGTGAGGACCTCTTCCAGGGTCGCCCGGGCGGCGGCCATCGAAAGCGCGTTGCCGGCCAGGGTTCCACCGACACCACCGACGTCGGCCGCCTCCCAGACGGTGTGGCTGAGGACCCGCTCGGCCAGCTCGTCGGTCATGCCGTAGGCCCCGGTCGGGATCCCGCCGGCAATCGGCTTGCCAATCGTGATCATGTCCGGAGAGAGTCCGTGCACCCGGGTGTAGCCGCCGGGGCCGCAGCAGATGGTGTGGGTCTCATCGATGATCAGCAGGGTGCCGGCCTCGGTCGTGAGGCGCCTCAGCTCGTCAAGGAACCCGGGGTCGGGCAGAACGATGCCGATGTTGGTCAGGGCCGGTTCGGCGAGCACGCAGGCGACATCACCGTGAGCCAGCTCCCGCTTCAGTCCTTCGACGTCGTTGAACTCGACCACCCGTGTCGTCTCGGCGATCGGCACCGGTGGTCCGATGTTGCCGACCCGGAAAGACGGCTCGCCGTCCTTCAGCATCGCCACCGTCTCGTCGACCGAGCCGTGGTAGCAGTGGTTGAAGACCAGCACCTTGTCCCGGCCGGTCACTTCTCGGCAGAGTCGGATCGAGAAGCGGTTCGCATCGCTGGCCGAAAGCGAGAACTGCCAGTGCGAGAGTCCGAAACGACGGACCATCTCCTCGCCGAGCGGCAGCGCGTCCTCGCTCGGCAGCATCGTGGTGATGCCTTTGCTGATTCGGGCCGAAGCCGCGGCAACCGTCGCATCCGGTGAATGGCCGGTCATCGCACCGGTGTCACCAAGGCAGAAATCGATCAGCTGGTTGCCGTCGACGTCAGTCAGGGAATTGCCTTTGGCATGGTCGAAGAAGACCGGATGACTTCCGGGCCACCTGGTCATCCAGTTCATTGGAACCCCGGAGAGAAGTGCTTCGTCTGCACTGTCGTGAATCTCCTTCGAACGGGGGTGCGCGGCCTCGAACGTCTCGACTTCACGATTCATGAGGGTCTTCACAGTGTCGGGCGAAATCTGCTGGATTCCCGATGAATTGGTCATTTGAGGCTCTCTCCTGAGGTTTTTTCGGGGGTCACTACTTGACAGGCTAGCCGGTTTCTGGTGTTTTGTGGAATGATCCAACAAAGAACGCATGCCACAGGAACTATCAAGGAGATAGCCGAATGACCCTCGCACCACCCGTGATCACCGGACTCGCCGCTCGTGAAGTGCTCGACTGCCGCGGACTCCCCACTCTTCAGGTCGACCTCACTCTCGATCAGAGCATCACCGCGACCGCCGACGTCCCGACCGGCCGCTCGACCGGTGCCAACGAAGCATTCGAACTGCGTGACGGCGGCAAGCGCTTCGGCGGTTACGGCGTGCTCAAGGCCGCGGGTAACGTGACCGGCGAGATCGCCGACGCGATTCTCGGCACCGCGCTCACCGACCAGCGTTCCCTCGACGCCCTCCTGATCGAACTCGACGGCACCGAAGACAAGAGCCGCCTGGGAGCCAACGCGATCCTCGGCGTCTCGCTCGCCGCTGCCCGCGCCTCCGCCGACTATCGTGACGTTCCGCTTTACCGGTCGATCAGCTCAAACGCTCACATCCTGCCGGTGCCGCTGGTCAACCTGATCAACGGCGGCAAGCACGCCTCGAACGACCTCGACTTCCAGGAGTTCATCATCCTGCCGGTCGGCGCAGAATCGATGCTCGAAGCCCTCCAGATCTCGTCCGAGGTGAACCTCTTCCTGGCCGACATCCTGCTGGAGCGTTACGGCAAGGTCGCCCTGAACACGGGTGACGAAGGCGGCTTCGCACCGCCGATCAGCGATCCCCACGAGGCGCTCGGCCTGCTCCACGAAGCCGTGGCCGCCGCCGGATACGAAGGCCGCTTCCGTTACGGGCTCGATGCCGCCTCGACCCACTACTACGACCGCGACAAAGGCACATACCTGGTCAACGGCGTGGAACGTGACCGCGACGGCATGATCGAGCTTTACAAGGAGCTGATCGAGAAGTACGACATCGTGACCATCGAGGACCCGCTCGACGAAGAGGACTTCGAAGGCTTCGCAAAGCTGACCGAAGAGTCCGGCATCCAGATCGTGGGTGATGACCTCTTCACAACCAACCCGAAGCGCCTGGCCCGTGGCCTCGAAATCGGCGCCGCCAACTCGCTGCTCTGGAAGTTCAACCAGATCGGAACCCTGTCAGAAGCCCTCGACGCCGCTGAAATGGCCCACAAGGCCGGCTACACGGTGGTTGTCTCCGAGCGGTCCGGTGAGACCGAAGATCCGATCATCGCCGACTTCACGGTCGCCCTTGGTGCGGGTCAGATCAAGACCGGTGCCCCGGTCCGCGGCGAACGGACCGCAAAGTACAACCGCCTCCTCCGGATCGAAGAAGAGCTTGGGCGTACGGCAACCTACCCCGGCGACGTCTTCGGAGGCTGAACGGAAATCGGCATCGGCTGCCCGGACATTTCCGGGCAGCCCTTGAAAAGGATTGATCGATTGTGGAATAATCCAACACTATGACCAGCGAAATGTCCGACATAGGTGTCCGTGTGTCTCCGGTTTCAACGGTTGAAGCCGCCGCAAACGCCCTTCGGGAGCTGATTCTCGACGGCAAGCTCGCCCCTGGCGACCGCCTGCGTGAACATGAATACGCGGAGAGGCTGGGTATCGCCCGGCACTCTTTCCGTGCTGCAACTCAGATCCTCATCGGCGAAGGCCTGCTTAAAAGGGAGCCGCACCGCGGCGTCGAGGTGCCGGTTCTGTCGGCTTCTGACGTGCGCGACATCTTCACTCTCCGCGCAGCGCTCGAACTCGAGGCCGTCCGCATCGTCGGTGAAGCCGGCATCGTCCCGGCAGCGGCCCAGCGGGCAGTCACCGAGATGTCCGCGCTGGCCGACGACGCCCCCTGGCGGGAAGTCGTCTGGCCCGACCAGCGATTCCATCAGGCGATCATCGAGGCGACCGACAGCCAGCGCCTCCAGCGCGCGTATTCCGGTCTGCAGTCGGAAATCACGCTTTGCATGGCGCAGCTCGAGCCCGCCTACGAACAGCCGGCTGAAGTCGCGGCCGAGCACGAAGAGCTTCTTGCCCCGATCATCTCCGGTGATACGGAACTCGCCGAGAAACTCTTCCGGGTCCACCTCGACGAAGGCCTCGAGAATCTGGTCGAGCTGCACAATTCCCGCGCCGAAACCGCTTCTGACGGTAATTGATGGAGCCGACCGCACACAGCCGGAGGGTGCGGGTCGAGAATCTGGAAGAGCTGTGCTCCCACGGTCTGAGGGACCTGCGGAGCGACGCGCTCGGCATCGCGCAGGTCGGGCTGACTGCCTGTGACGGCGCCCGGGCCACGGCGAGTGCCGTTGCCCTGACCGATAGCGGCGTCTCGATCGACGGAGTCGAGCATGAACTCGTCCCCGGAGCGAAGCTGATCGTGCTCGGAGCCGGAAAAGCGACCCTGCCGATCGCCGAGGCCCTCGAAGAAGTGCTCGGGGACCGCATCGATGGCGGTGCGGTCATCCTCCGGCGCGGAGAAATCACCACCACCCTTCGCCAGGTTGACGTTTTCATCGCCGACCACCCGTTGCCGACCAGAGAAAGTGTGGAAGGCGCACTGGAGCTTGAACGGCTGGCGAGCGAGGTCGGCCCGGACGACCTCGTCCTCGCCTGCTTCACCGGCGGCAGTTCCGCGCTGGCCTCCCTTCCCCCGGAAGGCATCACCTTCGAGGACAAACGGCTCCTCCATGAGATCCTGCTCGGCTCGGGCATGCCGATCGCCGAGGTCAACGCCGTCCGAAAGCATGTTTCAACGATCAAAGGTGGCCGTCTCGCGGCCCGGATCGCACCGGCCCGGATCGTCAACCTGACCGTCTCCGACGTTGCCGGTGACACGCTCGACGTGATCACCGATCCGACCGTCCAGGACAGCTCGACCGTCGCCGACGCGATCTCGATCCTCGAAGACTACGACCTCTGGGACCAGCTTCCGGCCTCGATCCAGAGCCACATCAGGTCACCGCTTTCCGAATCGCCGGACCTCGAGAACGTCGAGATCACGACCGAGCTGCTGGTGACCGGTATCGGTGTCTGCGAAGCGATGGTCGAAGAGGCCCGGATCCGTGGATACGAACCGGTGATCCTGACCACCACCCTCGAAGGCGAGGCCCGCGAAATGGGCCGGTTCATCGCCGACATCTCGCTCTCCAGCTCGACCTCCTCCTACCCCTTCGCCCCCAACACAGTGCTCGTCGGGTGTGGCAGCGAGAACTCGGTCGCGATTGCCGGCAAAGGTGCCTTCGGCGATGGAGGACCCGGCCAGGAAGCGGCGCTGGCGGCGGCGATGGAGCTCGACGGTTCCTCGATCGTGACGCTCTTCATGGACACCGACGGATCCGACGGCGGCACTGATGCGGCTGGCGCGGTCGCCGACGGAAAGACGGTCAAACGAGCCGGCGAAGTCGATCTGGACCTGCGAAAGGCGCTGATGCGCCACTCGACCAAGGAGCCTTTCGAAATGCTCGGCGACCTGATCATCACCGGCGCCACCGGGACAAACGTAAACGACCTTTTCGTCGCCGTAATCGGCGAAACCGAAAGCTGAGGCACACAGAACATGCCGATGATCGAGCTCCACTCCCTGACCAAGATCTTCGGCGACGCGACTGCCGTGAACTCGATCGACCTGGAGATCGAGACCGGCGAGTTCTTTTCCATGCTCGGCCCCAGCGGCTGCGGAAAGACCACGACCCTGCGCATGATCGCCGGATTCGAGGAGCCGACTTCCGGCCAGATCATGCTCAACGGCGAAGACGTCACCTGGACCTCGCCACGCAAGCGCAAGGTCAACATGGTCTTTCAGGATTACGCCCTCTTCCCCCACATGAGCGTTCGCGAGAACGTCGAGTTCGGGCTGAAGATCAAGAAAGTCAAGTCCGATCGGGCCAAGCCGAAGATCGCCGAGATGTTGGCGGCAGTCCGGTTGGAAGGCTACGAAGACCGCCTGCCCGCCCAGCTCTCGGGCGGCCAGCGACAGCGGGTCGCCCTCGCCCGGGCCCTCGTCAATGAACCGGCTGCCCTGCTGCTCGACGAACCGCTCGGCGCCCTCGACCTGAAGCTGCGCAAAGAAATGCAACTCGAGCTCAAGTCGATCCAACAGCGCACCGGAACCACTTTCGTCTACGTCACCCATGATCAGGAAGAAGCCCTGACCATGTCCGACCGGATCGCCGTCATGAACGGTGGCAACGTCGAGCAGGTGGCCGACCCGCGCCGCCTCTACGACGAACCGAAGACCGCCTTCGTTGCCGGCTTCATCGGAACCTCGAACCTGCTCACGTTCCCGGTGGACAACAGCACTGGCGGTGTTGCTTCGGCCGGCCTCGGTGAAGGCATGCGACTCACCTGCCTCGACTCAGGCAGCGTCGGCTCCGAGCTGACGATCACCATCCGTCCGGAAAAGATCAAAGTCGTAACCGACAACTCCGACGAAGGCTCCCGGGTCCGCGGCGAGGTCGTGGAAAACGTCTACCTCGGTTCGATGACCCAGCTGATCGTCCAGATCCAGACCGGCGAGCGCCTGCTCGTCCACCAGCTGAACGACGAATCGGGCCGCGAGCCGATCACGCCCGGCTCCGAGGTCGTCCTCGGCTGGGCCACCGAACACAGCTTCGTGATCGAAGAGAACACCCGGGAAGCCGCACCGGTAACCGGAAATCACGGGATCCCCCGGTGAAGCTGTCTGCCCGAAACAAAGCTCGATCGGCTGGCGCCATCGCCACGATCGGCCTGGCCCTCGCCCTCGCGGCCTGCGGCGGATCAAGCGGCACCACGGAGATCGCAACCGCACCCGACGACCTCTCCAAGCCGGCCACCGGCGACCTCCGGGTATTCGCCTACGAAGACTCGGTCACCCCGGAGATGATGGACCCCTTTCAGGAGCAGAACCCCGACCTGAACATCAAGACGGCGACCTTCGACTCCAACTCTGAAGCGGCAGCAAAACTGGCTGGCGGCTTCGAGGCCGACGTCGTCGAAGTCTGCCTCGACGAAGCCGAGCCCCTCACCCGGCGGAATCTCCTCCGTCCCCTCGACACCGATGGCATCCCCGAGTGGGACCAGATCGCTTTCCACGACTCCCCCGGAGTCCGCCAGGACGGCGAGCCGATCATGGTGCCGCTCTCGGCCGGCCCTCACGGAGTCATCTACAACACCGACGAGATCCAGATCGGAATCAACTCCTATTCCGACCTCTACGACCCCCGGTTCAATGGCAAGACCGCGATCGAAGGCGACTACGCGCTGCCGCCGATCGCGGTGACCGCGTTGGCCACCGGGGTCAAGGACCCGATGAACATGGACCAGGAACAGCTGGACGAAGTCGGCGCCTACATGGACGAGCACCGTGACCAGTTCCGCGCTCTCTGGGGATCCGACTCGGACCTGGTCAACCTCTTCAAGTCGGGAGAAGTGATCATCTCCGACGGCAACAGCGGCCAGGCCAAGCGGATGAAAGAAGCCGGCGTGCCGGTCGAATGGGTCGCTCCCTCCGAGGGCACTCTGTCCTGGGTCTGCGGATTCGGCATCACCTCGAAGGCCGAGAACCTCCAGGCCGCATACCGGCTGATCAACTGGCAGGCCTCAGCCAAAGCCCAGGCGATCCGGGGCAAGAACGGCTACGTCG
The DNA here is from genome assembly GCA_051306195.1 of Solirubrobacterales bacterium. Classification (GTDB taxonomy): domain Bacteria; phylum Actinomycetota; class Thermoleophilia; order Solirubrobacterales; family 70-9; genus 67-14. The sequence continues at coordinate 20,336 of JBPPMT010000049.1, forward strand.
TAACCAACCCCGCCGCGGTCCCGCTCATCCCCAAGGCCGACCGCGCCACGGCTGATCCGTCGAGCCTCGCCGACGCGATCCCCGAGACCTATCCCCCGCTCTACGACGAGTGGGTCCGCACCTTCGAGGCCTTCCGGGCCGACGGGTGAACCTTCATGGAAACCAATCAAACGCGTCCAAGAGGAATGTGATGAAACAGTTGAAGAAGTGGGTCCTGCTGGGCCTGATAGCCCTGACCGGTTCGCTGGCACTGGCCGCCTGCGGCTCGTCGAGTGGAACTACCGAAGAAGCCGCGGCGCCGAGCAAGGCGGAGGCCGAGAAGCCGGCCACCGGCACGCTGCGACTTTTCGCCTATGACGACACGGTGACCGACGAACAGCTGGACCCCTTCCGGAAGGCAAATCCGGATGTGGACCTGAAGATCGCGACCTTCAACTCGAACGAAGAAGCCGCGGCCAAGCTGGCCGGCGGATTTGAAGCCGATGTGGTCGAGGTCTGCCTGGACGAGGCCGAACCCCTGTTGGTCCGAAACCAGCTGCGGCCGATCGACACTGCCGGGATAACCGCGTGGGACAACCTCGCATTCCGTGATCAGCCCGAGGTCCGCCAGAACGGCGAAGTCATCATGATTCCGCTCTCGGCCGGCCCCTACGGAATCATCTACAACACCGAAGAGATTCCAGACGGCGTTGATTCCTACGAAGCCATGTTCGGCGAAGAATTCGCCGGCCGGATGGCGGTCGAAGGCAGCAGCTCGGTCGCACCGCTGGCCGTCGCCGCATTCGCCCTCGGCTTCGAGGATCCGTTCAACATGAGCTCGGAAGAACTCGACCAGGCAAAGCAGTTCCTGATCGACAACCAGGACAAGATCCGCAGCTACCCCGACTCCGACTCGGACATGGTCAACCTGTTCAAGACCGGTGAAGTCGTGGTCGCCAACGGAGGCCGCGGTACCGCCCAGGACATGCAGGACGAAGGCCTGCCGGTCAAATGGGTGGCCCCGAAGGAGGGCATGTGGTCCTGGGTCTGCGGACTCGGACTGACCTCCAAGGTCCAGAACACCGACGCGGCTTACAAGCTGCTCAATTACTACGCGGACCCCGAAGCCCAGGCCATCTCGGCCAAGAACGGTTTCGTGATCACCAATCCCGAGGCCGAGAGCCTGGTCCCGAAGGAATACAAGGAGACCTCGAGTCCGGCCAGCATCGAAGGAGCGATCCCGCTGACCCAGCCGGACGACGTCGAGGCGTACACCCGCGCCTGGCAGGAAGTCCGCTCGGGCTGATCCACAGTGCCGGTCGCAAAACGCATACAGCGGGGCCTCCCGGACTTTTTCAGCATCACGCTTGTCGTGATCGTGATGCTGATCCTGTTCGGGCCGGTCCTGCTGCTTGCGTTGTTTTCTTTCAATGACTCAACCGTGATCTCCCTCCCCTGGGAGGGCTTCACGACCAAGTGGTACACCGAGGCGATCAACGACGACGGGGCGATGACCGCGATCGGCAACTCTGTACTGGTGGCCAGCATCGTGATGGTCGTCTCCCTGGTCCTCGGCACCCTCGCCGCCTGGGGCCTGACCCGCATCCAGTTCCGCGGCCGTCCCCTGGTGGCTGGTATCCACGGGGCAGTGCTGGTGGTGCCATGGCTGATCATCGGCGTCGCCGGCCTCATCTACTTCAGTCAGATCGAATACGCGCTCTCGCTCCAGACGATCATGCTGATGCACATCGTCGTGACCTTTCCCCTGGTCGTCGCGGTCGTCTCTGCCGGGCTGATCCGGTTTGACCGGTCGATTGAAGAAGCGGCGATCGACATGGGCGCCTCGCAGGTCCAGATGATGCGTTACGTCGTCCTTCCGCAAATCGCGCCCTCGCTGGCGGCGGCTGCGATCTTCGCTTTTGCCTGGTCCTTCAACAACTTCGAGATCAGCTTCTTCACCGGCGGGTTCGAGCAGACCTTCCCCGTCTGGGTCTTCGGCGTTCTTCGCCATTCATCCAACCTGCCGGTGGTCAACGCCGCATCGACGGTGATCGCCCTCGCCCAGGTCCTGCTCGTATTCGCCCTCTGGTACGGCATGAAGCTGATGACCAGGCGACGCGGCGGCACCGATCAGGACATGGCGAAGATGATGACCGGAGCGGTGCGCTGATGGAAGCTTCGGCACCACCCGCTTCACCGGTTCCCGTAGTAGTCGGAGAACGGCCGGGCGCCTTCCGGAAGCTCCTGAAGCCGCTGGCTTTCATGACGCTGCCGACCGCTGTGCTCGTGCTGCTCTTCCTGATCCCGATGGGCGTGCTCGCCTACTACAGCTTCCAGTACGGCGACCTGACCGGCCAGACCGGCTTCACCCTCACCAACTTCACCGACATCCTCAGCGACCCGCTCTACCGCGAGATCGCCTGGACCACTTTCCAGATCGCAACGATCGCGATGATCGCCCAGCTGATCGTCGGCCTCCCCCTCGCTTACGTGCTGGCTTACAAGGCCGGCAAGTTCGAGCTGCCGCTTCTGCTCGCCCTGGTTCTGGCTGACGAGCTCAACCCGATGGTCCGGATCTACGCCTGGCGCATGCTGCTCGGCCGCGAAGGTCTGATCAACGAAGCCTTGATGTCGATCGGCCTGATCGATGTGCCGATCGATGCCCTGCTGTTCAACAAGTTCTCGGTGATCGTCGTGCTCTCGACCAGCTACCTGACCTACACGGTGATCCCGATCTACGCCTCGATGAAAGCCGTCGACGCCGGACTCTTCGAAGCCGCCCGGGACATGGGCGCCGGCTGGTTCACCACCTTCCGGCGGGTCCTCCTGCCCCTGATCGCCCCCGGCATCTTCATCGCCCTGCTGCTCGTCTACGTACCCCTGTTCACTGACTTCGCCGCACCGACCCTGGTCGGTGGCACCACCGGATACATGCTCGGCAACGTGGTCAGCGACCTCGTTCTCGAGAACGGAAACCTGAACGCCGGGGCCGCCATGAGCTTCCTGATGTTGATCGCCGCTGCGATCTTCTCGCTCGGCGCCTATCAACTCTCGAAAATCAAACAAGGAAAATGACCCCCTCCCCGACTTACGACGCCGCCATCATCGGTGGTGGCCACAACGGCCTTGTTGCCGCCTACTACCTGGCCAAGGCCGGACTCAGCGCGGTTGTCTGCGAACGTCGCGACATCGTCGGTGGCTGCTGTGTCACCGAGGAGTTCGCCCCCGGCTTCCGCGCTTCTACCGGCGCCTATGTCCTCAGCATGCTGCGTGAGCCGATCTGGCAGGACATGGACCTGGCCGGCCGAGGCATCGTGGTTGACCCCGCCGGTCCGTCGCTCCACCTCTTTGCCGACGGCACGAGGCTGGAACTGTCCGACGACACCGCGACGGCCCAGGCGGCTGTACGCGAACTCTCCGAGGCCGACGCCGAAGCCCTGCCGAAGTTCGAAGACGACCTGGCCGAACTGGCCGGGCTGGTCACGCCCCTGATCGACACGACCCCACCCGACACCAGGCCACGGAGCGCCGCCGACATCGCCTCCCTGCTGAAGCTCGGAGGCATGGCCGCGAAGAAACGGGACCTGATCAACGAGGCACTCTTCCTGTTCACGACCTCGGTCACCCAGTTCCTCGACGAACGGTTCGAGAACGACTACGTGAAAGCCGCGATCGGCTGGCACGCGATCAACGACTCGATCTCCGGACCTTCCACCCCGGGTACGGCCTACATCCTGCTCCACGACCACGCCGGCGAAGACATCGAAGGCGGCGCCCGTTCATGGGGCTTCGTCCGTGGTGGAATCGGCAAGGTGACGGAAGCGATGGCCGGCGCGGCGCGTGAGGCGGGCGCCGAGATCCGGACAAACGCCCCCGTGAACAACGTGATCATCGAGAACGGGACGGCAGTCGGAATCAGCCTCACTGACGGCTCCGAGATCCGCGCGAAGCGGGTCCTTTCCAATGCCGATCCGAAGAAGACATTCCTCGGCCTGGTCGAGGAGTCGGAGTTGCCGCCCGAATTCGTCGCATCGGTGAAGAGCTACCGGTGCCAGGGGACCAGCATGAAGATCAACCTCGGGGTCAACCAGCTGCCGAAGGCCACCAACATGCCGGGTGAAGGAGTCCAGCCGTACCACCTGGGAATCATGGAGGTGAACCAGCCGCTCGCCGACATGGACCGTGCCCAGGCCGAGGCCCGGGCCGGCAAGTCAGGCGCCGACCCGCACGTCGAGATGTGCATCCCGACCGTTCATGACCCTTCCCTCGCGCCCCAGGGCCACCACGTTCTGACGATAGATGTCAATTCGCAGCCCTATGATCTCGCCGACACCGAATGGGACGACATCAAGGACGAAGTCGCCGACATGGCGATCTCCAAGCTTGCCTCGTATTTCCCGAACCTCCCAGAGTCAATCCTCCACCGCCAGGTGCTGAGCCCGCTCGATCTCGAGCGTTTGCTCGGCATCAGCGGTGGACATGCTCTCCACGGGGACATGGCTTTCGACCAGCTGTTCACGTTGCGTCCGGTCCGCGGATGGTCCGACTACCGGACGCCGGTCGAGAACCTCTACCTCTGTGGTGCCGGTACCCACCCCGGTGGCGGTGTCACCGGAGCCAACGGCCGGAACTGCGCCCACGAAGTAATCCGTGATGCCAAGGGCGGCAAGGTCCGCAACCTCCTGAATCGCCCGGCTCGCGCCTGAGCCTGACGTGACTCGCCAGCAAGTCACCGAAGTCGAAGTTGAGGAAGCGAAAGCAATCCTGCTCGAGCTGATCTCGATCTACTCCCCGTCCGGTGGCGAAGGAAAGGTGATCGACCGGCTAGAAGTGATGGCCCGGAACTACGGCTTGACCACCAGGCGGGTCGCCGCGGAAGTCGGGCGCGACAGCCTGGTCATTGGTGCCTCCCGGGATCCGGTTCTGGCGATCATCGCCCACGTCGACACGATCACTCCGACTTGGACCGGGGCCACCACGGCAGAAGTCGATGGACCCGTCGTCAAAGGCCTTGGTGCGGTTGACGACAAGGGCGGCGTTGTCGCCTGTCTGCTCGCCGCCATCCGACTCAAGGAAGCCGGGATCGACCTTGATGCACTCCCGGTCGTCTTTGCTTTCGCGGTTGACGAAGAAACCGGGGGCAGCGGCTCGCGCTCGCTCGCGATCGACCTCACTCCACGGTTCGCGATCGCTCTCGAAGGGACGGAGCTTCACCCCGGCACGGTCGAGTGCGGCGACTGCGAAGCGCTGATCCACGTCCACGGAGTCTCGGCCCATGGAGCGCTGAATGAAGTCGGCGAAAACGCCGTTCACTCCGCCGCCAGGATGATCACCGAACTTCCTTCGCTCGGCCTCGATTCCTTCACCCACTCTCTGCTCGGTGACTCGGTTGCGACAGTCAACGAGATCAACACCGGTGACGGGATGAATGTGGTTCCCGACGAATGCACCTTCAAGCTGGGGATCCGCATGGTTCCGGGCCAGGACCTCACCTCGACCCTCCGGCAGCTCGAAGATTTCGCTGCCGGTTACGGCGCCACGGTCCAGATGATCGAAGGCACCGCCCCGTTCGAGCTGCCAGAGGTCTCTCCCCTGCTGGCGGGCATCGATGCCGCGGTCACCGAGGTCTGCGGTGAGCCGCGGGAAGCGATCGGGGTGCCAGCGTGGACCGACGCCCACAACTTCGTCGACTTCGGTGGTTCCGAAGCGATCGTCTTCGGCCCCGGATCCTTCGAGACCGCGCACACTGCAGACGAGCAGATCGATGTGAATGACATCGTCGAATGCTCGCAGGTCTTTGTGAAGCTGCTCGATCCTGAAAGCCTTGAAGCACTGGCTGCGGCTCCTCCGCGACCGGATCAACCACGCTACCGAAAGGTCCGGCCTTGAAAACAGTCCACCCCGTCACCGACCAGCTGGAGCCCGAAGAGCTCGACCCCGCACAGATCGTCTCTGGCGACCCGAAGACCTTCGTCCTGGTGCTCGCTGAATCCGACGACGGAGCCGAATCCGGTCTCTGGCGCTGCACGCCGGGAATCGTCACCGACACCGAAGTCGAGGAGACCTTCCTGGTGATCACCGGGCGGGCCACGATCGAGTTCGAAGACGGAACCTCGGTCCGGGTCGGACCAGGCGATACCCACCGGTTCAGCGGCGGTGAAAACACCGTCTGGACCGTAGAAGAAACCCTGCTGAAGGCCTACTGGATCAAGAACTGACCTTCTGGCAGTGAAATTAGTCGCTGAGCGACCAATTTCACTTCCAGTCGAGGATTCTCAGGCGTTGGCTCGGGCCAGGGCTTCTACTGCTCTCTCGAGGTGACGGGTCTCCATCACTGCTGAGAGCTGGGCCCTGATCCTTGCCGTTCCTTCCGGAACGACCGGGAATCCGAAGCCGGTGACGAAGATGCCTTCTTCGAGCATCTTCGATGAGATCTCGATCGCCCTGGATGTCTCGCCGACGATCAGCGGGACGATTGCGCTTTCGCCTGCGACCGGTTCCAGCCCGGCTTCGGCCAGCAGTCGCCGGTACTCGGCAGTGTTCTCCCGCAGTCTGGTGATCAGACCGGGGTTCTCCCGCAGCTCCGCCAGGGCCTGCCGGGCACTGGCGGCCACGGTCGGTGGCAGACCGTTGGAAAAGAGCTGCGGCCTCGACCGCTGTTCGAGAATCGAGCAGAGTGCCTTGTCGCCGGCGACAAATCCTCCGGCGCCCCCGCCCAGTGCTTTGCCCAGGGTGCCGGTGATGATGTCGACCTTGCCCGCCAGCCCGAAATATTCGGCCGTGCCACGGCCGGTGTCACCCATGACACCAAGACCATGGGAGTCATCGACGATCAGGACAGCGCCGTACCGTTCAGCCAGGTCGACGAGTTCCGGCAGCGGGGCGAGGTCGCCCTCCATGCTGAAGACACCGTCGGTGACGATCAGCTTGCGCCCGACGTCGCCCACCTCGACCAGCGCGGCTTCCAGCGCGGCCATGTCGGAATGCGGATAGATGGTCTTGCCGCCCGGCCGCGCGAGGCGCATCGCGTCGATGATCGAAGCGTGGTTCAGCGCGTCGGAGAAGACGTGGGTCTCCTTGTCACAGAGCGCATCCAGGACGGCGTGATTTGCCGTCCAGCACGAGACGTAAGTGATCGCAGCTTCGGTGCCGAGGAAGTCGGCGAGGTCCTGCTCCAGGTCGAGGTGGGGCTGAAAGAGCCCGCAGATGAACCGCACTGAGGCCGTTCCCGCGCCGTAGTCACTGAGTGCCTGGCGACCCGCCTCGACTACGGCCCGGTTGTCGGCCATCCCGAGGTAGTCGTTAGAAGAGAGGACAAGAACGTCACCGATCCCCTTGAGTCTGACTTCGGGACCCTGAGGCGATTCGTAGACCCTGAGCTCCTTGAGCGTGCCCTGCTCGGCCATCCCGTCGAGCTCGACCTGCAGCTCGCCCCTGAGCACATCTTTTGCGGTCATCGACCGAGCTCTTCGACCGAGACTTCGACCGCCTGGCCGACCCGGTCCAAGGCAGCCGCGAACTCGTCCGGCGGCATCAATAGCGAAGGCTGGATGTTGAGCGAAGTCGAACTCGAATCCATCAGGATGCCGCGCTCGCCGGATCGCTTTCCGACAAGGTGCTGGAGCTCGGGATCGCGTTCCCTGGATTCGGGGTCCAGCACGAACTCGAGTGCCTGGAAGCCGCCGAAGGTCCGGGCTTCACCGATCTGGTCGAAGCGCTCGGTGAGTGCCCCGAGTCTTTCGCTTCCGACCTTTTCCAGCTCGCGCACGTTCTCGAGAACAGGTTCCCGCTCGAAGGCCTCGATCGTCGCCAGAGAGGCCGCACAGGCCCACGGGAGCCACGACCAGGTCGAGCCGGTGGGTACGTCGTCGTAACCGCCCATCGCCTCTTCGGTACCGAGCACCGCCGCGATCGGGGCAACCCCGCCACCCATCGCCTTGCCGAGACACATCAGGTCCGGCTCGATACCCCACTTCTCGCAGGCGAACATCTCGCCCGAGCGGCCGAACCCGGTCTTGACTTCGTCGAGGGCCAGCATCCATCCGAACTCGTCGCAGAGCGCGGTCAGGGCGTCCCAGAACTCCTGGCTCGGGGCTACGCATCCACCGGAACCGAGGATCGGCTCGATGATCACGCCGGCGACCTCATTGGGATCGACCGCGTGGAAGAGCAGGTGGTCGCGGATGTAGTCGATCGTCGAGTCCCCGCTGCCTCCGGACCGCGGCGGGCCGAACGGGGTGCGATAGGGATTCGGGTAAGGAGCGTGGGCGAAGCCGGCGGAGAGTGGCCGGATTCCCCGGCTGATCTCGTTCTCCTCGGCACCGAGCGCGGAGGTCAGAGAAGTCTCGCCGTGGTACTGGCCGAGGAAACCGATGACCATCGGGCGACCGGTCGCGCGGCGCATCATCTTGATCGCGGTCTCGACGACTTCGGTGCCGTTGAGGCCCAGGTCCACTCGGGTCAGCGAGTCAGGGGTGATCTCGATCAGCTTCTCGGCCAGCGGCAGCATCAGGCCGGTGGCGATGCCGTGACTGTCCTCGTTGCCGACCTTTCGCATCGCCTCGACCAGCGGGTCGATCAGGTCGGGACGGCTCGCCCCGAGCGGAATCGAGGCCGAGGAAGAAACGAGGTCGACGAAAGTATTGCCATCGATGTCGGTGACGTAATGGCTGGTCTTCGACTCGATGATGAAAGGAACGAGGTGCGAAGAGGTACCTGGATAAACGACCTCACGAAGGCGCTCGAGTTCGGCGGCGCTCTTCGGACCGGGAAGCGGACCCGGCAGGGCCGGCAGTAGTTCGTCTGACTCTGTCAATTGCTGCTCAGCTGTTTCCACGTTTTCTCCATTTGAGACCAGTCTACGTTCGGACCTCTTGACATTGGACGTACGAGAGGCCCGGCAATGGGCCGGGCCTCTCGGGACATCCAGCTCTGCTGACGCTTACGGCGTCGTGAGGGCTTCCTTCGCCACGTCGAAGACGTGGGTGTTCGGCCAGACGCCAACCATCTTCTCGGCGAGCGGTCCAACTGCGGTTACGGGGACGTATCCGCCACCGTGCTCCGGAGTCGTCCAGTCAACCTTGAACTTGCGATTGGTCCCCTTGACCGTTACCGGTCCACTTCGGGTCGGGACTTCACCGTTCGGTCCAGCGTTGTTCAGCGGCTTGCCCCAGTAGGGGATCGGGTCGTCGCCGTCCGAATTGGTGTTGGTCTCACCCATCGGCTCGATAACCATGCCGCCGGTCTCATGATCGGCGGTCACGATGACCAGAACGTTCGGGTTGGTCTCACGGTACTCCTGGATCGCGGTGACGATCTGATTCATCGTCTTGCCCGACTCGATCACGTTGCGGACATCATGTTCGTGTCCGGCGGAATCGAGGTCGTCGCTTTCCATCGCCATGAAGAATCCGTTCGGGTTCTGTCCGGCGATTTCAAGGGCCTTCACAACCATGTCCTTGACGGGCACGTAATGCGGGTCCTTGCCCAGCTTGTAGCCCTTGGTCTCGATCCAACGGCGCTTGGCGCTGTCCTGAACGAGAGCGAGGACCTTCGGACCGGTCAGCGCAGCAACCGTCTTCTTGTCGTACGCGTACTGGTAACCACCGTCAATTGCCTTCTTGACCAGGTTGCCCTTGGTACCTTCGGAATCGTCTTCACCATCTTTGTTGGTGTTCGGAATCTTGCCGTCGTTACCTTCGGGGTACCAGTAGGCCTCGTTGCCGCCCATCAGGATGTCGACCTTGCCGTTGTGAATCTCCTTGTCGGCAATGACTGACTTCCAGTCGCGATTGATCACCGGGCCGCCGAAGGCAGCCAGAGTTGCGTTGGTGACGTCGTGATCGTTGATCAGAGCAGTTGTCTTGCCCTGAGCCTTGGCGATGTCGAGCAGGGTCGGGACGCGCTTCTTGTCCGGACCAAGACCGGTGTAGTCGTTGTAGGTCTTCTTGCCGATCGCCCAGGCGGTGGCGCCTGCTGCAGAGTCGGTGACCATACCCGGACCAAGGGAGCTCGTCTCGAGCATTCCGGTGTAGGGCAATGCGTCCATCGGTTGGCGCTTGTCGAGGCCGTAAAGCGCGTATTGGATGGCCGCTCGCTGATTTATTCCCATGCCGTCACCGCTGAGGATGATCACGCTGGTGGCGGGTGTAGCTGGCTCCGCCGCCTTCGATGAATCTCCCTTGGCGATCAAAGCAACCAAAGCGAGGGTAAGCGTCATTGCGGCCGCGGCAATGACTACTTTCCTCATGGACAGGTGCTGAATCGCTGACATACGTTGAATCTCCTTATTGGAGGAATTGTTGAACAATTCGATCATCCTACGATCCACGGACTGACTTGTCAAGCCATCCGTGAAAAAGATGGTCGAATATCGGATTGTTCCCAGCAAACCCACGGGGTTCGGATTCGATGTGGGGTCCGCTTGTGGAACTTCCGAGCAGTCGGCTTCAGGGCTCGGATTCCAGCGAAACACGCTTATGATCAGGCTATGAAGAGCAGCGCAGTCACCGAAAATCTCACCCAGCTCACCCGCCTGGGAGCGGTCAACGCTTTCCTGGTGAAAGAGGAAGACGGCTTCACTCTGGTCGACACGATGTTCAGAGGGTCGGAAGGCAACCTGATCGAAGGTGCCGCCGCTACCGGCGCTCCGATCGCGCGCATCCTGATCACCCACGCACACGACGACCACGTCGGCTCCCTGGTCGCCCTCGCCAGGGCCGTCCCCGACGCCGAGGTGATCGCCCCGAAGCGCGATGCGAAACTGATGAAAGGCGACCAGTCCCCTGAACCGGGCGAGCCCGAAGGCAAGCTGCGCGGCGCCTACAAACCGCTGGACGTCGTGATCGAACGCGAAGTCGTGGAAGGAGACCGGGTCGGATCACTTGAGGTGATCGAAGCCCCGGGCCACTCCCCCGGCCAGGCCGCGTACCTGGACACAAGGGATGGAAGTCTGATTGCCGGCGACGCCTACTCCTCCCTCGGGGGAGTCGCGACCACGGCCGGTCCCTACTGGAAGTTTCCGCTGCCGGGGGTCGTTACCTGGAACCGCCCCACAGCCCTGAAGAGCGCGATCAAGCTGCGGGACCTGAAGCCGTCAGTCCTGGTGGTAGGGCACGGAAAGCCGACAATGGACCCGGTCCCCGCCATGACCGAGGCAATAGAGAAACGCTCCTAAGCTGGCGGGTCTTCGCCCTCCGCGGGCTTGTCGTTTTCCGGGTTGCCGAGCAGGTGGACCATTCCTTTGGCGATGATCACCGAGACGATCGTGAGCAAGGCCATCCCGTAGAAGATCCCCGGGGTGGAACCGAAGATCTTGGCAACGATCCCGACCGAGATTGCTGCGAGCAGGACCACCAGGAACCACCGGAAAGCCGAACCTTCGGATGTAAGCGGATTGCCCACGAGCCCGAGTCTATTCCGGTCTACCGATTGCCGACCACGTACCGCTCACGGGTAAGCAACCCACTGCAGCGAACGCCGAATTTCCCAGTTAGGAAATTCGGTGCCTAAATTATGTAGATCGCAAGGAACACGATGATCCACATGATGTCGACGAAGTGCCAGTAGATACCGGGCACTTCCACGCCGAGGTGGTCCTTTTGTTCCGGGCCGAAATGACCTCGCCAGGCTCTGACGTTGGCGAAGGTCAGGAGCAGCAGCCCGATAAAGACGTGGGCACCGTGAAGACCGGTGAGGCTGAAGAAGATCGAGCCGAAGGCTCCGTCACGCGGCGTGAAGCCGATGTGGACGTACTCGTTGATCTGGATGAAGAGGAAGGTCGCACCGAGCAGCCAGGTGATGCCGAGGCCGAGCTTCAGTCCGCGATGGTTGTTGTGCTTGATCGCTTCGAGCGCGTAGTGGATCGTGAAACTGGATGAGACCAGGATCACTGTGTTGATGCCGGCGACCAGGACGGGCAGCTCGATGCCGACCGGAGGCCAGGCATCAGGATCGGCGACGACACGAAGGAAGAAGTAAGCGGCGAAGAAAGCGCCGAAAAGCATGATCTCCGAGAGGATGAAGAGCAGGATGCCGAGGATCGTGCGGTCGATCCGCGCGCTCTGATTGGCCTCGGGTGGCCCGTGATGCTCTTCTTCGTGGTGGCCGCCGAGTGCGACTGAAGCAGATTCCATGGCTATCCCGCCTCGTCCAGCTTCGACTCTTCGGGCTGGATCGCGGTGTCGCGGTCATGCAAGTCGCCGCCCAGATTCGGGTCGGCGGCGTCCCCTGTGCCCGGATCTGCGGCCGCTGCGTCCTCACCGTAAGCCGGGGCAGAACCCCGCTCGCCGGTTTCGGTACCGACCGGTTCACCTTCGGCGACAACTGCGGCCACGGCTTCGGGCGAGCGCCCGGCTTCGTGGTGGGCGACAGGCTTGTCGGTGATCTCGCGGACCCGGCCGACCAGATCGCTTTCCAGCCAGCGGGACTGCTCGCCGGGAAGGGTCGAGATCAGGACATCATTGACCCGGTAATGCGCGATCGCATCCTGGATCGAAGAAAAGGGATCGGGACTCATCGGCTGGCCGGTGGTATCGATGTCTTCGCGGTAAAGCGCCGCCATCAGGCCGGCGAGGTTGCGGGAAACCTTGTTCATCGGCACACCATCAGTTGCCGGAGCGATGATCGTGAACCGGTGCGGCCGATCCTTCGAACGCTCGATCAGCCGCTGGGCGAGATCGGGGCTTGAAAGGGTCTGATTGGCGACGACGAGGGTGTGGGTCACTTCCAGGCTGACCGAGTCGTCTTCGATCCGGACCGGGATGTGGGTGATCTTGACTTCGGGTTCGAAGGTGCCTTCAGCCCACTCCTCCAGCGCCCGGCGGGTGAGGCCGAAACGACTGTCGTAGAGGCAGGAAAGCAGGACTTCGGAAGGTCGGTGGCTGCGGATCGCGTCGCCCAGCGCCAGGTCGGAAGCCGGGTCGAGGACTTCGCCCACGGCATCGATGCCGAACTCGTCGAGCACGGCCAGGGTGACTTCGACCCGGGTGCGTGCCGCTTCGTTGGCCTCTTCCGGACTGAACAGCTGCCCGGCAGTCGGCTGGTTCTGCGGAGCGACCACGACGATGTAGGAGGCATCGCCTGCCTTTTCGAGAGTCGCCTGGAGCAGCTTGCGACCGCCCGCGACCTCGTTCAGAAATAGGACCAGGGGCTTCATGAAGGCGCGGAGACCTTGGCTGGTTCGGGTTCCGGCACGTCACTGACCGGCTCGCCGCCCATGATGGCGTGACGCGCACCGGGCGTTCCGAACTCGTAGGGACCGCCGACAACACGCGGGATCTCGTCGAAGTTGAAGACCGGCGGCGGCGAAGAAACCTGCCACTCGATCGTATTCGAGCGCCACGGGTTGTCGCCGGCCTTCGGGCCGAAACGCCAGCTGACGATCATGTTGTAGAAGAAGACAAGCTGGACCGCACCGAGAATGAAAGCGAAGACCGAGATGAAGAGGTTCCAGTCGCCGTACTGGCTGGCGTAGTCGGCCACACGGCGGGGCATTCCGTCCATGCCGACCCAGTGCATCGGGACGAAGGTGCCCCAGGTGCCGATGACGGTGCCCCAGAAGTGGACGCGACCGAGTTTCTCGTCGTACATCCGGCCAGTCATCTTCGGGAACCAGTGATAGATCCCGGCGAAGATCGTGAAGACCGATCCGCCGAACAGCACGAAGTGGATGTGAGCGACGATGAAGTAGGTGTCCGACACGTGAATGTCGATCGGGATCATGCCGAGCATGACGCCCGAGATGCCACCGATGGTGAAGGTGACGATGAAAGCCAGCGCGAACAGCATGGCTGTCGAATACGTGTGGATCTTGCCGTAGAAAAGTGTTCCCAGCCAGGAGAAGACCTTGATACCGGTCGGCACCGCGATCAGCAGCGTGGTGAACATGATCGGCACGCGCAGCCAGCTGAACATGCCGGCGACGAACATGTGGTGGGCCCAGACGGAGTAGCTCAGGACAACGATGCCGATCAGCGCGAGAGCCATCAGTCGATAGCCGAACACGGGCTTCCGGGCATGGGTCGAAATGATCTCGGAGACGATCCCGAACCCGGGCAACATCATGATGTAGACCGCCGGGTGCGAGTAGAACCAGAAGATGTGCTGGTAGCTGAGGACGTCACCGCCCATCGCGAACTCGAAGAAGTTCATTCCGAGTACCCGGTCGAAGAGGACCATGAACTGGGCGCCGGCGATGAAAGGCGTCGCACCGACCACAAGCAGCGAGGTCGAGAGGTTGGCCCAGACCAGCAGTGGCATGCGCCAGAGATTCATCCCTGGTGCACGCATGGTGATGATCGTGACCAGGAAGTTGAGCGCGGTTGCAATAGACGACGCACCTGCAAACTGCACGCCTATGTTGAAGAACGATTGACCCAGTGGTGCCCCTGTGGACAGCGGGGCGTAACCGGTCCAGCCGGCGTCGAATGCACCGCCCGGCGCCAGGAAGCTGCCGATGAAGATGATTCCGGCGATCGGCAGCAGCCAGAAGCTGAGCGCATTCAGCCTCGGGAAGGCCATGTCCGGTGCGCCGATCATCAGCGGCAGGACGTAGTTGGCCAGTCCGGCAAAGACCGGAATGATGAAGAGGAAGATCATGATCACGGCGTGCGTGGAGAACAGCCCGTTGAAGGTGCTTGCATCGACGATCTGGCTTCCCGGCTGGGCCAGCTCGGTCCTCATCATCAGGGCCAGCAGGCCACCGATCAGGAAGAAGAACATCGTGGTCACGACGTACTGGGTGCCGATGACCTTGTGGTCGGTGTTGAACTTGAAGTAGTCCTGCCACTTGAAGGCACCGTGGCCGGAGTGGTCCTCGGGAATCGTCGGCTTGCCGGCGGCCCAGCGGAACCAGTAATCGAAGGCGCCGAATCCGAAAAGGAAGCCGAAAGGAGTGGTGATCAGCGGGACGACTACATGCGGGTAGCCGGTCTGTTCCGTCTGGTAGAGGTCGAGTCCCATGAGGGCACGAAGGCCGATGACCAGGAAGAAGCCGAAGGCCGCGCCCAGCAGAGCTCCGATCGCGCCGCGATACCAACCGGGCTGTTTGATTGCCGCCGCCATTTACTTATCCCCCATCATGACTGATCGACATTTTCCTTCGGGGTTTCCTCGACGCCACTTCCGTCGATCCCGCCTTCGCTCTCCTGTGCCTGCTTCTGCAATTCGATCGCCTGGTCCGCGGTCAGCAGCAGGTCTTCGGGGACCTTCTGGCTCAAGCCGGAGACCCACTTCTCATAGTCGGCCTGACTCTCGACGACCACATTCGCCCGCATGCTCGTATGGCCGAATCCGCAGAGCTCGGTACAGATCAGCTGGTAGTGCCCGATCTTGTCAGGCGTGACGACCGCTTCGGTCGTGATTCCGGGCACGTTGTCCATCTTGATCCGCCATTCCGGAACCCAGAATGAATGGAGGACGTCCTGCGCGTTAAGTTTGAAAATCGCCTGGCGGTCGACCGGAACGTGGAGCTCACCTTCCGACCACTTGTTGCCTTCTTCGGGATAACCGAAGGTCCAGGCGAACTGCTGCGAGTACACGTTGATTACCTGGGCGTCAGGATCCTTGGCTTCGATGTCGTCGAGCACGACCCAGCTGTAGACCCCTGCGAAAAGCACGATTACCGTCGGAATTACGGTCCAGATGATCTCGAGCTTGGTATTGCCGTGGATCGGCAGTCCGTCGCTTTCGTCGCCCGGCTTGACCCGCCACTTGATCAGCGCGTAGCCGAGCGCGACACATACACCGGCGAAAACATAGGACGAAAGGATGATCATGATGTCCATCAGCCGGTCGATATCGGGAGCGGCTGTGGAAGCTTCTTCGCCGAACCAGTTGAACTGCACCATCACTACTGCAATCACCGTGCCGGAGGCGATGGTGGCGAGGGCAAGTTTGAGGTACGGGAGTCGACTCATGAGACGTACGGGATTCTATTGAAGCGGCGGTCGGACGGTCTGTGACCCCCGGCTCAGGGAAGGGTCACAGGGTGGACTTCGCCTTCGGAAGCGGAAATTACGTCGGCCGCTACCCCGCGCCAACTCCAGTGATGATCCGCCGAGGACGCTATGTCGCGTCCGATGGCCGCTCGTTCATCCGGTTTCAGAGCGAGCCAGGCGTTGATCCGTGCAGCGAGGTCGACCACGGCTTCGGGTCCGAGATCGAAGCTGATCAGGTCCGCTGCCGCCGGCACGTCGGTCCCCAGGGTCCCGGTTACTTCGGCAAGCCCTGAGTGTCCGGCGCAGACCGGCAGCACACCACAGGCGGCACCTTCAGCCGCAACCATGCCGAAAGCTTCAGGGAATGTGCTGGGCACTACCATCGCGTCGGAGGCCGGCAGGACCTCTGCGACCTCGTGGTGTTCCAGTCGGCCCGACAGGGAAACGGAGCCAGCGGAGCCGACTGCAGCTTCTGCGTAGCCGTCGGGCAGTGCTTCAAGGAACGACGATAGGTATGAAAGC
>JBPPMT010000051.1:0-23907 GCA_051306195.1 Solirubrobacterales bacterium
TCCTCCGCCCACCGGCTGCGGCATTGATCAGTACCGCGAGGCCTGCCAGCACGAAGAAGGTGCCGACGATGTCGTTGCGCGCCTCTCCGGCCTGGTCGGCCAGCGCTGCCGAAGCCAGGACGATCGCCACCCCCGCCATCGAGATCGGCGCTCCGCCGTAAGGACGCCCGATGCACCAGGCCGCAACCAGGCAGCCGACGAACCAGCCGACGTTGATCAACGGGGAGATCAGGTCGTTGCCGTAGGCGAGGATCCCGAATGAATGGATCAGTTCCGAATTCTGCGGGTAGAACCAGCTGAGGAACTGCGGCGCGAGGTAATGAAGGGAGAAGGAGTCGCCGTCCTGGGCCAGTCCCGCTGCGAAGGGGCCGTGGTACCAGGTGGAATCGAACCCGGTCATGCCGGTCCCGAGCTTCGTCCGGACGCCGATCGTGAACGCCCCGAAGGCGATCGCGACGATCGCGAAACCGACCCAGGTGAGCATCCTGGAAGCGGGGACGCTGGTCAACTCCAGCCTGCCTCGGGCGACCGGAAGCCGGTCACCGAAACGCCACAGCCCGGCCGCAACCAATCCGAGCAGGACCAGTGCCGACCACCCGGTAAGCAGGCCAAGCGTTCCCGGAACGAGCACGATCAGGATCGTGGCTGCGGTCGCCAGCACGATGGTCGCGACCCAGGCAACCGGCCCGCCGGAGGCGGGCAGAATTTTCTGCCGCAGGATCACCGCGATGTAACCGGCGAAGAAGACCCCGGCCAGCAGACCTGCTGACCCGACCAGGTAGTGGCCGAAGCTCATGCCCGCCGCCGCACCAGGTTCATTATCTGGTCGAGCTCCGGCACCCTGAGCAGCTGGCATACGGCCACGTAAGCCACCCCACCCATGCCGAGTGCGATCGAGAGCGAGAGAATCTGGCCGAACAGCTCACGGCCGAAGAGGTGGTCGAGCAGGTCCCAGACCTCATAGGAGACCAGAGCGAGCACGGCGGATCCGACCACGACCCGGGCGGTGCACTTGATGAATGCCGGCGCTTCGATCCCTCCGATCCGTGGCCTCAGCAGGACCACCTGGGCAATCACCGAAACCGTGGTGGCGATCGCCGTTGCCGCGACGATGCCGGCCACACCGAAGGGCTTGTAGAGGAAGAAAGAAGCGACGGCGGTCACCGCGAGGTTGCCACCGGCGATCGCAGTCGGAATCCACGGCTTCTGCAGGCCGAAGAAGGTGCGGCTGAGGAGCAGGAACATGCCGTTGGTCGGCAGCGAGAAAGCGAACCAGAAGAGCGCGGTCGCGACCAGTTCGGTCTGGGCCGGCCCGAACTCACCCCGCTGGAAGACGATGCGGATCATCGGCTCACTGAGCACGAGGATCGCCGCGGTTGCGGGAATCAGGATAAAGACGATCTGGCGCATTCCTTTGGCCAGGGTCGAGCGAAGGTTGGTGTAGTCGCCCCGCGTTGCGAACCGGGCGAGTGTCGGGAAAAGGACCGTGGCGATCGCCACCGAGAAGATTCCCTGGGGCAGCTGGTAGATCCTGAATGCCTTGTCGATGGCCGCCGGGGCTTCATTGCTGACGAGGCTGCCGAAGAAGCTGTTGATCAGCAGGTTGAAGTTGATCAGCCCGAGGCTGAGGGTGACCGGCACCATCAGCAGGAGGACACGCCTCACGTTGGGGTCCTTGAAGTTGACCTTGAGGGTGAACTTGAAGGGTGTGTTGCGCAGGTCCCAGGTCGGGATGATCAGCTGGACCAGGGTGCCGGCAAGCACGCCGATCGCATAGGCGTAAATCTGATGCTCCTCGTCGAACATCGGAACCATCGCGATGACCACGGCGATGATCGTCAGGTTCCAGAAGAGCGGTGATATCGCGAAAGCACCGAAGCGGTCGTAGCTGTTGAGGATGCCGACCACGACGCCGGTCACTCCGAGCAGGATGAGGATCGGGAACATGATCTGCGAGAGCACGATCATCAGGTCCTCTACCTCGCCGCTGAAACCAGGAGCGAACAGCGGCATGAGGAAGCTGGCGAACAGGACGAAGAAAGCCGTGATCGCGCCAAGGACCATGGTCACCAGCAGGATCAGGGTCGAGGCCATGCGGAACGCCTCTTTGACCTTGCCCCGCTCGATCTGCTCGGTGAAGATCGGGACGAAGGCCGGCTGAAGCGCCGCGTCGGCAAAAAGGGCGCGGATCAAGTTCGGGACCTGGAAAGCAACCGTGAAAGCCGACATCGGCCCGGAGATGCCGAAGTAACTGGCCGCGACCACTTCCCGGGCCAGACCGGCGACCCGGGAGGCCGCGGTGGCGATGGAAAAGAAGGCGGTGGACTTCGCGAGCCTGCCAGGTCCGGCTTTCTTCGACTCCGGCTTGGTCTCGGACTCGATGAGGGCCTCGGTCAGGGGTGAAGCAATTCCGCCCTCTTCTCCGATGTCACCCTTTGCAGCCCAGACCTCCGCTGGCAGTTCGACCGGTTCAGGCGGGGTCAAATCACGAGGTGCCTGCGATATTGGCGCTGTCTGCGCTGAAATCGCCGGCACCTCGGTGGTTTCGGCTTCGGGAGCCGGTTCTGGCGGGTCCAGACGCTCGGTAACCCGGTTCAGGGCCGCCTCTGCGCGCGCCGCAGCGGCCTCGAATGCATCGAGCTCTGAATCCTCAGTCGGCTTCATATGGGGGTCGTGTGGCGTTTCCAAGCGCTCTATCGGTATAGTCGGCGGCCGCCTGTGAGGGAATTCCCCCGACAGCAGGCAGAGAAAAAGATCATGGCCAACATAGCCTCACAGAAAAAACGAATCCTTCGCACCGAGCGTGAGCGCGTCGAAAACCGACGGCTTACCAGCGCGATCAAGACTTACTTCACCCGCCTCGAAGAAGCGGTGAAGGAAGGCAATGCCGAAACTGTGGAAACCGAGCACCGCGTGCTCGTCTCCAAGATCGACAAAGCCGTTCAGCGTGGCGCCATTCACCGTCGCAACGGTGCCCGCAAGAAGTCTCGTGCTGCCCGCGTCGCCACTGGCGCCGCACTCGAAGCGTAGGCCTCTCCGCACCACAACTTTCATGAAGCCGGCTCAGCCGGCTTCATCTGTTGCAGCGAGCAATGCCAGGTCGAGGGCGAGCTCGTCGGGATAGGACGCGCCGCCGCGGGTCCAGATTTCAAGGTCCGCCATGGCGATGGTCGCGTTTCGCATGTCTCCTACCGAAACCCCCGAAAGTGAACCGATCAGCTTGCGTGCGAGGAAAGGCGGCAGGCCAAGCTCCCTTTCGATCTGATTCGGCGGGGTCCCCGCTTCGAGCTTGCCGAGAGCCTTGTTGGCCCGGCGCACACTCATCGAAGTCGGGTAGACGACACCTCCGGCGGTCGATCCCTGGCTGATCAGGTCTTCGGCGATCTCCAGGGCGCGGATCCGATCCCCGGCGATAAGCGCATCCCCGAGGGCGAAGTTGCTGGTCTCCGTGGCGTCGGCGACCATCTCGTCGAGGTCCTCGGCTTCGACCCTGCCGCCCTTGCCGGCCCAGAGACTGAGCCGGTCGAGTTCGTTTGAAAGCCGCGTCAAGTTGCTCCCGAGGTGGGAAACGAGGAACCGGGCGGCTTCCGGTGCCAGTTCGAAATCACGGCTCGCGGCAAGTTCGATCAGGTGTGCAGGCATCTGCTGGGCGTTCGGAGCGAGGTACTCCCGCAGGTCTCCCCCGACCTTCTTTACGGCCTTGGTGATCTCCGGGGGAACCTTGCCGCGCGCGATCAGCACGATCGTCGTGTCGGGCGGCGCAGCTACCACCGCCTCGGCGACCCTCTCAACCTGACGCTTGCCCCACTTCTCTACGTGGTCGGCGAGCAGGTAGCGACGGGTCGGGATCAGCGACATCGAAGAAATCGCTGCGACCAGGGCGTCGGCGTCGGCGCTGCCACGGTTCTCGGCCGGTTCGAAGATCTCCAGCGAGGCGGCTCCGCCCTCGTCCTCGGCCCTCCTCCGGAGCCGCGACCTCGCCTCATCAATCTTGGCGATGTCGTCCCCGTGGATCAGGTAAGCCGGTTTCATCTGGTCTGCCACCCGCGCATTGTCCCGGTTTCACCGGCGGCGGAGCGGCTACAGAGCCGCGAGATCCCGAAACTCCGGCATTATGGGTGACTTTCGGGATCTCGCGGGCTTTGCGGGATTAGTTGCCGGTTTCGATCTTGTAGCCGTTTCGGCTCACGACTATCGAGATCGTTCCGTCCTGGTCGGTTCGCAGCACATCTACTCCGCCTTCGCCCAGCTCCGACGTGGTCCTCGCGGTCGGGTGACCGTACGAGTTGTCCTCACCGGCCGAGATCAACGCGAGTTCGGGATCGCTCCCGGTGAGCAGAACTGGCAGTCCGGCATCGTCGCTTCCGTGGTGGGCAACTTTGAGCACGTCGAGCGGACCCGGGTTTACCGGGGCTACCTCTGCCTCGGCGTCGCCGGTCAGCAGCATCCGGAATCGACCAACTTCGATCCCGACCACCACCGACCGGTCGTTCGGGTCTTCCGGTGGCTCCTCTCCCTGGTCGAGTCTTGGTGGCCAGAGAACCTCCGCGCTGACTTCGCCTGCCCTGAATCCGAAACCCTGCGCGATCCGGACCGGCTCGGCTCCCGATTCCCGGGACAGGGCGAGCAAGGACCGGGGCAGCCGGTCGAACAGGAATCGCTCCACTTCGTAGTGGCCGAACACGTCGTACAACCCACCAAAATGGTCGAGGTGGTCGTGGGTCAGGATCACCGCGGAAAGGCCTTCCACGCCGGCAGACTCGAGCGCACCCTCGACATCCCCGCCGGGCGGTCCGCCGTCGACCAGCACCGGGTCACCCGTGGCGGGCCGGATAAGGATGGCGTCACCCTGGCCGACATCCAGCACCTCCACCCTTGCCCCACCCTCTGGCGGTGCGGCCAGTTGCCGCCGCTGGTCGCCGAACAGCGACGGACCGAAGAGAACCGAAACCCCTACCAGGGCGAGCAGCGATCCGCCGGCTACCTGGCGTGCGCGAGTGCGGCGGCGCGGGTCGGGGTCGTCGCCCAGCCGCCGGGGTGTGAGCAGCTTGAGCAGTGCCACAACAACGGCCGCGATCGACATGTAAATAAGGACCAACGCGTACGGGCTGCCGATGCGAACCTCGAGCCGGGCCCATGAAGGTCCACCGAACCAGGCGGCCACCTGCGCGACGTAGGAGAGGAAGAGCGAATTCAGGAGGTTGAACGGCAGTGCCATCCAGCCCGCGACCTGGCCGAGCGCCGCGGAGATCATGCCGAGCCACATCGCCGGGGCAACCGCCGGAACCGCGAGCAGGTTCGCGGCCAGCGTCGTGACCGAAATCTCCTCGAAGTGGAACGCCATCAGCGGTGCCGTTGCCAGGGTCGCAGCCACGGTTACGGCAGTCGCATCGGTGAGCCCGGTGCGCCAGCCACCGGTGCCGATCAGGACCCGCAGCCTCGCCTGGAGTGGTCCGGTCAGAAGGTAGATGCCGATCACCGCGGCAAAGCTCAGTTGCCAGCCGATGTCGGTGCTGGAGCGCGGATTGGCCCCGAGGGTGACCGCAGCGGCCAGCACCAGCGCGTAGACCCGAGAGCCGGGCCGGGTGGCTGCCACCGCCAGGAGTCCGGCGAGGCCCATCACCCCTGCCCGCTGGATCGAAGCGCCGGCTCCGGCCAGCGGTACGTAAACGAGGATCAGCGCCGCGACCACCCCCAGTCGGGATCGAGGCCCGAGTCCGGCCATCGCCATGAACGGGATCGCCAGCAGCCCCAGCAAGACGACGTTCTGCCCGCTTACGGCCAGAAGGTGCGCCAGACCGGAAGCGCGGAAGTCCTCGGTCGTCTTTTCGTCGATCGAATCGTCCTGGCCGAGCACGAACCCCCGGGCGAGTGCCGACTCCCTCGGCGGCATCCCGCGCGAAAGGGCGGCTTCCGCCCGAATCCTCATTGAATCGATCCAGCCGGCAACCCCTCCGCGGCGCTTCCCGTCAAGGGTGATGACCTCCGCGTAAACGACTCTCGAAATTCCCTGCCTGCTGAGACTTGACTCGAGGAAACCTGGCGGGCCACGAGCCACTCCCCGGGCTGCCACCCCGCTGCCAGTTGCGATCCTCGGAGGGGCTCGGGAGGCTTCGACCATTACCTTGCCGGACTCGGTCTGAACCGGGACTCGGGTCACGCCCCTCGAACGCTTTGCCACCGCTGTCGTGAATCCGGTCACCTGAATCGTTGTGCCAGGCTTCACTTCAAGGGCGCCACGGTCAATCGCCTCGAGTCGCAGCCCACCAGCGCTGGCTCCGGTCAGGGTCGCTGCAAGGAAGACCAGAACGATTCCTCCTGCCGCGAACCGGTCCCGATCGATCAGGACGATCAGGGTCAGGACGAGCGCGATCGCGGCCTGCGGAAAGCCGCCAGGAGGTGCCCAGTAAGGAGAGATCGCCAGGCCCAACGCCAGGCCGGCCAGCACGGCCAGACGCCAGCCGCCGGACCCGAACGGGGCTGTCAGTTTGATCAGGGCTGGAGCCCGGACCGCAGCGCCTCCATGGTCACCGGACCGATTCCACTGACCTGGTCGAGATCATCGATTGATCCCACCCCGCCTTTCGAATCGCGGAATTCGATGATCTTCTGAGCCGTGACCGGACCGATGCCTTCGATCTCTTCGAGCTGTTCCGGAGTGGCCGCACCAAGGCTGACCGGGGCGTCCGGAACTGCAGTCCCGGCGACCGCAACACCAGCAGCGCCGGCGGCCCCGACCGCCAGGGGCACCACTACCTGTTGCCCATCAGCCAGCTTCGCCGCCCGGTTGATTGCCCCGGGCAATGCCTTCGGCAGGGCACCCCCGGCTCGCTCGATCGCATCGATAACCCGGGTGCCAGGGGCCATCCGGTAAACCCCCGGACGCCTGACCCCGCCGGAGACATCCACGACCAGCTTCGAATCATCGGCAGACATCGAGAATCCGGCTGCGTCGCCCGGGTCATTCGCGGAGGCGCCAGCCGGCTCGGGAATCTGGTCTCCCGGGCTGCTCTGGCTGCGTATCGAATTGAAGCCGACCAGCAGCAGGACCGCGGCTATCACCACGTAGATGAGGATCTGGGTGCGTCCGGCCTCGAACATGTCCCGATCCTCGAGCGAGTTCGCTCACAGGGGGATTACGAATTCAACAAACCGGCAACGAAACCCTGACCCTGGTCAGGCGGGACGGACCACCAGGTTGACCAGCTTGCCGGGAACGAGGATCTCCTTGACCAGCTCGACCCCTTCGAGATGCTTGACCACGTTCTCGGCCGCCTTGGCCTGGGCCAGGATCTCTTCCTTCTCCGTTCCGTCGGCGACCTCGATCCGGTCACGGACTTTGCCGTTCACCTGGACCACGATCGTCACGGTGTCGGACTTCAGCATCTCGGGATCCGCTTCCGGCCATTCGGACTCCCAGACCCGGTCGTCAGTCAGCATCTCGTAGACCTCGGCCGAGAGGTGTGGGGCGAAGGGCTGGATCAGCGAGGCGGCCGTGGCGGTTGCGAAACGCAGAGCGGCAGCCCCGTCCGGATCGCCGATCAGGCCGTCCTTCACCCGATAGATCTCGTTGACCAGTTCCATCACGGCGGCGACCACCGTGTTGAACTGGAAGCCGCGGCTGAAGTCACGTGTGGCCTTGTCGATCGCCCAGCTGGCCTTGGCCATGACGTCGCGGGCATCGCCTTCGACCCGGCCGGCAAGTGCGGTGGAATCAGGCGACCCGGGCTGGCCGCCGCCCTCGGGAACGAGCTCTTCAGCGACGCGCCAGAGTCGGGCCAGGAACCGGTGGACACCCTCGACTCCTTCGTCGGTCCAGTCGCCGCCGCGTTCGGGCGGCCCCATGAAGCAGACGTAGGTGCGGGCGGCGTCGGCTCCGTGCCGGGCGACGTACTCGCTCGGGCTTACGGTGTTGCCCTTGGACTTCGACATCTTGGCGCCGTCGCGGGTGATCATTCCCTGAGTGAAGAGGTTGGCGAACGGCTCGGCGACTCCGATGTGACCCATGTCGCGGAGTGCCTTGGCGAAGAACCTGGCGTAAAGCAGGTGGAGGATCGCGTGCTCGACCCCGCCGATGTACTGGTCGACGGGCATCCAGTGGTCAACGGCGTCGCGGCTGAACGCGGCGCCTTCGTTCTGCGCGTCGAGGTAACGCATGAAGTACCAGGAAGAATCGACGAAGGTGTCCATCGTGTCGGTCTCACGTTTCGCCGCGGCACCGCATTTCGGGCAGGGGACGTTCACCCAGTCGTCGGCGGCGGCCAGCGGACTCTTGCCCTTGGGCGCGTAGTCCTCGATCTCCGGCAGGACGACCGGCAGCTGGTCCTCCGGGACCGGCACCATGCCGCAGTCGTCGCAATAGACAATCGGGATCGGCGCGCCCCAGTAGCGCTGGCGGGAAACGAGCCAGTCCCGCAGCCGGAAGTTGACCGACAGCTCCCCGCGGCCCTCGTCGGCCAGCCAGGCGACGATCTGGTCGTAAGCCTCGCGGTTGTGGATGCCGTCGAAGCGTCCGGAATCAACCATCGGGCCGTCACCGGTGTACGGCAGCTCCCCGACGTCTTCGTCTTCGGCACCCGGGTCGATCACCCGGCGTACGGATAGGCCGAACTTCTCGGCGAACGCAAAGTCGCGCACGTCGTGGGCGGGGACCGCCATCACCGCGCCGGTGCCGTAGTCCATCAATACGTAGTCGGCGACGAACATCGGGATCTCTTCGCCGTTGACCGGGTTGGTGACGGTCCGGCCGAGCGGCACTCCGGTCTTCGGTCGGCCTTCGTCACCCCGCTCCTGGAGTGATTCGCGGGCGACCGAGTTGACGTACTCACGCACCGGCTCTTCGGCGTCGGTTCC
Organism: Solirubrobacterales bacterium; assembly: GCA_051306195.1. Taxonomy (GTDB): domain Bacteria; phylum Actinomycetota; class Thermoleophilia; order Solirubrobacterales; family 70-9; genus 67-14. The sequence continues at coordinate 8,854 of JBPPMT010000051.1, forward strand.
GGCGACCAGGATCTCGAGCTCGGGGTGTTCCGGCGCGATCACGAAGAAGGTGGCACCGAACAGGGTGTCGGGCCGGGTGGTGAACACCGGGAAGTCGATGTCGGCGCTTTCACAGCGGAAAGTGACCTGGGCGCCCTCTGAGCGGCCGATCCAGTTCTTCTGCATCGTGATCACGTGGTCGGGCCAGGATTCGAGCTGGTCGAAGTCGGCCAGCAACTGCTCGGCGTACTCGGTTGTCTTGAAGAACCACTGGCGCAGGTTGCGGGTCTCCACCTCGGTGCCGCAGCGTTCGCAGCGGCCGTCGATTACCTGCTCGTTGGCCAGCACGGTGGCGTCCTTCGGGCACCACTGGACCGGAGCCTGTGTCCGGTACGCCAGTCCTTTCTCGAAAAGCTGAAGGAAAATCCACTGGGTCCAGCGGTAGTACTCGGGGGAGTGGGTCGCGAGCTCGCGTGACCAGTCGATCGAAATGCCCCACTCCGTGAACTGCTTCCGGAACGAGTCGATCGACCGCTGGGTTGCCACCGCAGGCGGCTCGCCCGTCTTTATCGCGTTGTTCTCCGCCGGCAGCCCGAAGGAGTCGTATCCCATCGGGTGGATCACTTCGAAACCGTTGCGGCGCCGGAAATGAGCGATCGCGTCGCCGACCGAATAACACTTCAGGTGGCCGACGTGGGGCTCGCCCGAGGGGTACGGCAGCATCTCGAGCACGTAAGCCTTGGGAACCTCCGGGTCGAATCCTTCCTCGCCGGGATTCGGAACTTCCCAGGTCTTTTCATCCGCCCAGACGCGCTGCCATTTTTCCTCGATTGCCCGAGGTTCGTATCGGCTCATCAGCGCGGAGTGTATTTGGCCCGCGACCGGCGGGCGAGGCCGTCAGGCCCGGTGCTCAAGCCTCGTCCGGACGCCACTGCCGGATGTCCGGCAACGGGGTCAGGGTAGCTTCGGCGTGCTCCCGGACCGATTCGAAATCCGGCGGCAGCGAGAGCTTCTCACCGAGGTGATCCGCTTCTTCGTCGGTGGTGAACCCGGGACCGATCGTCGCCAGCTCGAACAACACTCCACCGGGCTCACGGAAGTAGATCGCCCGGAAGTAGAAACGATCGATCACCGGCGTCGCCTGAAGGCCGCTCGAAGTGACCATCTCCTGCCAGGCGTCGTGCTGGTCAAGCGGCGAGGCCCAGGCGATGTGATGGACGGTGCCTGCGCCGGGGATGCCACGCTCGTCCGGCGGAGGATCGAGCTGGTAGGTGCTGGAGCGTTCTTCTCCCGCCCGCTCCCAGAGGCCGTCGCCCAGCTTCTCGAAGCCGAGCACGTCTCCGAGGACTTCTTCGGTGAAGTCCTGGTTGCCGGAGTAGACCCGCACACCCTGAAAGCCCAGGATCGCGAACTCGGCCGGAATCTCCTTGTGGCGGGAAACCAGCGCCGGTTCATCACCCTGGTAGACGAAGAACTCGAGGTCGAGGCCTTCGGGGTCGGAGAACCTCAGGGACTCGCCACCGAGTTCGGTCTCGATACCGGCAGCCTCGAGCCGCTCCTTCCAGAAAGCGAGCGCCTCCACTGATGGCAGGCGAAAAAGAATCCGGTGGACCATCCCGGCACCGGCCCGGCCCGGGCGGGCTCCGGGGTACTCGAAGAAAGTCAGGTCGAAGCCCGGGCTCCCTTTCTCGTCCCCGTAAAAGAGGTGGTAGACCGAAGGGTCGTCCTGGTTGACGGTCTTCTTGACCATGCGCATGCCGAGCAGTCCGGCGTAGAACTCCACATTGCCCGGAGCATCGCCAGTGATGCAGCTGATGTGATGGACGCCCTCAAGCCGTAGATCGCTCATGGCTCAACCTTAAACGAAGCGGTACTCGGGAACTGCCTGCGAGCACCACCCGCCCCCGCCGAATCGGGTCACTTCTTGACGGATTCACCCCCAAATATGGGGTGAATCCGTCATTACCTTGGTCATCGACGAGGTGCCGGCGATAACCGCGCAATCCGCACCTAAAACGCAGGCACCTCCGAATATGGCTCCCGAGTCTTGGCCGTCCCTCCAATGAGGGTGGTGCTCGGGGCGCTCCCTGGTGCGTCTGGCGAGGAACGAGCGAAAGTGCCGACGGGGGCGCACTTCTTGGTGCGTTCCCAAGGCTCCGAGCGACTGACGAAGCCAGGCGTGCCGGGGTGCGCCCCGGGGGCCGCCCGCCAGCCACGTAGCGGGTAGCATCTGCCACATGAGCATTCTCAAGGCCTCCAGAACAGTTGAAGTTGATGCCCCCAAAGCGCGTTGCTACGAGATCATTTCCGATCTTGAGAACTCGCCTAACTGGCAGGAGTCGATGGTTTCGGCGAAGGTTCTCGAGACCGACTCGGACGGTAATGCTGCTCTGGTCGAGATCAAGTCGGACGCCAAGGTGCGCGAAGTCACCTCTCACCTTGCCTTCAAGTACCAGCCCGAGGACGGCATGACCTGGGAGCAGAAAAAGGGCGACCTCAAGTGGCTGAACGGTTCCTGGGTTCTAGAAGACCTCGGTGATGACAAGACCCGCGCCACCTACTCCCTCGAAGCCGACACCGGCCGCATGCTCGGCCTGCTGCTCAAGGGCCCGGTTCAGGACAAGGTCAAGGACATGCTGACCAAGGACGCGGCCGAAGGTCTGAAGAAGTACGCCGAGTCCTAGGGGTTCCGCACCCCCACCGGCAACCCACTGCAGCAAACGCCGAGATTTCCCAGTTCGGAAATCCGGCGCCTTATAAAAGCGGTCCGTAGGTATCGGGCCTTCTGGTCTCCAGGAACGGGAATAGTTCGAGCCAGTCTTTTCTCTGCTCGAGGTCGAGGTCGGCCACTATCACCGCCGGCCGATCCCGCGGTGCCTGGGCCAGCACCCTTCCGTAGGGGTCGGAGATGAACGAGGAGCCGTAGAAGGTGAGTGGCCCTTCGGTTCCGATCCGGTTGATCGTGACCATGAAAGTTCCGTTGGCGATTCCGTTGCCGACGATCACCCGCTCCCAGAGCGGCTCGGTGTCGAAACCCGGGTGGTCCGGCTCGGACCCGATCGCGGTCGGATAGACGATCACCTCGGCCCCACCAATCGAATAGGCGCGCGCAAGTTCGGGGAACCACTGGTCCCAGCAGGTGGGGAATCCGAAGCGGGCATCGCCGACCCCGACTACGGGATAGCCGGTGTCGCCGGGCCGGAAGTACCGGTCTTCGTAGTAGCCGGCGGTCACCGGGATGTGGAGCTTGCGGGTCCGGGCGATCAGTTCGCCCTCTGGCGAGACACAGATCGCCGTGTTGAATCCGATGCCGCCACCCTCGGCCTCTTCGTAGAGAGATGCGTGGACGTAGACCCGCTCCGCCTTCGCCAGCCGGGTCGCGAACTCGACCGTGCGGCCCCCGGGGATCGGCTCGGTCAGCCCGGCGGCTTCTTCGACCTTGTCCGGCGTGATCGCGAAGTACGGCGAGAGGGTCAACTCCTGGAGGCAGACCAGCTCGGCACCCTTCTGCGCAGCGATCGAGATCCCCTCGGACAGGGCCTCTTCATGGGCGATCGGATCGGGGTTCCACGCCTGCTGCACCGCACCGATGCGGAACGGCGGGCGCTCGCTCTGCCGGGTCCGGGCCATCGACTCCGGAGAGGGTCCGGTCGCGTCGATCACTTCATAAGCCTCAGTTGTCATCGGTCTGGTCCGCCTTCCGCAGATTTCAGGTTCAGGCCGCCGGGACCTGTTGGGTTACACAGTGGATGCCACCGCCACCGAGCGCCAGCACCCGGCCGTCGATGCCGACCGCCTCGCGACCCGGGAAGAGGTCGCCGAGGCGCCGGAGTGCCTCCTGATCCATGTCGGGATCGACCCCGCTCACCGGCACGATCAGGGCACCGTTGACGATGTAGAAGTTCATGTACGGCACGACCACCGGCTCACCGTCATCGCGCTCGATCCGCGGCAGCAGCTCCCATTCGACGATTTCGATTCCGGCATCCGTCAGACGCTGCAGGTTCTCGCGGGTTCCTTCCCAGTTCGGGTCGTTCACATCGCAGGTCTGGAGCATCGCCCGGCCTGGCTCGATGAAAGCGCAGATGTTGTCGACGTGCCCGTTGGTATCGGCGTCCTCGAGCAGTCCCTGGCCGAGCCAGATCATGCGGTCGGCCCCGAGCGGAGCGTTTACCGCCTCCTCGATTTCGTCCTTGCCCAGGTCCGGGTTGCGGGTCGGATCGAGCAGGCACTGCTCGGTCGTGACCAGCAGGCCCTCGCCGTCTACCGCGATCGAGCCGCCTTCGAGCACGATCGATGCGGCGATTCGATCGATTCCGAGGTGGCTGAGAATGGCCGCCGATACTGCGGCGTCCTTGTCGTAAGGCTCGAAGGTCATCCCCCACGCGTTGAATCCGAAGTCGACTCCGGCCCTCCTGCCGTTTCCATCGGTGACGATGATCGGTCCCGAGTCGCGAATCCAGGAATCATCGACCGGAATGGCGGCCACCTCGATGTTGTCCGCGGGAAGCCGGGAACGGGCGCTATCGGCCTGTGAGGGGTCCGCCACGACCAAGACGGGCTCAAACCGGCTGACCGCTTCGATCACCTCGGCGTGGCTGTCGCGGGCGGCGTCGATGGTCGTGCCGCGCCAGGCCTCCTCCCGTTGTGGCCAGGCCACAAGGGTTCGCTCATGGAGTGACCATTCTGCCGGCATTCGAAGTGATTCCGGGGATGGAGGGACCATGGCCCGAGTCTAGCCACGCTTTACCTCAGCCGGGCACGGCGGTACTCTGCCGGAACCGCCAGACCAAAACAGGGAGAACCATGGACCAGATCAGAACTTCATCGCTTCGTAGCAGGATCGTCGCATTCGCCTGCGCTTTTGCAATGCTGCTCGGAATCGGTGCGCTCGCAGGAGCTTCACCCTCAACCGCGCTGGCCGGTTCGGGCTCGCCCAAGTCCGGCGTGCTCAAGGGCAATCCGACCAACAAAAGGCTCGCGACCGAATTCCTCAGGCTGCTGAAGGCCGAAGATACGGCCGGACTCAAGCGGTTCCTCGACCCTGCTTTCCTGCTTCAGCGGGCGAACGGCGAATACCTGACCAAGCCTCAGTACCTGGCCGATCCTTCGGTAGTCGAGGACTTCCGGGTCCGCGGTATCGTCGGCAAGAGGTCGGGCAACGTCAGGGTGATCCGCTTCGAGGCGAACAACATCCAGACGATCGACGGCATCCCGGTGCCCGCCGCCTGGATCCCCCGGATTTCAACCTTCACCAAGGCCAGCGGGTCCTGGCGCCTGATCAGCCACGCCAACTTCACCGAGCCGGTCGCCAGCTAGACCAGACCAGAACACTGCAAGTGAAAACCCCGCCTACGACGGGGTTTTCCTTTCAGTGGAGCTGAGGGGGCTCGAACCCCTGACCTCCGCCATGCCATGGCGGCGCTCTTCCAGCTGAGCTACAGCCCCGTAAATGCAACGGCCGCGCATTTTACAGCGATTGGACCGAAGGGCCTTGCGGCGTGCTTCCGCGCGTTATGCGGCGGTCGTCGACTGCGACGGGGCCGGGTCGAGCTTGAGCTCGAGACGGGGAGCTTCGTGCCAGAGCTCTTCGAGATCGAACCTCTCACGGGCTTCGGCGGTGAAGATGTGGACCACGGTGTCGAGATAGTCCATGACCGTCCATCCGACGTCTCCCGAGCGGTCGGGGTTGACCGGCAGCAGTGAGTCTTCGTTTTTCAAGCGGACGTGGATCTCTTCGGCGATGCCGTCGGCCATCCGCTCGTTGCGGGCCGTGCAGATCACCAGAAAATCGGTGTAGGTGACGAGGTCGCGCATGTCGAGCGCAACGACGTCTTCGGCGAGCTTGGCATCGGCCAGCTCGGCGATTTTTTCGGTCAGTTCCTGGCTAGTCATTCCCATACGTATCCTCATTCTCGATCATTTGCGCAACCGCCGCCGGCACCAGGTGCCGGTAGGGCTCCCCTGCGTCCAGCCGCCGGCGAATCATCGTCGACGAAATGTCGACTTCCGGCATCTCGATGAAGTCGACCCGGTCAGTCGCGTCCATGCCGGCGAAGACCGTTTCCACCTCTTCCTGCCCGATCCCCGGGCGAGGTGCGATTCCGATGCGGGCCAGCTCGAGAATCCGCTCCGGCCGATGCCATCCGTCGAACCCCAAGGCAGCGTCCGCACCCATCAGCAGGTGGATCTCGCTTGTTTCGTTTCGACCAGCAATCTCCTCAAGGGTGTCACATGTGTAGGACGGTCCTTCGCGCCGCACCTCGGTCCGGTCTACCTCTATCCCCTCGACGTTCGAAAACGCGAACTCGGTCATCCTCAGCCTGGCCTCGGGCCCGGGGTCCGTTTCCGACTCCTTGTGGTACGCGTCACCGGTCGGCACGACGATCACCCTCGACAGCCCGAGCTGCCACATCGCCTCCCCGATGAAAACCAGATGAGCCAGGTGCGGCGGGTTGAATGAGGATCCGAAGACCCCGAGCTGCTCCGGGTTGCCGGGAAGTTCAGCCACGTACCTGGCCGTCACCGCGGGCCACATACTTGGTGGTGGTCAGCTCGCGCAGGCCCACCGGGCCGCGGGCGTGGAGCTTCTGGGTGGACACGCCGATCTCGGCTCCCATGCCGAACTCGAATCCATCGGTAAAGCGGGTTGAAGCATTGACGTAGACCGCTGCAGCATCGACGTTCTCGGCAAAGAGCTCACCGGCCTGCTCGGATTCGGTGACGATCGCCTCGGAATGACCGCTGCCATGCCGGTTTATGTGGTCGATCGCGGCATCGAGGTCATCGACCACGGCCACGGCCAGCTTCAGGTCGAGAAATTCCGTATCCCAGTCTTCACTGGTCGCCGCCTTGACTTCAGTGTCGCCCGCGTTCTCGCGGGTCCGCTCGTCGCCGACGATTTCGACCCCGGCAGCCGAAAGCTCGTCCAGGGCATCAGGCAGGAACGCCGCCGCAACCTGCTGGTCGACGAGCAGTGTCTCGGCCGCATTGCAGACTCCGGGACGGCTCACCTTTGCGTTAACGGCGATCGCGCGCGCGGTCTCGAGGTCAGCCGTCGAATGAACGTAGACATGGCAGTTGCCGGCAGCCGCGTAGAGGACGGGCACGGTCGCGACTTCCTTGAGTGCGTTCTTCAACCCTTCCCCGCCACGGGGAATCAGCAGGTCGATGGTCGCTTCCTGTTTGGCCAGTCCGGCGAGTGCCTCTCGTCCGCCGCCCGTTGACAACACAACCGCGTCAGTCGGCAGGCCCGCTTCAGCGAGCCCGTCTCGCACAACGTCGGCCAGGGCCGTATTGGTCCTCTCGGCGTAGCTTGATCCACGCAGAAGGATCGCGTTGCCGCTCTTGATCGTCAGCGCGGCACAGTCGATCGTGACGTTCGGCCGGGCTTCGTAAACGACCGCCACCACGCCGAGCGGGACCCGGATCTTCTTCAGGTCGAGGCCGTTGTCAAGGACGCGGGAATCGAGCACCTCACCGACCGGATCGTCAAGTGAAGCGACTTCACGCACGCCGGCCGCCATCGCTTCAATCCGCTCCGCGGTGAGCGTTAGGCGGTCAACAAGGGCAGAGCTGAGCTCTTGGGCCCGTTCGTCGGCAAGGTCATCGGCATTGGCAGCCAGGATGGCTTCGACGTTGTCCGTCAGGCCGACGGCAATTGCCTCGAGGGCCCTGTTCTTGTCCTCGGTCGAGGTAGCCGCGAGGATTCGGGCAGCGCCCTTGGCCGCGGCGCAGTCGCCTTCAATGTCAGTGAGCGTTACTTCCATTGCCAGAGGGTACCTTTTCGGCGGTTCGGGGACCTGCCCTTGACGACCGAGTGAGGTGCCGATACCGTCCGGTCTGGAACTCAACTCGGGGGGAATTTAATGGGGGCCGATTTGGCAATTCAGGGACGCAGACGGCTCATGGGGAGCCTCGTTCTCGGCATTCTTCTTTCGGTGGCCTTCTCGCTGTCGGGCGACACAGCGTCGGCTGCAGGACTCGAGCAGCGGCTTGCCTTTGACCTCAACCCCGGTCCGAGCGACTCATTCCCCGAAGGAAGCGTCGAGTTGAACGGCAAAATCTTCATGAGCGCCCAAGACGCTCGAGGCGAGGAACTCTGGGTGTTCGACGGTGGGTCTGCCCGGATGGTCGCGGATATCCGGTCCGGACCCCTGAGCAGTCAGCCCACTGATTTCACCCCCCTCGGCAATTACATGTACTTCACGGCCAAAACCGAGGCCAACGGAGCCGAGCTCTGGAGATCGGATGGAACCACGGCTGAGATGGTCAGCGACATCTTTCCCGGTCCTGACGACTCCTACCCCCGGAACTTCACTGAGATGGGTGGCTTCCTCTACTTCAGCGCCTACGGTCCTGACGCTCAGGAACTCTGGCGAACCAACGGAACCACCACTACGCAGATAGAAGACCTCAATCCCGGAAACAATTCTTCCTCGCCGGTGGATCTCGAGGTGCTTGGCAACTACCTCTACATGGCTGCATACGAACCGGTACTTGGCGTAGAGCTCTACCGGACCAATGGTTCGGGACTCGACCTCGTGAGCAACATCAACCCGGCCGGAAGCGGTTCGTATCCGCGAGGAATGACCGTGCTCGGGTCAAAGCTCTACTTCACTGCCGAAGACGGCACCACCGGCTCCGAACTCCACCGGACAGACGGGGTTACTACGGAACTCGTGGAAGACATCAATCTGGGTGGTGGAGGTTCATCGCCTGACGGATACACGGAATTCGGCGGACGGCTCTACTTCGCGGCCAGCAACGGAGTCAGTGGCGACGAGCTGTGGCAGACCAACGGAACGAGCACTACCCAGGTGGCCGACATCAATCCCGGGCCGGACAGCAGCGACTCCAACCGCTTCATCGCCTTTGGGGACCAGCTCTACTTCACCGCAATGAAGGATGGTCAGGGTCGTGAGCTCTGGAGGAGCAACGGTACGTCCGCCAGCCTGGTGTCCGACATCAGGGTCGGCGAGAGCAGCTCCAGCCCGAACGAGTTCTACATTTTCGGCGGCGTTCTCTATCTCAATGCCCGGACCACTCTCGATGGGCGTGAGCTGTGGTCCGTCGACAGCTCGGGACTTCAACTTGTGGGCGACCTGCTCGAAGGCACCGACGGCGCCTCACCCGGCGATTTCGCGGAGATCGGTGGCACCCTGTATTTCAGCGCCAACGACGGCCTTCAAGGCACGGAACTCTGGAAGCTGAGCCCGATCGACGAGGAGGTCAGCATCGAGCTGGTTGGTGGCAAACTGAGCGTTAGCAACAATGGAGTCCTGACTATCAAGGTCAAATGCCCCGCAGCCGAGGCCTACGGTCCATGCGCCGGAACGCTCTCGCTGGCCACGAAAAACAAAGTCAAGGTCAAAGGCAACAAACGCAGGTTCTCCATTGGCAACGAGAACTTCAGTGTGGCGGCCGGCAAGACAGGGTCGATCAAGTTCAAGCTGGGCAAGGCGCTGCGAAAACTACTGAGGACCAACAAGCCGGCCCGAACCCTCCAGGCAACGGCAAAGGTCAGTGATTCCGAAGGCAACAGAGCCACCGTCCGGAAAACCTTCAAGGTTAAGAGGCCGGCCAAATGAACCGCCCGAAGAAGTGGATCGCCGCTCTCGCGTTCTCGTTGACCACAATGCTGGCCGTGCTGTTGCTGGCCGGTCCGACGCCGGCTTCGGCAGCCGAAGCCCGGCTTTTCCACGACCTGAACCCCGGACCGAGTGGCTCGGAGATCGGGCCTTTCGTCCAGCGTGGCAACGAAGTCTTGACCACTGCGGGTGGTGATGCGGGATACGAACTCTGGAGCTTCGACCAGGATTCAGCGAGCCTGATCGAGGACCTGGTGCCGGGGCCGGAGGACTCTGACCCCCATTCCCTCACGAAGCTCGGCAACGACATCTACTTTTCGGCGCACACCGAAGCCACCGGCCAGGAACTCTGGCGCCTCACCGGCAACACCGTCCAATTGGTCGAGGACATCAACCCCGGGCCTGACGGTTCGTCTCCGCAGAACTTCGTTGCCACCGGAACCCAGGTGCTCTTCCAGGCTACGAACGCGGCCAACGGCACCGAGGTGTGGCGGGTGAACTCGGGTGGGGCCAACCTCGTTGAAGACATCGAACCGGGACCCGACGGATCCTTTCCTTACGCGATGGCTGCGATCGGGAACAACGTCTACTTCTCGGCCTCCGAGACCGGCTTCGGATACGAACCCTTCCGCACCGATGGTGTGACGACCACCCGCCTTATGGACATCAACCCCGGGAACGACGGCTCCTACCCGGAACATCTCACCGCCATGGGCAGCCACGTGTACTTCAGTGCCGACGACGGAACCAATGGAACGGAACTCTGGCGGAACACTGCCATGGTCACGACCCCGGTAGGCGAAATCGACCCCGGGGTTGGCAGTTCTTACCCGGCCGGTCTGGAAGCGGTCAACGGCCACATTTACTTCCAGGCCACCGATGCAGCTGACGGCTACGAACTTTGGCGCACCAACGGCGGCCCACCGACACAGGTGGCCGACATCAATCCCGGGCCTGAATCTTCGTACCCGGGCGAGATCACGCCGCTCGGCAACAGCATCTATTTCTCGGCGAACGACGGGGTCCACGGATACGAACCTTTCCGCAGTTCGGGAACGGGCGCGGAGATGGTCATCGATGCGAACCCGGGCAAGGAGGGCTCAGGCCCTTACAGCCTGAGGTCGATTGGCAACGCAATCTACGCAACCCTCTACGAGCCGGCGACCGGAAGCGAGCCCTGGAGAATCGATGCTTCAGGCGCGAGCCGGATCGCGGACCTCCAGCCCGGAAGCTCAGGCTCGAGCCCGTGGGATTTCACGAAATTCGGCGACGAGATCGTCTTCACAGCCGATGACGGAACTCACGGCTACGAAGTGTTCACCTACGGCCCGCCCCTGCCGGACAACACCGTCACCATCAAGATCGAAGGTAAGAAGTCGCCTGTTGCCAGAGCAGGATTCGCTGCAATCAAGCTGACCTGCCCGGCGGAAGAAGACGGCTCCTGCATCACCAACCTGTCCGTCGTCACCCGCAAGAAGGTCAATTTCCAGGGCAAGAAGCGCAAGGTGACGATCTCGAAGAAGTTCATCCGGGTCAAGGCCGGCAAGACAGGCACCGCCAGGATCAGCATCAACAAGGCCAAGATCAAGATGCTCCGCTCAAGCAAGGCAGCCCGCTCGGTCACGGTGATCGCCAAAGTCAAGGACAAAGCCGGCAACAGGAAGACGGTGAAGAAGAACTACACGCTCGGCCGCCCGCCAGGTTGACTACGAAAGTACGAAGTAGTCCCTGTGAACTATTTCCTCTGACGCCTGGGGCATCAGTTCGAGGACGTCCTTGCTCTTCATGCCTTTGATCCGCTCGGTCTCTTCCGCCGAGTAGTTGGCGATTCCTTTGCCGATCACGACGCCCGAGGCGATCACCTCGACTGCATCCCCGGCTTCGAAGCGCCCTTCCACCCCGGTGACCCCCACCGGCAGCAGGCTGGAGCCACTCTGTTTGAGGACCTTGGCTGCGCCGTCGTCGACGACGATCCGGCCGGCCACCGGCTTCGCGTACTTGAGCCACTGCTTGAATCCAGAGGCAGGGAGCTTTCGAACGGCAAACGCCGTCCCCGCAGACTCGCCAGCGGCGGCTTTGGTCAGGTTTCCATCGACGGTGCCGTTGCAGATACGAACTTCGATGCCTGACTCGGCCGCCATCTCGGCCGCTGCGACCTTGCTCCGCATGCCACCGCTCCCGAATACGGAAGTCCGGTCGCCGATGTCCATGCCGCTCAGGTCGGAAGGGTCACTGACTTCGGAAATCATCTCCGCGTCGGGATTCGCTCCGGGGTCGGCGGTGTAAACGCCGTCGGTGTTGGTCAACAGGACCAGCAACCGGGCCTCGAGCATGATCGCAACCTGGGCCGCAAGGAAGTCGTTGTCGCCGAAAGTGATCTCGTCGGTGGCGACGGTGTCGTTCTCGTTGATGACGGGAATGACTCCCCATTCGAGCAGGCGGCGCATCGTCTGGCGGGCGTTCAGGTAACTCGCCCGGCTGGCAACGTCGGAGGCGGTCAGGAGAACCTGGGCGGCGGCGGCTTCGCCCTGCTGGAGTCTCGATTCGTATTCACGAAAGAGGGCACCCTGGCCGACCGCGGAGGCCGCCTGGAGCTCATCGATCGCACGGGGCCTGGCTTGAAGCCCCATCAGCCGGATACCGGTCGCGATTGAACCTGAGGTGACCATGACCAGGGGCTCACCGGCACGCCGAAGCGCCGCGGCCTGCGCGCAGACCGAATCAAGCACGTCCGTACGCAGCCCGCCATCATCGGCAGCCACAATCGAAGAGCCAAGTTTGACAACCAGAGTCATAGGAGTTTCACACTAGACCAAGCCCCACTGGTTGCCACCATCCAATTCGCACAGCGAAACTGTCATTTCATTCAATGAGCGAAGTCGACTTGGATGCCCTAATACAGCTCAAGTTCGTATTCGCCGACCTTGATTTCATTGCCGGGTTCGAATCCTGCCCTCTTAAGTTCAGCCATCACACCCATCTCGATCAGCCTGGTCTCGAGGTACCCGAGGGCTTCTTCGTTCTCCATGTCGAAACGATCGAACAGCACCTCGACACCACTGCCATGGATCCGGAACACACCTTCGTCCTCCTTTTCCACCGAATACCCGCCTTCGCCTTTCGGGCGGTAGGTGAGGTGTTCGGCTTCGAAGTCGACCTCCACCCCGCCAGATCCGAGCAGGGCCGGAGAGGTGACTTCTTTCGGCACGAAGCGGACGATCGCTTCGGTCAGCTCGGACAGCCCGGCACCGGTGGCGGAAGAAACAGGGAGGATTCCGAGGACCGAGTCCCCCAGGGTCTCGTTCCAGTCCGCCACCTGATCAGCGGTATCGGCTTCAGTCCAGAGGTCGGACTTCGAAAGTACCAGTAGCTCGGGCAGCGCTTCCAGGCCGGTATTCCGTGCCGCGAGCTCGTCCCGGACCGTCCGGTAGTTCTCCAGAGGCTCGCCGTCCGAAGGGGCCAGCTCAACCACATGGATCAGCATCGCGCAGCGTTCGACGTGCGCCAGGAACTCATGGCCGAGGCCGGCGCCTTCGGCGGCGCCTTCGATCAGGCCCGGGATGTCGGCCAGCACGACCTGGCGATCGTCGGCCTCGATCGTGCCGAGAACCGGCTCGAGGGTCGTGAACGGATAGTCGGCGACCTTCGGATCCGCTCTGGTCAGGCGACTCAGGAGTGATGACTTGCCGGCATTCGGCAGCCCGATCAGGCCGGCATCGGCCAGAAGCTTGAGTCGCAATTCCACCCAGCCGGATTCCCCGGAAGTGCCTTTCTCCGCGAAACGAGGTGACTGACGAACGGAAGTCGCAAATCGTTTGTTGCCGTGGCCGCCGCGTCCGCCACGCGCCACGATCGCGGTCTGGCCATCCTCGACCAGGTCGATCACCGCTCCGGACACAGATACCGCCTGAGTTCCCGGCGGGACCCGGATTACCGTGTCCTCCCCGCGGGCCCCCTGCTTGTTCGAACCTTCGCCGTGGTTGCCGCGCTCAGCCCGGAAGTGCTTGGACCGGAGCGCTCCGAGGTCGCGTCTTGATGAATCGCAGAGCAGGATCACCCCGCCGCCATGGCCGCCGTCCCCGCCATCGGGGCCGCCGCGCGGCACGTGAGCCTCACGCCGGAAGCCGATGACACCATCGCCACCGCCGCCACCTTCAACGAATATTTTCGCCTTGTCGTAAAGCACGTGTCCAGAGTACGAGGTTGGTTGGGGCAAAGGAAAGACCCGCCGGAGCGGGTCTTTCTGAATGCTGGTGTCCCTGGTCGCTACTCGGCCGGGTCGACTGAGATGACTCGACCTCTACGGCCGGGCTTGAACTCGACCTTTCCGGGGCGGGTGGCGAAAATTGTGTGGTCGCGGCCGATTCCGACGCCGTCTCCGGGCCAGAACTGGGTGCCACGCTGGCGGACGATGATCTCGCCGCCGTTGACTGACTCTCCGGCGAATACCTTGACCCCGAGCATCTTGGGGTTCGAGTCACGACCGTTCCTTGAGGAACCAAGACCTTTCTTATGTGCCATTAGTTGTCGTCCTCCTTCTTGGCTGCCGGCTTCTTCGCGGCAGGCTTCTTGGCAGCAGGCTTCTTCGCGGCTGCCGGCTTCTTTTCCGCTGCGGGCTTCTTCGCAGCAGCAGGCTTCTTGGCGGCGGGCTTCTTCGCGGCAGGCTTCTTGGCTGCCGGCTTCTTCTCGGCCGGTGCCTTTGTTGCCGCTGCGGCTTCCGCCTTGGGGGCGTCGTCCTTCTTGGCGGCTGCCTTCTTCGGGGCGGCCTTCTTCGCAGTTCCGGTTCCGAGTGAGGTGATCTCGAGCTTGGTCAGCTCGGCCCGGTGACCGGCCCGGCGGCTGTAGCCCTTCTTCGCCTTGTACTTGAAGACCTTGATCTTCTCGCCACGAAGGTGCTCGGTGACGGTGGCCTCGATCTTGATCTTCTCGAGGTCCTTGGCCGTAACCACAACCTCGTCTCCCCTGAACATGACGGGTTTCAGCGTGACTTTGTCACCCTGTTCCGCCTTCAGGCGATCAACAACAAAAACCGTGCCCTCTTCGACCCGGTACTGCTTGCCACCGCTTTCTACAACCGCATACATAGTTGAACTCTCAAATCCTTAGTCTGGTCTGGTCAGCTGTCGACGTCTGACGGACTTCGTCCACCAAAAGTGTTGGACCCGCGTCCGGCGCTTTCAATCGGACTTGCGTCCACGCTTGCGGCGTCCGCGCCGGAGGCCGAACCGACCGGAGTTTACCGACTTCTCGTCCTTGGGCTCTTTCGGCCTTGATCCGCTCTGGTTCACCGCTGCCTTTGCCGGTTCCGGTGCCTTTTCTTCAGCCTTGCCGGGGGTATCGGCCAGAGCCGCACCGCCGGGGTCCGAACCGCCAGCCTCGGCAGAAGCTTCCTTGGCCTTCGGCTCCCGGTTTCCGGTTCGACCGTTTTTCTGCGAACGACCGGAGTTCCGCGGACGGCGGCCCGAATTCGACTTGGGCGGGGCCT